>NZ_MSKL01000019.1 GCF_001937665.1 Actinomyces oris | reverse complement strand
CGTCGGTCATGACTGCGCCGGCGGCGGTGTACTCCGCGTCGGGGATGGAGGCCCCCTGGCCGGCGCCCGCCTGGATGGTCACGGTGTGCCCGCGCCGGATGAGTGCGTGAACACCGGCCGGCGTGATGGCGACGCGGAACTCGTTGTCCTTGATCTCGGTGGGAACGCCGATTCGCATGGTTCTGCCTTCGGGGTGGTTGTGAAGGGGTGGTGTGGCGCGTGTGGGCCGGGGGCCGGCGGCGGGGCCGCCGGCCCCCGGGTTCAGTCGGCCAGGCGGTGGGCGACGCGCTCGGGGACGCGGCCCGCCTCGGGCTGGCCGATGAGGTCCTCGGGGACCTCGGTGGAGCGGGAGATCGCGGTCATGGCGTCACGGGAGACGACCTTGACGCGCTCACGCGGCTTGGACTCCCCTCCGGTGACGACGACCTCGCCGTAGCCCTCGCCGAGCTCGCGCTCGTAGGCGTCCAGCAGCTCCCAGCCCTCCCAGTTGGTGAAGGGGATGCCGCGGGACTCCAGCAGGGCGATGACGGCGTCGTGGCCGACCTGGGCCTCGTCACTGGTCTCGGCGTGCAGCAGGCCGGCGTTGGCGTCGGCCACGAGGTTGGTGATGGTCTCCTGCGCGTCGGACTTGGTGGAGCCGATGAGGCCCACGGGGCCGCGGCGGATCCAGCCGGTGGCGTACAGACCGGTCAGGGGCTTGCCGTCCTCACCGAGGACGCGGCCGCCCTCGTTGGGGACGACGTGCCGCTCGGCGTCGAAGGGGAGGCCCTCGATGGCGCTGGAGGCGTATCCGACGGCGCGGTAGACGGCCTGGACGGGCCAGTCGCGGTACTCGCCGGTGCCGGTGACGTTGCCGTCTCCGGTCAGGCGGGTGCGCTCGGTACGCAGGCCGACGACGTGGCCGTCGTCGTCGGTGAGGACCTCGTGGGGTGCGGAGAAGAGGTGGATGTGGATGCGGTGGGAGGCGGTGAGGTCCTCCGGCTCCTGCATCGCGTACCCCTCGAGGGCCTTGACGACCTGGCGCTGCTGGTTGGAGGAGGCCAGGGCCGCCTGCGAGCCCTCGTCGTACTCGAAGTCCTCCTCGTCGACGATGACGTCGACGTCGGCCTGCTTGCCGAGCTCGCGCAGCTCCAGCGGGGTGAACTTCACCTGGGCGGGGCCGCGGCGGCCGAAGACGTGTACGTCGGTGACCGGGGACTGCCGGAGGGTGGCGGCCACGTTCGCGGGGATCTCAGTGGTCATGAGGTCGTCGGCGTGCTTGGCCAGGACGCGGGCGATGTCCAGGGCGACGTTGCCGACGCCGATGACGGCGACCTCCTTGGCGCTCAGGTCCCAGGTGCGCGGGTGGTCGGGGTGCCCGTCGTACCAGGAGACGAAGTCGGCGCCGCCGTAGCACTCGGGGGCGTCGACGCCGGGGATGTCGAGGGGGGCGTCGGTGTCGGCTCCGGTGGAGAAGACGATGGCGTCGTAATGCTCGTGGAGCTCGGCCACCGAGATGTCGCGGCCGACCTCGACGTTGCCGATGAGCCGGATGTCCCCGCGCTGGAGGATCTTGTAGAGGGCCACGATGATCTGCTTGATGCGCGGGTGGTCGGGGGCGACGCCGTAGCGCACCAGCCCGTAGGGCGCAGGAAGCCGCTCGAACAGGTCGATACAGACGTCCAGACCCGACTTCGAGAGGATGTCCGAGGCGTAGATGCCTGCGGGGCCTGCTCCGATGACGGCGACATTGAGAGGACGTGCGTTCACTGTTCTTCGTTCCTGATTCAGGGGACGTGGACGTGGCGCCCGCGCTCCCGCTGCCGGGAGGGCCGGTTGATCCGGTCCGGGGCGACGGCGATGACGGCGGGGCACCGCGCCACAGTCTATGGAGGAAGGGCGGCCCTCCCCCAGGGCGCGGGCAACATCGCCGCTTTGAGCCGCGTCACGTCGGAGAGGCACCGGCGGGATCGGGCGGTGAGTCCTCCACCGGGGAGCCGATCAGGACGGCGCGGCACCCCCTTGTCGACCTCCCCCTTTCTGAGCGACAGAGGCGCTACGCGTTGACGACCGGGATGTCGGTAAGACGGGCGACAATCCTGTGCGGCGCAGTCGGATTGTTTCCATCGGGCAAGTCAACAACGACTCTGTCCCCGCCGGGGTCGGGCCATACAGTAGGCATACTCATCACGCCACCCGCAACAAGATCATAAACGAACGGGTTGGCCAACAAGCTGCCACTACCATCCGAGAAGTTGAACCCGGCCTCCAGGTAACGCTTTCCGCCACCGAGAACCGTCAGACTGAAAACTCCGAGGCTGAGTATATCGTGCTTCAGAGCCACCCACCCCAGCCCCTCAATACTTTCAGGCAAAACAAGGCATGCCGCGGGCATCATGACATCCTGTTCCGCTTCAATCCTGACGGTGCCGATCAAGAACTTACCCACCCGAGTGACACTATCGATCGACATGTGCGCCACCTTGTCACGAATCGTCACGTCAACTCCCTCAGGCCCTTTACCCACGGGGCCGGCAGCCTTTGGCATCGCGGTCGACGACGGTGCCGCGCCCGTGCTCGGCGGCGCACTGGACTCGGCGGGCTTCGAGGGTGTCAGAGTGATCTCCACACGACGGTTGACCTGCCGGTGCTCATCGGTGTCATTCGACACCCGAGGAGACGACTCCCCCTTGCCCGAGACCGACTCCTTCCACTTGGACAGGTCCGTCAGCCTCTTGAGCCGATCCGACACCGCCTTGGCCCGCCGCTCCGACAGATCCTGGTTATGCGCATCATCGGCCACATCATCGGTGTGCCCCGTGATCGTCAGATCCCCACCAGAGGGATACTTCTTGACCTGCTCCACCACACTCGCCAGCACGCTGTCAGCCTGAGCCGAGAGCTGATCGGAGTCTGTCGCGAACGTGACGTCCCCGGCCACCGTCACCGTCGTCGACTTCTCATCCTGCTTCGTATCCGACGAATCATCAGCAGCCAGCGACATGGTCTCGATCTTGAACGGCCCCGCCTCCGACTCGTCGAGCTTCGCCTTGGACACCACATCATTCACTGAGAAATCAGTCTCAGTATCCTTCAGCACCGGAACGCCTGTAGCAATCCCCACATAAGGCAGGAACAGATCCACGACGCCGACATCCTCGGGCGGCGCATGAAACACTGGGAATACTTCCAAAGGCTTATCTTTTTCAACACCATCATATAGATGACGTACTTCTTCGTCCAGTTCACGATACACCAAGCCCTTATCCAAAGAGAGCATTCTGATAGCAACCATCGTCCCCGGACGATATGCGTAACCGAATGGCTGAAACAGGCTCACATTCTCATCCGAGGTCGTTGTGAACACCAAGCGCACGACAGCGTACTTGCCGTTGACTGCGGCGGGACCCACCTCAACCGAGAGCGGAGCTCCTTTCCACTCCGCCTCCAGCATCACCCCACCATGGGGGCCAGTCGCGGTGGCAGCAGCACGCGGGGACGCAGCACCCGAGCTCTTCCCCGAGGAGGAGCCGCCCTTCGTGAGCACTCCGCAGCCCGTCAGAACAGCCCCGGCACCGGCCAGGGCGGGCAGGGCCAGGACGCCACGTCGGGTCAGTCGGGCACAGGAATCAGGAGACAGCGGCGTGGAGGACGGCATGTCGGGAACCTTTCGGCGCATCGGGAACACGTGCCTGGAACCCTATTCGCCGCTGTCCACGGCCCACGATGGGGAGGTACCCGTCTCTCCCCATCAGCTCCCCATCTCCCCATGGGGAGTCAATGGGTAGTTGCGAGGCCTCCTCAGCCCTCGGACCGGTCTGTCAGGCGGCCCGGTCCACGAGGATGCGGGCGAAGTCCTCCATAGCCGCACGCACCTGCACCACCCGTTCACCGGCGTCGGCCATAGCCTCCGCGGCGGCCTCACCCTCGATGCCGGCCCGGGTCAGGCGCTGCCGGGTGCCGTCAAGAACGGCCTCCTCCAGGCCCTCCAGGCCCTCGACCGCCTCGGTGGCCCAGGCCATGGCCATCTCGCGGGTACGGGCCAGGACCGGGTGCTCGCGCAGGCGAGCGACGACGTCGGCCAGGAAGGCGTCGTCGGACAGGTCACCGGTGGACAGGCGAGAGAGGATGGCCTGGCCGGCGGCATCGAGCTCACCGGCCGCCAGGGCCTTGCGCAGAAGGAGGACCGGCATGGTGTCCACGCCTTCGCGCAGGTCGGTGCCGGGGGTCTTGCCGGTGGTGGCCGAGTCGCTCATGAGGTCGATGACGTCGTCGGCCAGCTGGAAGGCCACGCCGATCTTGTCTCCGAACTCCTCCACGATCCGCTCTGTTCGCGCCCCGGCATCGGTGAGCATCGCCCCGAAGCGGGCGGACACCGCGATGAGGGAGCCGGTCTTGTCCGCCAGGACCTGGATGTAGTGGTCCACCGGGTCGGTGCCCGCAGGGCGAGGCAGGGTCTCATGGAGCTGGCCCATGCACAGGCGCTCGAAGGTCTTGGCGTGAGCCATGACGGCCTCCGGGCTGAGGGCCGCCACCAGCTGGGAGGCGCGGGCGACGAGGACGTCGCCGGTGAGGATGGCGGCGGAGTTGCCCCACACGGTCTGGGCGCTCGGGGCGCCGCGGCGCAGCGGGGCCTCGTCCATGACGTCGTCGTGGTAGAGGGTGGCGATGTGGGTCAGCTCCACGGCCACGCCGGCGTCGCGGATCTGCTCACCGGTGGCCAGGGCCGGGTCTCCGAGCTGGGCGGTCAGCAGGGCCAGGACCGGGCGCAGGCGCTTGCCGCCGGCCTCGGCCAGGTGCGAGGTCGGTGGGTTGATGGTCTCGTCGGCGCTGGTGACCACCTCCATGAGGCGGTCCTCGATGGTCTGGAGGGCGGGGACGATGCGCGACTCCAGCTCAGGGGCGCTCAGCGGCAGTGATCCGATCACGGAAGGAGCATAGCCGTCTGGTCGAACAGGTCGAAGGCGGTCTGCGGCAAAACGCCCAACCCGATTGTGGCTATCACCGCAACGCCGACCGCCAGGAGGATCGGGCCCTGGCTGCCCACGACCGCAGAGCGCTCGCCGTCGGGCTCATGGAAGAACATGAGCACGATGAGCCTCATGTAGAAGAAGGCGGTCACGGCCGAGCAGACGACGGCGAGGATGACGAAGGGCACCCCGTTACCGCTCAGGCCGGTGGCGAAGAGCCGGAACTTGGCCATGAAGCCGGCCGTCAGGGGCACTCCGGCGAAGGACAGCAGGAAGACGGTCATGGCTCCGGCCGCCCAGGGGCTGCGGCGTCCCAGCCCCTTGAAGGCATCCAGGTCGCCGTCCTCACCGCCTACGGAGCCGTCACGGTTGGAGCGCACCAGGGTGATGATGCCGAAGGCTCCCACGGTGGCGATCCCGTAGGTCAGGGCGTAGAAGCTGAGCGCGGAGATCGCCGCCTGGGAGTAGGCCAGGATCCCGATGAGCATGAAGCCGGCGTGGGCGATGGCCGAGTAGGCGAGCATGCGCTTGACGTCGTGCTGAACCACCCCGACGACGGTGCCCACGAGCATGGTCAGCGCCGCCACGGCCCACAGGGCGGGGGCCAGGTCCCAGCCCATGGCACCGGCGATCATGTAGTAGAAGCGCACGAGTGCCAGGAAGGCGGCGGCCTTGACCCCGGCGGCCATGAACCCGGTGACCGGGGTGGGGGCGCCCTGGTAGACGTCCGGGCTCCAGGCGTGGAAGGGCACGGCCGCCACCTTGAACAGCAGGCCGATGATCACCAGCATGAGGCCGGCCAGGACGAGCCACTCCTGCCCCGGCACGGTGCGCACGGCCTCGCCCAGGGTCTCGTAGTCGACGGCACCGGCCACCCCGTAGAGCAGGGCCGCTCCCATGAGGAGGAAGGCCGAGGCGAAGGCACCCAGCACGAAGTACTTCAGCGCCGCCTCCTGGCTGAGCAGCCGGCGGTGGCGGGCGGTGGCCGCCAGGATGTACAGCGGCAGGGAGATCATCTCCAGGATGACGAACAGCGTGATGAGGTCGCTGCTGGCTCCGAAGAGCATCATGCCGCCCAGCGAGAACAGGGTCAGGGGGAAGACCTCGGTCGTGGTCCACCCGGCCAGGAGGGACTCGGTCTCCTCCGCGCTGCCGGGCCGGTCAGCGGCCTGGGCCGCGAAGGCCCCGTCACCGACAGAGGTCCGGTCGGCCATGACCATGACGGCCAGCAGCCCGATGACCAGGAGGATGCCCTGGGCGGCGATGGAGAAGGGATCCTCGGTCAGGCCCGCGGACATGCGGGCACCCGGCAGGAAGCCCTTGGGGAGCTGGAACTGGGGCGTCGCCGCGGCGGCGGCCCCGGCGGCCTTGACCTCACCCCAGCGCAGGAACAGGGAGACCCCGGAGGCCAGGATGGCCAGAAGGCTCAGCGTGGACTGGATGGCCAGGCGGGCGGGTCGGGTGATGAATGCCTCCACGAGGACGCCCAGGACACCGGCGCCCAGGATGATGAGTACCGGCGTCAGGGCGTCCCAGTTGACGATCGGGGCAGTGGCTGAGGGGCTCACTTGGTGTTCCCTTCCGTAGCAGTGGAGGCGGCGGGCGCTTCGGATGCACCGCCGGCATCGTGGCTGTCACCGGCGACGACGGCGGAGGCGGCGTCCTGCGGGGAACGGGTCACCGTGAGCGCGACCTGCCGGGCGACGTCGTCGAGCGCGTGCGTGAGGGTGGCCGGGGCCAGCCCGAGCGCGAGCATCGCGGCGATGATGGGGACGACGACGAGGCGCTCACGCCCGTCGAGGTCGGGGCTGCCGACGCGCTCGGGCGCAGGCGCTCCGGTGAAGACCCGCTGGTAGGGCAGCAGCATGTAGACGGCGGCGATGACGACACCGACGACGGCTGCACCGCCCAGGGCCAGCGAGACCGAGAAGGTGCCGGTGAGCACCATCCACTCGGGCACGAATCCGCTCAGGCCCGGCAGGGCGATGGAGGCCAGCCCGCAGACCAGGAAGGTCCCGGCCACCAGCGGCATGACCCGGGCGATGCCGCCGAGCTCGCTGATGGCGACGGTCCCAGTGCGCCGCGCCATGAAGCCGGTGACCAGGTAGAGGCCGGCGATGGACAGCCCGTGGGCCACCATGTAGACCATGGCGCCGTTGGCGGCCACCTGGTTGCCGATGAAGATCCCCAGGACCATGAAGCCGAAGTGGCTCACGGAGGTGTAGGAGATGAGGCGGTAGAGGTTGTCCTGGGCGATGGCGGCCAGGCCCCCGTAGATGATGGAGACGACCGCCAGGACCAGGATCACCGGGGCGGCCCAGCGGGAGGCCTCCGGGAAGATCGGCAGGACCAGGGTGATCATGCCGAAGGTGCCGATCTTGTCCAGGATGCCGATGAGCAGCACCGAGGTGCCCGGAGTGGCCTGCTCGGCGGTGTCGGGCAGCCAGGTGTGGACCGGGACCAGCGGCGCCTTGATGGCGAAGGCGATGAAGAAGGTCAGGAAGATCCAGTGCCCCGCGGAGGCCGACACGTGCAGGTTGGCCGCCACCGAGTCGATGAGGAAGCTGGGGGTGCCGTTCTGGGCGGAGTGCAGGTAGACGGCGATGACGCCGATGAGCATGACGAGCCCGCCGGCCAGGGAGTACAGGAGGAACTTCAGGGCGGCGCGCTGACGCTTCTGTCCGCCGAAGCAGCCGATGAGGAAGTACACCGGGATGAGCATCGCCTCGAAGCACAGGTAGAACAGGAGCAGGTCCCGGGCCGAGAAGATGACGACGACGAAGAACTCCAGCGCCAGGACGAGCCCGGTGAACAGCCCCTGCCGGTCGGCGGGGACCTCGCCCCAGGAGGCGAGCAGCACCAGGGGCGTGACGAAGGCGGCCAGAAGCACCATGGACAGGCCCAGGCCGTTGACGCCCAGGGCCCAGGAGGCGCCGATGGCGGGGATCCAGGAGTGGGTGTCGGTCAACTGGACAGTGCCGGCGTGGCCCAGCTCGAAGGCGCTCAGCGCCCACAGGCCCAGGGCGAGGACCGCCAGGGAGAACACGAGACCCACGGCGCGGGCGTGGAGCCGGCGCAGCGGCGGAACCAGCCACAGCAGGAGCGCCCCGGCCAACGGCGTGATCGCCATGACGGTCAGGACGGGCAGCGATGCGGGAAGAGTCGGCATGTGACGTGTCCTCTCAGAACCTGGCGGCCAGGACGGCGATGAGTACGAGGACCGTTCCGGCCAGCATGTAGCCGGCGTAGGAGCGCACGTACCCGGACTCGGTGCGGCGGGTCAGGCGCCCCAGGGCGCCGGTGCCCGCGGCGGCACCCTCGATGGCGCCGTCGACGACGTAGCGCTCGACGGCGTCGGTGGCCAGGACCAGCCCCTGACCGGTGCGCATGGCCAGGGCCTCGTTGACGGCGTCCTGGTACATGTCCTTGCGGGCGGCCTCCACCAGGGGGTTGGTGGGCTGCAGGACGACGGGCACCGTGCGGCGCACGTACATCCACCAGGCCACGACAACCCCGACCACAACCAGGGCGAGGGTGGCGCCCATGATGACGGTGGCCGGCAGGACCGGCTCACCGTGCTCGGCGTGACCGGTGACCGGCTCCAGCCAGGTGACGAACATGTTGTTGTAGGTCAGCAGCCCGCCCAGGCCCGCGGAGAACACGGACAGGACGATCAGGGGCAGCGTCATGAGCCAGCCGGACTCGTGGGGATGGACCTCGCCCTCCAGGTCGTCTTTGGTGGTCCAGCGCTGCTTGCCGTGGAAGATCATGAAGAACAGGCGGGACATGTAGAAGGCGGTCAGGCCCGCGCCCAACAGGGCGATGGTTCCCAGGATCCAGGGCTTGGCGCCCTCGCCGATGAAGGCGGCCTCGATGAGGCGGTCCTTGGACCAGAAGCCGGAGAAGGGCGGCACCCCCAGGATGGCGAGCCAACCGATGCCCATGGTGACCCAGGTGATCGCCATGGCGCCGCGCAGGCCGCCGAAGCGGCGCATGTTGACCTGGTCGCCCATGGCGTGCATGACCGAGCCGGCCCCCAGGAAGAGCTGGGCCTTGAAGAAGCCGTGGGTGAGCAGGTGGAAGATGGCGAAGGCGTAGCCGATCGGGCCGAGACCGGCCCCCAGCATCATGTAGCCGATCTGGCTCATGGTGGAGGCGGCCAGGACCTTCTTCATGTCGTCCTTGGCGCTTCCGATGACGGCCCCCAGCAGCAGGGTGATGGCGCCGACGACGGCCACGGCCGTCTGGGCGCTCGGGGCTCCCTCGAAGACGGCGGCGGAGCGGACCATGAGGTAGACGCCGGCGGTGACCATGGTGGCTGCGTGGATGAGGGCGGAGACCGGTGTGGGGCCGGCCATGGCGTCACCCAGCCAGGCCTGGAGGGGGAACTGGGCGGACTTGCCGCAGGCCGCCAGGAGCAGGAAGAAGCCGATGGCGGTGAGCCAGCCCGTGGTCACCGAGCCGTCGAGGGCGGCGGCGGAGACGTCGTCGAAGGAGACCGAGCCGATCTGGCCGACGATCGTCATCATGGCCAGCAGGAGACCGACGTCGCCCACACGGTTCATGACGAAGGCCTTCTTGGCGGCGGCGGCGTTCTCGCGACTGGTGGCCTGCTCGCCCTGGGGCGCATCGGCGTCGGCGGTGTTCCAGAAGCCGATGAGCAGGTAGGAGGCCAGGCCCACGCCCTCCCAGCCGACGAAGAGCACGATGTAGGAGTCGCCCAGGACCAGGGTGAGCATCGCGGCGATGAAGAGGTTGAGATAGGCGAAGAAACGGCGCCGGTCGCGGTCGTGGGCCATGTAGGCCACCGAGTACAGGTGGATGAGGAAGCCGACGCAGGTGACCAGGGTGACGAAGGTCAGCGACAGCGGGTCCAGGCGCAGGCCGACGTCGATGTTCAGGTTCCCGGCGGAGAACCAGTGGTAGAGGGGCAGGCCGATGACGCGTTCCTCGGCGGGCAGGCCCAGGACCTGCACGAGGATGCCCACACCGAGGCAGGCGGCGGCGAAGGAGGCGGCCAGACCCAGCCAGTGGCCCCAGGCGTTGGAGCGGCGGCCGGCCAGCAGCAGGAAGGCGGCGGAGGCCGCGGGGACGGCGATGAGCAGCCAGGCCCAGGAGGCCGGGCCGGTGGCCTCGGTCAGGGGCGTCACAACGGCGGTGACAGGAGCGGGAAGCATGTCGGTGGTCTCTCCCCTCAGTTCTTGAGCAGGTTCTCGTCGTCGACCGACGTGGACCTGCGGGTGCGGAAGATGGAAACGACGATGCTCAGACCCACCACGACCTCGGCGGCGGCCACCACCATGACGAAGAAGGCGAAGACCTGACCGGTGAGGTTGCCGTGGATCCGGGAGAAGGTCACCAGGACGAGGTTGACGGAGTTGAGCATGAGCTCAACTCCCATGAGCTCGATGATGGCGTTGCGGCGCAGCAGCACCGTGAGCGCCCCCAGGGTGAACAGCACCCCGGCCAGGACGAGGTAGACGGTGATGGGGAGACTCACTTCTCCTCCTTCTGCTCCGGGGCGGCCGAGTCGGCTGCCCCGTCATCGCTGAGGACGGGCTGCTTGACGGCGGGGGCGGCGGCGCCGGGCATGGCGGGCATCCCGGAGCGGCGGGCGGCCCGGGAGCCGCCGGTTGCACCGGCCTCCGGGGCGCCGTCCAGGCGGGAGACGATCGTCCCCGAGCGCTGGGCCAGACCCATCTCCGGGGAGACGTCGGACAGCTCCAGGCCCTGTCCGCGGGCCCGCAGGACCCTGGGCACGGACTCCTCCACGGCCTCGCCCTGCGCGTCCAGGGCCGGGGCGGCGGCGGAGTTGGTGGAGGCGTAGACGCCGGGCATCGGCTTCTGGCCCGGGTGGGCGCTCTTGGTGGCGTAGTCCTGCATCTTGCCGGCGGCCACCCCGCGCTGGCTGAGCCGAGCCCGGATGCGCTGACGGTGGGTGAGGGTCAGGGCGCCGACGGCGGCGACGATGAGCAGGATGGCGGTCAGCTCCATGGTGACGACGTGGTCGTGGTAGAGCGTGACGGCCAGCAGGTCGGGCGCGGCCTTGGCGCCGTCCTTGAGGCCGACCGGCGTCGGCAGGGTGGAGCGCCACACGACGGCGGTCAGGGCGCCGGCCAGCCCCAGTCCCAGCAGGATGAGGACCGGGCGCCTCATGACGGTACCGGCGGCTCCCACCGGCTCGTCGCCGCCGACGCCCACGAGCATGATGACGAACAGGACGAGGGTCATGACGGCGCCGGTGTAGACCACGACCTGGGTGATGCCCATGAAGGGCGACTCGTTGACGATGTAGAGGACGGCCAGCGAGACCATGATGCCGATCATGTTGATGGCGGCGTTCACGGCGCGCTTGGCGGTCAGGACGCCGATGCCGCAGGCCACGGTGACCAGGGCGACGACGCCGAACACGATGGCCTCGCCCAGCCCCAGGTGACCGTCCTGAGTCAGGGCGGTGGGGACGGCGGCGGAGGCTCCGGTCATCAGGAGGGCGCTCATCGCAGGGCTCCCTTCGCAGTCTGACGGCTACCCCGACCGGAGGCGGTGGGGACGGCCTTGGCGCGGGCATCGTCCAGACTGGGGTCGTCGGGCCGGTGGGCCCGCACCCAGTCGATCTGGGCCTGGGTGGAGCCGACGACCCGCCCGCGGTAGTAGTCGCCGTCCTCGGTGCCCTCGACCATGGGGTGGGGCGCGGCCACGGCGCCCTCGGGCACGGGGGCCAGCAGGTCCTCCTTCTCGTAGATGAGACCCTCGCGGCCGGGGCCGACGAGCTCATCGAAGTCGGTGGACATGGTCAGGGCCCGGGTGGGGCAGGCCTCGATGCACATGCCGCAGAAGATGCAGCGCAGGTAGTTGATCTGGTAGACGCGCCCATAGCGCTCGCCGGGCGAGTACTGGGCGCCGGGTTCGTTGGAGGCGGCCTCGACGTAGATCGCGTCGGCGGGGCAGGCCCAGGCGCACAGCTCGCAGCCGATGCACTTCTCCAGGCCGTCGTCGTAGCGGTTGAGCTGATGGCGCCCGTGGTAGCGGGGCATCACCTGGGGCGGCTCGAAGGGGTACTGCTCGGTGACCACGGGACGGAACATCGAGGAGATGGTGACCCCGTAGCCGGCCACGGGCGCGAAGGCCCGGGCCAGGGCGGAGGGAGCGTCGCGCAGCCACTTGTCGTGCTGCGAGCCCCGGGAACGGTGGGGGCGATCAGTCATCTTTTCCCTCCTGGGGTGCCTCAGCGGCCGTGTCTGTGTCCTTGCCACCGGCCGAGTCGGCCTTGAGGTCAAGGGTGAAGGTGGGCAGGGCGGTGGCCGCGTCCGTGCCGACCGAGTCGGGGGACTCGGCGGATGCGGCGGAGTCCGCGGAGCCGGCCGCGTCGTCGTCCTCGAGGTCGACGTCCTCCAGCAGACCGACGGCGGTGACCGCCCCGGTCTCGGAGTCATCGGCCGCGGTGGCCGCCTCCGCCGCCAGGGCGGCGCGACGGGCACGCGGTGAGGGGGGCAGGGACTTGCCCGGAGGCGGCGGGACGGGGAAGCCCTCGAGGAAGGCGACGTGATCGTCGTCGGCGCTCAGGATCTCGACGTCGTCGTCGGCGTCCTCGTCGTCGTACTCGTCGTAGAGCTCCTCCTCTTCCTCCTTGTCGGGCATGAGGAAGAGGATGAACATGATGACGCAGAAGACACCGGCCATCGGCAGCAGCAGTGCCTGCACGGAGGCGCCCGAGAAGGTGCGGAAGGCGCGCACCACTGCCACCAGCACGAACCAGACCAGGGAGATCGGGATGAGAACCTTCCAGCCCAGCTTCATGAAGTGGTCGTAGCGGATGCGCACCAGGGTTCCACGGGTCCAGATCATGAAGAACATGACGGCCCAGACCTTGGCGACGAACCACAGCATCGGCCACCAACCGGAGTTGGCGCCCTCCCAGAACAGGCCGAGGATCGCCGAGCGCCAGCCGCCCAGGAACAGGGTAACGCACACGGCCGAGACGTTGAACATGTTGATGTACTCGGCCAGGAAGTACCAGGCGAACTTCATCGAGGAGTACTCGACCATGTGGCCGGCGACGAGCTCGCCCTCGGCCTCGGGAAGGTCGAAGGGGAGGCGGTTGACCTCACCGACCATGGAGATGACGTAGATGATGAAGCTGGGCACCATCGCCACGGCCCACCAGATGCGCTGCTGGGCGCTGACGATCCCGGAGGTGGACATGGTCCCCGAGGCCAGGAAGACCGTGAGGATGGACAGGCTCATGCTCAGCTCGTAGGAGATGACCTGAGCGGCGCTGCGCACGGCGCCGAAGAGCGGGTAGGTGGAGTGCGTGGACCAGCCGCCCAGGATGATCCCGTAGACGCCGAAGGCGGTGATGGCCAGGATGTAGAGGACCGCCACCGGGAAGTCGGTCAGCTGCAGGGGCGTGGAGTGGCCGAAGATGCTCACCTGCGGCCCGAAGGGGATGACCGCGTAGACCATGAAGGCGCTGAAGGCGGCGATGAGCGGCGCCAGGAGGTAGATGACCTTCTCGGCCCCCTTGAGCCAGAAGTCCTCCTTCATGATGAGCTTGCCGGCGTCGGCGACCGCCTGGAGCAGGCCCAGGGGGCCGTTGACGTTGGGGCCCAGACGGGTCTGCATACGGGCCAGGCCGCGTCGCTCCACCCACAGCGCCATCATGACGCTGACGATGAGGAAGGCGACGATGAAGCCGGCCTTGATGAGGGTCAGCCACCAGGTCTCGGCGGAGAAGTCGGCGGTCACGCCTCCGTTGGAGATGGCGTCGTCGGCGGCGGCCTGAGCCGCGTGGATCGGGTTCACCTCAGTACCTCCGCTGCGTGGGTCAGGGTGACCTGGGAGCCGTGCCCGGCACCCAGGGTCTGGTGGACGGTGGATCCGGCCGAGCACTCGGGCAGCCACACGGTGCCGTCGCTGACTCCGCCGACGACGGCCGGCAGGGTGATCGATCCGGTGGCGGTCGCCACGGTCACCTCCTGGCCGGCTGCCAGCGACAGGCGCTGGGCGAGGTCGGCGCCCACCCGGGCGATGGGGCGCAGGGCGGTGGCCGCCAGGAAGGGCTCGCCGTCCTGGAGGCGTCCGGCGTCGAGCATGGGCTTGTGAGTGGTCAGGCGCGCCTCCACGCCGTCGGCGGGGACGGGGGCACCGGCGCAGACCACTGGGGCGGGCCCGAAGGCGACCGGCGTGCGCTTCCCGCGCCACAGGCCCAGGTCGGCGAGCTGCTCGTGCAGGACGACCAGGTCGTCGACCTGGAGGTCGACTCCCATCTCGTCGGCGAGCATGCCCAGGACCTGGCGGTCGGTGCGGGCGCGTGAGACATGGGCCTGACCGAAGGGGCGCACACGCCCCTCCCAGTTGACGAAGGTGCCGTTCTTCTCCACGGCCGGGGCGACGGGCAGGACGACGTCGGCGTGCTCGCTGACCTCGCTGCGGCGCACCTCGAGCTGGACGGTGAAGCCACTGGCGGCGAGGGCCGCGCGGGCCAGGCCCGGGTCGGGGAAGTCGCGCAGATCGACACCGCCGACGACGGTGCCGCCGAGGCTCCCCTCCAGGAGGGCCGAGAGGATGCCGGTGGCATCGCGGCCCGGTGAGGCGGGCAGAGGGTGCTCGGGACCCAGGTTCCAGGCCCGCTCGACCTGGGCACGGGCCTCGGAGTCGGCCACGGGGCGACCGCCGGGCAGGAGGCCGGGCAGCAGGCCCGCCTCGATGCCACCGCGCTCGCCGCTGCGGCGCGGGACCCAGGCCAGGTGGGCGCCGGTGGCGGTGGCCAGGGCGTCGGCGACGCTCAGCAGGCCGGGAACGCGGGCGGCGCGCTCACCGATGAGGATGGTGGCGCCGTCGGCCCGCAGGGCCTCGACGAGGTCGGGGTGGGTCTGGCTGAGGTGGGCGACGACGCGGGCCTCCTCACCGGGCGGGGTGAGGATGGCCTGGGCGGAGAGCTTGCGGCTGCCGGCGCTCAGGCAGGTGGTCACGGTGGCCACCTTGACGCCTCCGGCGCGCACCCCCTTGCGCAGGCGCAGGAACAGGGAGCCGCACTCGTCCTCGGGCTCCAGGCCCAGGAGCAGGACCTGTCCGGCCTTCTCCAGGTGGCGGTAGGTGACGGCGCCCAGTCCGGTGCCGGCCACCCGGGCGGCTAGGAAGGTGTCCTCCTCCTGGCTGTGGGCGCGCACGCGCTGATCGATGTCGTTGGTGCCCAGGACGGTGCGGGCGAAGCGGGACCAGGCCCAGGCGTCCTCCAGGGTGAGGCGGCCGCCGGGCAGGAGCCCCACTCCCCCGTCGGAGGCGGCGCGGGCCAGTCCCTGGGCGGCCACGTCCAGGGCGTCGGACCAGGAGGTGGTGACGAGCTCGCCGGTCTCCTCGTCGCGCACGAGTGGCACGGTGAGGCGGTCGGGCTGGGAGGACCAGGTGAAGGCGAAGCGGTCCTTGTCGGTGATCCACTCCTCGTTGACCTCGGGGTCGTTGCCGGCGAGGTGGCGCAGGACGACGCCGCGGCGCATGTCGACGCGGATGGCGGAGCCGGAGGCGTCGTGCTCGGTGACGGAGTCGGTGGAGACCAGGTCCATGGGGCGGGCCCGGAAGCGGTACTTCGCGGAGGTCAGGGCGCCCACGGGGCAGATCTGGATGATGTTGCCCGAGAAGTAGGAGGCGAAGGGGCGCCCGGAGGCGTCCAGGTCCTCGCGGCCGGTGGCCAGGTCGGGGCCGTAGTCGGTGCCGTCGGAGGCGCCGGGCTCACCGCCGGGACCGGTCAGGTCGCCCAGGGCGGTCAGGGAGGGCACGCCGCGGATCGTCTGGAGGTCGGCGTCGAGCGGCTGCTGGGTCGGCTCGGTGTGGAAGTCCAGGACGCGGGCGTCGAAGCGCCCGATCTGCTCGGAGTACAGGCCCCCGGCGTGCTCGGGGTCGCCGTCCATGTCGAAGGAGGGGTGCCCGCCGCCGCGGCCCTGGAGGGCGATGAAGGGGTCACCGGGGATCTGGTCGGCGAAGCGCACGCAGCGCTGGCACAGGATGCAGCGGTCACGGTCCAGCAGGATGTTGCTGGTCAGGCGCAGCGGCTTGGGGAAGGTGCGCTTGACGTCGGTGAAGCGGGTGGCGGACTGGGCGCCGGAGGCCATGAGCTCCAGGGCCTGGTTCTGCAGGGGGCACTCACCGCCCTTGTCGCACACCGGGCAGTCCAGCGGGTGGTTGATGAGGAGGAACTCCATGGTGCCGGCCTGGGCCTTGGCGGCGACCTCGCTGGTGGCCTGGGTGGAGATCTCCATGCCCTCCATGGCGGTCATGGCGCAGGAGGGCTGAGGCTTGGGCATGGGCCGCACGACGCCGTCGCGCCCCGGCATGGCCACCTCCACCAGGCACTGGCGGCAGTTGGCCGACGGCGCGAGCAGCGGGTGGTCGCAGAAGCGCGGGATGCGCACGCCGACCTGCTCGGCGGCACGGATGAGGAGGGTCCCCTTCTCGACCTCGACGGGGAGGCCGTCGATGGTCATGTGGACCATCTCGGGGGCCGGCGGCGCCGCGGGTGCGGAGCTCTTGGTGGTCGTCTCAGCAGTCATGGCTCACCGTGCGCTTTCGAAGACGGAGGAGGCGGCGTAGGGGAAGAGCTCACCGGCGGCGGCGGTGTAGCCGGCCTCGAACTCCTCGCGGAACCGCTTGATGCCGGTCAGGACCGGGGTGGCGGAGGCGTCGCCCAGGGCGCAGAAGGAGCGTCCGGCGATGTTGGAGGCGATGGACTCGAGCTTCTCGACGTCGCCGGGCAGCCCGCGCCCGGCCTCCAGCCGCAGCATGATCTGGCGCATCCAGTAGGTGCCCTCGCGGCAGGGGGTGCACTTGCCGCAGGACTCGTGCTGGTAGAACTCGGTCCACCGGGTGACCACGCGCACCACGGAGACGGTCTCGTCGAAGACCTGCAGGGCGCGGGTCCCCAGCATGGAGCCGGCCTCGGCCACGGACTCGTAGTCCAGGGGGACGTCGAGCTCGTCGGGCCCGAAGATCGGAGTCGAGGAGCCTCCCGGCACCCAGAACTTCAGCTCGTGGCCGGGGCGGATGCCGCCGGAGAGCTCGATGAGCTCGCGCATGGTGATGCCGAAGGGGGCCTCGTACTGGCCGGGGTGGGCCACGTGGCCGGAGACGGAGAAGATGCCGTGTCCCTTGGACTTCTCAGTGCCCATGGTGGAGTACCACTGGGCGCCACGGGCCAGGATCGCCGGGACCGAGGCGATGGTCTCGACATTGTTGACCACTGTGGGACGGGCGTAGAGGCCGGCGACGGCGGGGAAGGGCGGCTTGAGGCGGGGGTGGCCGCGGCGGCCCTCCAGGGAGTCCAGCAGGGCGGTCTCCTCACCGCAGATGTAGGCGCCGGCGCCGGCGTGGGCGGTGATGCGCAGCCGCTGCTGGCCGTCGAGCCCGAAGCCGGTGTCCAGCAGGCCGGACTCGGTGGCCTCGCGCACGGCGCTGAGCAGACGGCGGTAGACGTGGGGGACCTCGCCGCGCAGGTAGACGAAGGCGTGGTCGCCGCCGATGGCGCGCGAGGTGATGGCGATGCCCTCGATGAGTGCCTGCGGGTTGGACATGATCGTGGGGATGTCCTTGCAGGTGCCCGGCTCGGACTCGTCGGCGTTGACCACGAGGTATCGCGGGCCGCCGTCGACCGGGGGCAGGAAGGACCACTTCAGGCCGGTGGGGAAGCCGGCGCCGCCGCGGCCGCGCAGGCCGGAGTCCTTGATGAGGGTGATGAGGTCCTCGCTGCTGAGGGTCTTGGCCCTCTTCAGGCCCTCATAGCCGCCGTGGTCGAGGTAGGCCTGCAGGGTCCAGGAGCGCTCCTGGTCCCACAGGTCGCTCAGGACCGGGGTGAGGGTTCCCGGCGCGGTGTAGGTGGCGGTGTCGCTCACTTGGTCTCCTCCTTCGGCGCGGTCCAGCCCTGCTCGCGGGCGATGCGCAGGCCGCGCAGGGTCGGCTCACCGGGGCCGCGCCCCTCGTCGGTGCGGCCGTCCTCGAAGCCGGCCAGCAGGCGCTCGTTCTCGCGGAAGGTGGGGACGGTCTCGGGGCCGCGGGTGGGAGCGATGTCCTCGCCACGCTCGAGGGCCTTGATCATGGCGACGGCGGAGTCGGGGGTCTGGTTGTCGAAGAACTCCCAGTTGACCATGACGACGGGGGCGTAGTCGCAGGCGGCGTTGCACTCGACGCGCTCGAGGCTGATGGTGCCGTCCTCGCTGGTCTCCTCGGCGCCCAGACCGGTGTGCTCGGTGACCGCCGACCAGATCTCGTCCCCGCCCATGACGGCGCACAGGGCGTTGGTGCACACGCCCACGTGATAGGTGCCGACCGGGTGGCGGCGGAACTGGCTGTAGAAGGTGGCCACGGCGCTGACCTCGGCCCGCTCCAGGCCGAGCCGGGCGGCGCACAGCGCGATGCCGGCCGGCGAGACGTAGCCGTCCACGGACTGGATGAGGTGGAGCATCGGGATGAGGGCGCTGCGCTCCTTGCCCTCCGGGTAGCGGGCGATGATCCGCTCGATGTCGTCCTGGAGGCCCTGGGCGACCTCGGCGCTGTAGCCGGCGGCGACGGCGGCGGCCGCGACGGTGCTCACCGGGCCGACCGCGCTGACGGTCGCGATGGTCTCGACGGCTGGGTTGACTGCGTTCTCGGTGGTGCTCATCAGCGGTCCACGCCTCCCAGGACGGGGTCGATGGAGGCCAGGGTGGGCACGAGGTCGGCGATCATGCCGCCCTCCCCCATCATGGCCAGCGACTGCAGGTTGGAGAAGGAGGGGTCGCGGAAGTGGACCCGGTAGGGGCGGGTACCGCCGTCGGAGACGGCGTGGACGCCCAGGATCCCCTTGGCGTGCTCGACGGTCTGGTAGACCTGCCCGGCAGGGACCCTGAAGCCCTGGGTCACCAGCTTGAAGTGGTGGATGAGGGACTCCATGGAGCTGCCCATGATCTCGCGCACGTGCTCCAGGGACTGACCCTGGCCGTCAGTGGCGATGGACATGCGGGCGGGCCAGGCGATGGTCGGGTCGGCCACCATCGTGGTGTTGGACGGGTCGTCGCCGCGGGCGGAGATCTCGTCGAGGCGGTCCAGGCACTGGGAGACGATCTTGAGGGACTCGTAGGCCTCGTCCAGGCGGATGCGCAGGCGGTTGTAGCAGTCGGAGACCCTGTAGGTGGGGACCCGGAAGTCGTAGGTCTCGTAGCCGCAATAGGGCTTGGAGCGCCGCAGGTCCAGCGGGTAGCCGGCCGCGCGCAGGCACGGCCCGGTCAGGCCCAGGGCGAGCCCACCGGCGAGGCTGATCTCCCCCACGCCGATGAAGCGGGACTTGAGGATCGGGTTCTCCAGGAGCAGCAGCTCGAGCTCGTGGATGTCTTTCTTCATGTCCGGCATGACCGAGCGCACGAACTCGGTGAAGCCCTCGGGGATGTCCTGGGCCAGCCCCCCGGGGCGGATGTAGGCGTGGTTCATGCGCAGCCCGGAGACCATCTCGAAGGCCTTGAGGATGTTCTCGCGGCAGCGGAAGGCGATGGTCATGAGCGTGGTGCCGCCCATCTCGTTGCCCCCGGTGCCCACGGCCACGACGTGGGAGGCGATGCGGTTGAGCTCCATGAGCAGCACGCGGGTGACGGAGGCCTTCTCGGGGATGTCGTCGGTGATGCCCAGGAGCTTCTCAACGGCGAGCGCGTAGCCGACCTCCTGGAAGAAGGGGGCCACGTAGTCCATGCGGGTCACGAAGGTCTCGCCCTGCACCCAGGTGCGGTACTCCATGTTCTTCTCGATACCGGTGTGCAGGTAGCCGGTTCCGACACGGACCTCAGTGACGACCTCACCGTCGGCCTCCAGGACCAGGCGCAGCACGCCGTGGGTGGAGGGGTGGACCGGGCCCATGTTGAGGACGATCCGGTCGTTGCGCAGGCGGTCGGCCTCGTCACGCTCGGCGATCTGGGCGACGACGTCGTCCCAGTCCCCACCGCTGACGGTGAACTGCTCGGCGCCGGCGGACAGCTCGTCCGTGGCGGGGCCGGAGGCGCGGAAGGTGCTTGTGGTGCTCATCAGCGGTAGGACCTCCGGGTGTCGGCGGGCGGCGTCTGGGCGCCCTTGTACTCGACGGGGATGCCGCCCAGCGGGTAGTCCTTGCGCTGGGGGTGGCCCACCCAGTCGTCGGGCATGGCGGTGCGGGTCAGGTGGGGGTGGCCGTCGAAGACGATGCCCATGAGGTCCCAGGTCTCACGCTCGTGCCAGTCGTTCCCGGGGTAGAGCGAGACGAGGGAGGGAACGTGCGGGTCGGTCTCGGGGCAGGTGACCTGAAGGCGCAGCTGGCGCCCGCCGTGGGTCAGGCTCATGAACTCGATGCAGGCGTGCAGCTCGCGCCCGGTCAGCTCGGGGTAGTGGACGCCGCTGACACCCAGGCACAGCTCGAAGCGCAGGTCCTGGTCGTCGCGCAGGGGGCGGGCGACGTCGAGCAGGTGCTCTCGGGCGATGAACAGGGTGAGCTCGTCGTGCTCGATGACGACCTTCTCGATGGCGGCGGCCGGGTCGATGCCGGCCTCCTGAAGGTCCTCGATCAGGGCGTCGACGACGCCGTCGAACCAGCCGCCGTAGGGGCGCACGGCGGCGGGGGCGAGGGTGACGACGCTGCGGTGCTCGCCGTAGCCGGTGGTGTCGCCAGCGTCGGAGGCGCCGAACTGGCCGGTGGGGGCGGCGATGACCTCCAGGCGCAGCTCGGGGCGCACGGGGGTGCCGGCGACCTCGGGGACGTCGGGGACCGCCGAGACCTCGGGGATCTCGGACACGGCGTCGGAGCCCGAGTCGTGTCCCGGAGCGTTCTTCTCACTCATGCCAGAAGGCCCTTCATCTCATGGGTGGGGGTGGCCGACAGGGCGGCGGCCTCGACGGCGCGGGCGATCTCCTCGCGGTGCTTGAACAGCGGCTTCTTCTCGATCTGGCGGGTGAGCTCGAGCATGGCGTTGAGGAGCATCTCGGGGCGCGGCGGGCAGCCGGGCAGGTAGATGTCCACCGGGACGATGTGGTCGCAGCCCTGGACGACGGCGTAGTTGTTGAAGATGCCTCCCGATGAGGCGCAGGCCCCCATGGAGATGACCCACTTGGGCTCGGGCATGGAGTCGTAGACATTGCGCACGATCGGGGCCATCTTGTGGGAGACGCGGCCCGAGACGATCATGACGTCGGCGTGGCGCGGGGAGGCGCGGAAGACCTCCCAGCCGAAGCGGGCCATGTCGAAGCGGGGGGTGCCGGCGGCCATCATCTCGATGGCGCAGCAGGCCAGGCCCATGGTGACGGGCCACATGGAGCGGGCCTGGGCCAGGCCCGCGAGCTTCTCGACGGTGGTCAGCAGGAAGCCCGGGCTGTCCACCTCGGCGGCAGCGGCGGCGTAAGGGTCATTGCGCTTGGAGGGGATGGACGCCATGTAGGCGTTGTGCTTTTTCATGCTCTTCACTGCTGTGTACTCCTTGAGATCGTCGGGCTGGGTCCTCGCCGGTCAGAGCCGGCTCAGTCCCAGTCCAGTCCGCCGCGACGCCACTCGAGGATGTAGGGCACGGTGATGAGGCCGATGAACAGAACGGCCGCCCCCAACCCGAAGAACCCCAGGCGGCCGAAGGCCGTGGCCCAGGGGTAGAGGAAGACCACCTCGACGTCGAAGATGATGAAGGTCATGCCCACCAGGTAGAAGGAGACGGGGAAGCGCCCGTGCTCGGTGTTGGCGGGGGTGGGGTCGATGCCGCACTCGTAGTTGGCGACCTTGACCCGGTTGCGCCGGGCGGGGCTGATGATGGCGCTCATGGCCAGACCGCCGACGGCCACCAGGAGGGCCAGCGCGGCCATGATGAGCAGGGAGGCGTAGGGGTTCATGCTTCCGGCACCATCCTTGTCAGGAGCTGGATGAAGTGGTCGATTCCGTCGCCGCCGCGGCGCTCCCAGCCATCGGACAGGAGCTTGGTGACGAGCTTCATGAGGCGCTTGCGCGGCAGCCCGTAGCGGGTGCACAGGCGCATGACCTCGGGGTGCTCGATGAGGGCGACGAAGACACGGCCGAGCGTGTAGTAGCCGCCCATCTCGGAGCTGAGGGCCTTGGGATACTGGGCCAGGACCTGCTCGCGGCCCGAGGTGGTCGTGCGGGCACCGGCTTGGGCGGCGGCCTGGGCGGCCAGGCGGCCGGACATGAGGGCCTGGGCGATGCCCTCGCCGTTGAAGGGCGAGACCATGCCTCCGGCATCACCCAGCAGCATGAGGCCGTCGGCGTAGTGAGGCTTGCGGTTGAAGGCCATGGGCAGGGCGGCGCTGACCAGGCCGCCGACCTGGTTCTCCTGGGTGAAGCCCCAGGAGGCCGGAACGTTGTCCATCCAGCGGTTGAACACCGCGCGGTAGTCGATGGACGTGGCCTGGGCGCGTGAGGAGACCGAGCCGAGCCCGACGTTGACCAGCCCCTCCCCCACGGACCAGATCCATCCGTAGCCGGGCAGGAGGTCGGACTTGCCCGGGGTGCCGTCCCACAGCTCGAGGCGGGACTCCATCCAGGCGTCCTTGGCGCGTGGGGAGCGGAAGTAGGCGCGTACGGCCACGCCCATGGGGCGGCGCTCGTTCTTGGTGCGCCCGACGGCGGTGGCCAGGCGGGCCGAGACCCCTCCGGCGTCGACGACCAGCGGGGCGGTGAAGGTGGTGGGCCCCTCGATGCCGGGGTAGGCGACCCGGTTGGTGGGGCGGGCCTCGACACCGGTGACGCGGCCGGTGGGCGAGGTGACGGGTCCGGTGACGGTGACACCGGTGAGCAGGCGGGCGCCGGCCGCGGCGGCGTGCTCGGCCAGGTCGCGGTCGAGCAGGGCGCGGGGGCGGGCCATCCCGTAGGAGGGGAAGGATGCCTGCTCCGGCCAGGGGAAGTGGAGGAGGTGCCCGCCGCCGATGACGCGCAGGCCGCGGTTGCGCTGCCAGCCGGAGGTGTCCACCCCCATGGAGACCAGCTCACGCACGGCCGAGGGGGTCAGGCCGTCCCCACAGACCTTGTCACGGCCGAGCTCCTGCTTCTCCAGGAGGATGACATCGAGACCGAGAGTGGCCATGTGGTAGGCCGCCGAGGATCCAGCCGGGCCGGCCCCGACGACGATGACGTCGGCGGTGGTGGAGGCGCTGGGCTGGGCGGCTGCCTGAGTCACTCGGGCTTCCCTCCTCGGCACTTCTGGTACAGCGGGCGTTGTCGTAGGCATCACAGTTGGCACCGTAATGCAGGCCCCGCACTCGGCGGAGCCTGTGCCGACTGTACCCAGGCGACGGGCGCCTCCATGACGAGGCCGCCGACGGAGGTGGCGAACAGGGGTTTTCGTTGCCGTGACGGCAATCTTCAGGGAAGTCCCCACCTCAACGAAAGACTGCGGCGCCCCAGAATTACGCTGCAAGTGAGTAACGAATTTCAACACTGTCGGACGGGACCTGTGTCCTAGAGCGACACCGGGGCGGTCGGAGGTCGGTCAGCAACGGCCCCCGGCACGCCTGACGGCGATACCGCAGCCGGGATTTGCGATGATGACCCCCATGAGCCGTTCCCCCCTTCGAGCCAGCCTCGCCAAGGACCCTCGCGAGGTCGCCGGGATGTTCGACGCCGTCGCGCGCCGCTACGACCTGTCCAACGACGTGATGAGCCTGTTCCAGGTGCACATGTGGCGCCGGGTGACGCGCGCGGCCGTCGCCGCGAGGCCGGGAACGCGCGTCCTGGACCTGGCCGCCGGGACCGGCACCTCCTCGGTGGAGTACGCCGCCGACGGCGCCGAGGTCGTGGCCTGCGACTTCTCCACCGGCATGGTGGCCGAGGGCAAGCGCCGCCACCCCGAGATCGCCTTCGTGGCCGGGGACGCCACGGCGCTGCCCTTCGCCGATGAGAGCTTCGACGTCGTCACCATCTCCTACGGGCTGCGCAACGTGCAGGACACGGCACGGGCACTGTCGGAGATGCGCCGGGTGACGGTTCCGGGCGGGCGGATTGTCATTGCGGAGTTCTCCACCCCGAGCCGGCCCGCCTTCCGTCACCTGTACCGCTTCTACCTGGGCAGCGCCCTGCCGGCCGCCGCCCGTCTGGTCTCATCGAACACCGAGGCCTATGACTACCTGGGCGAGTCGATCCTGGCCTGGCCGGACCAGAGGGAGCTGGCCGGTCTCATGCACGAGGCCGGCTGGCGGGGCGTGGGATACAAGAACCTCTCCGGCGGGATCGTCGCGGTCCACCGGGCCACTCGGCCCGTGCGCGCTCAGGGCGATCAGTGAGAATCGGTCCGAGCACCGCCCCGGGGCCGACGTCGTGAGGGCCGAGCGCTGCCGGGTCGCGCCGCCGCGCCTGTCCTTCCGCACCCATGAGCTGCCCGACGGCGCCCTGGAGGGGCTCACCCTCATCGACCTGCTGGGGTGCCGGGAGGATGTCAGCTCCTGGGTCCATGAGGGACGCGGACTCATCGGGCTGGGCCGTGTCCTGGTGATCGAGGCCCACGGGGCGGGGCGCATCGAGGCGCTGCGGGCCGCGTGGCGGGCCGTCGTCGGCGCGGCCTGGTGGCGTGATGCACTGGTCCGCCCGGGAACCGGACCGGTGGCCCTGGGAACGATCACCTTCTCCCCCGCCTCCGAGCACTCCTCGGTCCTCGTTGTCCCCGAGGTGCTCGTCGGGCTTGACGACTCCGGCGCCTGGCTGACGACCGCGGTACCTGAGGCTGCCAACGGGGCGGAGCCGGAGCACCCGGATCCCGAGGCGCTCCTCAAGGCGATGGTGGCCCAGGCGCGCGCAGCGATCGACCGGGAGCAAGCCGGCGACGGCGGGGACTCCGGCGGCACTGCCGCCGTTGAGACCGGGGCACTCAGCGAGGGGCAGTGGTGCGAGGCGGTGTCCGGCACGCAGGAGCAGATGCGTGCGGGGCGGGTCCGCAAGGTGGTCCTGGCCCGCGATGTGCTGGCCCGCCCGGAGACGCCGCTGGCCACCGGCACGGTGCTGCGGCGCCTGGCCCGCGACTACCCCTCCACCTGGATCTTCGCCGTCGACCAGATGGTGGGGGCCAGCCCTGAGCTGCTGCTGCGTCTACGTGATCGGCGCCTCATCAGCAGGGTGCTGGCCGGCACGGCCCGCCGGCACGCCGGCGAGGACACCCTGGCGACGGCGCGCCTGGCGTCCTGGCTGGAGGGCTCGGAGAAGAACAACCGGGAGCACGAGCTGGCCCGGGACTCGGCGATCACGGCGCTGGAGCCGTTGTGCTCGGTGGTGGAGGCCCCGGCCCGCTTCGTCCTGACGCTTCCAAACGTGCTGCACCTGGCCAGTGACGTCACCGGAGTCGTCGCCGGGGACACCGGGGCGCTGGCCCTGGTGGACGCACTGCACCCGACGGCGGCCGTGTGCGGGACACCGACACAGGCGGCCGCACGCCTCATCGAGGAGGCCGAGTCCATGGACCGGGGGCGTTATGCCGGACCCGTGGGCTGGGTCGACTGGCACGGTGAGGGCGAGTGGTGCATCGCGCTGCGCAGTGCCCAGCTGCCCGCGGAAGGTCCCGGACCGCAGTCCCCCGCGAGAGTGTTCGGGGGCGGCGGCATCATGCCGGACTCCGAGCCGGTCGACGAGCTGGCGGAGACGACCGCCAAGATGCGCCCCATGCTGAGCGCCCTGGGCGTGCCTCTCTGAGACGCCTCTGAGCGGGTAGCGCGTCAGGAGTCCTTGCGCTCGACCAGGGTCACGTCGATGTCCTGCTTCTTGGAGTCGCGGATGACTGTGAGCTTGACCTTGTCGTTGGCGGAGTACTGGCGTACGTAACCGGTCAGTGCCGAGCCCTGGGAGGTGGTCTTGCCATCGATGGCGATGACGACGTCGTCCCTCTTCAAGCCGGCCTTGTCGGCCGGAGAACCGCCTTCGACCGAGATGATCTTGGCACCGCCGCGCGTCTCACCATCGACCTTGGCAGAACCGGTCTGCAGGTTGACGCCCAGGTAGGCGTGGGTCGCCGCCCCCGACTCGATGAGCTGCTTGGCGACCTTGTCGGCCAGCTTGACGGGAATGGCGAAGCCGATGCCGATGCTCCCCGAGCCCCCCTCACCACCGCTGGAGCTCCCCATGGTGGCGATGGAGCTGGTGATCCCGATGACCCGTCCGTTCTCGTCGAAGAGGGGCCCACCGGAGTTGCCGGGGTTGATGGCGGCGTCAATCTGGATGGCGTTGGTGTAGACCGCCGAGGACGGGGAGCCTCCTCCTGAGCCGTCCTCACTCTGGGAGTTGACGACAGGACGGTCGAGGGCCGAGATGATGCCGGTGGTGACGGTCGAGGACAGGCCCAGCGGGTTACCGATCGCCATGACGTCCTGACCGGTGGCCAGCTTGTCGGAGTCGCCGAGCTGGGCGACGGTGAGGTTGTCGGGGGCGTCCTTGAGCTGGATGACGGCCAGGTCGGTGGCGGGGTCGGTCCCGGTGGGCTCGGCCTCGTAGACGCGGCCATCGGCCAGCGTCACCAGGATCTGCGAGGCACCCGCCACCACGTGGTTGTTCGTGATGATGTGCCCCTCCTTGTCGAAGATGACTCCGGACCCCAGGGCCTTGCCGTTGCCGGTGGTTATGGCGATGGAGACGACGGCGTTGGACACGGCGGCCGAGACAGCCTCCCAGTCGGGGGCCTGGCCGGCGCTGTTAACGGTCTGGGTCGTGCTCCCGGTGGCGATCGCGGTGGGTGCCGTTGAGGAACTCGATGAAACGTCCCCACCGTGAGTGTCCATGTACCTGACCGCGCTCACAGCGCCACCAGCGCCCAGCAGGGAGGCGACCACCGCGGAGGCGATCAGGGCGATCCAGCCCGGCCCCCGGCGCCTCTCGGCACCGGTCTCACTGCCTGCGGCCTTCGATGTCGCGTAGAAGGACTCCCCGCCGGGGGCGCCGGCCTGCGCGTAGCCGCCGGGTGTCGTCGGGGCGCTCGTGTAGGGCGAGCCGAAGTGCGCCTGCTGCGCCTGGTAAGGCTGCTGGGTGGATGAATAGCTGGTCGGCGCCGCCTGCTGCTCCTGGGGGGCGGGGTACTGGCCCTGCTGATGGAACTGCTGATAGGACTGCTGGGGCTGGTACTGCCCCTGGGAGGACTGAGCGTAGACCGACGCGGACTGGTCGGCGGGCAGCTGCGAGGTGGGCGGCTCGGCAGGAAGCTGCCGGGTGTCGTCCCAGCGCTGCTCGCCTGCGTTGTGAGGCACGAGCGTCTCAGGATAGGAGGCGTCGGCGGCGTAGGCCTGTGAGAGATCCTCGTAGCCGACCTGATTCTCGGTCGCACTCGGGGCCTCGCTGCCGGAGACCGCCGCAGCCGGGCTGTCCTGGCTGCCGGCGGACCGGGAGTCGACACCGGAGTGACTGTCGTCCGCCGCCGCTCCAGGCTCGTCGGGCCGGTGGGCCTCCGGGTTCGCCTCGTCGTATCCGCTCATCTGTGCTCCTCCTCGGGCGTCTCGCCCTCTCCAGATCCACGGGTAGACAACACCAGGGCTCTGTGCCGTTTCCGATGATTCCCTGAGGCTGCACTGTGGATCGTGTAACCGTTGTATTGCAGCGGGCTGAGAGTGCGGCAGTGGGTTCGGGGAACCCGAAGCCCTCTCCCGCGAGTCCTATCCCGCTGGCTGCCGTCCATCTCTATCGTCGTTCATGTTGTCAGGGTGTGAGGACCGTGCCTCGTGGTCTCCCAGACGACGACGCTCAGACCGTCGACCGGCTCGGCCAGGATCCTCTGGAGGGCCGCGACATCATCTGGGACATGGACACGAGCCCCCAGGGCGGTGGCCAGTGCAGCAATATTCGCACACTGGGGGGCGGTGAAAAGTCGTTCGAACCGGCCAAGTGACGTGGTGCGGGAGTACTCGAGGTGGGAGAAGATCGCGCCCCCGCCGTCGTCGACGACGATCACCTGCAGGTCGGCCTCCTCCTCACGCACTCCCCGACTCAAGGACATGGCGTCGTGGAGGAAGGCGAGGTCTCCCATCACGGCACGCACCGGTCCGCCCGAGGCCGTCCACAGTCCGATGCCAGTGGCAATGGTGCCGTCGATTCCGGCCAGGCCTCGGTTCGCAACTGCTTTCGGGACGGTGGCACCGGGGCGGGCGAGTCGGTCGAGACGCCGCACCGTCATGGAGGAGCCCAGCAGGAGGGTGGGGGCGCCGGGGGCCAGGCTCGCCTCCCACACGGCCTGGGCCAGGGTGTCGGCGCTGCTGGAGCGGCCCGGATCGGGAAGATCCGCCACGGCTTGGTGCCAGGATTCGTTCCAGGTCGTGTCTGCCCGCTGCAGGCCGAGGGAGGCGACCAACCGGGCTGATCGGAGGGCGACGTCGTCGATGACCTCGTGATCGGGGCCGTCGACGGGGAGGATCCGTCGGGCCTGCCCGGGGACGTCGGCCCACCGGGCCCGTTCGGTCAGAACGGTGATATCGAGGTCCTCGCGCCCCAGGAGCGCGGTGACGGAGCGGCTGAGGCTGGGGTGGCCCAGGACGAGGACGTGCTCGGCCTGCTCCGCGAGCGCGCGGCCCGCTTGGGTGCCCAGCAGCTCGGCGTAGCGGGTCAGGGCCTGGGGGCCGCCGCGGGCCTGGGAGGTGGGTTCGGCCAGGAGCGGCCAGCCGAGGTGCTCGGCCAGAGACCCGGCCAGGGCACCGACGGCCGGGTGGGCGGTGTCGCCGGCGACGATGAGTCCCCGCCCCCTCCGCTCCGATGAGGAGCCGTGGTCGGCCCGCCGGCAATCGTCGGTAGCCAGGGCGCGATCCTGCACCGCTGTCCGGGCAGCCGTGGCTACCGATGGGGCGGGCAGCGCCGGGGCGGCCGGCGCCGCTCCCTCCGCCGTCAGGGGCGGACGGAAGCGGGCGTTGATCTGAGCCGGTCCGGGATCCCGGCTGAGGGCGCCGGTGGCCGCGACGACGGCGCGGCGCACCTGCCCGGTGACGGCGGCGTTGGCTGCGCAGCCCCCGAGGTCGGCGGTCAAGTCGGCGGGCAGGTCGACGCCCAGGCGCAGGGCCGGTGCGAAGAGCCCGGTCTGCTCGGTGGTCTGGCTGGCGCCGGTGCCGACCAGCTCGTGGGGCCGGTCGGCGCTGATGACGAGCAGGGGGATGCCAGCGGCGTCGGCCTCGCTTACGGCCGGGTGGAGGTTGGAGACGGCCGTCCCCGAGGTGGTCACGACGGCGGCGCAGCGGCTGCGCCCGCTCAGGGCGTGGGCGCGGGCGGCCCCCAGGGCGATGAAGCCGGCGCTGCGCTCGTCCAGGACGACGCGCAGACGTACGCGCCCGGCGTCGGCGGCGTCCGCCAGGGCGTCCGCCAGCGGGGCGCTGCGCGATCCCGGGCACAGGACGACCTCGTGCACGCCCTCGGCCAGGAGGGCCGCCACGAGACTGCGGGCGTCGGCCATGGCGGGCGGGAGCTGCGGGTGCTCCGGAGAGTCGGTCACAGGGGCGAGGATACGAGAGCGTGCCGTCTGCGCCGCGCTGCGATTGGTCACAGTACGGACAGTGCGGTGAGCCCACCGCACGGTTCGCGCAGGGGTTACAGCGGCAGTCCGGCCACGGCCCGGCTCGGGTCGCGGGCCTCGCGCTGGCGGCGGGCGTGAAGGGCACCGGCCAGGTGCAGCAGGCGCGTCTGCCAGTGCCTGGTGAGGTAGGGCCCCGCCTTGACCTCGTTCAGGAGGCGCTCGGAGACGGGGGCGGCGGCGTCGAGACGCAGGGTCCCGTTGCTGGGAAGAACGCTGGGCTCGGCGACGTCCTGGGTCAGCAGGCGCACGGTCCCCAGGCCGCAGGCGTGGCTGAGGGACGGCAGGCTGAAGGCGAGGGTGGCACCGGTCATGATGCCCACGGAGGTGTCCAAAGCGGAGGAGACGACCGCGGGCAGCCCGAGGCGCTCGGCCATGTCCAGGGCTCGGTGCACTCCGCCCAGCGGGGCCACCTTGAGAATGGCGACGTCGGCGGCGCGCCGGTGGACGATCTCCAGGGGGTTGGCCGACAGCCGGATCGACTCGTCCGCGGCGATGGGCACGTCGACGGCGCGGCGCAGGTCGGCCAGGTCGTAGACGGTGGCACAGGGCTGTTCGGCGTACTCCAGCCCTCCGGCGGCCCGGTCCATGAGGGTCAGGTTCTCGCGGGCGGTGTCCAGGTCCCAGGCGCCGTTGACGTCGATGCGCACCTTCCCTGAACGCCCGAGGGCCGAGCGGACCGCTTCGAGCCGCTCCAGGTCCGCCGAGCGCTTGTCGCTGCTGCCGCTGACCTTGACCTTGGCGGTCCTGGCGCCGGAGGCTCGCACCAGCTCGACAGCATCCTCGGCGCCGACCTCGGGAACAGTCACGTTGACGGAGATGGTCTCGCGGTAGCGGGGAAGGAAGGAGTTGCCCAGGGCCTGGGACAGCCCGGAGGCGAGCCAGGGAGCACTGGCCTCCGAGCCGTAATCCCAGAACGGCGCGACCTCGCCCCACCCGCCGGGGCCGTGGAGCAGGACGCCGTCGCGACGGGTGATGCCGCGAAACGGCGTCGTCAGGGGGATGTCCCAGACGATGGCGCGGTCGATGCGATCCAGCAGGCCGGTGGAGTCCTGAGCATGAAGAGAGGCGATGTCGATCTCGCCGCTGGCATGCTGATGGTCCGGACTCACGGGCACAGAATACGCACGATCTTCAATCAACATGACAAAACCGGGACAAGGGTGGCGGGACCCACCTCGGCAAACGTCCGCCGAGCTCCGCAGAACGCTGTCCGACGCCCTCAGCCGGCCTCGCTTGCTCGCCCCTGTGCCGGAGCCGTCCGCAGCCGTGGGCGCAGCCACCGTCCACGGGCTTTTGTAGAATGACGTGCGCGGTTGAATTCGTGATCAGATCGAAGGGACGTCATGAACCAGGGCAGCATGGGGCGGGGCGATACAGGGCATCATCACTGGAGGCCCGTCATGCCCGTATCCGCGATGGTCGTGGGCCGCCTCGTTCTCGGACTGCCCAGCGCGTTCGGTCTGACGATCATCGTGCTGGTCTGGTCCTCACTGACCCGCGCCGGGCTGGGATTCGGCAGGGCGTGCCTGTTCTCCCTGGTGGCGGTGACGATTCGAGAGCTGATCGACGCCTCGGCCCATCGGCTCATCATGCGGGCCTGGCGCTCGAGGGACCCTCACGGCCTGCTGCTGACGTTCATCGCCGCCACCTGCCCCGCGGTTGCGGGATTCTTGGCTGCGCGGCTCCTCGCCCCGGCGGCGACGACGGCGCTGACGGTTCTCACGTGGCTGCCGTTCATGGCCTTCGTCGCCCTCATTGAGAGGCCGTGGGACACCTCCCTCGGATACGACGCCCTTCAGGAGCGCATCCACCAGCCCCAACCGATCCCACCGGAGTATGTCACCGCCGACTTCCGCGACGCCCGCAAGCACCTCCCCGAGCTCCGCCGCATCGCACTGGCGCACGCGGCGCTGTAGGCCCCACGGCGCCGAGCCACCTCGATGGAGGTCAACTGCGGCGACGATCGCAGCCTTGTTAGGGTGAGAAGGCGTCATCCGTGAGCTGTGAGCATCAGGGGAAGGGCATATGAGCGCTCGCGACGTCACCCGCGCATCAGACCGGAGCTGGCGGCCTTGATCTTCGCACCGCGCCCCCTCCACTCACCTGACTCCTCTCACCTGGGCGACCTGCCTGCTCATCTCTTGCACGCTGGATCAGCCGTGGAAGACGCCGATGTCCTACGAGGAGATGAAGGAACGCGGCCGCCAGACCCGGCTGATGACCCGGGAGCACTTCGCCGAGGAGATCGCCGACGGCCGGATGACCTTCCGCCCCATCGATGACGAGGGCTACCACCTCGATGAGGACGGCAACCGCATGGAGGACTGAGATACCCCGCGGTCACTGTGCCCGGCCTGCGAGTCGTGGTGGAGCCGGTCCCGACCGGGGACATTTCTCGCGTGCGGGTGCTCTTTCCTCCGACCGGGGACGTTCTGCGCGTGCGGGGACCGGTTCCCTGTCCCCGACGGCGTCGAATGCCCCCGCCCGGAGAGGGACGCACCCGGCCGCGCAGAATGTCCCCGCCGACGGGTCTTCTCACCCGCGCCGCTCGGAGCGCCTCGCCCAAGCCCTGCAGCCGCCCTCCCCCGCCCCGCCTCTCGCAGGCTTTCGAGGGCGGGGGCAGCACCCGACGTCAGGACTTCTTGAAGTCGTACTGCGGGTGCTTCTGGGCCCAGGCGATGGCGGCCTCATCCTCTTTCCCCTCGCCATAGGTGTTGACGACGAGGTCCTCGAGGCTGCCGTAGGTGGCCTCATCCATCGTGATGGAGCCGAGCCACTTCGCGATCTCGGGGTACTCCTGCGCGAATCCCTCTCGCCCCAGGAAGTGAAGCCCCTCCCCCTTGCCGAGTGCACCCTTGGGATCCTCCAGGTCCCGCATGTCATAGGTGGTGTTCGCCCAGAAGGGGTGCCACAGGGTGACCACGATCTCGTTCTTGGCGTCGACCGCCTTCTTGAGCTCGGCCAGCATCCCGGTGGTGGAGGAGGTCAGGAACTTCATGTCCCCCAGACCGTAGGCGGGGATCACGTCCTCCTGCGACACCTTGGTCAGGCCGGCGCCCGGCTCGATACCAATGATCTTGTTGCCGATCTGCGAGGCGTGGGACTTGATGTCCTCGATCGATTTCATGGAGGAGTAGGAGGGAACCGCCCAGGTCAGCTTGGCGGCGTCGTAGTAGGTCCCCAGGTCCTCGATGTACTTGCGGTACTTGTCCATGTACTCCTTGTGAGTGACGTCCGGCCAGGCCGACGGGTAGAGGTCAACCGCCCCCTGGCTGAGCCCGGCGTAGAGAGGCCCCGCCTCACTCAGGTCGGTCAGCTTGATCCGGTACCCGGCCTTCTCGAGCTGGGTCTTCACCAGATGCGTCATGGACAGGCCGTCACTCCAGGAGGGGATGAAGCCGAGTCGGAGCGTCTTACCGCCACCCGAGCCTCGACCACAGGCGGCGAGCGCACCTCCTGCCATGAGGGAGGCAAGAGCCGTGGTGAAGGTACGACGGGAGGCCTGCATAGCATTCCTTCGGTGTGCGCCTGCCGCCGGCGAGGGCGGAACGGAAAAGCGTCGTCGAGTCATGGGTCACCGCTTCTTGATGAGCGAGAGCAGCGAGCCCTTCTCCCGCGGCGCCCCGAGGGCCGCGGTCACCCGGTCCAGGAAGATCGCCAGGAACACGATGGACAGACCCGCCTCGGTGCCCTTGGCGATATCGATCGTCGCGAGCGCCTTGACGACCTCCTTCCCGAGGCCGTCGGCACCGACCATGCCCGCGATGACGGCCATCGACAGCGCCAGCATGATGACCTGGTTGACACCCGCCATGATCGTGGGAACGGCCAGGGGCAGCTGAATGCCCCGCAGGATCTGCCAGTCGGTCGCTCCGAAGGAACGCCCCGCCTCAACGGTCTCCTTATCCACCTGCTTGATGCCCAGCTCGGTCATGCGCACACCGGGGGGCATCGCGAAGATGAGCGTGGCGAACATGCCGGGAACCACACCGATGGAGAAGAACAGCACCGAGGGAATGAGGTAGACGAAGGCCGGCATGGTCTGCATGAGGTCGAGGACCGGGCGGACGAGCGCGCTGACGTACTTGTTCCGAGCGGCCCAGATCCCCAAGGGGATGGCGAAGATGAGGGCGGTGACCGTGGCCAAGGTGACGAGGACCAGAGTCTCCATCGCATTGGTCCACTGGCCCATCGAGATGATGAGCAGGAAGGTGACGGCGGTCCCCACGGCCAGTCTCCAGGACTTCGCCAACCAGGCGATCAGGACGAAGACCACCACCATGACGAGCGGCGGAATGGCCAGCAGGACATCGACGAGGACGTCATTGACCGAGGTTCCGCTCTGGGAGATCAGACCCAAGAAGCCGTGCAGATGCGTCTGGATCCAGTTGATGAGGGTCTCGACCCAGGAACCCAGAGGGATCTTGGGAAGAGGTGTCTGTACGGGAATCATCAGGCGTCGGCTCCTTCAGCCTCGGTGGTCTCACTGGCCTCGACGGTCTGCTCATCGATCTGCTTAGCGGCCGGCTCGGCCGTGCCGTCCTGCAAGACGTCGTCGGGACCCGCGGGATCGGCACTGGAAGCACTGGACGCACCGGCCTCCTGGTTCTGCTCACTGATGGCGGCCAGCAGGGTGACACGCGGGATGACGCCGGAGATCCGTCCGTCGTCGTCGACGACGACGATGGGGGCCGCGTGCTGCGCGGCGTGGGCGAACAGCTCGTTGACGGGAGTCGAGTGCGGCACGACCGGCATCTCGTGGATCGTGGACAGCGGGAGCGTGTCGGAGCCCTCCTTCACCGCCCGGGCGACATCGTCCTCCCAGACGTATCCGAAGGGCGTGCGGTCGCGGTTCTGGACGAGCAGCCACGGCGGCTGGTTCTCCCGCAGGAGCTTGTGGGCGGCGCGGGGGCTGCGGTCCGAGCCCAGGATCGCGTACGGGGGCTCTGCGATGGAGCCGGCTGTCAGGACCCGGGTGCGGTCGACGTCGGCCACGAACCGTGAGACGTAGTCGGAGGCGGGATCGCGCAGGATCTCCTCGGCGGTGCCGACCTGCTCGACGCGCCCGTCGCGCATCATGGCGATGCGGTCCCCCAGCCGCATGGCCTCGTTGAGGTCGTGGGTGATGAACAGGATCGTCTTGCCGAGCTTGCCCTGGAGGTCGATGAGCTGGTCCTGCATCTCACGGCGGATGAGCGGGTCGAGCGCGGAGAAGGCCTCATCCATGAGCAGGATGTCGGTCTCGGCGGCCAACGCCCGGGCCAGGCCCACGCGCTGACGCATTCCTCCGGAGAGCTCCCCGGGCTTGTAGCCGCCCCAGCCCTCCAGGCCCACCATGGACAGGGCCTCCTCGGCCCGGCGCTCGCGCTCGGAGCGATTCATCCCCTGGATCTCCAGGCCGTAGGCGGCGTTCTCCCCCACCGTGCGGTGGGGCAGGAGGGCGAAGTTCTGGAAGACCATGGAGACGCGCTCGCGGCGCAGCTCGCGCAGCTTCGACTTCGAGATGTGCGCCAGGTCCTCCCCGTAGAGGGTCATGCTGCCGGCGGTGATGGGCAGCAGGCCGTTGACCATGCGGATGAGCGTGGACTTCCCGGAGCCCGACAGGCCCATGACCACGAAGATCTCGCCCTTGTCGACGTCGAAGGAGGTATCGATGACGGCCGCGGTCTGCCCTGACTTCCTCAGCTGGTCCCGCGTCCTGCCGGCCTTGAGCTTCTTGACGCCGTCGGACGGTCGTCGCCCGAAGACCTTGTAGACATGGTTGGCCTCAATGACTTTCACAGCACTCCTCGCAATCGAACTCCTGGCCTGGCCGCAAGGGTTCGGAAAACGAGTTGTGAGAGCCGTGTCCGGACCCCATGACGACTGCAAGCCCGTTTCATGGTGCTGCGCAGTGTTCACGCGGTCAATTTGAACAGGCGCAGAATCCCGCGAATTCACGGGACTTCAGGCCTTGACACACCTGTGAGCGTGTCCGGCGCCACGCCCATGGAACGGAGCAGGATCCACCCTGCGCGCAAGGTCGGTCATCACCATTCATCAGCACCGAGAATGCTTGAAATCACCACGAACATCGTGACTTCCCCAGAGTCCTGCACCGCACGAGCAACAACGAGGCACATAGCCAATGACATCCATATGTGCAACCGGAACCCCCAGGAGCCACAGGATGTGATAATAATCTCTTTTACTTCGTCAGCCTGTTCCGCTCCATATCGGAACGATCATGGTGCACACCCGAAAGACCCCTCCTGTCGCTTGGACTCACTACTCTGAGGGGCACACCCGCGGTCCGCAGGACCAACCGGGGCACCGACGGAGGAGGAGACTGCCGTGCCGGCTGCAGGATGGATCCCGGCGGATGGCCCAGCCCCCTGGGGGCCCCTCGGAGGTCCGGGCGCACACGGGCCCAAGGCCCACGCCGACGTGCGCATCTCGAACATGTCGCTCATCCTGCGCCACCTTCAGACGAGTCCCGCACTGTCGCGCACGCGACTGGCCCGTGAGACGGGGCTGTCCAAGGCAACAGTGTCGACGCTGGTGGCCGAGCTGTGCTCCCGAGGACTGCTCATCGAGGAGGAGCCGGACCTGTCCGGTAACGTCGGCAGACCGAGCACGGGCCTGCGCACGGCTCCACGCGCAGCGGCCGGAATAGGTCTGGAGATCAGTGGAGCCTCGCTGCTCCTGTCCATTGCGGACCTGACCGGAGAGGTCGTCCTGCGCCGTTCGGAGCTCGTCGGCGACGCCGGGCACCACCCCGACAGAATGATCGAGCACGTAGCGGCCATGCTGTCCCAGGCCCTGGACCAGCTGACGCGGCAGGGGACGACGGTTCCGGGAATCGTCCTGGCCCAGCCCGGGATCATCGACTACGCCAGCAACACCGTGCGCTACTCCTCCACCCTGGAGTGGCACGACATCGCCGTGGCGGACCGGGTCCGCGACGCAGTCGCCCACCGCGCGGGCCCGACAAAGAGCGTCCCCACCATCACGCTGGAGAACGACGCCAAGCTCGCCGCACTGGCCACCTATGAGCGCTACGCGCAGACCGGGGTGCGCAACCTGCTCTATCTGTCGGGAGGCGAGGGGATCGGCGCCGGCATCATCTCCGACGGCCACCTCCTGCGCGGCTGGCTGGGCCTGACCGGCGAGGTCGGCCATATGCCCGTGGAGCCCGAGGGCCTGACGTGCCGGTGCGGGCGGCGCGGCTGCTGGGAGACCCGCTCCGGCCTGCAGGCCCTGACGGCGGCGTACCCGCCGGGCGACGCGGTGCGCGACGAGACCACCTCCCTGAACGCGCGCATCGAGATCCTGCGTCAGCGCTTCGACGCAGGGGACACCGGGCTCGCCCGGAGGCTGGAGCTCTCCCAGCAGGCGCTCGCACGCGCCCTGGCGATCCTGGAGGACGTCCTCAACCCTCAGGTGATCGTGCTGTCGGGATACCTGGCCGCCTTCGCCGACGTGTTCCTCGACCCCACCGCCGCCGCCCTGAAGGCCCGGCTGCTGGACCAGCGCGCCACTGTGAGACTGGAGACCTCCCACCTGGGTCAGTGGGCCTCGTCACAAGGGGCGGCTCTGGTGGCACTGGAATCCGTGCTCGACAACCCCTCACTGGTGGATCGCGGGCCCGGCTCCTAGGCGCCGCCCGATATATCGACCATCTCGCCAGTAGCAGGCGGACAGCGCATGCTGTATTTTGTTCGGAGTTCAGACTATTCAGCCCGAAGGAGTGCTGATGGCTCTCCAGACCCAGCCCGCCTCACCGCTCCCCTCCCAGGTGGGAGGACGCCTCACCCTGCCGATCCAGACCGGCATGGATGAGGAGATCCGCCGCCTCATCGCTCGCCTGGGCGCCGACGCCGTGCGGAACTCCGACGGCACCGAACTGCCCGGCATCGTCTCGGAGCTGGCCGCCAAGGTCTACTCCACCTACTTCGTGGGACGCGGCGACAACACCTGGGCCGACGCCCATCCGCAGGAGGCCACCCGGATCTTCCTCATGTCCGACCGGGTCACCGCCACCGCCGACGGCGCCGTGAGCATCGACCTTCTGGCCTCCTGGTTCGCCGACCAGATCCGCCCCGACACCGGCTGCGACGTCTCGCGCTGGTGGCAGGCCCACGACCGCACCACCGGACAGGAGCTGCCCGCTGCGGCGTGGAGCATCGAGGCCGACGGGCGCACGGTCATCGTGCACGAGGCTCTCGCCGGGCACGTCTACACCGTCAGCTTCCTGGCGATCCAGACCTGGGACCCCACCCAGATGTACAACTACCTCACCAACGGCTGGGACGATGACCCCACGCGCGTCAAGGAGAAGCCCTTCGACGTGCGTCACGAGGCCACGTGGTCCCACGTGCGCTCCCACCTGAGCGCCTGGCTCACTGAGCACCCCGAGGTGGACGTGGTCCGCTTCACCACCTTCTTCTACCACTTCACCCTCGTCTACGGCGCCGACGCCACCGAGCGCTACGTCGACTGGTTCGGCTACTCCGCCTCGGTGAGCGTCCCTGCCCTGGAGGCCTTCGAGGAGGAGTACGGCTACCGCCTCAGCGCCGAGGACTTCGTCGACGCCGGCTACTACAACTCCCCCTTCCGGGTTCCCACCCGCGCCTTCCGCGACTGGATCGACTTCCAGCAGCGCTTCGTCTGCTCCCGGGTGCGGGAGCTGACCGACGCCGTCCACGCCCAGGGCAAGGAGGCGATGATGTTCCTGGGTGACAACTGGATCGGCACTGAGCCCTACGGCGAGCACTTCGCCATCACCGGCCTCGACGCCGTCGTCGGCTCGGTCGGATCGGGGGCGACCTGCCGGATGATCGCCGACATCCCGCACGTCCGGTACACCGAGGGCCGGTTCCTGCCGTACTTCTTCCCCGACGTCTTCCACCCGGGAGGTGACCCCGTCAGGGAGGCGAACCGCAGCTGGCTGGAGGCCCGGCGCGCCATCGTGCGCTCCCCCCTGGACCGGATCGGCTACGGCGGCTACCTGTCCCTGGCCGTCGAGCACCCCGACTTCATCGACCGCATCGAGCAGATTGTCGCGGAGTTCCGCGCCATCCACGAGCGTTCCGCGGGACTGCGGCCGCTGACCCCCGGCTTCAAGGTCGCGGTCGTCAACTCGTGGGGTCGCCTGCGTTCCTGGATGACGCATATGGTCGCGCACGCGCTGTGGTACCGCCAGACCTATACCTACCTGGGGGTTCTCGAGGCGCTGTCGGGTCTGCCGGTGGACGTGGAGTTCCTGTCCTTCGACGACGTGCGCGCCGGCCTGGACCCGGACGTGAAGGTCCTCATCTGCGCAGGCGCCGAGGGCACCGCCTTCTCCGGGGGCGAGCAGTGGGCGGATGCGGAGCTGGTGGCCGCGGTCAGCTCCTTCGTCGCCGCCGGCGGCGGCCTCATAGGGGTGGGGGCTCCCAGCGCCCACCCCGCCCACGGGGTCACCTTCCAGCTCGCCGACGTCCTGGGCGTCGACCGGGAGATCGGCTGGGGACTGAGCACGCGCCGTCGTTCTCCCGAGGCGCAGGAGCACTTCATCACCCGGGACCTGAACGGCGGCCTCGACGACGGCGAGGGCACTCCCGACATCGTCGTCACCAGCCCCGGCACCCAGGTGCTCGACGCCGCGGACGGCCAGGTCCGCCTCGCTGTCCACGAGCTGGGCCGGGGCAGGGCGGTGTACGCCACGGGACTGCCCTACAGCGCCCAGAACTCCCGGCTGCTGCACCGGGCCATCTTCTGGGCCGCGGGCCGCCAGGAGGAGTTCTCCGCCTGGGCGGCCCTCGACCCCAGGGTGGAGGTGGCCGCCTACCCCGATGGCCGCACCACCCTCGCCATCAACAACTCCCTGGAGCCCGTCACCACGACGGTGCCGACGCCCCAGGGCCCCCGGACGGTCCGTCTGGAGGAAGGAGGACACCAGTGGCTCACCGCTGCCTCGCAGTGAGCACCCCCTTTCCATGTCCACGATCCTCACACGGGCGCGCACCGACAACGCCGACAGCTCCACGTCACCTCCCCGCCGCGCCCCCGCTCCTTCCGGCAGACGCCGGGCCTTTTCAATGACGAAGAAGGAAAATCCCATGAAGAAACACGCACTGGCCGCCTCATTGCTCGCCTTCGCAATGCTCACCGCGGGCTGCTCGGCCACGACCGGCTCGTCCGGCTCGTCCTCCTCCGGCGGCGTCATCCACTACCTGCACCGCCTGCCCGACGGCGAGGGGATGACCAAGGTCAACGACATCGTGGCCCGCTGGAACTCCGAGCACCCCGACATGAAGGTCGAGGCCACCAAGTTCGACGGCAAGGCCGCGGACATGAACGTCAAGCTGGAGAACGACGTCAAGGCCGGGACCGGCCCCTGCCTGGCGCAGGTCGGCTACGCCGAGATTCCCAAGCTCTACACCTCCGGCCTGCTCACCGACGTGTCCGCCCAGGCCGAGAAGTACAAGGAGCACTTCTCCGAGGGGTCGATGTCGCTGATGACCGTGGGCAAGACCGTCGTCGGCCTGCCGCAGGACTCCGGCCCGCTGGTCTACTTCTACAACAAGGCCGCCTTCGACAAGCTCGGGCTGAAGGTGCCCACGACGAGCGCCGAGCTGGCCGAGGTCGCCAAGAAGGCGGCGGAGCAGGGCAAGTACGCCCTGGCCTTCGAGCCCGATGAGGCCCCCAACACCCTGGCGGGCCAGTCGGCCGCGGCCGGCGCCCAGTGGTTCAGCGCTGAGAACGACAAGTGGAAGGTCAACGTCTCCAGCCCGGAGACCGCCAAGGTCTCCTCCTTCTGGCAGGGGGTCCTGGACTCCAAGACGGCCCTCGTGGCCAACCGCTGGGACGACGCCTTCGGCAAGGCGCTGGTCGACCAGCAGCTCATCGGCACCATTGGCGCCGCGTGGGAGGGCGCGCTCCTGGCCGACACCATGAAGGACTCCCCCAATGCCGGGTCCTGGGCGGTCGCCCAGCTGCCCGCCTTCGGGGAGAAGCCCATGTCCGGCCCCGACGGCGGCTCCGGTGTGGCCGTCCTCAAGGGCTGCTCCAACCCCGAGGGGGCCATGGCCTTCAACGACTGGTTCAACACCCAGGTCGATGACCTGGCCACCCAGGGACTCGTCCTGACCGCGAAGGCCCCGGTGAAGACCCCGCAGGCCATCTCCACCTTCTTCGGGGGCCAGGACGTCTACGCCGAGTTCACCAAGGCCAACACGGCCGTGAACTCCAAGTTCGGCTTCATGCCGACCTGGCCCTCCCTGGCGGACCCCATGACCAAGGCCGCCGAGGCGGCCGGGAAGGGAACCGGCAAGGTCGATGACATCTTCCAGGCGGCCCAGAAGACCTCCGTCAGCTCCCTGAAGGACGCCAACCTGCCCGTCGCCGAGTAGGCGGTCGAGCACGGCCCACGGGCAGCCACCGGCACCACGATCGAAGTGAGAGCATCATGAGTACGACGACAACGGCAACGGGCGGTTCCTCCTCCCCCTCGTCACCGGCCCGGCCACGGACCTCTCCCGCCATCCGCACCACCTCGCTGCGAAAGCGCAGGGAGGCCCGTGCGGGCATCGGGTTCGTGGCCCCGTTCCTGGCCATGTTCGCCGTCGTCTTCCTCATTCCGATCGTGGTGTCGGTCTACCGGTCCTTCTTCCGCGACGTCGCCTCGGGCTCGGACCTCTACGGCGGCGGGGAGAAGGTGAGCACCTTCGTCGGCCTGGACAACTACGTCCAGGCCGCGGGGCAGCCCGTCTTCTGGAGGGGACTGGGACGGGTCCTGCTGTTCGGCGTGGTCCAGGTCCCGGTCATGATCCTGGCGGCCCTCGCCCTGGCTCTGGTGCTCGACTCCCTCCTGGTCAGGCGGGTGACAGTCTTCCGCCTGGGCTTCTTCCTGCCCTACGCGATCCCCGGGATCGTGGCCGCGATCATGTGGCTCTACATGTACAACCCCAGCTTCTCCCCCATCAATGAGCTGCTGGGACTGGTGGGCCTGAAGGTGGACTTCTTCGGCAGGAGCATCATCTTGTGGTCCATGGCCAACATCACGACGTGGACCTTCACCGGGTACAACATGCTCATCTTCCTGGCGGCGCTGCAGTCCGTGCCCCGCGAGCTCTACGAGGCCGCCCGCATCGACGGGGCCAGTGGGTGGCAGATCGTCCGACGCATCAAGATCCCCATGGTCCGTTCCGCCTCGCTGCTGGCGGTTCTGCTCTCCATCATCGGGACCGTGCAGCTGTTCAACGAGCCCACCGTTCTGTACAGCCAGAACCAGTGGATGGGGCTGGACTACACGCCAATGATGATGGCCTACAACTCGATGACCGGTGCGCTCTCGCCGTCCGGCTCGGGCCCGGCCTCCGCGGTCTCCGTCCTCATCGCCCTGGTGGCCGGTGTCCTGGCCGCCCTCTACGCCCTCGTGCAGAACAGGATCGACAAGTGAAGCCCACCGACACTCCTCGCTCGCTGCGTCCGTCGGTCCCCGCACGGGCCCTGACCATCGCGGTCCTGGTCATCGTCCTGGCCTACATGCTCGGCCCGGTCTACTGGCTCATCGTCTCCTCCACCAAGTCCAACTCCGACCTGCTGACCTCCTCCGGATGGTGGTTCTCCGGCCACAACAACTTCTCCGCCAACTACAGCGCGCTCATGAGCTGGACCCAGGGGCTCTTCTGGCGCTGGATCCTCAACTCCCTGCTCTACTCGTGCGTCGCCGGGGTGCTGGGCACGCTCCTGTCGGTGGCCGCCGGCTACGGTCTGGCGAAGTTCGAGTTCGCGGGCCGGGGCGCCGTCCAGGTCGTCATCCTCTCCGGCCTGCTCATGCCCATCGCGCTGCTGACCATCCCACTGTACCTGGTCCTCGACGCCGTTCACCTGACCAACACCGTCTGGTCGATCATCCTGCCGTGCTCGGTCAGCCCCTTCGGGGTCTTCCTGGGCCGCGTCTACGCCGACTCCTCGGTGCCCAACGAGATCATCGACTCCGCCCGCATTGACGGGGCCAGCGAGATCCGAATCTTCTTCACCATCGTGCTGCGGCTGCTCGCGCCGGCGATGGTGACCATCTTCCTGTTCATCTTCGTGGCGACCTGGAACAACTTCTTCCTGCCCCTGATGACCATCAACTCCGCCACGCTCAAGCCCGTCACCCTGGGGCTCTACGGGATGTCGACCTACTTCAACCCCCAGTACGGGGCGCTCCTCCAGGGCGCTCTCCTGGGCGTCATACCCCTGATCGTGCTGTTCCTGGGCCTGCAGCGCTTCTGGCAGTCCGGCCTGGCCGCCGGCGCCGTCAAGGGCTGAGCCCCGCCCGTCCCCAGAGACCTCCCCCCTCCACACCCATACCCGCCTCGCCGCCCCGTCCCGGGCAACGGCACCTCAGCAGAGGAAACACCATGATCCACTTCGGCACCGGCGGCTGGAGAGCCGTGATCGGCGACGAGTTCACCCGCGCCAACGTCAGGCTCCTGACCCAGGGGCTGGCCAACCGCATCGTGAAGGAGGGCACGGCCGAGCAGGGCGTCGTCATCGGCTACGACCGCCGATTCCTGTCCGACACCGCCGCCTGGTGGGCCGTCGAGGTGCTCGTCGGCAACGGCATCCGGGTCACCGTCATCGACCGCCCCTCCCCGACCCCCACCACCATGTGGACGGTGCGCCGCCTCAAGGCGGCCTACGGGATGGCCGTGACCGCCTCCCACAACCCGGCCCTGTACAACGGTGTCAAGATCTTCCTGCCCGGTGGCCGCGACGCCGACCTGAGGGTCACCAACGAGCTCGCCGCCTCCGTGCAGGGCCTGACGGATGCGGACGTGCGCAGCGTCGAGCCCCATCAGGCCCGTTCCTGCGAGCTCGTCACCGTCCAGCGCTCCATCAACTGGTACCTGGACGCGATCATCGACAAGCTCGACACCGAGACCATCCGCCACGCCCACATGCGCATCGTGCTGGACCCGATGTTCGGTGTCTCCGAGACGAGCCTGCAGACGATCCTGCTGACCGCCCGCTGCCAGGTGGACGTCATCCATGACCGCCACGACCCCCTGTTCGGGGGCCGCATGCCCTCACCCACCGAGGGGACCGTCGCCACGCTGCGCAACGCCGTCGTCGAGTCCGGCGCAGACCTGGGCATCGCCACCGACGGGGACGCGGACCGCCTGGGAATCATCGACGACACCGGCGCCTACCTCACCCCCAATCAGGTCCTGGTCCTGCTCTACGACTACCTGCTGACCCACAAGGGGTGGACGGGACCGGCCGTGCGCAACATGTCCACCACCCACCTGCTGGACCGGGTCGCGGCCGCACACGGGCAGGTCTGCCACGAGGTGCCCGTCGGCTTCAAGTGGATCAGCGCCAAGATGGCCGAGACCGGGGCCGTCATCGGGGGCGAGTCCTCCGGGGGCCTGACCGTACGCGGTCACATCCCCGGCAAGGACGGGGTCTACGCCGGCTCCCTGCTGGTCGAGGCGGTGGCGGCCTCGGGCAAGAGGCTCTCCGAGCTCTACGCCGACATCGTGGCCCGGTACGGTGAGCTCGTCATGGTGGAGAACGCCTACGGCTTCACCTCCGAGCGGCGCACCGAGCTGGAGCAGCGCATCTTCAGCGCCCACGACCTGCCCGCCTTCGCCCACGACGTCGAACGCATCTCCTGGGAGGACGGCTGCAAGGTCTACTTCACATGCGGCGGCTGGGTGACGATTCGCTTCTCGGGCACCGAGCCGCTCCTGCGGGTCTTCGCCGAGATGCCCACCGGTGTCGAGGCCCGGGAGACCGCGGCCGCTGTCGCGAGCCACTACGGCCTGGACGCCTGAGACGGACAGGAGGAAGGATCCCATGACAGACACGAACACTGACACGATGGCTGACGCGATGACCGGCCCTATGACGGAGACGGTGAGCGATGCGGCGGACCGCACCCGTGTCGCCGTCGTCCTGGCCCGGGGACTGGGCACACGCATGCGGGCGAGCAGCACAGCCGGCTCCGGCCTGACCTCCCAGCAGGCCACGGCCGCGGCCAGCGGTTACAAGGCCCTCATGCCCATCGGCGAGCACCGGCTCATCGACTACAGCCTCTCAGCCCTGGCCGACGCCGGGATCGAGCGGGCCGTCCTGGTCGTGGGGCCCGAGCACGAGGACTTCCGCCGCCACGTCGACTCCCTGGAGTGCGCCCGACTCACGATCGACCTGGCCGTCCAGGTCAACCCCTTGGGGACGGCCGACGCCGTCCTGTCCGCCGAGGCGGCCGTGGGAGAGGAGTCCTTCCTCATGGTCAACGGGGACAACTACTACCCCCGTCAGGTACTGCGAGACCTGGCTCGCCACCGGGGCAACGCCCTGGCCGGTTTCGATCGCGCCGCCCTGGTGGCCGAGTCCAACATCCCCGCCGAGCGAATCGCCGCCTTCGCTCTCGTGCGCGCCTGCGACGGGGCGCTGGGGGAGATCGTGGAGAAGCCTTCAGCAGAGGCGGTCCGGGCCGCCGGAGCCCACGCCCCGGTGTCGATGAACGCCTTCCGATTCACCCCTGAGATCTTCTCCGCCTGCCGCCGGATCACTCCCTCGCCGCGCGGCGAGCTGGAGATCGTCGACGCCGTGCGCGCCCTGCCCGGTCCGGTCTCGGTCCTCCCCGCGACCGGAGGGGTCCTGGACCTGTCGCGGCGTGAGGACATCCGCGAGGTCGAGGCCCGCCTGTCCGGGACGAAGGTGTCGCTGTGAACCAGGGAACGCACCGGGCGATGAGTGAGAGGCCCGGGGAGACCGCGTGGCGGGTGCCCGGACGCGTCGAGGTCCTGGGTAAGCACACCGACTACGCCGGCGGCTCGGTCCTGGTCGGCGCCGTCGACCGAGCGATCACGGCGCGGGCGCGTCGCGTGGCGGGGCCTCCCGCCTCCCTGACCGCCACCACGGACGGCGGCGAGCCGGTCACCCTGCTCGCCGGGGTGGACCCGGGCCTGGAGCCGGGCCACTGGGGCCGTTACCTTCAGACGGTGCTGGACCGCCTCACCCTCAACTTCGGGGCAGGCACCGCGGCCCACCTGTCCATCTCCTCGGACCTTCCGCCGGCCTCCGGGATGAGCTCGTCCTCCGCGCTGGTGTGCGCCACGGCGCTGGCCCTGGCCTCCCTCAACGGCTGGGACGAGGATCCCCGGTGGATCGAGTCGATGCCCAACCGCCTGTCCCTGGCCGGCTACCTTGCCGCCGTGGAGGGCGGACGGGCGTGGCGGGACCTGCCGGGGACCAGCGGAGTGGGCACCCGCGGCGGGAGTGAGGACCACACCGGCATGCTGTGCGGCGCCCAGGACCGGCTGCTGCTGGCCGGATTCGATCCGATGCGCATCGAGCGGACCATCTCCTTCCCCGCCCAGTGGGCGCTCGTCGTCGGCGTGAGCGGGGTGCTGGCCCACAAGACCGGTGCGGCCCTGAAGGACTACAACCGCGGGCCGAACACCGTCCAGGCGGTACTGGCCAGGTGGAACGCGGCCACTGGGCGCACCGATGCCTCCCTGGCCGGCGCGGTCAGGCACCTGGTCGGGGACGCCACCGGTGAGCAGGCGGCCGGCGACCCGGCGCTGAAGGACCTGCTGAGGCTGTGCGGCCCCGGCTACGAGAGGCAGCGGATCGAGCAGTTCCTCATCGAGTCCCTCGTCCTGGTTCCCGACGGCGCCCGGCTGATCGCTGCGGCCGATCCCGGCGTGGGCGAGGTCCTTGAGCGCTCTCAGGAGCTGGCCGACCGCTGCCTGTGCAACCAGGTGCCGCAGACCCGACTCATGGTGTCACTGGCCCGTGAGGCGGGCGCCATCGGCGCCTCCTCCTTCGGAGCCGGGTGGGGCGGGTCGGTGTACGCCTTGGTTCGGGCCGATGACGCTGAGGCCTTCGCCTCGCAGTGGCTCCGGGCCTACCGGGACCGAGAGCAAGGCGCTGAGCGGGCCGCGGTGATCGTGACCAGGCCGGGGCCGGGGGCGTGCCGGCTGTCCTGAGCGCCCTGACCGGCAGGCAGTGGAGTGGTGAGTGAGTCCCATGACGAGGGTCAGGCTGCCCAGGATCTCGAAGCCTCCGCCCTCGATGGTCGAGGCGGCCAAGCCCCGTCCCTGCTCGCGCCGCAGGCGGGCGACCGTGTCGTCGGAGTCGGCGAGCTCGGCCGGGCGCGGAGCGAAGGCCGGGTAGTGCGGTAGACGGCCTCGTAGCCGACGGTCTCACACAGGCACGGCTCCAGGGTTATGGAGTTGGCAGAGCCCCGCCATCAACAGGTTTTGTTGAGCGAAGAATCAATCGGGGCGGCGAAGAACGCAGTTGTCGCAAACCGGTGGAATGGTAAGATAAATTGTTCGCAACACCCCTTTGAGACAGGAGTTCTCTCCATGAAATCCGTTGTCCGCATCTCCCTCGTCGCCCTCCTCATGGCGGGCTTCGCCGCGCCGGCCAGCGCCGCACCGGCCACCACCCCCGCACGACACGACGACTCGGCAGGAGCCTTCCTGAGGCCCCGCCCCGACTGGTGCATCTTCCCACCCACCGCCTGGTGCGACAGGAAGATGAACCGCTGGTACTCCTGAGAAGTGCCGTCACTGCCACCCCTAAGCTCACCCCTTAGGGGTGGCGGCATTTTTCCACCACCGAGCACCTGAGATAGAACACACTCCACCCACGGTTTCAGCACTCACCTCACAGACCATGCAAAACGATAGTTTCCTATCAAGACTCTGGATACGACACCAGAGGTTTTTGCCGCGCCTGAGGCGAGCCATCCTCATTTCAGTTGTCACCGCCCTCGTTCTCCTAGACACATACACCTACATCACTTTCAGAGCCAATATAAGTTCAATCATTATCGGGGAGATATTTCAGATACTCTCATTCCTCCCATACGTCTACGCAAAAGATCGACGACTCGGAATATTTACTTTTTCCACCACGCTCCTCGTAGTCTTTTATGCATCAGAATCACAGCTATCATGGGCATGGACTCTTGTGTATGTCATGGTTGCCGACCTCCTGGCGGCCAGAAAACCTAAACTCGCCCTTATTCAGCTCTCTGTGTTCTTTCTGGCGCAGCTCATATCAGGAATCCCCTTCCTTCCCGTGACAGTCTGGACTGTATTCTGGGGAACCCTGTCCGCCTCCCTCGGAGTCCTGATCCGCAACACCAAAGACCGCCTGGATGAGATGCAGCGGGAGGCGGAGCGCTCCAAGGAGATTGCCGCCGAGCTCATTCAGCAGCTGCGCCGCGACATCGCCGACAGCCTCCATGACGACCTGGCCGCCGACCTCACCCGCATGCTCATCATCTCCCGCTCCATCAAGCTTCCCAACGGCGATGACCGCGACCGCATCCTCGACCTGCAGGACCGGACTCAGCAGGCCCTCGCCCACCTGCGCCTGCTCATCCACAACCTCGCCGTCTCCCAGGGGCCTCCCAAGGAGGAGCCCACCCTGCAGGAGATCGTCGACTCCAGCGCCTACACGCTGGCGCAGCGCAAGATCGTCCTGGACGCCGACCTCGACGGCATCGAGAGGATTCCGGCACTGCACCGCTCTGAGCTCGGTCGACTCCTGGTCGCCTTCATCCGCGAGAACACCCTCAACGCCCTCAAGTACAACTTTCCCCACGATCTTGTCTCCCTCTTCGTGGAGCAGGAGCAGGACACCCTCTTCATCAGCTTCAGCTCGCCCTGGCATGATCAGAAAGTGCCTGAGGAGATGCACGGAGGATACGGTTTATGGGCCCTCCAGGACCGGTTCGAGAATGCCGGGGGCTCCTTGAGCTCGAACCGGATCGGAGCCTCCTGGACCGTTCTCGCCAGCCTCCCCTGGAACGAGATCGCCACACCAACCACTAATGCGAGATCCCTCATGTCGCCACCGGACGGAGCCGCTTATGCCTAGTCACACCCTGCGTTCCCTGCGAGTCCTCATCGTCGATGACGACCCGCTCATCCGCACCACCTTCGCCGAACAGCTCGACTCGCAGCGGGCCATTACCGTCGTCGCCGCCGCCTCCGGTGGACGGCAGGCCATCAGCCTGCTCATGACCGGGCAGCAGCCCGTCGACGTCGTCCTGCTGGACAGCGACATGCCGGATATGGATGGCGCCCAGACGGCCAGAGCGATCTATGAGCGCTTCCCCAGGATGCCCATTGTCATGTTCACTGTCTTCAGTCGTGACGAGATGCTCACCGAGGCCCTGGCCGAGGGCGTCAACGGCTTCATCACCAAGGATGAGAGCACGGAGAATGTCGCCGCGGCGCTGCTGCGCGCCAGCCGCGGCGAGCCCGTCATGTCCTCACGCCCCACGAAGATGCTCGTCAGCGCCTACCAGTCCGAGCAGAAGCGCGCCACCGCGGAGGCCCGCATTCAGGAGCTGGTCAGCGAGCTGCCGCCCCGCCTCCAGGACATCTACACCTGCCTCCTGGAGGGGCTGACCAACCGGCGCATCGCCCGCAAGCTCGGCATCTCCGAGAACACCGTGCGCATCTACGTCTCCGAGGTCCTCCACCGCCTCGGCCACACCTCGCGCACCGAGCTCATCGCCGCAGCCCTGGGAAACTAGGAGCCACGACGACCACACCCCCTGGGGCGGGACAAGCCCCGGCGGCCCTACGCTGAGGCCATGAACGCCACCACCGCCCACCCGCTGCCGCGCCGAGTCTCAGAGATCTTCGCCCCCGCCCGCTGGCGGGAGGTGTCCGGCTTCCCTCACGCCGAGGCCGGCACGAACGCCCCCCAGCAGCAGGCGGAGGCCCTTACGGACATCACCTACCACAGGGGCTGCGTCCGGGACGAGGACGGCACCTGGCTCCAGGACCTGCCGGTGGTCCGCGTGGCTTTCAACCGGCCCGAGGTGCGCAACGCCTTCCGCCCCCGCACCGTCGACGAGCTCTACCGGGTCCTGGACCATGCGCGTATGAGCGGCGACGTCGGCGCCGTCATCCTCACCGGCAACGGCCCCTCCCCACGCGACGGCGGCTGGGCCTTCTCCTCCGGCGGCGACCAGCGCATCCGCGGCCGGGACGGCTACCGCTACGAGCGGGAGACCTCGCCGGGCGCCTCGCAGGAACGCCCGACTGCCGCCGGCGAGGCCGACGACCGCACCTACAGCCATGACGCCGATGTCGCCGCCGCCCAGGCCCGTCTCGACACCGCGAGGGCAGGCCGACTCCACATCCTGGAGGTTCAGCGTCTCATCCGCACCATGCCCAAGGCCGTCATCGCCGCCGTCCCGGGCTGGGCCGCCGGCGGCGGTCACAGCCTCAACGTCGTGTGCGACCTGTCGCTGGCCTCGATCGAGCACGCGCGCTTCAAGCAGACCGACGCCGATGTCGGCAGCTTCGACGCCGGCTACGGCTCCGCGCTCCTGGCCCGCCAGGTCGGGGACAAGCGCGCCCGCGAGATCTTCTTCCTGGCCCGCACCTACGACGCCGTCACCGCCGAACGCTGGGGCGTCGTCAATGAGGCGGTCCCCCACGCCGAGCTCGAGGAACGGGCCCTGGAGTACGCGGCCACCGTAGCGGGCAAGTCCCCGCAGGCCATCCGCATGCTCAAGCTCGCCTTCAACCTGGCCGACGACGGCCTGGCCGGCCAGCAGGTCTTCGCCGGCGAGGCCACGCGTTTGGCCTACATGACCGATGAGGCCGTTGAGGGGCGCGACGCGTTCCTCCAGCGCCGCACCCCCGATTGGTCGCCCTTCCCGTACTACTTCTGACTCTGAGGCATCGTCACGACCGCATGAGAGAGCTCAGGGTCGACATATCGAGGGCATTCAGAATCGTGGTGCGTACCGGAATGGAGCGAATATTCTGAAAGAGAATTCACGCCCTCAGAATTCTCTGTGCATTCATGCCGAAGATGGAAAAGAAGTACTCATTGTCTTCCGCTCACAGCAACAACGACCGCCCTCGTCGCCCGCCGCTTCCATCAACCCTCAGAAAGCCGCGGAATGACAGGAAATCACCTCAGAGACACTGACGTCCGTCAGCACCGAGGTCGGCCCCCTCGAGATGACTTTAGTGTTATTTACATCACAATTCGGGGCTCGTGTCGTTCCTCCCCGCCGCGGCCCCCGCTAGGCGGAGTCCCCGGTGGGGCCGGCCGAGGGTGCGGGGGTCGGTGAGCCGGTCGCGGTGCCGGCCTGGCCGGCGTCCTCACTCACTCGCAGGGTGACCAGGGGCGGCGTCGTCGGCTGGGCCGATCCGCCGGCCGGCTCCATGGTGATGACGATCTGCTGGCCGGGCTTGGGCATGATGTCGAGGAAGGAGAAGCCGGCCCCGCCGCGGGGGTCGTAGACGCCCAGCGAGGTGGTCGTCTCCCCCTCCTTGAGCCAGACCTGGAGGCTGCGCTCACCGGCCGACTCCTTCATGGCGGCCGGCAGTGTCAGCGCGGTCATGCTCATGTCCCGGGACCAGGTGAGGGTCGCAACATGCCCGTCGGGCATCGTGTCGGTCACGCGCTGGACGTCCTGGGCCTGGTTGAGGTGGGCGTAGTGCTGGGTCGGCGCCATGGAGTTGGCCATGGAGTCCATGGCCTCATCGACCGCACCCCGCGCGCTCCAGCGCCCCACACCGATGCCGACGCCGAGCAGGACCACGGCTGCGGCCGCCCGTAACAGGCCGGTGCGCCAGGCGGAGCGGCGTCGGCGGCGCGCACCGAGGCTGACGACGGAGGAGTCCACCGAGTCGCGGTCACTGCCACCATCGCTGCCGCCGGCGGCGGCGCCAGCGTCCTCCTCAATGGTGCCGGTGGCCTCGCCGGCCTGGCCCGTCTGAGGCTCGCGCGCAATGGCCTCCAGAAGGGAGGAGCGGATCGCGGCCGGCGGGGGCACGGGCCTGAGCGAGGACCCCAGCAGGGCGGCCGTCTCCGAGTCGAGATCGTCGTCGAAGAGCCCGACGCCGTCGAGGTCCTGCGCACCGTCGAGCCCCTCGGCGTCCGGCGTATCGGCGTCGCCGTTGATGGTGTCCTCGTGAGTCTTGTCGCGGTCGCTCATGACTGCACCCCCAGCTCTCGTCGTAACCGTGCCATTCCGTCCCTGATGCGTGTCTTGACCGTCCCCAGCGGCGTGCCCGTGCGGCGGGCGATCTCGCGGTGAGTCAGGCCCGTGAAGTAGGCCAGCTCGATGGTGGAGCGGTAGGGCTCCCCCACGGCCTCGAGCGCCCGGTGCACCTGCTCGCCCACGAGTCTGTCCTCGACCTGCTGGACCGTCAGGTCGACGTCGGGCATGTAGTCATGCCACCGGCTCTCCCGGTCCCGGGAGGACTGGGAGGAGCGGACCCGATCGATGGCACGGCGCCTGGCCATGGTCACCAGCCAGGCGCGGGCGCTGCCTCGCGCCTGGGAGAAGGAACCGGCCGTACGCCACACCTCGAGGAAGACCTCCTGGAGTACCTCCTCACTCTGGGCGCGGTCCACGACGATCTGCAGGATCAGCGCGAACAGACGAGAGGACCAGGCGTCGTAGAGGCGGGCGAAGGCGTCGGCGTCACCGTCGGCCACCTGCGCGATCCATTCCCCCTCAGAACTGCTGGAGCTGCTGCTTGTCACAGGGGAATGGTAGGCGAGCCCGCAGGAGGAGACGGTGCGCGTCCCGGTCCGCGGCTCCAGCGTCACCAGGCCCATCACACCGCCTCCTGGAGCGTCCCTGCCGTCACCGTCGGGTCACCCGAAGGTGAAGGAGTACAGCTGCAGCCCGGGCGAGGCCTCCAGCTCGAGCTCGCCCGATCCCACCTCGTCGGTACGGACCAGCTCCATCCCGTTGGGCACGCCGGAGATGTGGGTGGTGCGGGTCTTCCCGTTGACCGTCCAGGTCAGGTCCCCTTCACCGGAGACGACGAGGTTGACCTGCTTGCCGCGGTAGGACAGGCGCAGACGTCCCTTGCCCTCGGCCGGGGCGATGGACTGCGGCTCAACCTTCCACGTGCCGTCCAGGGCGAAGGTGTCGGCCTGAAGACGGGAGGGGAAGGAGAAGGAGTGCCGGCCCTTGTGCAGGGTGCCCTGCGCGAAGCCGGAGGCCCGGTCCGAGCCCAGGTAGGTCTCGGGGGTGCGGGGGCTGTTCGTGCCCGCGTCGTCGTTCGCCTCGGAGAAGACGGGGGCGGGGAGGGTCGCCTTCGGGTTGGCTTGCGTGAGCAGCTCACGGACGAGCTTCTCCGTGGCGGCCTCCCCGCCCTCACCGATGTGGGTCTGGCGGACGTTGCCCTGGGCGTCGGCCAGGTAGTGGGCGGGCCAGTAGTGGTTGTCGAAGTTGGTCCAGGTGACCAGGTTGGAGTCGACGGCCACGGGGTAGGTGATGCCGAGGCTCTCGACGCCGCCGCGCACGTTGTCCACCTCCTTCTCGAAGGCGTACTCCGGGGAGTGGACGCCGATCACCTGCAGGCCGGAGGCGGCGTAGGTCTCGTGCAGCTTCTCGATGCCGGGGATCGAGCGCTGGCAGTTGATGCAGGAGTATGCGAAGAAGTCGACCAGAGTGACCTTGCCGGCGCGGTCATGCTGGGTCAGGGGCTGGTTGCTGGGCGTGTTGATCCAGGCCACCGCGCCGTCGATGGCGGGCAGGGGGCCGCAGTCGCCGAGAGCGGTGGCCCCGGGACGGCAGGCCCCGGTGGAGTCACCGTGAAGGAGACTGTCGGTGCGGGCCTGAAGGGAGGCCGTGTAGTCGGGCAGGCGGCGCTGGAGCGCGGCCGGGGCGTCCAGGACGAGCGCCACGGCCAGCCCGAGCATGACGACGCCGGCGGTGACGCGGATGGCGCGCTGGCGGGTGCGGAAGGCGCGAATCCTCTCCGTGATGCCACGTCCGGCCAGGGCGAAGGCCAGCAGCGGGATCGCCGTGCCGACGGCGAAGGACACGGCCAGCGCAACGGTGTCGACGCCGATCCGTCCGGTGGCGCCCGCGACGGCGACAGCAGCCAGGACCGGTCCGGCGCAGGGCACGTACGCGGCTCCCAGCACCAGGCCCAGGAGGAAGCCGTTGGAGGGATTCTTCGAACCACCGAAGCGCTGGAAGCGCGAGAAGGGACGCTCCAGGGTCTCCATGACCTTCGGGACCATCATGCCCAGGCCGATCAGGGCGAGCATGACGATGCCGATCCAACGGATGAGGTCCTGCGGCAGATGGAGCAGGCTCAGGAGAGTCGATCCCAGGAGCGTGAAGACCGTGAAACTGACCACAAGGCCGGTCACCACGAGGTAGGGGTGGAAGCGGGAGGCGAAGCCGCCGCTGTCCTCCTCGTCATCACTACGTACACCCTGCGCTCCTGCGGAGAGGAGGATGACGGGGAGCACGGGCAGGACGCACGGGGAGATACCCGTGATGAGACCTCCCAGCAGCCCGATGGCCACCAGACTCGAGACGGTTGTCACGATAATTCACCCTTTCGGTCCGTTTCTTGTTGCTAGTCTCGAAAGAGGTTCGGAGCCATCGGCAACGGGGATTGTCGAACAACCACATAGCCGTCTATGACGATCGTCACTCGCAACGGGTGTCGGTGGGCTCTTCCTTAAGCACCATGGACGACGGCGACTCCGGATCGGCAAGAGCGGGCCATCCCGCACTGACACTGCACCAGCAACCGCATAGGAGATCTCATGCGATTCACCGCTACACGTGCCAAGACCCTCGCCACCTCGCTCCTCATCGTCACCGCCGGACTCGGTCTGGCAGCCTGCTCGGGTTCCGGCTCGAGCGACTCGACCACACCCGCCACCAAGCAGACCGCGGGTAAGACCAGCGACGGCGGTGCCGCTACGCCCAGTGCTGACAGCAAGGCGACCGGTGGCGCCACCGGCGGAGGCAGCCAGCCCAGCGCTCCCCAGGGCCAGCAGGGCGGCGACAGTCAGCAGGGCGGTCAGCAGCCGGGCGGTGCAGGCGGCAGCGCCGGCACCCAGCAGGATGGTCAGCAGCCGGGCCAGCAGGGCGGTCAGCAGCCGGGCCAGCAACCGGGCCAGCAGCAGGGCGGCCAGCAGCAGGGCGGTTCCATTCAGGGCGACAACCAGCAGGGCGGTCAGCAGCCGGGCCAGCAGGGTGGCCAGCAGCAGGGCGGTGCTGACAGCAGCGCCGGCGCCCAGCAGCCGGGCCAGCAGGGCGGCGGCAACTGAGCCGACAGACCTGCACCATCAATCTGGCGAGGGCCTCGTTGCAGCACCAGCTGCGGCGAGGCCCTCGCCGGTTTCCGTTCCCGGTTCAGCGCTTCGACCTCGCCACGGCTCACGGGACGCGACCGGATTAGGTCACGATAACGTTGCGGCCCGGCCGCCTCCCATGCCAGGCTTCCGGGAGGCCGGGTCGGTGGACAACGGACGACTAGGACACCGTTCGATCTGCAAGCCGTCCACCGACTCGGTCACCATGACTACTCCCACCACCTGGAGACACCCATGCTGTCCACCCTGCTGAAGAAGACCGACCCCACGCGGCGGCGAGTCGGAACAGCGATCGTCGTCGGCATCATCGGAGGCTTCTTCTCCGCCATCGTCAAGTTCGGCTGGGAGGTTCCCTTCCCGCCCCGTACCCCGGAGCGCAACGCCACCAACCCGCCTCAGCAGCTCCTTGAGCAGCTGGGGATGAGCCCGGAGCAGTCGCACACCGGCATCACTTTCAATGGCAACGAGGGGCTGCCGATCTACTCCTTCATCATCCACTTCAGCTTCGCGATCGTCTTCGCCGTCTTCTACTGCGTCATGGCGGAGTACTACAAGTCGATCACGCTGTGGCAGGGGGCCGCCTTCGGTCTGCTCGTGTGGGTGGGGGCGCACCTGGTGCTCATGCCGCTGACGGGCACGGTCCCCTCGCCCTTCCCGTGGGTCGCCGGTGGGCAGACCTGGGCGGAGCACTTCTCCGAGGCGCTGGGGCACGTCATCTGGCTGTGGTCGATCGAGCTCGTGCGCCGGGACGTGCGCAACCGCATCACCCACCAGCCCGACCCGTGGGTTCCGCTCGATACCGAACCGACCCGCTGAGTCCTCAGGGCTTGGTGCGTCTCCATCGGTGCGGCGGTCGGCGTCCGCCAGTACTCCACGAGGGCCGGGGGCTACTGCGTGAGCCTCGGGTGTACTCCACCAGGGGCGGGGGCTCGTGCAGTACGCACAAACTTCGGCCAGTGCACCCCCATCCTCGTGGAGTAGGCCGGGGCCGACGTCGAACCATGGCGTCCAGGCTCCTGCGCAGGAGCCGAAAGGGGACAGGCAGAGGAAGGCTCGGCCAGCGCGGGTAAGGGAGCCCGACCCCGCCACCTAGACCCCGCAGAGTCGTTCAGTCCCACGGCTCAGTGTCCACAGCGCTGACATCAACGAGCCCACCGCGAAAGCCCTCCCCAAGAATCGTTGGAATTACGGGATTCCTCCTCGGCGTGCAACGCCGATGAGGGGGGTGATGTCAGCACCATGGACACCAGCGGCCCTCCAGACCTCTCCCCCTCTGCCCACACTGATGCAGTACCAATCGCGGGGCGAACGCCGACTCCGACTGCTTAGCCCGCAGGCGAGTCTGGAGCTTCGGGCTACCAGGGAAGAAAGCCCGGGTAGGACTCGAAGGGGTAGAGCCGTCTGGGCAGGTACTGCTTCTGCTCCGCCCACTCGATGAGGGCGCGCCAGTCGCGGGCGATGCGCTCCTGAGCCCCCTGACGCCGGTCGTCAGGTCGAGACAGGCGTACGAATCCGGGGACGATCGTCGAAGTACTGTCCAGCTTCCAGAACGTGCCCTGCTTATCGAATGCCTTGACCAGCGCCATGCGGTCCCTCGGAGGAAGTCCCGCCACCGGATCAGAGCGATCCCCCTGTGCCGCCCAGGCCCCGACGAACCCTGCCCACTGCTCCATGGTCGTCAGATGCAGCGCCAGATTGTGGGTATCGGGAGGTGTGAAGCCGTGGATGTCATAGGGCGCCTCCTGGAGGTCCACACGCGCCGTTTCGCGAAAGGCCACCCACGGGATGTCCTTGCGCCACCACCAGCATCCGATGAACCGGAAGATGTGCACGCCCGAGGTGTTGAACACGGTGAAGCTCAGCAGCCGGTACCCCATGAGAGAGGCCACGAGCAGGGCCCCCAGCACAAAGGCCCACGCCCCGTTCACCTCAGGCACTCCCACCAGCTCCAGAAGCACCCCAACAGTGATTCCCACGATAGCCGCCAGAGGCAGGCCAGCAACGAGATGCAGCAGGATGTACCCCGGGCTGCGCAGTGCCGTGAAGATGAGGAATCGCCGCTCAATCCAGCGGGATGGAACCAGCGCCCAGTCGATGTACTTCGTTGACGCCCTGAGATCTCCCCGCATGAGATTGACGCTCTCCCGAGCCCGGGCTCACAGGGTGATGATGACAGTGGCGGCGGCGAAGACGACGCCGTAGGCCAGCTCCAGCAGGCCGGCGTCACGCAGGGAGGCGATGAGATCGCGTCCCCGGGCGCCGGCACGCACAGGCGCGGTGGCCCGTCGGACCAGCGGCAGGAGCAGGAGCGGCGCCGCCAGCGCGATGACCAGGGTCAGCAGCGGGCTGATGTGGCCCCCGCCGTCGACGGGACTGGCTGATCCGGTCTCACGCGCCCACACCAGGGCGACGGCCCCCAGCAGGAGAGGCAGGTAGAGCATGACTGAGAAGGCGCGCCGAGCGCCCCCCTCCCCCAGACGGACCGCCAGGGTCATCTTGCCGTGGGCGGGATCGGTGTCGATGTCGCGCAAGTTGTTGACCATGAGCAGGGAGCAGGCGAGTAGGCCGATCCCGCAGGCCGAGGGCCACAGCCACCCCGGCACCGTGCCGGCCTGGACATAGGCGGTTCCCACCGTGGCCACCAGGCCGAAGAAGACGAAGACGAAGACCTCCCCCAGGCCGGCGTAGCCGTAGGGGTGGGAGCCGCCGGTGTAGAACCAGGCGGCCGCGATCGCCGCGGCCCCGATGACCAGCAGCCACCACTGGCCGGTCAGCACCACCAGACCCAGGCCCAGGAGACCTCCGATCCCGAAGCAGCCGAAGGCGGCGAGCTTGACGGCGCCCGGGGCGACCTGCCCGGAGGCGGTCAGTCGCGGCGGCCCGGTGCGATCGTCGTCGGTGCCGCGCACGCCGTCGGAGTAGTCATTGGCCAGGTTGCAGCCGATCTGCAGCGCCAGGGCCACGCCCGCGGCCAGCAGGCTCCGCAGCACTGAGAGCTCCCCCACCGCGGCGGCCGCCCCGGCACCCAGGATGACGGGGGCGACAGCGGCCGGCAGGGTGCGCAGACGTACCACCTCCCCCCAGCTGGTGGCGCGGGGGCCGCTGTCCTGCGCGTGTTCGCCGTTCTCGCCGCTCACGGCTTCCTCCGATCCTCTAGGGTAGGCGGCAGTGACCCTACCAGCGCCGTGGCCCTCACCGGTGCGAGCGCATGAGCCACACCTCGACCGGTGATGCAGCCGGCACCCTGATCGCCAGAAGGACCTCCGTGAGACACCCCGATCCCCGTCCTCGTACTCCTTCACCCGGGTCTGAGCCTGCCGCGTCTGAGCCCTCGGTGGGCGAACGCGCCCTGGGAGCGCTGACCGGGCTGGCCCTCGGCGATGCATTGGGGATGCCCACCCAGTCCATGAGCCCGACACAGATCCGCCGGTGCTACGGCGCGATCACCGGGCTGCGCGACGCCGTCGCCGAGCAGCCCATCGCCCCCTCAATGCCTGCGGGCAGCGTCACGGATGACACCGAGCAGGCTCTCATCCTGGCCGGACTCCTCACCGAAGGTGGCGGCCGCATCGACCCCCACCAGCTCGCCGCTGCCCTCCTGAGCTGGGAGGATGACATGCGCGCCCGCGGTTCCCTGGACCTGCTGGGCCCCTCCACCAAGCTCGCTCTGGAGCGGGTGCGCGCCGGGGCCGACCCGCACTGCACCGGCAGGGAGGGCACCACCAACGGCGCCGCGATGCGGGTGGCTCCGGTGGGCATCGCCTTCTCCCTGAGCACCGACGGCGACGCGCTGGCCCAGGCCGTTCACGAGTCCTGCCTGGTCACCCACGACACCCGGCAGGGCTTCGAGGCCGCTGGGCTCCTGGCCGCAGCGGTCAGCGCGGCCATCGACGGCGTCGACGCGGCGGGTGCGCTGGAGGCGGCGCTGGACTTCGTGGCCGCCCACCCCGGGGAGGGTCACTGGACGGAGAAGGCCTCTGTCGCCGCCCGCACTCGCCTGGCCCTGGCGACGAGTCGCGACCTGCACGGGGACGCCCTGGCCGAGCATCTGCGCACCTACGTCGGAACGTCGGTGGAGTCGGCGGAGTCGGTCCCCTGCGCTCTGGTGATTGTGCGGGAGTTCGCGCAGCAGCCCCTGGATGGTCTGTGCTTCGCCGCTGAGCTCGGGGGAGATACCGACACCATTGCCGCGATGGCCGGCGCGGTCCTGGGGGCGAGCTCACCCCGTCTTCTTCCCACCGAGCCGGTCCGTCAGGTACTGGCGCGCTCCAGCCTGAGGCTCGCCCCGGTCTGCGAGGCGCTGCTGACGCTCCGTGGTGGCATCGGGCGCTCCCGGAAGGCCGCTCCGGAGCAGAGGCGGCCATGATGGGACGGGTCATTCACACCGGCCAGGTCGTCATCGACCTCACCTTGCGCGTCGAGGCGATTCCCGAGCCCGGTGGCGACGTGTTCGCCGACGAGTCCTCCATGGCCGTCGGCGGTGGCTTCAACGTGCTGGCCGCCGCCCGCAGGCTGGGTGTCGAGACCCTGTACGCCGGACCACTGGGTGAGGGGCCCTTCGCCGAGGCAGCCCGCGAGGCCTTGGAGACGATCGGGGTGGACCATGTCGGCCCGGTCGCACCCGGCGACCAGGGCTACTGCGTGGCCATGACCGATGCGAGAGCCGAGCGCACCTTCATCTCCACCTGCGGGGCCGAGACTCGTGGCCCGGCGGATGCCTTCGACCACCTGGAGGTGAGCGACGACGACATCGTCTACCTCTCCGGCTACTCCCTGGCCGATGATGCCTCCAGGACGGCGCTGGAGCGGCTGGCCGGGAGGTTGATCGAGGCCCGGGCGGGGTGCACGGCACTGTTCGACGTCTCCCCCATGGTCGGTTCGGTCCCCATGAGCGCGTTGGAGCGCATCGGTGGACTGGCGCCCATCTGGTCCCTCAACGAGCGTGAGGCCGGGCTGCTCGCCGGCCGCCTGGGGCTGCGGGCGGAGATCGGCGACCACGGTGCTGTCTGCGAGACGCTGGCGTCCAGGCTCGGCATCGTCCTAGTGCGGGCCGGGGCGCAGGGATCCTGGTTCTCCGATGGGGGTCGGGCACGCCACACCCCGAGCATCCCGGTGACACCGGTGGACACCAATGGGGCCGGGGACGCGCACTCCGGTGTCCTGGCCGCGGCCCTGGCCCGGGGCGTCGATCTGACGACGGCGCTGCGCTGGGCGAATGTGGCCGGCGCCTTGACCACGACGCGCTTCGGTCCGGCCACCTGCCCGAGTGAGGCGGAGATCAGGGCCCTGGCGTAGGAGGCCCCGCCGTCACGTCTGTCGTGGCTGCGGCGAGGCGTCGGGCGACCTCGCGCCGGTCGACCTTCCCACTGGGGCGCAGCGGCAGGGCCTCCAGGACAACAACCCGTTTGGGGGCGTGCGCACCGTCCAGCCGGGCGCGGACCGCCTCGCGCAGGGCGGCGCCGTCCCACCGGTGCGAGCGGTCCCGGTGCCCACTCGGCTCGAGCGCGACGGCGGCGACCACGCGGCTTCCCCACTGCTCGTCGGGCAGGCCGACGACGCAGGCCTCGGCAACGCCCTCGATGCCGGCGAGGGCCTCCTCCACGTGGCGGGGCTCGACTTTGACGCCCCCGGTGATGATGACGTCGTCCAGGCGTCCCAGGACCTCCAGGCGCCCGTCGGGGTGCAGTCGGCCGCGGTCGGAGGTGGCCAGGACGCGTTTGCCGCCGCTGCGGTGAAAGCCCTCGCCTGCGTCGTCGGGCGTGCGGCCGGGGGGTTGGAGGTAGTCCTCGGCCAGGACCGGACCGGAGATGAGGATGCGGCCGGCGCCCTCGGCATCGGGCTCCTGGATGGCGATCTCGACCCCCTCCAGGGGACGGCCGTCGTAGACGCAGCCGCCGCCGGTCTCGCTCATGCCGTAGGTGGTGACCACGGTGATGCCGGAGCTTCGAGCCCGGGCCAGCAGCCCGGGGTCGGCGGCGGCACCGCCCAGGAGGACGGCGTCGACCGTGGACAGGGCCCGGCCGGCCGCCGGGTCCTGCAGGATGCGCACCAGCTGGGTGGGGACCAGGGAGACATAGAGCCGGGAGGCGGCCGGACCGGTGAGCGGGTGCGCCGAGCTCAGGGCGTCCGCGAGCGCCGTCGGGCTGAATCCTGCGCTCGTGTCGACCACGACGGGCTCGGTTCCGGCCTCCAGGGAGCGGATGAGGATCTGCAGGCCGGCGACGTGGTGGGCGGGCAGGGGCAGGAGCCAGGTTCCCGGGCCGCCGAGGCGCGCGTGGGTGGCGCGGGCGGAGGCCACCAGGGCGGCGGCGCTCATGGCGATGAGCCTGCCGGTGCCGGTGGTGGAGCCGGAGGTGCGCAGGATGAGGTCGGTGCGCGCAGGGATGCGGGTGATGCGGCGGGTCAGGTCGGCGCGGACCTGGGAGGGGTCCTCCTCGGGACCGATGGGTACGAGCGGCGGAGGAGGCGCGTCCGTCCGGTCGGCTCCGTCCACGGCGGTGGACGCTGGGCGGCCATCGCGGCTGGCGAGCAGGCCGCGCAGGGCCAGGCGCTCGGCGAGGGCGGTGCGCAGGGCGGCGACGTCGTCGGGGGCGGTTCCGCCGGTCAGGAGGCGGAGGGCGGGCGGGGCGGGCACGGCATGATCGTGCCACGGCCCCGGCCGGATGGGGACGAGCCGGCGTGGACGGGAGGGTCCGGGCAGGTGAGGGGTCTGCGGGACCGTCCGGCTCGGTTAGGGTTGGCCCATGCGTATCGTCCTCATCGTCCTGGTGTTCGCTCTGACGCTGTACGCCCTGCTGGACTGCGCACGCACGCCGGATGAGGGCATGCCGGCCAGGATGCCGAAGTACCTGTGGATCACCCTGGTCGTCCTGTTCCCGACCATCGGCCCGATCGCCTGGATCATCGTCTCGCGGGTCAAGGCCGCCGAGGAGCGCGGCGGTTACGTCGAGCCCACCGTGTGGTCCTCCCGGGAGGGCACGAGCTTCCGTCGCCCGCAGCGCGCCCGGCCCACGGCGCCCGACGACGACCCGGAGTTCCTCAGGGGCCTGGAGCAGGACATCCGCCGTCGCAAGCACCACCCGCAGGAGCCGGCCGGCGGTCACGACGGCAGCAATGACGGGACTGACGAGGGTCCTGACGCCGGCGAGACCGACCGGTCCGGGACCGACCAGCACTGACCGGGGACGCGCCGGCCGGCCGTGTCGCTGCGCCCTCAGGGCAGGGCGGGGCGCGCCTGGGGCCAGGGGGTGGTGTCGACGTCGTATCCGTGGGCGGCGGCGTGGATGAGCCAGTCGCCGGGGATCCAGGTTCGCCCGATGAGCTGGGGGTGCTCGGGCATGTAGCGCACCGACCACAGGATGAGGACGAGCTCGGCCCACTGGGCCCGGATCTTGAGCCGCACCGAGCCGGAGGAGTTGGCTGCGGCGATGACGATCTCTCCGGTGGCGGTGAGCTGGACCTCCTGGATGTCGGCGTAGGAGATGGGCATGACGCCCTCCCCCGTGCCCAGGTAGATGCCGTGGGTGGACACGGTCAGGCGGGCGCCGGCCAGGTGGCGCCACTTCTCGACGGCGTCGGCCTCGGCGGAGCGTCGGCGCCGGTGGTTGAGATAGGCCTGTCCACCGAAGAAGGCGGCCGTCAGGGCCAGGCCGACGGGGCCTCCGGCCAGGAAGAAGCCTCGGGAGGGGTTGTAGGTGGCGTCCCCGCGCCGCCACAGGAGCAGCTCGGCGTCGCAGGTGGCCAGCATGACCTCACCGGACCCCAGGGCCGGGCGCACGGGGTCGATGGTCGGTGAGACCGGGTTGGGGCGCCGACCCTGGCGGGTGGCGGTCAGGACGGCGGCGGTGTGCCACCACACGAAGTCCTGCCCGGTCCAGGGGCGGCGTGGGGCGGGGCGGGCGCGGCCGGGGCGGAGGACCTCACCGGGCGGGCCGGTGCGCACGACCTCGCCGCCGACCGGGCGCGAGGGCGGCTGCTGGGTCACCGCGCCGCCTCGGCGTGCCTGTCGCGGCTGACGCTGCCGGTGGCGGGGCGGGCGGAGGAGGTGCCGGGAACCATGTCGCGGGCCTGGCGCAGCAGGTCGCCGGCCGGTTCCCAGTAGGCCAGCCCCACCAGGGTGCGGTCCTCGAAGGTCAGGGAGGTCAGAGAGGCCAGGGCGCACTGGCGGCGGCGCGGGTCGTGGGCCAGGGAGCGCCCCTCCAGGAAGAGGCGCAGCGACCAGACGGGCAGCTGGTGGGAGACGAGGAGCGCCTCGTGCCCCTCGGCGACGTCGAGAGCGGAGACGACGGCGCCGCGCATCCGTTCAACGATCTCCTTGTAGGGCTCGCCCCAGGAGGGGCGCAGCGGGTTGACGTAGCTGGGCCAGTAGGTGGGGTGGGCCAGGACCCAGCGGTTGCGGTTGACGGCCACGCCCTCGAAGGAGTTGCCGGCCTCGATGAGTCGGGCGTCCGTCGTCGGCGCCAGACCGAAGGCTGCGGCAGTGGGGGCGCCGGTCTCCCGGGCCCGCTCCAGGGGTGAGGTGATGACCCGGGTGATGTCGTGCCCGGAGGCGGACAGGACGTCGGCGACCTGCTGGGCCATCTGGTGGCCCAGGGTCGACAGGTGGTACCCGGGCAGGCGGCCGTAGAGGATGCCCTCGGGGTTGTGCACCTCGCCGTGCCGCATGAGGTGGATCGTCGTGCGCGCCATGCGGTGATTCTCGCACGCCCGCCGGCAACGGTCAGCCACCGGGGACCGTAAGGTGTTCCCATGACGACTCGTAGCGCATGGGGTCTCGGTCTGGCGACCGTGACTGACGACGGCAACACCCTTGACGTGTGGTACCCCCGCCCGGTTCTCGGTGACGAGCCCGAGGACGGGCACGCCGATCTCCTGGCCTCCCTGAGTGCCATGGAACGCCGCGACGAGGCCCGCGGCGTCCACACCACCGTGGTGCGCACCTGGGCCGACCTCGACGACGCCCCCCAGACCGTGGCCGGCGCCTACCTGCGCCTGCACGCACTGTCCCACCGCCTGGCCCGGCCCAACACCGTCAACCTGGACGGAATCTTCTCCCGCCTGCCCAACGTGGTGTGGACCTCCGCGGGCCCCTGCCGCGCTGAGGACTTCGAGACCACCCGCATGCGCCTGCGCGCCGACGTGGGACGCCCCGTCCAGGTGCACTCGGTGGACAAGTTCCCCCGCATGACCGACTACGTGCTGCCCTCGGGCGTGCGGATCGGCAACGGCGCGAACGTGCGCCTGGGCGCCTACCTGTCCGAGGGCACCACGGTCATGCACTCCGGCTTCGTCAACTACAACGCCGGGACGCTGGGCCGTTCCATGGTTGAGGGCCGCATCTCCCAGGGGGTTGTCATCGGTGACGGCTCCGACGTCGGCGGCGGTGCCTCCACGATGGGAATGCTCTCGGGCGGTGGGCGCCAGCGGGTGGCGCTGGGTGAGCGCTGCCTGCTGGGGGCGAACTCGGGGCTCGGAATCCCGCTGGGTGACGACTGCGTCGTCGAGGCCGGCCTGTACCTGACGGCCGGCACGAAGGTCTCCCTCATGCCGCAGGGCGGAGTAGTGCCCGGCAACCACGGCCTGTTCAAGGAGCCGCGCGTGGTCTCGGCCCGCGAGCTGGCCGGTGCCTCCAACGTCCTGTTCCGCCGCAACTCCCAGTCCGGGGCCGTTGAGGCGCTGGCCCGCGGCGGCAAGAGCATCGAGCTGGGCTCAACACAGCACGCAGGCCAGTAGGGTTCCTCTCCTCCGCCGCGCTTCTCGTACCGGCCGCCTTCCGCCTCAACGGCGGGAGGCGGCCGGTCGCGTTGGACGGCCCGTCGAAGCACAGGGTGCACGCCCTATGCCAGCATCACAGTGTTCGTTATCATAGTTATGGGTTGTTCTGCGCATAGGAGGGTGGGTCAGATGGCTGCGACGTCCACGGTCGCCCACATCCCTGAGGCTGCTCGGCCCGTTGGTGACGCGCTTCCTCCCCGGCGCAGACGCCGCACCCCCGTGTGGGCGTCGCAGCGCGTCCTCAAGGCGACGATGGCGGTCACCGGCACGATCATGGCCCTGTTCGTCGTGGTCCATATGGTCGGCAACCTCAAGGTTCTCGCGGGCCCGGAGGCGTTCAACGGGTACGCCGCATGGCTGCGACAGGTCGCCTACCCGCTCCTGCCGCACGAAGGGCTCCTGTGGGTGATGCGCCTGGCTCTGGGGGTCTGCATCGCGGCCCACGTCGCTGCGGGGATCACGCTGTGGCGACGTGCGAGGAGCGCTCGCGGGGCCTTCCGGCGCCGGGCCCTGCCCGTGCGCACTATCGGCGCTCGGTCCATGCTGCTGACCGGTGTCCTCATCGGGGTCTTCGTCCTCATCCACATTCTCGACCTGACCGTCGGTCGTCTCATCGCCCCTGAGGGCTTTCAGGCGCCGACGGCGTCGAACGGTGAGCTGCAGGTCAGCGCCTACCACAACCTCGTGGCGAGCCTGTCGCGCCCCGGCATGGCGGTCTTCTACAGCCTGGTCATGCTGGCGCTCTCCCTCCATCTGGCACAGGGCCTGTGGAACGTGGTCATCGACCTGGGCGGCACGGGTCCCAGGCTGCGGAAGGTGTGCCGCGCCGTCGCCCTGGCCGTGGCCCTGACCATCGCCGTCGTCAACGGCCTGCTTCCCGTACTCATCTGCACGGGGGTGATCGGATGAGTGCGAACGCGCCGGGGGCCGTCGGCGGCCTGTACGACGTCGGTGAGGATCTTGATGCGCATCTGCCGGACTGTCCGCCCGAGCAGGCCTGGGAGCGCCGACGCGACGAGTACCGCCTGGTCAATCCCGCCAACCGTCGAAAGCTGACTGTCATCGTGGTGGGTGCCGGGCTGGCCGGCGCCGGGGCGGCCGCCACCTTGGGGCGCCTGGGTTACCGGGTGGAGTGCTTCAGCCTGCACGACGCCCCGCGCCGCGCCCACTCGGTGGCCGCGCAGGGCGGGATCAACGCCGCCCGGGCCCGCAAGGTCGACGGCGACTCCCTGGCGCGCTTCGTCAAGGACACCGTCAAGGGCGGGGACTACCGGGGGCGGGAGGCCGACGTCGTGCGCCTGGGGCTGGAGTCCGGCCGGGTCATCGACCATATGGAGGCGATCGGGGCGCCCTTCGCCCGCGAGTACGGCGGCCAGCTCGCCACCCGCTCCTTCGGCGGGGTGCAGGTCTCGCGCACCTACTACACGCGAGGGCAGACCGGTCAGCAGCTGGAGATCGCCTGCGCCCAGGCCCTCCAGGAGCAGGTCGCCGCCGGGAGCGTCCGCATGCACACCCGCACCGAGATGCTCGACCTCATCGTGGCCGACTCCCGCGCGCAGGGCATCGTCACCCGAGACCTGCTCTCCGGTGAGGTGAGCGCCCACACCGCTCACGCCGTCGTGCTGGCCACCGGCGGCTACGGCAGCGTCTACCACTACTCGACCCTGGCCATGGCCTCCAACGCCACCGCCACCTGGCGCGCCCACCGGCGCGGGGCGGCCTTCGCCTCCGCCTGCATGGTGCAGTTCCACCCCACGGCGCTGCCGGTGAGCTCCCACTGGCAGTCCAAGACGACGCTCATGAGCGAGTCCCTGCGCAACGACGGGCGCATCTGGGTGCCCGTGCGCCCCGGGGACGAGCGACCCCCGAACGAGATCCCCGAGGACGAGCGCGACTACTACCTGGAGCGCAAGTACCCGGCCTTCGGCAACCTCACCCCGCGCGACGTGGCCTCACGCAACGCCCGCGAGCAGATCGAGTCCGGCCGCGGCGTCGGGCCGCTGCGCAACTCGGTCTACCTCGACTTCCGCGACGCGCTGAAGCGGCTGGGCAAGGAGACCATCGCCTCGCGCTACGGCAACCTGTTCGAGATGTACCTCGACGCCACCGGCGAGGACCCCTATGAGGTACCCATGCGCATCGCCCCGGGCGCCCACTTCACGATGGGCGGGCTGTGGGTGGACTTCGACCAGATGTCCACGATCCCGGGGTTGTTCGTAGGCGGGGAGGCCTCGAACAACTACCACGGCGCCAACCGCCTGGGGGCGAACTCGCTGTTGAGCGCCAGCGTGGACGGCTGGTTCGTGCTGCCGCTGGCCGTGCCGAACTACCTGGCCGGGTTGGTGGGCAGTAGCCCCTTGAGCCCCGACGCGCCGGAGGCGCTTCAGGCCGTGGCCGACACCCGCGAGCGCATTGAGGCGCTCATGGCGGTGCGTGGGACCCACCGCCCCGTGTGGTTCCACCGCCGTCTGGGTGAGGTCCTCTACACCGGCTGCGGGGTCAGCCGCTCCGAGGCGGGGCTGCGGCGTGCCCTGGAGGAGGTGCGCGCCCTGCGCGAGGAGTTCTGGGCCGACGTCACCGTGGTTGGTGACCAGGCGCGGCTCAACCAGGAGCTGGAGAAGGCGCTGCGGGTCGCCGATTTCCTGGAGCTGGCGGAGGTCATGATCCTCGACGCCCTGGACCGGCGCGAGTCCGCCGGCGCCCACTTCCGCGAGGAGTACGCGACGCAGGGCGGCGAGGCCCAGCGCAATGATGAGACCTGGTGCTCCGTCTCGGCCTGGCAGACGGGGCCCGACGGCGGGCACACGCGCCGCACGGAGCCACTGAGCTTCTCGCTGGTGCCTATGCAGGTGAGGGACTACCGATGAGGATCGAGCTGGAGATCTGGCGGCAGGACGGGCCGCGGGCGCGGGGCTTCTTCGAGAGCCACGTGGTGGAGGACGCCGAGCCGCAGATGAGTCTGCTCGAGCTGCTCTACCGCCTCAACGACCAGATCATCGAGGCCGGTGGCGAGCCGGTGGTCTTCGAGTCCGACTGCCGGGAGGGGGTGTGCGGGGCCTGCGGCTTCCTCGTCAACGGGGTGCCGCACGGGCCGATGGACACGACCCCGGCCTGTCGTCAACACCTGCGGGCCTTCCCCGCAGTGAGGCGCTTCCGGCTGGAGCCGTGGAGGTCGGCGGCCTTCCCGGTCATCCGGGACCTGGTGGTGGACCGTACGGCGCTCGATGAGCTCATCCGGGCGAGCGGGACCGTGGACGTGGCCGCTGGGACCGCCCCGGACGCCGACGACGTCGCCCAGGGGCATCTGCAGGCGGAGCGGGCTCTGGACTTCGCCGCCTGCATCGGCTGTGGGGCCTGCGTGGCGGCCTGCCCGAACGGGGCGGCGGCGCTCTTCGCGGGGGCGAAGCTGGCGCACCTGTCGCTCATGCCTCAGGGGCGTATCGAACGGGGCCGCCGGGCTCGGGCGATGACGAGGGAGCTCGATGAACTCTTCGGGCCGTGCTCGGAGTACGGCGAGTGCCTGCCGGCGTGCCCGGCGGGGATCCCGATCGAGGCGATCGCGCTGCTCAACCGGGAGGTTCTGCGCGCCGGTCTGCGCGGGGCGACCCGCGACGACTAGGGCCCGTTGCAAGTAGGGACGCATCCGCGAGTTCGTACCTTAGGTCGCGCGTTCGTACCCTTTACCCCTCGAACGCGCGACCTAAGGTACGACCGCGACGTCGACGACCGGCGAGAAGCGGGGCTCAGGACTCGGGCTTGTGGGCGACGAGAGCGATGCCGACCATGTCCTTCTCGTAGCGCTTGAAGGTGGCGGCCATCTCCTGGACGCGCTGGCGCAGCTCCCGGTCAGCGGCGACGTTGCGGGCGATCCGCAGGAAGCCGCCCAGTCCCTCGTCGCGGATGTTGCGGCCGACCTTGAGCAGGGCCATGGGGGCGGTGTCGACCCAGTCGACGACGAGTCCAGCGTCCTCCATGAGCTCCTTCCAGGCAGCTGCCGTCATGGGGCGGGCGTTGACGTGGATGGAGCGGGCCAGGTCGCGGCGCAGCTGGGTGTAGTAGTCCTCGTCGATGTCGTCGGGGGTGACACCGAGCTCGTGGATGGCGTAGCGCCCGCCGGGGCGCAGGACGCGGGCGGCCTCGGCGACGATGGCGGCCTTGCCCTTGTCTCCCTGCATGGTGAGCATGGCCTCGCCGACGACGACGTCGGCGCTGGCCTCATCCAGGCCGGTGTCGGCGGCCTCGCCCTGGCGGACGGTGCCGAGGTTCCCGACGACGGCGGCCACGCGCCGGGCGGCGTCGGGGTCGCGGTCGATGGCCGTGTAGGAGGCGGGGCGGGCCTTGATGATTTCGGCGGCGGTGCGCCCCAAGCCCGGGGCGAGCTCGACGACGTCGGCACCGGTCAGACCGGCATGGCTGAGCATGGCGGCGGACAGGGCAGCGCCACCGGGGCGCAGGACGCGCTTGCCGGCGCGGGCCAGGACCCAGTGGCCGGGCGCGGAGGCGATGGGGCGGTCGGCGTGAGGCAGCGGCAGGTCGGTCGAGGCGGCAGAGGCGGCGGACTTCTTGCTCATAAGGCAAGCCTAACCACAACCACTGCGGTTCGACGAGGTTACATCGGGCTTCGGCACACCCACCTCGGCGCGAGAACTCATCATCCCAAGATGCCCTCGGCAACACTGATTAACTTCAACGCACCACCCTGCACCGCCATCTCACGGAGTTCTTAAAATCACAACATGACTACGGCAGTCCCAGAACCCCACCACCCCTTCCACTCTCCCACCCCTCCTTCGGAATCAACAGGCCCACCCCCACATGTATCACGCCGTAAACTGCTGGCCCGAATCGGCTGCGGAACACTGACCGGAGGGCTCGCCATCGGAGGCGGACTGACCTGGGCTTTTGGCCCAGGAGGCCCCCTGTCACATGAGGCGAGACGACTGAGAGCCCTCAAGAATGACCCCATGGGAGCCAAGACCATCCTCGGCCTCACCGCCGTCCGCACAGAAGAGTCCGAGCTTCCAGGTTGGACAACTTGGAAATACCCAGGAGTTCATCTCGAACGATGGTATCGAGACCCATCAAAACCCTCAGAGCAACTCAAGGACGAGTTCATAGACTACGCAAAGTCTCACGGATGGGAGGAACAGAGCCGAGTCACTACCTCGACATTATGGCTCGCCCAACACACACACCGAAAACCTGACGACTACATGCAACTATTTATTGGACTTTCAGAAGACACGCCACCCGAGGGTAGTGAAGTTGGTATCACAATTAACTACGCCCTACCTGTCGACCCAGACTCAGTTGCTTAACTATTTCCACAACACTTCACAGCCAAGATGAAAGGTATTACCGCATACAACGGGGAACCGACACAGCGAGAGCACCTCCACCCCTCGGATCACCTGAGGCCGCCCGGCCACACCTTATACGCTCCAGTTTCCCGCACTTCAGAAAATAATCCACTACGACAATTACCCCTCATAATGAGCTCGAACACTACCACAACTAAAACAGAAGAACACCATTCCAAGTTGAGGGTACATAAAAGCACGCCTTCAAATGATGCCCAGGAAACACTGACAAGCATCAGCATGCAAAGCTGCACACCTAACGGACGGGCGTTATAGAATCGTGACGTGAATACGGCAGTCCCACACCCCCACGCCAGTTCCACCACTTCCACAGAGTTCACCACACCACCTCCACACCACCCATCTCGGCGAAAACTGCTGGCAAGAATCGGCTGCAGCACACTTGCAGGAGGCCTTACTATCGGGGGTGGCCTTACCTGGGCATATGGCCCAGGAGGCCCCCTGTCATATGAGGCGAGACGACTGAGGGCCCTCAAGAATGACCCGATGGGAAAAAAGAAAATCCTCGGCCACGAGGCTATTCAGACCAACGACTCCCCGCTCCCAAAATGGTTTGAATATAAGTATCCAGGACTTCGCCTGAGACGGTGGTTCAGAGATGACAACACAGATCCAAAAGAACTCAAGAATCAGTTTACTGAGTACGCTGAACATCACGGATGGGAGAATGATCCAGGGCCAACCACCCCAACCTCATGGGTTGGAAGACATGGAGGTACGCAACCCATTGATGACATGTTTCTCGCAATATACTTATCCTCTGACGACCCTACTCCCCCACCCAATGCAGGCGATAATAGCATCGCCATACTATTATGTTATTTCTAGATATCTAAAGTAGCCTCGCAATGGCACGACCATTAAGTTGGCGAGATTCTAGATCGCCACCTCGGTAACCATCACCATTAATGACACGCAAAATATAGTGCAGCAGATTGAAAGGAAACCGAAGTGAATCAGCCTTCCCGACACGGCAATCCGAACATTGTACGCTGCCTGAAACAGCTATCTTTCATCATTCTTGTCACATTACTACTGTTCAACCAAGAACTCCCCTTGCCTACCATTCTTCCAAACGCCTCTGCGGCAATCACAACCAACGTTCCACTCAGAGTAGCCCTACTCGGAGACTCTTATTCTGCGGGGAATGGCGCAGGACACTACTACGGCGATGACAAGAAAGCCTACAGAAGTTCTCGCAATTGGGCACACAACTACGTAAACTGGCTTAACGACCAGGGGGCTCACGCAATATTAAATAATGTTGCACATAGTGGCCACGTTTCGGACGACGTCCTCAGTAACCAAATGAAAAGATTGGACTCTAACACAAATTTAGTGATGTTCACTATCGGCGGTAACGATGTTAACTTTTCCGACATTGTTTCGCAGTGTTTCATGATTGGAATGAGAGACCCTGCCACTTGCCGTCAGAAAATCGATGGCGCTAACTCCAAGCTACCGCGAGTGAAGAAGCAAACTCTTGACATTCTTCAGGCAATTGATAATCGCTTAGACGACAACGCCCAGGTGGTCATTGTAGGCTACCCTCGACTATCATCCAAGGATAATTTTACCCTCAGGGACAGCCACGCATTATGGACAGATTCATACAATGCCGGCGCGGCAGTCAGAAAACTCGGTGACGACGCAAAGGTCATTCAATCAGACCTTGTTTCTGAATGGAATAGCTCACACCCAAGCCTGAAGGTAACCTACGTAGATGGCGTCATCAACTCATTCGATGGACATGAACCAGACCCATCATTCCCTGTCGTCAATCCTCACCGCTGGATTAATGAGTTTTTTGAGACAGAGGGGCAGGAAGACCAGAATGGAAACACGCACGCCAAGACAAGCGGGGACCCAAATGAATTCTACCACCCCAATCTCATCGGACACGAAGAGATAGCAAAACTCATAGAGACCAAAATCGGGGTCCCATCCATCAAGAACCCCAAAAGCAATGGAGAGGATATCGATATCGCGTTCGTTGTAGACTCTACAGGCTCGATGGACAGTAACGTCGAGGCAGTTCGATCGAAGATTCATTCGATAGCGGAAGAAACAGGCAAGAAGGCGCTGTCTTATCGGTTCGCACTCGTTAACTACAAAGACCACCCTCAATATGACCCAAAAAACTACCTGGCCCGGACCGACGTCGCTTTCACGTCCAACATATCTGCATTGGATGCAGGACTGAATTCTCTAACCTATGAGGGAGGAAACCTCGGCAACACCAACGCCAGCGTCTACAGCGGCGTCATGCAGGCCGTTAATATGAAGTGGCGCAACGGGGTTAAGAAGATCGTCGTCGTCATCGGTGACGCGCCTCCACGCGACCCAGAGCCGGGCACCGGTTACACCGCCGCCTCCGTCGCTAAGGCCGCCTACGAAGTAGACCCGGTCAGTGTCTACGGTATTGACACCGGACAGCTCAACTCCACCAGCTTCCAGACGCTGGTCACCTCCAGCACGGGCACCACCGCCAATGCTTCCTCTCCCGATCAGGTCAGCGACCTCGTCAACAAGGCCATCAGCAGCGAGCTCAACAAGCCCTTCGCCTGGATCCAGGGTCCCTATGTCGCCAAGGTCGGAGATCCTGTCGATATCGATGCCGCAGCCTCCCACGCAGTCTCTGGCTCCCTGACCTCCTATGAGTGGGACTTCAACGGTGACGGCGTCTACGACGAAACCGGAACCTCCCCACGCATCACCCATACCTTCACCGAGGAGTTCAGCGGCGTCATCGGGCTGCGTGTCACCCAGTCAGACGGGCAGACCGCCGTCGCCACCACCCAGGTCGATATCACCGACGACGGCGACAACACGCCACGCGACCAAGACAACTGCCCCGACGTCAGTAACTGGGGTCAGACCGACTACGACAACGACGGAGTCGGAGACGAGTGCGACCCCGACCCCGGCTTCCCCACCCAGGACAAGCCCGGTGTCTGCGTCGTCGGCGAGAACTGCCCACCCGACAGCGGGACTCCCAGCACCCAGCCAACTCCTGCGCCCAGTGGAGGCTCGACACCCACTCCTGCCGTCGCACCAGCACCCACCCAGGCGCCCACGGCCGCTCCGACAACTACTGCTTCAAAGCGCCCCCTCCCCAACACAGGGATCAACGCGAGCAGGTTGACGGCCCTGGCGATCCTCGGGCTGCTCGCCGGCACAGCAGTTCTCCACCACCGCCGCAAAGTCACCTCCTAGCCGGTGACACCCGGGCATGACCCGGCTCGCCGATCACAGTGTTGGGGCCGTTCCTCTCCGGAGCGGCCCCAACGCATGTCGCGATACGGTGTCCACATGGCTCAGCTCATCACTCCCGCCATTCGGTGCAACGGCACCGTCGACGAAGCGGCCCGGTTCTACGCCGACGTCTTCCGGGAGGGCTCCGTCGTCGAGCAGGTGCCCGGGTACGCGTCAACGGTCAGCATCCACGGCTTTCGGCTCTCGCTCATCAACGGCGGCGACCAGGACGGCCCGAACCCGTCGATCAGCTGCATCCTGAACTTCGACCCGCTCCTGTTCGGCGGCGAGGAGCAGGCCCGGGCCTACCTCGATGAGCTCTACGAGCGACTCTCCACCGGCGGCGTGCTCATGGAGCTGGGCGAGTACCCCTTCTCGCCGCGCTACGCCTGGGTCCGCGACCGCTTCGGTATGACCTGGCGGCTCATGCTCACCGACCCGGCCGGCGAGCCGCGCCCCTTCATCCTGCCCTCCTTCATGTTCGGCGGCACTAACCACGCCAACGCCGAGGAGGCCTCCGAGGCCTGGATCAACCTGTTCGACGACGCCCACCGCGGGGCCCTGCGTCGCTACGAGGAGGGCGGTCCGATGGAGGCAGGAACCATCATGTTCACCGACTTCACGCTGCGCGGCACCTGGATGGCGGCCATGGACTCGGGGGCCTTCCACGACTTCACCTTCACGCCCGGGGTCTCCATGATCGTCTTCTGTCGGGACCAGGAGGAGATCGACCGCTGCTGGACGGGCCTGTCGGCCGTGCCCGAGGCCGAGCGCTGCGGCTGGTGCGTCGACCGCTGGGGCGTGTCCTGGCAGGTCGTCCCCCACAACATCGCTGAGCTCATGGCCGACGCCGCCACGCGCGAGAAGCTCCTGCACATGGGCAAGATCGACCTGGCCGGCCTATAGGCCGCAGAGCTCATCATGACGGTCTCGACGACGTTCAGGCAGACATTTCGTATTACACTTGTCGTATGGAATCCATTAATGGCGTGCCAGTCACCGACGAGATGATCCAGGAGTGGGCTGACGAAGCGGAACGTGGATACGACGTCGAAGTGCTGAAGAAGCGAGGACGCCGCCCTATCGGGGATGGTGCGGCGCGGGTCGTCCCAGTCCGTATGGACGAGAGTCTGGTGGCCGCGGTCGACCAGCGCGCTGAGAAGGATGGCACCAGCCGCTCCGAGATCATTCGCTCGGCCGTACGAGCCTTCGTCGCGTGAAAGTCCACAACTCAGCGCTCAAGCATGGCATCAGCGCTGCGGACGCCCTCTACGCCGCCAACCACCGGATCTACGAGAGCTGGCCGGACGACGATGTACCAGCCAAGCAGTTCGTCATGGGTTTCGACAGCCAAGGACGGCTTCTGGAACTCGTCATTCTCACCTTCGACAGTGGTCACCAGCTACTCATCCGTGCGATGAAGGCGCGTCGCCATCTCCTGGATCTGATCGACTGATGCCCAGCAGACCAGGGGCCCACCTCACCTCTGCACCAGGCATCCTGATTCGATGGAGCGCAAGGCAGCCCCTCGTGATGCAGTCGAGTACTGCCCGGTGGTGGCGTTCGTGTCGACCGGAGATCCCCTGTTCATCCTCGGTGACAGCCGCCCGGTCCACGAGCGACTGGTGGCGCCCCACAAGCGGTTGATCGACGACGTACTTCTGCATCGGGGACGTACTTCTCCCCCAAACCACTGAGGTCCGCCCTTAGTGGTTTGGGGGAGAACGCAGTCCTCGTCGGGAAAGTACGTCCCCGACCCGCACCACCCGGCCTGAGCAACCGGCGTGAGCCCGTGAGCCTCAGACCCTCGTGATTCAGACCCTGGTGACGCGGTCGAGGCTGGGGACGCCGGCGCGGGTGGCCGGGTACTGTCCGTCGTCGTGCTTGCGCCGGTGCATGGCCACGTAGTGGCGCTCGGTGGAGCCGTCGTAGACCTGGCGGGGCCGGCCGATGCGCTTGGCGGGGTCGGCGATCATCTCGCGGTACTGGGCGATCCAGCCCGGCAGGCGCCCCAGGGCGAACAGGGGCGTGAACATCTTCGTGGGGAAGCCCATCGCCTGGTAGATGAGGCCGGTGTAGAAGTCGACGTTCGGGTAGAGGCTGCGCGAGACGAAGTACTCGTCGCGCAGCGCCGTCTCCTCGAGCTCCATGGCGATCTCGAGCTTGCGGTCGCCGTCATCGGAGCCCAGGCGGGTCAGGACGTCGTGGGCGGTCTCCTTGACGATGGCGGCGCGCGGGTCGTAGTTCTTGTAGACCCGGTGGCCGAAGCCCATGAGCCGCACGCCGTCCTCCTTGTCCTTGACCTTGCGGACGAACTCGGCCGTGCTCATTCCCGAGCTCTGGATCGTGTCCAGCATCCGCAGGACGGCCTCGTTGGCGCCGCCGTGCAGCGGCCCGGACAGGGCGCCCACACCCGCGGCCACGGAGGCGTACATGTTGGCGTCGGCCGAGCCCACGAGGCGCACCGTGGAGGTCGAGCAGTTCTGCTCGTGGTCGGCGTGCAGGATGAGGAGCATGTCCAGGGCGCGCACCACGGCCGGGTCGATGTCGTAGGACTGGTAGGGCATCCCGAAGGTCAGGCGGATGAAGTCCTCGACGTAGGAGCGCTGCGGGTCGGGGTAGAGCAGCGGCAGGCCGATGGCGCGCCGGGCGATGTAGCTGATCATCGTGGGCATCTTGGCCAGCAGCAGCACGGTGGCGAGCTCGCGCTCGTAGGGGTCGTGCGGGTTGAGGGTGTCCTCGTAGTAGGTGGCCAGGCCCGCGATCCCCGCCTGGAGGATCGCCATCGGATGGCCCGAGGAGGGGAAGGAGGTGAAGAAGCCGCGGAAGTCCTCGTGCAGGAGCCGGTGGCGCGAGATGCGCCGCTCCATGCGCGCGAAGGACTCGCGGTCGGGCAGCTCGCCGTTGATGAGGAGGTAGGCGACCTCCAGGAAGGTCGAGGACTTGGCCAGCTCCTCGATCGGGTAGCCGCGGTAGCGCAGAATCCCGGCCGCGCCGTCGATGTAGGTGATCTGCGAGGTGCAGGACGCCGTGTTGGTGAAGCCCGGGTCGAGCGTCACCACGCCGGTGGATCCCAGCAGCTTGGACACGCCCAGGCCGTCGGCACCGTCGGTCGCCGGGGTGCGCGGCAGCTCGAGGTTCTTGCCGTCAACGGCCAGCAGGCCAGGACCGCCGACGACGCCGGACCGGCTCTGCTCCGCCTGCTCAGCCGCAGCGGGGGTGGGGGTGCTCGTCATCATGCCTCCTGGGGCTCGGGGCCGCACGCATCGCGACGGCGAGACCTGGGCCCACGGGGTTCCGGCAGGCCCAGCGCCCACTGTACGGGGTGCACTGTCACGGTGTCGTTTCATGGACCCACCGCGGGCGACCGGATCGGCCGATCAGCCCGGATCAGCCCGCCGGGCGCAGCAGCTGGACACCCGTCCGCGCCTGATAAATTTATCAAGCCCGGCGGCGGCTGATTCGGTCGGCTGTTCCAGCCTCAGCCGGCGAAGAGGGCGGCGGCCTCGGGCGAGCGCAGGCGCGCGGCGGCGGCGGCCACGCGCTCGTCGGTGTCGGTCAGGCTCATGCGCACCCGCCCGGCCCCGGCCTCGCCGTAGAAGTCACCGGGGGCCACGATGATCCCGAGCTCGGCGAAGGCCCCCACGAGCTCGTAGGCGCTCATCGACTCGGGCCCCCGGAGCCACAGGTACAGGCCGGCCACGGAGGCCGGGTCGTTGACGAGCCCGGCGGCGGCGGTCGCCTCGACGAGCACCTCGCGGCGCTCCCGGTAGACCTCCTTCTGCACCTCCATATGAGCCTCGTCGCCGAGGGCGGCCACGAGGGCGGCCTGCACCGGAGTCGGCATGAGCATGCCGGTGTGCTTGCGCACCTCGGTGACGGCGCCCACCAGCTCCGCGTCACCGGCGAGGAAGGCCGCCCGGTAGCCGGCCAGGTTGGACTGCTTGGACAGGGAGTACAGGGCGAGCAGACCGGTTCGGCCCGCTTCCCCTCCGACCCGGGGGTCCAGGAGGCTCGGGATCGGCTGGGTGTCCCACGGCGACTCCCACCCGAGCTCGGCGTAGCACTCGTCAGAGATGACGACGGCGCCCCGCGCCCGAGCCCAGGCAACGATCCGGGCCATCTGCTCGACGCTCAGGACGTGACCGTCGGGGTTGCCGGGACTGTTGAGCCAGACGATGGCCACGGGTGCGTCCTCGGAGATGCCCCAGGTGGCGGGGTCGGCATCGGTGTCCACGGGGACCGGGGTGGCCCCCACGAGGCGGGCACCGACGTCGTAGGTGGGGTAGGCGGCTCGCGGGTGCAGGACGAGGTCGCCGGGGCGCACCCCCAGGTGCAGCGGCAGGAGGGCCACGGACTCCTTGGAGCCGATGGTGGGGATGACCTCGTCGTCGCCCAGGCCGGCCACGGCCCGACGTCGCTCCATCCACTCGGTGATGGCGGCACGTACCACGGGGGCACCGACCGCCGTCGGGTAGCCGGGGGCGTTGGCTGCCGTGGACAGGGCGTTGCGGGCGATCTCGGGGGTGGGGTCGACGGGCGTGCCCACCGCGAGGTCGACAACGCCGTCCGGGTGCTGGGCGGCCCGCGCCCGGTAGGGGCTCAGAGAGTCCCAGGGGAAGTCGGGCAGGGCGAGCCGGCGGGGCAGGTGGTGGCTGGGGACGGTCTCAGGTGTCGCACTGGTGGTCACGGACCCTGATTCTTCCTCACACGCCGGGGGCGTCTCCACCCCGGCCCCGCCCGTCGACTCAGTAGCCGTTGGCCTCTCTCCACTCCACGTTCTGCGGGGGCAGGGCGGCGATCATGGGGTCGTCGTAGTCCAGGGCACCGGTCCTCTGGGCACCCCCGGGCGAGCCCAGTCCCTTGAGCTCGAAGAAGTCGATGTTGGCGCGGGTGTAGTCCTCCCACTCCTCGGGAACATCGTCCTCGTAGAAGATCGCCTCGGTGGGGCAGACGGGCTCGCAGGCTCCGCAGTCGACGCACTCGTCGGCGTTGATGTAGAGGCTGCGTTCACCCTCGTAGATGCAGTCGACGGGACACTCGTCGACGCAGGCGCGGTCCTTGACGTCGACGCAGGGCTGGGCAATGACGTACGTCATAGCAGCAGTGTCCTTTCTCCTCTGGGGGATCCTCCCGCGCGGGTGGGCGGGGTCGGAGCAAGTATGGTCCCCCAGTGCCCGTCGACCCAAGAGGTGAGAGAGTGGCCGTCAGCACGCCGAAAACTCAGGGTTGTCAAACCGCGATTACGTCACTACCGCGGCGCGAATGTCATAGGCAACAATCGATGCATCCCGATCTGCATGCCCGCCGTCACAGGAGCCGCAGACTCACGCAGCACTAGTTGCAGATCATATCGACATCGCCGTCATACTTGGTGGTCAGGACGTCGTCGGGCAGGGCCTTGCCGTCGTGCTTGCGGGTGCGGGTGACAGTGATGTCGAATCCCGGCTGCCCCCCGGAGGTGGGTTCACAGTTGGGACCGGACCCGTGCTCGGTCCTCACAGGACGAAAGTTGGAGCGCTCTGAGGAGGTGATCGACACGTCGTAGTACTTCGTGGACCACATCCGCACGTGGATCTGCTCACCGTCCAGCCATGCCTGGACCAGTACCGCGTGGGGCGTGGAGTTCGTGAACTTCATGTCGAGATTGCCGGTCCACAGGGTCGCCTCACGCCCAGCCGGGTAACGCTCGAAGTAGTACTGGTGGGGATGATGCTCGGTGTCATCCATCCCGGCCTCAAAACCGGCGTTGAAGGTGGTGGTGGCCACCTGGCTGAGTCCACCTCCCATCGCGTCAACATGCTCTCCGTTCTGAATGACCCCGGCGGCGGCGAACCCGTGCTCGTAGTCGACCTCGCCGAGGGCCTTCTCCAGGGAGAAGACCTCGCCGGGCTTGACGACCGTGCCGTTGACGAGCTCGGCTCCGCGAGTGAGGTTCTGCGTGCGCGGCGCGTCCCCGGCGTTGTACGGGGTGGCGAACTCGCCGATCGCCTCGCTGATGCCCCACTCGTTCTGCGGCGTCGTCACCGTCGGCTCGGCCACGACCATCGGCAGGGTCACGGTCCGACCGGCAGCATCGGTGGCGGAGGTGCCGGCCTTGAGCAGGCTTGCGGACAGGGCCGCGGTGTCGATGACCTTGCCCTGGGCGGCGGGGACATACTGGGGACGCGCCCCGGGGGCGCCGGTGGCGGAGCCATCGATCTTCCAGGTCGCGTTCTGGACCGGGGTCTCGACCTGGCCGACCCTGGCGACGACGGCGTCGCGCAGCGCGGTCGGGTCGAAGGTGGCGCTCAAGGTGCCGCCCTCGGAGGAGATCTTCAGCATCGCGGCGGTGTCCTGCGGCGAGAAGGCCGCGGCCGCACCGGGATTCTTGCTCTGTGCGCCGGCGCTCGCCGCATTCACGGTCAGCCCGCTGGAGAGCAGCGGCGTGAGGGTGCCGTCGACGAACTTCGTGGCTTCCTCATCGGTGATGGCGGGGATCGCAGTGCCCTCGGCCATGGCGAGGGTTTTCTTCCCCAGGGGCCAGGTGCCGGCGAGCTGCTTGAGAGAGGCATCGACGTCGAGGCCGATGCCGTTGCTCGCAGGGGTGGTGACCGGCTTGGTGCCCTCCAGGGTCACGGTCGCCGAGACCGCACCGTTGGCCATCGTGTCGACCCGGTCCTCCAGGGCGCCGCGCAGGGCGGTGGAATCGACCCGGATGACGGCGTCGGTGCGCTGACCGCCAAGGCGCTGGGTCAGGGTGACGGGATTGAGGGTGAACCCGGTGAGCTTCTTGACCGAGGCGTTGGTGTCGACCGAGACGCCTGATTTGGCGGGCACGAGCTCGGCGCTCCCCTGCCCGACGGTGAGGGTGACGGGCTGTGCGAGCTGGTCACCGACGCCCTTGCTGATGCGGTCGCGGGCCTCCTTGGGACTCAGGCCGGAGACGTCGACACCGGAGACGGTGGTGCCCGAGGCGATGTGCTGGGTGGTCCACCAGGCGATGCCGCCCCAGGCCAGCAGCAGGGCGGCGGCCCCGGCGGCGCAGGCGGCGGGAATGAGGCGCCGACGGCGCGAGGCGCTCGATCCGGCGGCCGCACCGTTGGTCTTCTGCGTGACGTGGGCCTTCACGGGCTCCTGCACCCTCTCAGCCGTGGCCAGGGCCCCGGGGACGGCGGCGGGAACAGCGTTCTCCCCCACCGGATCAGTAGCGCCCCCGATGGGCTCCCGCCCCGGCGAGACCGGGGCCGCGACGGTTCCGGTGGCCGGGGATGCCTCGGTGGTCGCAGCGGCCTCAGCGATTCCGGCGGCGTCGACGACGGCGGGCGTGGCCTGCACGGGCGTCGAGGGCGACGACCCGGATGCCGGGCTCTTCGGTGCGATCGATGGCGGCATGCCGCCGGAGTCGGGGCTCCATGCGCTGCCCTGCCGGGGCTCGGCCGCTGCATCGGCACTGATCGACTCGTAGGGCGAGAGGGCCTCGGCAGGGGTGGTGGCCTCGTCGACGACGCTCGTCGACACCGGCGTCGTCACCGGTTCAGCGACTGCGGCATCGGCGGCGGCCGGCTCGGAATCGGCCGCCTCATCAGACTCGTCAGCAGGGGAGGCGGCCTCGCCCACGCCCTGATCCGCGACCTCGCCAGTGTCCTCGGTGACGGGAGTCCTCTCCTCGTGCTGCTCGGCGACGACGGGAGCCTCCTCGACGGACTCGGCCGGCTCGACAGGTTCAGCGGACTGGGCCGACTCAGCCGCCTCGACGGGCTTGACGACCTCGGCAATATCGGCAGGCTGCTCCTCCTGGGCCTCGCCGCCGGGCTCCTCAGCCGACTCATCCTGAGACTCGTCATCGAGGTTGAGAGTCGGCGTGTCATCAGCGCGCCCGCCCTCGGCGGAGTCAGCCCCAGCGCCCCTCCCCTCGGGCTGCTCAACGACGGCCGGGGTCTTCTCGGACTCCTCGGCCTCCCTCTCGACGGACTCGGCCGGCTTGACAGGCTCAGCCGGCTCGACGACGTCGGCTGCGACCTCGGAGGCGGCGGACTTCTCCCCGCGGTTGACGGACTGGCTCATGGGCGGCGGTTCCTCTCAGGCCTCGGCACGGCGACGACGGGCGTTCTCGCGGAAACGCTCCTGGGAGTTGAGGATGACCTTGCGGATGCGCACGGCCTCCGGGGTGACCTCGACGCACTCGTCGTCGGCCGCGAACTCGAGGGCCTCCTCCAGGGTGAGGCGGCGCGGAGGCACGAGGGCCTCGAAGGTGTCCGCGGTGGAGGAGCGCATGTTGGTCTGCTGCTTCTCGCGGACCACGTTGACGTCCATGTCCTCGCCACGGGGGTTCTCCCCCACGACCTGGCCCTCGTAGGTCTCCTGGGTGGGCTCGACGAAGAAGCTGCCGCGGTCCTGCAGGCGGATGAGCGCGTAGGCGGTCACGGCCCCGGCGCGGTCGGAGACGAGGGAGCCGGTGGTGCGCGAGACGATCTGCCCGGCCCAGGGGGCGTATCCCTCGGCGATGGAGGAGGCGATGCCGGTTCCGCGGGTCTCGGTGAGGAACTGGGTGCGGAAGCCGATGAGGCCGCGGGCCGGCACGAGGAACTCCATACGGATCCAGCCGGTTCCGTGGTTGGTCATGGTCTCCATCTGGCCCTTGCGGGCGGCCATGAGCTGGGTGACGGCGCCCAGGTACTCCTCGGGGACGTCGATGGTCATGCGCTCGATGGGCTCGTGGCGCTTGCCGTCGATGGTGCGGGTGACCACCTGGGGCTTGCCGACGGTCAGCTCGAATCCCTCGCGGCGCATCTGCTCCACGAGGATCGCCAGTGCCAGCTCGCCGCGTCCCTGTACCTCCCAGGCGTCGGGCCGAGTGGTAGGCAGGACCCGCAGGGACACGTTGCCGATGAGCTCACGGTCCAGGCGGTCCTTGACCTGGCGGGCGGTGACCTTGGCGCCCTTGGTGCGCCCGGCCATCGGGGAGGTGTTGATGCCGATGGTCATGGCGATGGCCGGGTCGTCCACGGTGATGAGCGGCAGGGGGCGCGGGTCCTCGGGGTCGACGAGGGACTCGCCGATGGTGATGTCCTCGATCCCGGCGACGGCGACGATGTCACCGGCGTGCGCCTCCTCGGCCGGCTTGCGGTCCAGGCCCTCGGTGACGAGGAGCTCGGAGACGCGGGCGGAGGTGAGCGAGCCGTCGTGGCGGGCCCAGGCCACCGTCTGCCCCTTGCGCAGGGTGCCGTTATGGATGCGCAGCAGTGCCAGACGCCCCAGGAAGGGTGAGGCGTCCAGGTTGGTGACGTGGGCCTGCAGGGGTGCGCCGTCCTCGTAGGAGGGGCCGGGGATCCGTTCGATGATGGTGCGGAAGAGCGGCTCGAGGTTCTCACTGGCCGGCAGCTCGCCGTCGGCCGGGGCCTCGGTGTCGGCGCGGCGGGCCTTGGCGGAGGCGTAGATGACGGGAACGTCCAGGACGGCGTCGAGGTCGATGTCGGGGTGCTCGTCGGCCAGGTCGCTGGCCAGGGACAGCAGCAGGTCGGTGGACTCGGCGACGACCTCGTCGAGCCGGGAGTCGGGGCGGTCCACCTTGTTGACCACGAGGATGACCGGCAGGTTCGCGGCCAGGGCCTTGCGCAGCACGAAGCGGGTCTGGGGCAGGGGCCCCTCGGAGGCGTCGACGAGGAGAACGACGCCGTCGACCATGGACAGCCCGCGCTCGACCTCACCGCCGAAGTCGGCGTGACCGGGGGTGTCGATGACGTTGATGATGATGCCCTCGGGGCAGCCGGCGTCCGCGGCCGAGGGGCCCGAGTAGTGGACCGCCGTGTTCTTGGCGAGGATCGTGATGCCCTTCTCGCGCTCCAGCTCGCCGGAGTCCATGACGCGCTCGCCGGTGGTCTCCTCGGTGGCCCGGGCCCCGAAGGCGCCCGCCTCCCAGAGCATGGCGTCGACAAGAGTGGTCTTGCCGTGGTCGACGTGGGCGACGATGGCGACGTTACGCAGGTCCTGGCGCACGCTCATGGGGCACTTCTTCCGGTGGGGGACGCCGCGGGCCAGGCACCTCTCACGGCACCGGCCACAGGGCATGAAACAGGGAAAGACTAGAGGACGCCGGTCGCGACCTGCCATGGCAGGGCCGACACCCGGCCTGTGCCGCCTCTCACCTCGACCATTCAGGAGCCGACGGCATCAACCGCCGGGCGGGACTGCGAGCCACGAGCCGCCGGTCACTCCACAGCCGTTTCGACTTGCTCCACCTCCGGGGAGACGGCGCACGCCCACAGACACCCGACCAGCACCAATACGCATGCCCCGGCGGTCGTCAGCACACCCACACCCTGGCCCAGCCACACCGCAAGGGCGGGAACAGCCACGTAGCCGAGCGGCGCAGCACCATCCCCGGCGAGGTAGTCCAAGGCGAAGACAGAGGGCAGCGCGTCACGCTCAACTCGAGACTGAAGAAACGTCTCCCAAGCCACGCTCGTCGACGCAATCACAGTACTCGACACACATACCAACGCCGCGACAAGCCAAAGAGGCGCACCGAGTACCACGCCGACCGGAACCGGTACGAAGCTGAGGAGCGCAACCAGGCACAGCACCGGGCGCGACAAGCGAGATGGCACACGAAGCAAGGACCCAACGATTCCACCGACCGCAAACAAGGACTCACTGACTCCGATGAACCATAACGCCCGATAATCATCGCGCAGCATCACCGGGTATATCGTCATGTAACTCCCCCACACCGTAAAGTGCCACACACCGGAGCCGACCAGCACAACGAGAACACCTCGGGAACGTGCGGCGACCCGCAGGCCCCGCTTCAGCGCGGTGACGCGATCCGCACGACCCGTTCTGCGCCCTTTCGGCAGGCGGGCCTGCGACAGCAGGCATACGAGCATCAGCAGGGAGACCAGCCACCAAGCGTCGGCAACACCTCGCCATGACTGCACCACCGCAATAAGTCCAGGGCCGGCGACCGCGCACAAACCAGCGACAACAGCCCTGGCGGAATTCATCCGATCCAACAGATCCGACCGCACGAGGTCTGCGACATAGGACCCCATCGTTGGGTACATGATCGATGCGACGAACTCCAAGGCGAATGACACAGTGACGTATACGCCGAGCCCAACCGAGCCGGCATGACTCAGCATCGCGATACCGCCGCAGATGACGATCCATGCGGCTGCCGCACCGCCGAACATGGTCTTGGGGCTGACGTGAACCAGCATCTGCGGAGCCAGCAACGCACCCAAGATACCCGGCAACGCGCCCACGCCGAGAACCAGCCCGACACCGGAGGCACTGTAACCCTCCGACGCCACAGCTATCGCCAGCAATACGGGAACCGCCGAATTCGCCAGGACATACAGGCCTCGCGACACAAGAAACTCAACGACGTACTCCTCCGCCATCAGCTTCATTCAGCTACCCTTCCCGCCGCACTCCCCGTGCGTGATCGTCCGTCTCGCCGCCGTCCACCGAGTACACCAAGGCGCCGATAGGGCGGGTCATAGGAGCACTGTCACGGCCGCGAGCGCGACGGCGAGCAGCGCTGCGACGACGATGACCGGACGGTTGAGGCTGCTGGTCACACCGGTGGTCGTGCCCGGCGCCGTATTGTCGGCGGCCCGACCGGGACGGCTGCGCACCTGCTCGACGTAGGCCTCGATGAGGGCTCCGGCGTCGCCGGTGTCGAGGTTGGTGCAGTGAGTCCCCTCCCCCGAGAGGTACTCCGGGCGCACCGCTGGGGCCGGCTCGGAGTCTCGCAGGCCGTCGCGCCGCTCCTGCTGCTCGCGCAGCGCCTGGCGGCGCCGGAAGGACTCGGCCATGCCGCCGCGGCGGGGAGCGGCCGAGGCGCGCACCTCGACGTCGTCGGGCGTGATGATCGACAGTCCCCAGCGGGTGCGGCACAGCTCGACCTCGTCCCAGCCCAGCACGTGGGTGCGCCAGGCGTTGCGGATGGTGAGGGCCTGCGGGGTCAGGGTGATCTGCGGGGCCCACCACAGCAGCCAGGTGAGGAAGGCGAGTGTTCCCGCCCAGGCCAGGGTGCGCAGCCCGTGGGCGGCGCCGTCGGCCAGGCCGATCGTCAGGGACATCCCCCCTGCGGCCAGGCCGATGAGGGCGGTGCCGAGGCGAGCCGGCAGGGACCGGATGACGACGGTCGGCATGACAGGGGGCACGGTGGTGGGCACAGTGGAGGACACGTCTTCTTGCACGGGCGCATCATGCCGCACCAGCTCTCGTCCGTCGTCATCCGCTCCGGTTGCGGGCACAGCTCAGCTCTTGACGTAGCCGATGCTCTCGGGCCGGAAGGAGGCCAGCCCCTGGGCGCCGAAGTTGCGCAGCGTCTTGGGCACGGCGGTCAGCTGCATGCGCTGGTAGATCGGGATGCTGAAGACGTTCTCCCACAGGACCTTGTCGAGCTCGTTGGCGAGCTTGTTACGCTCGGCGCCGTCGGGGGTCGAGCCGATCTTGGCGACGTACTGGTCGACCTCGGGGACGGACAGTCCGGTGTAATTCGACTGGCTGGTCGAGGCGTAGTACTGACCCGTGTTGGCCAGGGGGTACTGGGTCTTCTCGCCGGTGAAGACCGTCAGTGCGTAATTCTTCTTGTTGATGTACTCCGGGAAGTACTTGTCGATCTCGACCGTGGAGACACTGAGCTTGATGCCGACCTCGTTCAGCTGCTTCTGGAGGAGGTTGGCCTCGTTGGTGGCCACCGGGGCGTTGGAGGGGATGGTGATCACCAGCTCGAGCTTCTTGCCGTCCTTGGCGCGCACGCCGTCGGAGCCGGCCACCCAGCCGGCGCCGTCGAGCAGCTTCTTGGCGGCCTCGACGTCGTGGCCCCAGCTGGTGGAGTTGTCCTGGTAGCCCTCCTGGACGGGCAGGAAGAAGCGGTTGCCCAGGAGAACCTTCTTGGCGTCCACGGGCAGACCCGCCAGGTCGGAGGCCGCAATGGCCTCGCGGTTGCAGGCCCGGACAATGGCCTGACGCACGGCCTTGTCCGCCAGAGGACCGGAGGAGGCGTTGAACATGATGTGACGCCACTGCAGGCCGGTGTTCTGGCGGACCTCGGCATCGTCGCGGCCACTGGCCTGCTGGTAGACGTCGGCGGAGAAGATGTAGTCCAGGACGTCGATCTCCTTGTTGGCGAAGGCCTGTCCCAAGGCCGAGTCATCCAGGACGTGCAGGGTGACGGTCTCGAGCTTGGGGGTGGCGCCCCACCACTTGTCGTTGCGCTCCAGGGTGATGACCTGCTTGGACTCGTCGTAGCTCTTGATCTTGAAGGGGCCGGCGAAGTAGTCGTTGTTGAACTTGGTGGCGCCGGCCATCGACTCGTTGAAGGTCTTGGCGTCGGCCATGAGCTCCCTGGGGGTGATGCCGGCCAAGGGGTAGGACCAGTCGGGGTAGACCGAGTTGAAGGTGACCTTGGCGGTCTGCTTGTCCACGATCTCGACCTTCTCGACCTTGTCGAGTCCCTCGACGGTGGCCCAGGAGTAGCTGGGGTCCTTGACATGGTCGAAGAACACCTTGATGTCCTCGGAGTCCCACTTGCGCCCATTGCCCCAGGTGGCCTTCTCGTTGATGGCCACGGTGACCACGGTCTTGCCGCCGACCTCCGCGGCCTCGAGCTTGGTGAGGAAGTCGGGGTTCGGTGTCGCCTTGCCGTCCGCGGCCCAGTCGACGGTGAAGGGGGAGACGAACTTCATGATCAGCCACATGTCGACGATGTTGCCGTCCACGGTCACGGCGTTCCAGTTCGCCGGCGCCGAGCCGATGCCGAAGCGCAGCGTGCCCCCGTCCTGGAGCTCGTCGGGGGCGGCGGTGGGCACGCCGGCGGTGGAGCCCGAGGAGCCGGAGCCGTTCTTGGCGCAGGCAGCCAGGGCGGTCAGGACGGCCGCGGAGGTCGTCGTGGCGAGGAACATGCGGCGGTTGAGCTTCATGGGAATCTCCGTTCACTGAGGGCGCCGTCGTCGGCGCGCGGTGGTGGGCAGGATCGTGGACAGTGCGATGGGTGGACTCGGGGGCGAGGGACGTCAGAAGACCGCCGTGCGCTCGGGGTAGTAGCAGGCGACCTCGTGGTCCTCGCCCTGGGAGAGGAACTCCGGCATGGCTCCCAGGCAGGCCGAGCGCTCGTCGTCGGTGAGTCCTGTGACGAACTTCGGGCAGCGGGTGCGGAAGCGGCAACCCGAGGGCGGGTTGGCGGGGCTGGGCAGGTCGCCCTCCAGGACGATGCGGCTGCGACCGCGCTCCTTGGCCGGGTCCGGGATGGGGATCGCCGAGAGCAGGGCCTGGGTGTAGGGGTGGGCCGGGGCCTCGAAGATGGTGTCGACATCGCCGATCTCCACGATCCGCCCCAGGTACATGACGGCGACGCGGTCGGCGATGTGGCGCACCACTGACAGGTCGTGGGCCACGAAGAGGTAGCTGAGCCCCATGGTGGCGCGAAGCTCGTCGAGCAGGTTGATGACGCCGGCCTGGATGGACACGTCCAGGGCGGAGACCGGCTCGTCGAGGACCAGGAGACTGGGTTCGAGGGCCAGGGCGCGGGCGATGCCGATGCGCTGACGCTGCCCGCCGGAGAAGTTGCGCGGGTAGCGGTTGGCGTGACTGGGCTCGAGCCCGACGAGCTCCATGAGCTCCTCGATGCGCGGCCCGATGTCCGCCTTCTTCCAGCCGTTGGCCCGCAGCGGCTCGGCGATGATGTCGAAGATCGGCAGGCGCGGGTCCAGGGAGGCCATGGGGTCCTGGAAGACGATCTGCAGGTCGCGGCGCACCTGGCGACGCTCGGCCCGCCCCAGGTCAGCCGTGTTCTTGCCCAGGACCACGATCCTGCCCTCCTGGGGCGCCTGGAGGGAGAGGACCTCCATGAGGGTGGTGGTCTTGCCGCAGCCGGACTCGCCGACCAGGGCCAGGGTCTCGCCCCGGCGGACGTCGAAGGAGACGCCGTCGACGGCGTGGACGGTGCCCACGCGCCTCTTGAAGACGGCTCCCTTCATGAGGGGGAACTCCTTGACGAGGTCGGTGACGCGCAGGACCTCGGGGCGCTCGGCATGCGGCAGGCTCATGGTCTCGGCGGTCTTGAGAGCCGGGACGGGGTAGATGTGGGAGTAGTCGAGCTGGTCCCGCTCGATCTCATCGCGGCGGCGGCAGGCCGAGTACTGGGCGCCGGAGCCGGCCTCCTCGCCGTCGGCCCCGCCGCGCTCCACGAGGGCGAGCTCCGGCTCTCCCTGGGCGCACTCGGCCTGGGCCATGGGGCAGCGGGGGATGAAGGGGCACCCTCGGGGCAGCTCCAGCAGCGAGGGCGGGTTGCCCTCGAGGGTGGCCAGGGCCGAGTCCTTGCGCGCGTCCAGACGGGGCAGGGAGCCGAGCAGGCCGATCGTGTAGGGCATGCGCGAGCGGTAGAAGATGTCGTCGACGTCGCCGGTCTCCACGATGCGCCCCGCGTACATGACGGCCACCCGGTCGGCCATACCGGCCACGACCCCCAGGTCGTGGGTGATCATGATGACGCCGGCACCGGTCTCCTTCTGGGCGGTGCGCAGCACGTCGAGGATCTGGGCCTGGATGGTGACGTCGAGAGCCGTGGTGGGCTCGTCGGCGATGATGAGATCGGGGTCGTTGGCGATCGCGATCGCGATGACGGCCCGCTGGCGCATGCCGCCGGAGAACTCGTGGGGGTAGGCCTTGGCACGCACCTGCGGGTTGGGGATGCCCACCAGGTCGAGCAGCTCGACGGCGCGCTTGTGGGCGTCCGCCTCGCTCATCTCGGGATGGTGGATCCGCAGGGCCTCGACGATCTGGGCGCCCACCGTGTACACGGGGGTCAGGGCGCTGAGCGGGTCCTGGAAGACCATGGCGATCTGGGAGCCGCGAATGCGGGACATGTAGCCGTCGGGCCGCCCCAGCAGCTCGGTGCCGTGGAGGCGCACCGACCCGGTGACCTCGGCGGACTCGTCGAGCAGGCCCATGACCGCCGTGGAGGTGACGGACTTGCCCGAGCCGGACTCGCCGACCAGGGCCAGCACCTCACCGCGTGCGACTGACAGGTTGACTCCGCGCACGGCGTTGACGCGCCCGTCCTCGGAGGGGAAGGAGACCTGCAGGTCGGCGACCTCCAGCAGCGGGGCGGTGCTGGAGGGGTCCGGGAGCGCGTCGTCGGTGCTTCTGGCGTCGACGGCGGGAACGGCCGCGGTGCTCTTCGTGGCCTCGGTGGACGTGCTGGAGCTGCTCGTGGGAGTCATGCCTTGCCTCCGGACTTGGACGAGGGGTCGATGGCATCGCGCAGACCGTCACCCATGACGTTGACGCACAGGAGCATGAGGACGAGCACGGCTGCCGGGGCCAGGAAGATCCAGGGGTAGGTGGTCGCCGAGCGCTGCCCTTCTGCGATGAGGGTGCCCAGGGAGGTGTTGGGCGGCTGGACCCCGAAGCCGAAGTAGGACAGCGTCGTCTCGCTGATGACGGCGTAGGCAACGTTGATGGTGGCGTCGACGATGAGCAGAGAGGCGATGTTGGGCAGGATGTGGCGCGCGATGATGACGGGACTGGGCACGTTCATGAACCGGGCGGCGTTGACGTACTCCAGGTTCTTCACGCTCAGGGTCAGGGAACGCACCACGCGGGCCGTGAGCATCCAGCCGAAGCCGGCCAGGAGGATGATGAACAGTGCGATGGAGCCCTTGGCGGCTCCGGCACGCTGGGAGAGGATCGCGATGATGAGGAAGGAGGGGACCACCAGGAGCAGGTCGGTGGCCCACAGGGCGATCTTCTCCCACCAGCCGCCGAAGTAGGCGGCAGAGGAGCCGATGACGGCGGCGACGCCCGTCTGAAGCAGGGCGACGAAGACGCCGATCATCATGGACTTGCGGGTGCCCTCCACCACCATCGCGTAGACGTCACGGCCGCCCTGGGTGGTGCCGAACCAGTGATCGGCGCTGGGGGCCTGGAGGAAGGCGGAGGAGTCGACGTCGGTGAAGGTCCAGGGGGTCACGGCGTCGCCGAAGAGCGCGAAGAGCACCATGACCAGGAAGCCGACCGCGCCGACGACGGCCCCCTTGTTGCGCCAGAAGCGCCGGGTGATGATCTGCCTGCGGGTCAGACGCCGGGAGTCCCTGGGGGTCTCCTTGGTGATGTCGCCCAGGTCCTCGGGGCTCAGCGGGGCCTCCCCGCCCTGCTCGACGGCGGCGTAGCCGCCCACCGTCATCTGCTTGCCGATGGAGGCCATCCCATTGGGTTCAGCGTTGCGCGCCATGGATCAGCTCACCCTCACTCTCGGGTCGACGATCGCCACGAAGACATCGGACAGGAGCGCACCAGTGAGGGTGCACAGCCCGGAGAAGGCGACGACGGCCGTCACCCCGTTGATGTCCATGCCGGAGATCGCACTGATGGAGTACTCGCCCATGCCGTGCCAGCCGTAGACCCGCTCGGTGATGGCGGCGCCGGTGAACAGGGTGGCCAGGGCGAATGCGAAGTAGGTGGCCATGGGGATGAGCGCGGTGCGCAGCGCGTGGCGGGTCAGCGCCTTGCGCTTGACGAGGCCCTTGGCTCGGGCGGTGCGCACGTAGTCGGCCCCCAGGGTGTCGAGCATGAGGTTGCGCTGGAAGCGGGAGTAGGAGGCGATACCGCCCAGCGACATCGACAAGGTGGGAAGCAGAAGGTGCTGGAGGCGACCGAGGGCGCCCTCCCCCTCACCGGTGAACTCGAAGATCTGGTAGCCGGAGGAGCGGTTGATCTGAACGGCCAGGACCTGCAGGAGGATCGCGATGACCATGGCGGGGGTGGAGATGATGATCATGGAGATCAGGGAGATCGCGCGGTCGGAGAAGCGGTACTGGCGCGTGGCGGTCCAGGCCCCCAGGGCCACTCCCCCGACCATGCCGATGGCGGCGCCCAGGAACACCAGCCGCACTGAGACGAAGATCTTGGTGCCGATGAGGGTGTTGATGAGCTCACCCTTGGGGGTGCGGCCCCAGTCCCAGTGGAGGACGACGTTGCGCAGCCAGGTGACGTAGCGGTCCCACACGGGCAGGTCGTGGCTGATGTTGTACTTGACGAGGTTGGCGTGAATGGCGTCCCAGTTGAGAGATGGGTCCTGGCGGTTCCACAGGGCCGAGGGATCCAGGGAGGCCGAGGCCAACAGATAGGCCAACGACGTGGCGATGAATAGCAGGACCGCGTAGTTCGCGATCCGGCGCGCCAGGTACGGGAGCATGCGTTCTCCTCCTTCGGACAACCCACCGGTGCAAGGATCACTGGCCCGCAGCAGGCGCACCTGGCGGCGTTGGAGGTGACACCGTGTACGAACAAATGAATGGGGTCACAATACCTGTCGCATGAAACTCGATGGATACATTTCCAGTATTCAGGAAATGCCCAAATGGTTAATAGTGGAGGAGAAATAAAACGCGGCGGTGGCCTTGAGTCCACCGCCGCGTCACCAGGGGTCCACCCCCGATTGAGGTCTCATTCAGACCTCATCATTTCTCATCTCCGTAGAGGTCGATGCCGGCCCCGGGAACGGCCCGGATCAGCTCACGGGTGTAGTCCTGGCGCGGATCGGCGAAGAGCTCGTCGGCCGCCCCGGCCTCCACGATCCGCCCGTGCTCCATGACGACGACGTCGTCGGCGATCTGGCGCACGACGGCCAGGTCGTGGGTGATGAACAGGTAGGTCAGCTCCAGCTCGGCCTGCAGGTCGGACAGCAGGCGCAGGATCTGGGCCTGGACCAGCACGTCCAGGGCGGAGACCGCCTCGTCGAGCACGACGATCTCCGGCTTGAGGGCCAGGGCCCGGGCGATGGCGACGCGCTGGCGCTGTCCGCCGGAGAGCTCATGGGGGTAGCGGCGCATGACCGAGCGCGGCAGGGAGACCATGTCGAGCAGCTCGGCGACGCGCGCCTCGCGCTCCTTGGCGGTGCCGATCCCGTGGACCCTCAGCGGTTCCTCGACGACGCGGAAGATCGAGTACATCGGGTCCAGGGACCCGTAGGGGTTCTGGAAGACCGGCTGCATGATGCGCCGCAGGGCGAAGAGTTCCTTGGGGCCCAGGGTGGACAGGTCCACCCCGCCGTGGAACACCTTGCCGGAGGTGGGGTCGATGAGGTTGAGGATGATGTTGGCGACCGTGGACTTGCCGGAACCGGACTCTCCCACGAGCGCAGTCGTCGTGCCCTTGCGGATACCGAAGCTGACGTCGTCGACGGCGGTGAGGGTCTTGTCCTTCCCCTTGGCGCCGCGCACCTCGAAGACCTTGGTGAGGTGCTCCACGCGCAGGATCTCCTCGGTGGAGCTCGATCCCAGGCTGGCGCCCAGGAGCTCGTCGTCGGTGACCTGGATGCCGCGGGCGTGGGCGGACTCGATGCGCCGGGAGGCCAAGGAGGGGGCGGCCTTGACCAGACGCTGGGTGTAGGGGTGGCGGGGGTCCTGGAGCACCTCGAGGCTGGGTCCGGACTCGACGACCCGGCCGCGGTGCATGACGACGATGTGCTCGGCCCTCTCGGCGGCCAGCCCCAGGTCGTGGGTGATGAAGAGCATCGCGGTGCCCAGCTCGCGCACGAGGGTCTGGAGGTGGTCGAGGATGCGTCGCTGGACGGTGACGTCCAGGGCGCTGGTGGGCTCATCGGCGATGAGCAGGTCGGGGCGTGCGGCCAGGCCGATGGCGATGAGGGCGCGCTGGCGCATCCCGCCGGAGAACTCGTGGGGGTACTGCTTGGCCCGCCGGGAGGCCTCGGGCAGACCGGCCTGCTCCAGCAGAAGGGCCACCTGCTCGTTGACGTCGATGTGCCCGCCGGCCGAAGGTGCCGGCTTCCGGGCCTCGCCGGCGTGTTCGGTGTGCTCGGCCATGAGGTTGGCGAGGCGGTCGTCGGCGACGCCGGCCAGTCCATTGGCCCGCAGCGCCTCCTTGACCTGGAAGCCGATGGACCACACCGGGTTGAGGTTGGACATGGGGTCCTGGGGCACCAGTCCGATGGAGGAGCCGCGCAGGGCGGTGAGCTCCTGGGTGCCCAGGTGGGTGATGTCGCGGCCCTGGAAGCGGATCGTGCCGCCGGTGACCCGACCGGTTCCGGGCAGCAGCCCGATGACGGCATGGGCCAGGGTGGACTTGCCCGAGCCCGACTCCCCGACGATGGCCACGGACTGGCCGGGGTAGAGGGTCAGGTTCGCCTTGCGCACGGCCGGCACGAGCCCGGTCGAGGAGCGGAAGGCGACCTCCAGGTCCCTGATCTCCAGGAGGGGGTCGTTCTCGGCGCTCCAGGAGGCCGCGGGGGCGAAGGTCTTGTCGGAGGCGCCTGAGGCGGTGGCGGTGGATGCGTTGGAGGGTGTCACTTGCGGGCCTTCGGGTCCAGGGCGTCGCGGACGACGTCGCCGAGCATGATGAAGCCGAGCACGGTCAGGGCCAGTGCGCCGGCGGGGAAGAGCAGGACGCTCGGGTGGCTGTTGAGAGCGTCCTTGGCGGCCGCGATGTCCGCGCCCCAGGAGACGACCGAGGACGGCAGCCCGATGCCCAGGAAGCTCAAGGTGGCCTCCGAGACGATGAAGACGCCGAGCTCGACGGTGGCGGTCACGATGATGGGGGCGGCGGCGTTGGGCATGACGTGGCGCAGCAGCATGGCCATGCGTCCTGAGCCCAAGGCGCGTGAGGCGGTCACGTAGTCCTCGTTCTTGACGCTCATGACCGAGCCTCGCGTGATGCGGGCGATCTGGGGCCAGCCGAACAGGGCCAGGACCAGGATGACGGTGAGGATCGAACGGTCGTTGCGGAACATCTGCATGACGACGATGGCGGCCAGGACGAAGGGCACGGCGAAGAAGATGTCGGTGACGCGCGAGAGCAGCGCGTCGAAGAAGCCGCCGAAGAACCCGGCCAGGGCCCCGACGGCCGAGCCGACGAGGACCACGACGAGGGTGGTGAAGATGCCCACGCTCACCGAGGCACGGGCCCCGTGAACGGTACGGGCGAAGATGTCGCAGCCCTGGATGTCGAATCCGAAGGGGTGGCCCCAGGAGGGCCCCTGGTAGGAGTTGACCAGCGTGCAGTAGCCGGGGTCGCGCGGGGCGAAGAGCCCGGGAACGAGGGAGAAGGCCACGGCCACGGCGATGAGCACCGAGGCCACCCAGAAGATGGGCCGACGGCGCAGCTGCCTCCAGGCGTCGACCCAGACGGAGGCCGGAGCGGACTCGTCGGCGACGGCGTCGACGGCCCCCAGGCCGATCTCGTCGTCGGCGATGACGAAGCGCTCCTGGCCCGGGCGGGTGGTGGGGGACGTGTTGTTCTCAGGCATAGCGGATCCTCGGGTCCAGGGCGGCGTAGAGCAGGTCCACCAGGAGGTTGGAGACGATGAAGACGAGCACGAGCACAGTCGTGAAGGACACGACCATGGGTCCGTCGCCGCGGATGATGGCGGAGTAGAGGGTGCCTCCCACGCCCTTGATGTTGAAGATGCCCTCGGTGACGATGGCGCCGCCCATGAGGGCCCCCAGGTCCGCGCCCAGGAAGGTGACGACCGGGACCAGGGAGTTGCGCAGGACGTGGACGATCATGACACGGGCCCCGCTCAGGCCCTTGGCCCGGGCGGTGCGCACGTGGTCGGCGGTGAGGTTCTCGGCCACCTCAGTGCGGGTCAGGCGCAGCACGTAGGCGAAGGAGACAGCGCCCAGCACCATGGCCGGCATGAGGAGCTCGGTGAAGCCGGGGCTCTCACCGGCGGTGACCGGCAGCCATCCCAGGCGGACCCCGATGATGAACTGCAGGACGAAGCCGATGACGAAGGTGGGCACGGCGATGACCACCAGGGAGAGCACCAGGACGGTGGCGTCGAACCAGCCGCCCTTCCTCACCCCGGCGACGAGGCCGAAGCCGATGCCCGCGACGGCCTCGAAGGCCAGGGCCATGAGGGAGAGCTTGATGGTGATCGGGTAGGCCCGCACCAGCACGTCGAGGACGGACTCGGTCCCCCGCAGCGACTGGCCCAGGTCCAGGGTGAACAGCCCCTTGAGGTAGAGCAGGTACTGGACGATGAAGGGCTTGTCGAGGTGGTAGCTGGCCTTGATCTGGTCGATCACCTCGGGGCTGAGCGAGCGCTGGCCCCCGAGAGCGGCGATCGGGTCGCCCGGCAGGGCGAAGACCATGGCGTAGATGAGCAGCGTGGCACCGAAGAACACCGGGACCATCTGCAGCAGCCTGCGTGCGACGTAGCGAAGCATGTCTCCTTCTTCCTCCCGCTCAGAACTTGGAGATGGCCTCGGCCTTGGCCCACAGGCGTCTGGCCTCGTCCGGGTCGTAGGTGAGAACCTCGTTGCCCGGGACATCCGGCGTCCAGCCCACAACGGTGGGAGCGGTGAAGTCCTTGGCGGGCGTGCGGGTGCCGTAGTAGAGCTTGTCGCAGATGAGCTTGCGGTCGATGGCCCGGCAGATGGCGGCGCGGCGGGCGCGCCCTTCCTCGTCCATCTTCCAGTGCTCGTGGGTGACGTCGATGGCGAGTCCCTGGAAGTATGCGGCCGGCTTGTTGATGGCACGCTCGCCCAGCTGCTTCTGGAAGATGGGCAGGAAGGAGTCGGGGACTCCGTCAGTGATGTCGATGGCATCGGCGAGCAAGTCGTTGTAGACCGAGTCCAAGCTCGTGTACAGCTTGAAGGTGATGCCCTTGTTCGCCACGGTTCGCCCGCCGGCGTAGGCGGGGTTGGGCTCCAGGACGATCCGGCTGTCGTGGTCCCAGGAGACGAGCCGGTAGGGGCCGTTGCCCACGGGCTTGGCGCCGTATGCCTTGGGGTCCTTGAAGGCGGATTCCGGCATCGGATAGTAGGCGTAGTGCCCCAGGCTGATCTTGAAGTCCGACGCCGGGGCGTTCAGCTCGACCGTGAAGGTGAGGTCGTCCACCTTGGTCAGCCCCGTCAGCTCGGAGTCCTCGTCGTAGGAGAATCCCTTGATCCTCTCGAAGAAGGAGGAGCCGAGCTGGGCGTTGGACAGCAGGGCGCCGAACTTCCAGGCCTTGATGAAGGAGTCGGATGTCACCGGGCTGCCGTCGGAGAAGGTCCAGCCCGGTTTGAGGGTGATCGTGTAATGCTGGTTGTCCTTGGTCTCGATGGAGGAGGCCACCTCGTTGATGACGTTGCCGTCCTTGTCGTAGCGGATCAGGCCGGCGTAGATCAGGTCGAGGACCCGCCCACCGTTGGACTCATTGGTGTTGGTGGGCAGCAAGGAGTTCTGCGGCTCGGAGAGATTGGCCAGGATGACGCCGTCGTTGGCGCTGGAGCGGGCCTCCTCGTATACCGGGATACCGGTCCAGTTGAAGTCGACGTTGGAGGCGTTGCGGGAGTAGCCGCCGATCCCGTTCTGGTACCACAGCGGGATACCGGGCAGGTCGGCGAAGAGCTGGGACTGGGCCTGGCGGAAGTAGCCGTAGGCGGTCTGGGGATCGGTGGCGCCCGCCGCCTGGGCCAGGAGGTCGTCGAAGGCCTTCGAGGAGTACTGGGAGTCGTTCGCGCCGGCACCGGTCTGGAAGGTGGCGTTGAGGAAGTTCTCCAGTGAGGGGTAGTCGGCCAACCAGCCGCTGCGGAAGGCGCCCAGGAGGGTGTGCTTGGTGATGGCGGAACGCATCTCGGAGAACTGGGCCACCGGTAGGGGCTCCATGGTGATGCCCAGGACGTTGGACACCGAGTGGCACACGGCCTCGGCCCAGGTCTTGTGAGGACCGTCGGAGTTGTAGGCCAGGGTCAGCTTGCCGCTGCCGCTGCCCAGTCCGCCTCCTGTCGAGCTCGATCCGCGCGAGCATCCTGAGACCAGGAGCAGGCCGAAGGCGGCCGCGCCGAGCCCGAAGCCACGGCGCGACACTGTCAGGGCGTTGTTCATGCGACCTCCATGGGGCATGGAACCGACTGGGATTCGTCACTGGATCAGGGGGTTTCCGGCGCACTGAGGGGCTCAGGCGCCGCCCATAGGCGGGGATACTACGTCCACTGAGGAAACAGGACCAACACGTGGAACAGGTGTTAAACCGTGAGAAACTGGCGTGTTCAGGCGGTCCAGGCCTGGGCGAGCAACTCGTAGGAGCGGCGCCGCAGGGCCGGGTCGTGGGCGTAGGTGACCACGAGGATCTCGTCGAGGTCCCACCGGGCGGCCTGCTCACGCAGGCGGGCGGCGACGTCGTCGGCCGTCCCGACGAAGGACAGGGACATGGCCGCCTCGACGGCGCCCTCCCTGCCGGGCGCGTAGGCGCGCCAGGCCTGCGGGTCCTCGCTGGGTGAGTCGAGCGGGCCGGGCCGATTGCCGACGATACGGGCGGCGGCGGCCATGGCGGTGCTGAACAGCAGGCGGGCCTCCTCCTGGCTGGGAGCCACCATGACGTTGACGGCGGCCGCGACCCGCGGAGCACCCGGCGCGCCTTGGTGTCCTTGGGCGTCCTCCGTCCTGGACTCGAGGACGGAGCGGTAGGTGGCGATGGCCGCCTCGGCCTGGACCGGGGCGAAGTGCGAGGCGACGGCGAAGGGCAGTCCGAGCCGGCCGGCCACACGCGCCCCGTTGACGGAGGAGCCGAGCACCCAGACGTTCGGGTGGGTGCCCTCCCCCGGGATGGCCCGCACCCGGGGGCCGTCGGGATCGGGTGTCTGGACGGCGTCGTCGGGAACGCCGGGGGCGCCCAGGAGGAGGGATCCGGGGACCCGTTCCGGTACGGGCTCGTCACCGAGGTAGGTGAGGATCTCGAGGATCTCCTCGGCGAAGTGTCCCGGGTCGGAGGCCCCTCGGCGCAGCGCGGCGGCCGTGCGCCGGTCGGTGCCCGGGGCCCGCCCCAGTCCCAGCTCGACCCGGCCTGGGTAGAGGGTGGCCAGGGTTCCGATCTGCTCGGCGACGACGAGCGGGGCATGGTTGGGCAGCATGATCCCACCGGAGGCGACACCCAGGCGCTCGGTGGCGGCCAGGACCTGCCCCATGAGGACGATGGTCGCCGAGGAGAGGTAGGTGGCGGAGCCGTGGTGCTCGGCCAACCAGTAGCGCTCGTAGCCGGCGGCGTCGGCGGCTCGAGCGAGGGCGATCATGTCGGTGAGGGCGTCGGTGCGGCTGCATCCGGCGCTGACGGGGACCATGTCCATGACGGACAGGACGGGTATGGCCCGCCTTTCGGGCTGACTCATACGGGCACTCTAACCCGCACCGACCGCCCGGAAGCGGGCCTTGAGGCCCGTGTGCCCCGCCGAGCGCGCAGCGCGGCAGGGCACACGGAGGGTCGGACTCGTGCCGTTCGGGGATGGTCAGCGAATCCGGCTGCGCACGGGCAGCAGGCCGGTGGCGACCACTGACTTGAGGATGTCCCCCACGATGAAGGGCACCAGGCCCAGGGTCAGGGTAGTGCCCCAGCTGGCGCCGGTGGCGACCTTCAGCCAGATCAGGCCCGGGACGTAGACCGAGGCCGAGGCCAGCAGCATGAGGGCGACGCCAGTGGCGACCCGAGCGGTCGTGGAGCCGGAGTGGCGCGACCACACGGTGGCGGCGCGTCCGGCGATGGCGGCGATGAGGGTGTAGCCGATGACGTAGCCGAAGGTGACGCCCACGCCACCGTTCCAGCCGGCCAGGACCGGGGCGCCGACGGCGGCCAGGACGCCGAGGAGCATCGCGGACAGGGCGCCGCGGCGCGAACCGAGGACGGCGCCGACGCCCAGAGCGGCGAAGGTGCCCATGGAGATCGGCACAGGGGTGAAGGGCAGGGGGATCGCGATCTGACCGATGAGGATCAGGGCGACGGTGCCGGCCAGGATCAGCCCGACCTCACGAACGCGGACAAGAGCGGGGTTGGCGGCGCTGGTAACGGATTCTGAGCGGGCCGCGGAGCCGGCGGCCGGGGTGGAGGGTTTGGTGATCATGGCTCCACCATACGGGGACCGCCGACATGACGAACGACCGGTTCCCACCGAAGAGCCAGACCATGACTTGTAGGTTTCCTACAAGAATTACGCGGGTGTCCGCCTTAGAATCCGCGATTACCCGGTGGTTCTCACAGTTCAGGCAGGTGTCCGTCAATCCAGGTGAGGATGTCGCCGGTGACCTGGTCCCGGTTGGTCTCGTTGAGCAGCTCGTGGCGCCCGCCCGGGTAGAGGATGACGGAGACCTCCCGTACGCCGGCGCGGCGGTAGAGAGTGGCGGCCCGCTGGACGCCCCTTCCCATGGCACCGACCGGATCCCGGCCCCCGGAGGCCAGGAGCATGGGCAGCCCCGCGGGCACTGCCGCGGCGTGGGCGGCCGTGTTGACGACCTCCTGCCCTGAAATGATGTCGCGGTAGAAGCTCGAGGGGTAGGCGAACCCGCACCAGGGGTCGGCGACGTAGCGGTCGACCTCGTGAACGTCCCGGCTGATCCAGTCGGCCTCGGTGCGGTTGGGGGCGAAGTGCCGCTGGTAGGGACCGAAGGCGAGTGCGTTGAGCAGCCGGGAGGGGCGGCGTGGGCCGCGCAGCCGGGACTCCCCGGCGCAGATCGCTGCGGCGGGGCCGGCCAACGCACCGATTCCCGCACCGGTCCCCAACAGGATGAGGCCGGCCAGCTCGCCGCCGCGGCGGGCGGCCAGGTCGCGGGCCAGGAAGGAGCCCCAGGAGTGGCCCACCAGGAAGACCGGAACATCGGGCCAGGCCCGCCGGGCCGCGTCCAGGACGGTGCCCATGTCGGCCACGACCCTGTCCCACCCGTCCCGCTCGGCGATGAAGCCGAAGCCATCCGGTGCGGCGGTGGCCCCGTGGCCTCGGTGGTCCTCGGCCAGGACCGCGTAGCCCTCCTCCACCGCGGAGGCGGCGAAGCGGGCGTAGCGCGAGGCGTGCTCGGCCATGCCGTGGGCGATGACGATGATGCCCCGGGGGCGGGCGGCGCCGGGTACCTGCGGGCGCGGCGCGGCCATAGGGCGCACCGGGGCGCCGTCCTCGGGAGCGTCGGCCACCAGGAGGGAGCCGTCAATGAGCCACTCGGGGAGCCAGATGTGCACGACCAGACGCACTCCGTCGTCGGCCGTGAGCCGAGTAAGGCTGGTCTGCATCGAGTCCTCCTCAGGCAGCGTCGTCAATCGACGTCAACGGGGCGTCGGTCGTGCTCGGGTCGGCATCGGTCATCATTGATCGTGTCGACGGCTGACGATCGGCAGTGGAACCGGGTTCGCGGGCTGGGCCCACAGTGTCCCGTCGCCCCAGGTAGAAGCCTAGTTGTCCGACGCCGAGCCGGCAGCGTTACCGCCGAGGTGAATCTCCGATGCCCCCAGAGCGGGCACACTGCAGAATTGCCACAGACGGCCACTGATGACTGACTGCACCGGAGCATCGCCTACATTCCTGATGGTTTCATGAGTCCCTGTCACCCATATCCCGACAGTTCTCCCCACAAACCCTTCCACCTACTCCGGTCGGGCACCTGGTCTACGGTGGTCGTCATGGCCGTCCACTCCTTCACCCTTGTTCCCGCCGCCTACGTCTACCTCCTGCGCCCCCATCCGGGTGTCTCCGACTGGGACGCCGGCCCGGTGAGCACCGCGCCCCAGGTGCTCCTCCAGCTGCGGCAGGGCACCGGCTACATGGACGGACACTGGGCCTGCGGCGCCTCGGGTCACGTCGAGGCCGCCGAGAGTGTCCTCGAGACGGCTGTGCGTGAGACCGACGAAGAGCTGGGGATCCGCGTCGAGGCGAAGGACCTGACGGCGCTGACGGCGATGCACCGCACCAATGACCTCGGCGGCGCGGCTCTGGAGCAGCGCATCGACCTGTTCTTCACGCTGCGGACCTGGGCGGGCACGCCGAGTGTGCGTGAGCCGGCCAAGAACGCGGGCCTGCGCTGGTTCTCCCTGACCGACCTGCCCGAGGCGGTTCCGCCGCACGAGCGCCACGTCCTGGATCTGCTGGCCGCCTCCCTCGACGGCGGCCGGCCGGTGCCGCCGGTCATCACCTTCGGCTTCGACGAGGGCCAGGACATCGCTCGCTACGGCGTCGCCCTGCCGCACTGAGCTCAGCTCGCCAGGAAGGCCTCGATGGCGGGCAGCTCGCGGCGGGCCTGGGCCAGGCCGGCCTCGAAGGCGGTGACGATGCGGTCGTAGCGCAGCTCGCCGTTGGCGATGGGCATGCGCTCGGGCCGGAAGAGGTAGACGCTCCCCTGGCTGCGCAGGTGCTCCAGCTCCTCGACAGTGCGGTTGTAGTTCTCGGGGCGGTCGATGACGGCCTGAACTAGGGCCGGGTAGCGGGCGTAGAGCCGCTGGAGGATCTCGATCTCGTGGCGTCGCATGGGCGGTTTGCGGTAGTCCTCGGGGCGGGTCATGACCACGAGCAGCTTGTCGTACCCGTCGGCGCGGGCGGCGTCGATGGCGAAGCCGCCGGTGGGTCCGACGGCGCCGTCCACGTAGGGGGCGCCGTCGACCTCGACCATGGGCATGAGCACCGGCATCGACGACGACGCGCGGGCCCGTACCAGCAGGTCCGCCATGGTGGGCATGTCCTCCAGGCCCCAGTAGACCTCCTGGCCGGTGTCGCAGCGGAAGGCGCCCAGGCGCACCGTGGCCGGTGAGGCGGCGAAGGTCTCCCAGTCGAAGGGGATGGACTCGTCGGGCGCGGAGGTGTGCAGGTAGATGTGCTCGGAGTTGAAGTAGCCCTTGCCGGTCACGAAGCTGCCCCAGCCGCCGGCCTTGGGGTCGGTGGTCAGTCCCAGGTAGGCCTCGCGGGTGCGCCAGGTGTCCCGGGAGACGAAGTTGCAGGTGTTGGTGCAGCCCGCGGAGATGCCACCGACCCAGGGGAAGGAGAGCCCGGCCTCCAGCATGACGCGCACGAGGCCGGCCGTGTAGGCCCCACGCATGCCGCCGCTCTCGAAGACGAGGGCGACGTCGTCGGGGCCGTGGGTGATGGGAGCGGGCCGGTGGTTGGGGTCGGTGACGGGGACGGGCCGTAGAACAGGGCCGGAGACGGGGACGGGCCGTA
>NZ_MSKL01000018.1 GCF_001937665.1 Actinomyces oris | reverse complement strand
CTGTGGCGGGTGTGTGCCTGGGGGCGGGGGCCGTGGTTCCTGCCGCGGCGGTGCCTGCTGCGGGGCCGGCTCCGGTTGCCAAGGCGGCGGTTCCCCAGGGGCTGGAGTCCTTCTACGGTCAGAAGGTCGAGTGGTATGACTGCGCAGCCACCGGTGGGATGGAGAAGTCGGCTGACAAGACCGGTTTTCAGTGCGCCAAGGTCACAGTGCCGTTGGACTACTCCCAGCCGGATGGGCAGACCATTGAGATCGCGATGAAGAAGCACCTGGCCACCGGCTCGACGCGCCAGGGCACCCTCTTCGCCAATCCCGGCGGTCCCGGCTACTCCGGGGTGGACATGGTGGAGAACAACGAGACCCAGTTCTCGCCCACCGTCAACCAGGCCTACGACATCATCGGCTTCGACCCCCGCGGCGTCGGCTCCTCCACCGCCATCACCTGCGACGACGGCGCAGGTCAGCAGCCCGCCGGAGCCGCCCAGGGGGGCATGGGAGTCGACGACCCCCTGCCCGGTTCCCTCATCGCCGACGCCGTCGGAGACGACCCCACCCCCTTCCTGGACGCCCAGGATCCTGCCGCCGACGGCGGTGCGGAGGGCAACATCAGCTTCCCGACCCTGATCGACGAGATCACCAAGGACTTCAAGCAGGAGGAGGCCAACTGCGCCGCCCACACCAAGCCGGCCGGGCTGCTCGACCATGTGGACACCGTCTCGGTGGCCCGGGACCTCGATGTTCTGCGGGCGCTGTCCGGGGACCAGAAGCTCAACTACCTGGGCTTCTCCTACGGCACCTACCTGGGGGCCATCTACGCCGACCTGTTCCCGGCCAACACCGGTCGCATGGTCCTCGACGGCGCCGTCGACCCCACCCTGTCACTGGGTGGCCGGGCCGCCGGGCAGGCCAAGGGCTTCGAGACCTCGCTGCGCACCTACGTCGAGCAGTGCCAGTCCGGTCAGGCCGTCCAGGAGGGCCAAGGATGTCCGCTGACGGGTGACGCCGATGCCGGGGTGCAGCAGATCCGGGCTCTCATCACCTCGGCCGACCAGACGCCGCTGAAGACCGCGGACCCGAATGTCACCGTGGACGGCCGCACGATCCGCAGCGTTGTCCGCCGCTTCCTGTACTCCTCCGAGTACTGGCCGCTCCTCACCTACGCGCTCGACCAGGCCATCACCCAGAAGGACGGCTCCTACGTCCAGGTGCTCTACGGGAGGGCGACGGCCGGAAGCAGCACACCGACCTTCTACGCCGTCAACTGCCAGGACATCCCCGTCCAGGGCGACGTGACCAGCTGGGAGAAGGAGTACCGGCAGAACCTCCAGAGCTCGCCGACCTTCGGCGCCGCCTTGAGCAACCAGGATGCGCGATGCCGGGCCTGGGGGCACAACGGGACCCGCAAGCCCGCACCCATCCACGCCAAGGGGGCGGCCCCCATCCTGGTGGTGGGCACCACCGGTGACCCGGCCACGCCCTACGCCTGGTCCCAGGCGCTGGCCGATCAGCTCGAGTCCGGTCGGCTCCTCACCTGGGAGGGCAACGGCCACACCGCCTACGGGCGCTCGGGTCCATGCATTCACAACGCCGTCGACGCCTACCTCATCAGCGGGACCGTGCCCGAGCCGGGTCTGACCTGCAAGAACGGTCAGTGAGGCCGGCCCGTCCATGGCCCGGGCGCCTCGATGGGAACTTGTCCCCATTCCGCCTTCAGGAGGAGGCCCCCAGTGGTTCGGCAACATATGGTTCACGTCGTGACTACTGCGACTTCTCATCAGCCTCGTACCAAGCGTCTGGTCTCGGCGCTCGCTGCGCTTCTTGCGTGTGCGGGCCTGACCGCCTGCCAGGACGAAACCGACATCAAGGCCTCGCCGGCAACGGCGTCGGCCTCGGCAGCGGTCCCGGCCGGGCTGGAGAGCTTCTACAACCAGAAGGTCTCCTGGTACGCCTGTGCCAAGACGGGGATGGCTAAGGCGAAGTCGGGGCAGGACACCGGCTTCACCTGCGCCAAGGTCAAGGTGCCGTTGGACTACGACAACCCCGGCGGCAAGACGATTGAGATCGCAGTGAAGAAGCGGGCCGCCAGCGAGGACTCGGTCGGGTCGCTGTTCGTCAACCCGGGCGGGCCGGGAGGATCGGGCATCGAGCTGGTCGACGGCGTCGGTTCCTACTTCTCCAAGAACCTCACCAACTCCTATGACGTCGTCGGCTTCGACCCGCGGGGCGTGGGCGCCTCCACGGCCGTCGACTGCCTGACCGACGCCGAGCTCGACGCCGAACGGGCCGGGGCGAACGACCCGGCGACCCCCTCGGCCACGGCCACCCAGGAGCGGGCTCAGAAGATGAACGCCTCGTGCGAGTCGAAAACCAGCACCTCGGGACTCCTGGACCACATCGACACCATCAGTGCCGCCAAGGATCTCGACATCCTGCGTGCGGTCGACGGCCAGCAGGCGCTCACCTACCTGGGCTTCTCCTACGGCACCTACCTGGGGGCCACCTACGCCGAGCTGTTCCCGGCCAACACGGGGCGGCTGGTCCTCGACGGCGCCGTCGACCCCACCCTGGGTGCTGAGGAGCTGGCCATGGGCCAGGCCAAGGGCTTCGAGGCGTCTCTGCGGGCCTACGTGCAGAGCTGTCAGAGCTCCAAGGTGGGTTGCCCCCTGAGCGGGGACGTCGACTCCGGCGTCTCCCAGATCCGCGAGTTCCTCGAGTCCACGAAGACGGCGCCGCTCCCGACCTCCGACGACAAGCGGCCGTTGACCTACGACCTGGCTGTGTACGGGGTACTGGGATCGATGTACCAGACCCAGCTGTGGCCCACCCTCAACCTGGGACTGTCCCAGGCGATGGGCAAGATGGGGAAGCCGGACGGAAGCACGCTGCTGACCATCGCCGACACCATCTCCTCCCGCAAGGGCGACGGCAGCTACTCCAACAACGGAACTGAGGCCCTCATGGCGGTCAACTGCCTGGACTACCCGGTCCAGGGGGACAACGCCTCCTGGGAGGAGAATGCCAAGGCCGTCAAGGAGGCCTCACCCACCTTCAGCTCCCAGCTGCTCTACCCCGACGCCTACTGCCAGGGCTGGGGCCACACGTCGAGCCGCAAGCGCGAGAAGATCACGGCCTCCGGTGCCGCACCGATCCTCGTGGTGGGCACCACCGGTGACCCGGCCACGCCCTACGCCTGGTCCCAGGCGCTGGCCGATCAGCTCGAGTCCGGCCAGCTCCTGACCTGGAAGGGTGACGGCCACACCGCCTACGGGCGCTCCAACGACTGCGTCAAGAAGGCCGTGGACACCTACCTGCTCAACGGGACGATGCCGGACAAGGGACTCACCTGCTGACCATCGCGAGGGTGTCCGGCAGGCCCGGCTCCCGGAGGTCGTGAGAATCGGTCCCGGACGACGTTCAGGTCGTCCGGGACCGATTCTTCAGCAGGGCGGTGTAGCACCGGAGCTGCGGGGCTTCTGGCCCCTTCGGCTCACTCGCTCAGCTCGCCGGCGATGGAGCGTCCCATCCACCTGGCCAGATCGGCACCTGCCAGTCCCTGCGAGAGCAGGAACTGGACCTTGGCGTAGGTGGCCTCCAGGGTCATGTCGCGGCTGCCGACGGCGCCACTGCGAGCCAGCGCGTCACCGGCTTCATAGTGCCCCAGGAGGACCTCGGCCTCGTGGCACTGGGACGTGACGATGACGGCCGTCCCGGCGGCGATCACCCGCGCGACGACGTCGGTCAGCCCCGGCTCGAGGTACGGTACGTTGCCGACTCCGAATGCCCGCAGGATCACGGCCTCGGGCAGCGGCGTCAGCAGTGCCTCCAGACGCGCCGCAGTGATGCCCGGGACCAGGTCGACCACAACGACGTCGTGGCGGGAGTAGGGAGCGGCATCCCCCCAACCGGCCCCCGCCCGCGCGGTCTGAGCCCACTGCCACGGGGCGCCGGTGGTGGCCACAGGGGCCGCATTGGGGGACTCGAAGCCGGCGAAGGCCCACGAGGAGGACTTCGTCGCCCGATTGCCGGCCAGGAGCCGATTGCCGAAGAACAGTGTCACCCCGCCGATGCGCCCGGAGGTGGCGGCCTTGAGCGCCCCGGTGACATTCGCCGAGGCGTCGCTTCCCACCTCTCCGAGCGGGAGCTGGGAACCGGTGAGGACGACGGGAACGCACAGATCCGTCAGCGCATAGGACAGGGCGGCGCTGGTGTAGGCCATCGTGTCGGTCCCATGCAGGACCACGAAGGCGGCCTGTGGGTCGGCAGCGGCGTGGGCGCGCAGGTCATCCACGATCGCCTGCCAGGACAGAGGGGTGGCGTTCGAGGAGTCGATGAGCGGGTCCAGCGAGGTCACTGTCACCGAGTCCGCCAGGGGCGTGCCCGCCAGCAGTGAGTCGAGCCACCCCTCCAGATCCGCGCCGGGTACGAGGCCGTGAGGGGAGTCCACCATCCCGATGGTTCCTCCGGTGTAGGTGATGTGGACGTGCATGGGCTCAGCCTCCTGTCGGTCAGGCCTCGTGCGCCGAGGCGGACGCGGCCCCGTCCACCTCGTCGGCGAGGACCTCATCGAGCAGGTCGCCCCGGATACGTCCTCGCACCGCGTACCAGCCCGCCACCATCATGACAACGACAATGGTGAACAGGCCCAGGGTCCAACGTCCCGCCGGGTCGGCCACGTTCGAGGCGACGACGACGGTGAAGAAGGCCAGGGCCGCGTAGTTGCTCCAGGGGGCGAAGGGCATCCGGTAGGTCGGTCGTACCTCCTTGCCCTCCTGCACCCGGCGCAGGAAGGCGAGGTGGGTGACGAGGATGGCTCCCCAGGTTCCGGCGATGCCGATTCCGGCCAGGTTCATGACGATGTCGAAGGCGTCACCGGGCAGGTAGGCGTTGAGGATGACGCCGAGCAGCCCCAGGGAGGAGGTGATGATGATGCCTCCGGCGGGAACCTGGTGCTTGTTGAGTCCCGCCGCCACCCGAGGTGCTTCGCCGGCCACGGCCATGGAGCGCAGAGTGCGCCCGGTGGCGTACAGGCCGGCGTTGAGAGAGGACAGCGCGGCGGTGAGGACCACGACCTGAATGATGTCGCCGGCATAGGGCACGCCGATCCCGGAGAAGAAGGTGACGAAGGGCGACTCGGTCTTCGAATAGGACGTGTAGGGAAGGACCAGCGCCAGCAGCATGACCGAGCCGACGTAGAAGACGAAGATACGCAGGATCATTGAGTTGATCGCCTTGGGAAGGATTTTCTCCGCGTCCTTCGCCTCTCCGGCGGCCACTCCTACCATCTCCGTGCCGCCGAAGGCGAAGACCACACCGAGGGTCAGGGCGAAGACGATCGGGAATCCCTCCGGGAAGAAGCCTCCGTTTCCGAGGATGTTATGAGCCCCTGCGGTGATCGCCCCTCCATCTGAGTCTGTTCCGGTGTGAAGCCCGAGGAAAATGGCGACGATGGCCGCCACCATGAAGGACACGATGGCGGCGACCTTGATGAGTGCGAACCAGAACTCAGCCTCCCCGAACATCTTGACGTTAAGCATGTTGAGGATGAAGACCAGGATGAGTGCGATGAGCGCGAAGGCCCACTGCGGGACAACCTTCAGCACCGTCCAGTAGTGGAGGTAGAGGGCCACGGCCGTGATGTCGGCCATGACGGTGACCGACCAGTCCAGGAAGAAGAACCAGCCGGTGATGTAGGCGCCCTTCTCACCGAGGAACTCACGGGCGTAGGAGACGAATGCGCCGGAGGAGGGTCTGCGGATGGCGAGCTCGCCCAGAGCGCGCACCATGAGGAAGGCGAAGACTCCGCAGACGGCATAGGCGAACATCAGTCCCGCCCCGCCGTCCTTGAGTCGGCCGCCGGCACCCATGAAAAGGCCCGTGCCGATGGAGCCGCCAATGGCGATCATCTGGAGATGGCGATTCTTCAGAGCCTTGTTGTATCCGGCGTCGCCACGGTCCTGGATCTGGTCGTGCCGGGAAGTGCTGGAGGGCGAAGGTGAAGCACCCGCTTGTGGCGATGAAGAGGTGGGGGAGTGACTGGACGGAGACTCGCTCATGGGGATCCTTACGGAGAGGGAGACTGGTGAATGTGATGTGCGGAGAATACCGGGACCGGTCGGTTCGGATGGTACGAGGCGGCTTCTGAGACCGACCGCGCATCCTCTCCAGGATGCGCCCGGCCGCTGTCATGTTCCACTGCTGAGCCGGGGGAAACCGGGGATTTCTGGGGCTAGGGAGGAGCCTCTGTCTCCGGACGCGGCTGTGATGCGGCAAGGAGGACGGTTGACTGTGTCGAGGAACACGGCTCTCCTTGTGGCGCTGGATTGCGGTGGCGGCCGTAGGGCCGGTATGTTCGGCTCTGCTGCTTGTGCCAGCGCCGCCTTAGCTCAGTCGGCAGAGCGATTCACTCGTAATGAATAGGTCGTGGGTTCGATTCCCACAGGCGGCTCGTTCAGCCCCGGGAGGTAATGCCTCCCGGGGCTTTTGTGTCCCCTGCTCCTCACCTGTGGCCCCTCGATGTGCCTTCCGGCACATTCGGTGGCTCCGGCGGTTGTTCCGTGTGCGCGCTTTCCGGGATGGTCGTGTGGCTGAAATCCTTCGCCGTCGAGTGTTGGAGGTGGGTGATGGTTCGGTCCGGGGTGGATTCTCCCGGCTTCACATGAGGCGTCCGCAGAGCAAGAACCGCGGTGACATGGACATTCTCTTCCGGCTGAGAGAATCCCCTACTGCTGTCTGAGAGTCATCTGGGAGATGTGACGTCTCGGATTGACTGATCGTTGGATACCTCTAGCGGGTCGGGGGAGAGTGCGTGTCGTGTCCGGATTGTTCGACTGGGTCTCGTGAGGATCTCCAAAGGGTGCCTCAGTGCTTTCACAGTTTTCTTCTCGACCATCAAGGCGTCCGGGGTGGTATGACGCCACGCATCACCGTGTGATTAGCGGGCGGGTGGCCGGTAATGCGGGCGGCGAAAACTGTGTTGCATTGAGGGCGACTATTGTTTAATCTAACGTTGTCCGCAGCGGGATACATCCTTCAGACCCGCTCCCCCCAGTCAGAATGAGGAATCATGGCACAGAAGACTCAGGTCATCCTCGTCGACGATGTCGACGGGTCCGAGGCCAATCAGACCGTCACCTTCGCCCTTGATGGTGTCTCCTACGAGATCGACCTGAACGACGAGCACGCAGCCGCTCTTCGTGAGTCCCTTGAGGAATGGGTCGGAAAGGCGCGTCGCACCGGCGGCCGTCGTAGTTCCGGTCGTCGCCGTTCCAGCGGTCCTTCTGACACTCAGAAGATTCGCGAGTGGGCCCGTGAGCAGGGCCTTGAGGTTTCTGACCGCGGTCGCGTCTCCGCTGAGGTGCGCAAGGCCTACTACGAGGTCAACCCCGGCAACTGAGGGAACAAGGAGGCGCCGGGTTCACTTGAGCCGGCACCCCGCGTCGAGTCATTCTCGAGCTGATTGCCACCTCGCACCTCGACTCTGGTCATGCGCTCAGGCGCATCGCCAGGGCCGTTGTGTTTTCAATACGTGAATTCATCCCGTGACTGGGCGGTATCGCTGTGAGCGGTGCCGCCGAGCCGATGCGCCGGTACCCTTGACAGTCCGCATAGTGAATCCGGCGGGCTACCTGATGAGCTCAATGAGTGCGGGAGCGGGGGGGCGCTGCGCTCTCACCCACCGAGGTTGGCCTTCAGGGCCTCGCGCCATGCCTGTGATCCTGGCAGGATAGGCCCATGGCTTACACCCTCGTACTGCTCCGCCACGGCGAGAGCGAATGGAACGCGAAGAACCTCTTCACCGGCTGGGTCGATGTCCCGCTGTCAGACAAGGGCCGCGCCGAGGCCGTCCACGGCGGCGAGCTCCTCAAGGAGGCCGGTGTCCTCCCCGAGAAGCTCTTCACCTCGATGCTGCGCCGCGCCATCATGACCGCCAACCTCTCCCTGGACGCCGCCGACCGCCACTGGATCCCGGTGGAGCGAGACTGGCGCCTCAACGAGCGCCACTACGGCGCCCTGCAGGGCAAGAACAAGAAGGAGATCCGCGACGAGTACGGGGAGGAGCAGTTCATGCAGTGGCGCCGCTCCTACGACGTGCCGCCGCCGGCCATCGAGCCCGGCTCCGAGTTCTCCCAGGACACCGACCCCCGCTACGCCGGTGAGCCCATCCCCGCCACCGAGTGCCTCAAGGACGTCCTCGAGCGCCTCCTGCCCTACTGGGAGGGCACCATCGTCCCCGAGATCAAGACCGGCAAGACCGTCATGATCGCCGCCCACGGCAACTCGCTGCGCGCCATCGTCAAGCACCTCGACGACATCTCCGACGACGACATCGCCGGCGTCAACATCCCCACCGGGATCCCGCTGGTCTACGAGCTCGACGAGGAGACCCTCAAGCCGCTCAAGAAGGGCGGCCGCTACCTCGACCCCGAGGCCGAGGCCAAGATCGCGGCAGTGGCCAACCAGGGCAAGTGAGCCCCGGCGGCCTGCCGCATTCTGAATGACGCGGGCGGCGTCGGACCTGAAGGAAGGTCCGACGCCGCCCGTCTCGTCAGTCTCGGGTGCTCAGTGGAGCGCGTCGGCATCCTCGGCGTCGTGCGTCTCCGGCATGGAGGCGCCCGAGACGAGGTAGGCCACGCGGCTGGCCACCGACGTCGAGTGGTCGCCGAAGCGCTCCAGGAACCGGCCCATGAGGACGGCGTCGATGACCTGCTGGCGGCTCAGGTCGTGAGCCGGATCCAGGATCATCTGGAAGGAGCGGCGGTGCAGGGCGTCGAGCTCGGCGTCGTTGGTCTGAATGACGGAGGCCAGCTCCAGGTCCCGCGTCGAGATGAGGCGGGCGACGTCCTTGCCCGCGCGCACCGCCAGGTCCGCCATCTCCAGGATGAGGCCCAGGACCGGCTCGGGCAGCGGCGGCTCGGGGTAACGGCCGCGGGCGATGGCCGCCACATGGCGAGCCAGGTCGCCCTGGCGCTCCAGGGTCTGGGCCATGCGCAGTGCGGACAGGACGTTACGCAGGTCCCCGGCCACCGGCTGCTGACGGGCCAGCAGCATGACGCACAGGTCGTCGATGTCGCGCTGGAGGTCGTTGATGCGCTCGTCGGCGTCGATCACCTGCTCCGCGATGACGATGTCCCCCTGGCGCAGGGACTCCGCGGCCCGCTCGATCGCGGTGGCGACCTGGTTGGCCATGGACTCGAGGTCGGAGCCCAGCTGCTTGAGCTCCTGGTTGAAGATGGCGCGCATGAGGCTGCTCCTGTTCCGGGCGAGGGCCGATGGATCGGGCCGGTCGGCGATGTGGCTCGACGGCGCTGCTCGACGATCCCGCCGAGGCCGCCGCCAAGGATGTTGTCCCTAAGCACAGCAGCCCCACGACGCCGCCGCAAGCGGCACGCCCAGGGCCGGAGCCGGCCGGTAGGCGCCGTGGGGACTCAACTACCCTAGAAGCGTGGGCCTGACCGTCACCGTTCTCCTCCTCGCCGCCGCCGGCCTCATGTGCCTGGGGGTGGGGATCGGCATCGCGCTGTCCCGGCGTGAGCGCAGGGCGGCCACGAGCGCCGCCGACCTCGCCGGCCTGGCCGGGACCGACACGGCCGTCCCGGTGCTGGCGGCGCTGCGCTCGACAGTCGTCGTCCTCGATGACGACGACGAGGTCCTGCGCGCCTCGGCGTCGGCCTACACCTTCAACATCGTGCGCGACGACGCCGTCATCGAGCCGACCGTGGTGGCGATGGTGGGCCGCGTGCGGGTCTCGGGCCAGGCGCAGGACGCGGCCGTCACCGTCGCCCGGGGACGGGTGCCGGGCGCGGGCCAGTTCCACCTGCAGGTGCGGGTGGCCGGCATCGGCCAGGGGCGTGTCCTCATCCTCATCGAGGACCACACCGCCGCCCGCCGGGTGGAGGCCATGCGCCGCGACTTCGTCGCCAACGTCTCCCACGAGCTCAAGACCCCGGTCGGCGCGATCCAGCTGCTCGCCGAGACCGTTGAGGCCGGTGCCGACGACCCCGACTTCGTGCGCGACTACTCCGGGCGCATGCGCAAGGAGGCCCGGCGCCTGGGCGTCCTGGTCCAGGAGATCATCGAGCTCACCCGCCTCCAGGAGGGCGACGCCCTGGCAGAGCCCGAGGCCGTCGACATCGACGACGTCGTCACCGAGGCCGTGGACCGGGTGCGCGTCGAGGCCGACGGCCGCCAGATCACCCTTGTGGCCGGGGGGACCAAGGGGCTGCGGGTGCGCGGCGATGCCGCCCTCATCACCACCGCCGTGCGCAACCTGCTGGACAACGCCATCCGCTACTCCGAGCCGCGCACCCGGGTCTCGGTGGGCGTCTCGCTGGACGCGGAGGACCCCGACATCGTGCGCATCGCCGTGGTCGACCAGGGCATCGGCATCCCCAAGGAGGAGCAGGAGCGCGTCTTCGAACGCTTCTACCGGGTCGACAAGGCCCGCTCGCGGGCCACCGGCGGCACCGGCCTGGGCCTGAGCATCGTCAAGCACGTGGCCGCCGACCACGGCGGTACCGTCGAGCTGTGGTCCGCCCCGGGGCGCGGCTCCACCTTCACCCTCGTGCTGCCGCGCCTGCCCGAGGGCGAGCCCGCCGACGCCGCAGCGGGTGACTCCTCGGGGAGCGGGTCATGAGCCCGGCCGGGCACTCCGCAGCGTCGGGCACTGGGGCGGGTGCAGGGCCGGTCGCCCCCTCCGGTGCGTCGGCCACGTCGCCGATGATGCCGGTGAGCGGTCCGATTCGAATCCTCCTGGTCGAGGATGAGGAGAACTTCCGCGACCCGCTCGCCTTCGGCCTGCGGCGCGACGGCTTCGAGGTGGTCGAGGCCGAGGACGGTCAGCGCGCCGTCGAGATCTTCGAGGCCTCCCGGCGCCCCGGTGGTGTCGGCCCCATCGACCTGGTCCTGCTGGACCTCATGCTGCCGCGGTTGGACGGGACCGAGGTGTGCACGCGCATCCGGCGCACCTCCTCCGTGCCGGTCATCATGCTCACTGCCAAGGACACCGAGCTGGACAAGATCGTCGGCCTGGAGATCGGGGCCGACGACTACGTCACCAAGCCCTACTCCTACCGGGAGCTCCTGGCCAGGCTCAAGGCGGTTCTGCGCCGTAGCCGCGCCGCCACCCCCGAGTCCGAACCGGTTCTGGGCGCCGGCCCGGTGCGGATGGACGTCGAGCGGCACGAGGTCAGAGTCGACGGCGAGGTGGTCGCCATGCCGCTGCGGGAGTTCGAGCTCCTGGAGCTGTTTCTGCGAAACCCCGGCCGCGTGCTCACCCGCAGCCAGATCATTGAGCGTCTGTGGGGGCCCGATTACGGGGGCGACACGAAAACTCTGGACGTCCATGTCAAACGACTCCGGGGCAGGATTGAGTCGGACGCCTCCAAACCGGTTCTTATCACCACGGTCAGGGGACTCGGCTATCGCCTGGATGGGGACTCGGAGCACTGATCTGCGTGTGCGGGTGACACCGGAGTTTTCGACCCCGGTCCCAGGCCTCACCCGACGTGACCTCTGTGAGATACGTCCCCGATCTTTGCGCGGAATGACCTGATAAACTAGAGGTCCGCAAACCAGTCTGGAGAGTCATCCTTATGACCTATGAAGTCGGTGAGACTGTCGTCTACCCGCACCACGGAGCCGCCCGGATCATTGATATCCGGCAACGCAAGGTACGCGGTGAGGAGAAGACGTATCTGCAGCTCGAGGTGGCCCAGGGTGACCTGACCATCTTGGTTCCCGCCGAAAGCGTTGAGCTCATCGGTGTCCGTGACGTGGTTGACGAGACCGGTTTGGAAAAGGTCTTCGAGGTGCTGCGAGCGCCGCTGACCGAGGAGCCCACGAACTGGTCTCGCCGTTTCAAGGCCAATCAGGAGAAGATCGCCTCCGGGGATGTCATCAAGGTCGCGGAGGTCGTGCGCGACCTCTCCCGTCGTGACACGGACCGCGGTCTGTCCGCAGGCGAGAAGCGCATGCTCGCCAAGGCCCGACAGATTCTCGTCTCCGAGCTGGCTTTGGCCCAGAAGACTCCCGAGGAGGAGGCCGAGTCCCGCCTGGACGAGGTCCTCGCCTCCTAGGTCGCGCAGCGCTCGTGCTCAGGCCGTCGGGTACGCGGTAGCGTCCTGCTCGTGAGCACCAGCCCTTCATCGCAATCATCCGCCCCGCCCGATTCCGCTCCGGGTGGGGCGGTCGCTGTTCTCACTGCGGCGGGCTCCGGTTCTCGTCTGGGAGCCGGGGTCGCCAAGGCCCTCGTCCCGGTGGGTGGCGTCAGCCTTCTGCGGCGGGCGGCGGCAGGACTCATGGCCTCGGGCGTCGTCAGCCACATCGTCGTCACCGCCCCCGCCGAGGAGGTCGACCGTTTCCGCGTCGAGCTCGAGGGCCTGTCGGACGAATCAGCCGGGGCTGAGGCGGGCCGGTGCGGCGGTATCGAGGTCGTCGCCGGGTCGCCCCGTTCCAGGCAGGCCTCCGTGGCCCTGGGGCTCGCGGCGGCCCTGGCCGCCGTGCCGCAGGCCGACGTCGTCGTCGTCCACGACGCCGCGCGGGCGCTGACGCCGCCGGAGGTGACGCAGCGGGTGATCGCCGCCGTGCGAGCCGGACACGAGGCCGTGGTTCCGGCGCTGCCCGTGACCGACACCGTCAAGGAGGTCGAGGCCCGCCAGGAGGGGGAGCCCGAGCCCGTCGTCGGCACCCCCCGGCGGGACCGGCTCCGGGCGGTCCAGACCCCCCAGGCCTTCGCGACCTCCGTGCTCGTCGCGGCCCATCGTGCCGGGGCAGCGCGGGCCGGAGACGAGGCGCTCGCCGCCTCCGACGACGCGGGCCTCGTTGAGGCCAGTGGCGGCAGCGTCGTCGTCGTTCCCGGCGACGAGCGCGCCATGAAGGTGACCACGCCGATGGATCTGGCGCTGGCCGAGCTGCTCCTGGAGCAGCGGCCCGCTCAGAGGAGTCGCCCCGCCGAGGGGAACGGGGAGAACTGACTATCAGGTCTGTTCCCCTTTCGGTACCTTCACCGGCCCGGATGGTTCTATCGTCTCTTCCATGAGCACGACAGTGACTGCTCCGACGCAGGCCGGCTCCAGCACCCGGCTCCTGTCCTGGCCCGTCATCGCCTGGGGCCTGTGGGACTGGGGGTCGGCGGCCTTCAACGCGGTTATCACCACCTTCGTCTTCACCGTCTACCTGGTCAGTGACTCCTTCGGGGCCAAGGCGGACAACGAGTCGGCGCTGTCCATCGGCCTGGCCATCGCCGGTCTGTTCATCGCCCTGCTGGCGCCGGTGACCGGGCAGCGCTCTGACAGAGGCGGGCGAACCGTCTTCTGGCTCGGGGGCTACACCGCGGTGGTGGTAGTGGTCTCGGCTGCTCTGTTCCTGGTGCGACCTGAGCCCGGCTACCTGTGGCTCGGCATCGTCCTGCTGGGACTCGGCAACATCTTCTTCGAGCTGGCCTCGGTCAACTACAACGCCATCCTCAACCACCTGGCCTCCAAGGACCGCATCGGTGCCGTCAGTGGCCTGGGGTGGGGGATGGGCTACCTCGGCGGCATCGTCCTGCTGCTCATCCTCTACGTCGCCCTCGTGGGGCCGAGCCCCCTGATCTCCTTCGCCGCTGGAAGCGGGATGGGGGTGCGTGTCGCCATGCTGGTGGCGGCGGCCTGGTTCGGTGTGTCCGCCCTTCCCGTCCTCATCAACCGCTCCCGCAGCCTTGGGCGCTCCAGCGCCGAGGACGTCACGGAGGTCGGTGAGGGGATGGTGACTGCTGAACCGGGACGAGACCGGGCCGCCATGGAGGCTGAGCCGGAGGAGGCCGTCTCCCATCAGGGCAGGCACAAGGAGTCGATCCTGACGTCCTACAAGCTGCTGTGGCGCACCCTGCTCCAGCTGCACCACCTCCAGCCGCGCCTGCTGTGGTTCCTGCTGGCCGCCGCCGTCTTCCGGGACGGGCTGGCAGGGGTCTTCACCTACGGCGGCATCATCGCCCAGAACACCTTCGGCTTCTCATCGGGCGACGTCATCATCTTCGCCATCGTGGCCAACATCGTGGCCGGTATCGCCACCATCTGGGCCGGGCGGCTCGATGACCGCTTCGGCCCGCGCAACGTCATCATGGCCAGCCTCATCATCCTGGTGGTGGCCGGACTGCTGGTGTTCTTCCTGCACACCGCCGGGACCGTGGCCTTCTGGGTGCTGGGCCTGCTCCTGTCGGCCTGCGTGGGGCCGGCCCAGTCGGCCGCCCGGTCCTTCCTGGCCCGCCTCATCCCGGAGGGTCAGGAAGGAGAGATCTTCGGCCTCTACGCGACGACCGGGCGCGCGGTCTCCTTCATGGCGCCCGCGATGTACGGCATCTTCATCTACCTGGGGACGCGCATCGTCGGTCCGGGCGCGAACTACTGGGGGATCCTCGGGATCGTCGCCGTGCTGGCCACCGGTCTGCTCCTCATGCTGCGCGTGGGCAACCCCGTCGCCGACGAGGAGACGGCCGCGTAGGCAGCCGCCGTCGGGGTCGTACCTGAGGGCTCGCGTTCGAGGGTTATAGGGTGCGAACGCGCGACCTGCCCTACGAACGCGCGATGCTTCATCAGGATGAGGCCTGGCGGGCCTCGCGCTCGGCACGCATGCGTTCCAGATCCTCCGGAGTCAGCGGCCCCTGGGTGGTGCCCGGGGTCCCGTCCTGACGGATCCAGCTCACGACGAGGCCCTCCTTGGCGCCGAAACGGGCCAGGTGGATTCCGGTGACCTGCTCGAGGCGCTCGAGGTGCTCGTCGTCGGCGGCCAGGTCGAGTTGGAGGACGCCCTCATGACAGGAGAGCCCGACGACGCCGGTGGTCGTCCCCTCGCGGTCGAAGGTCAGGGAACCGGCCTGGGCGGCCTCATCCCACGAGCTGGTGATCTTGCGGCCCATGTGAGCGGCCAGCTGCTTGCCGTAGCGCGAAGGGCGGTCCGTGCTCACGCGAGCGGTGGAGCGGCGGGAGAAGACGGGCTGTGCTGAGTCGGTCATGCGTCCTATCCTGGCGTACCTCGTCCGCCGTGGTCTCTACGAATTCTCTGATAGCGCGAGGGTGGGACAGGAGAAGCCAGGGAGGGTGTGCCAGCGGGGCTGAGAAAGGACTCGGCCCGCGGTTCGGAAGTCCGAACCGCGGGCCCAAGCCTCGCGAGGTCCCACCTGCAACCCGGGGTCCCATGCACCCGAGGAGGAGGTTCCTCCTTCGCCGGAGCGGCGACGCCGGGCTCCCTATGACCCGACACCATCTCAGAGTCGCGATCTGTCACTGGGCTCCCCAACCCTCGAGACCGTCCCTGTCCGGCGGTGATGACTATGTAACGCCCTTACCCTGTGAAGACGAGGGACAGAATCCTGGGAAAAATCTGGGAAAATCGCGGTCGGGTCGTTTCAGTGAGTCAAGAGTCTTCCTAGTGGAGTGGGGCGCTCATCATCGCTCAGAAGTCATGAGACGCCACTGTGGTCAGATCGACGTGATGACGTCAGAGAAGGTCGGTCGGAACATTGAATGCTCTGGCAACCGCGCGCAGTTCATCGGTGGTAACCCCCTCACCGAGACCTCCCGTCATGAGGTTGCGGACCTCGTACATGGCGCCGGTCTCGGCATACTCCACCTTGTCGACGGCGGCCAAGGGGTCGGTATCGGAGCGCACCATGACCCCGTGCTTGGACCACATGACCATGACGTGATCGCGCAAGGCCTTCACAGTGCTTTCCATCAGCATCTGAGAGCCGGGGACCATGAAGTCGAGCACCTCAATGCCAGACGGCAGCTGAACGATCGTCTCCGGCTCCCACCGCAGGATGCGGCGGTTGAGCTCCTTGGTGCTACGGATATCTCTCATGTGGGACAGCTGGACCAGGTAAGGGGGCTGGGCGTGGATGACGGATTGAAAGCCCACGGCGCGCCGCTCAACCTGATCGTTATGGACGGCCAGATGGGAGTTGAACTCGCTCGTCGGCCTCAGGTACTCCCGCTTCGGGTGGGTGTACCAGGTACCGGTGGCTCCGCCATCGTCGATTACGAAAGCGGACACATTCGCCTCGGGCGCACCGGCAATGTCGCGTAGGCGGCATCCTGAGCCGGTGACGAAGACTGTCCGGCCGGCTAGCGCCGGAGCCGGCAGTGGCAGCTTCGTACCAGGATGTGCTTGTGGAAGGTGCTCGGCCAGACCCAGTTCGTCGGCGTCTGCGGTGACCGATACCGAGATATTGCCAGCACCTGCCTCAACGGCGTTCATATGATCCAGCCGGAGTCCGGCGGCCCCTATTCGCGCAAGGATCTTATCCAGAGTCAGGTGAGTGGTCTTCTGAGTAGTCATGGTTCTGTTGTCTCCAGTCGTGTGTTTTCTCGTGCGGAGGGATGCTGGTCGGGCGCGGATCAGCCGAAGAGATGACGTTCTACGTCATCCCAGTCGGAGGAGGCGTCGAGGTTGGGCGTGTACCGCGTCAGCCGACTTGAGCTACGGATCAGGCGCCGTAGGTCGCTCAGATCTCCGTCGATCACACCGGCTCCTCGAGCGGCGATGACAATGTTTCCCAGGGCCGTGCCCTCTGCAGGGCCGGCTAGCACGGGGAGCCCGGTTGCGTCGGCGGCAAGCTGACACAGAAGCCGGTTGCGGATACCACCGCCGATGATGTGCAGCACCTTCACATCTCGCCCCGAGAGCTCCACCGCCTGGCGCACCGCGCGGCGGTAGGCCAGGGCGAGGGAGTCATTGATGCAGCGGATGTACTCCCCGATATCTCGAGGACACGGCTGTCCGGTGGCGTGCGCGGCTTCATCAATGCGCGCCGCCATGTCGCCGGGACTGTAGAAGGAGGCATCATTGATATCGACGACGGTTCGTAACGGCTCGGCGTCTGCCGCGGCGGCGTCGGCCTCAGGCAGGGCGATCTCCATGCCCTGGCCGTGCCAGGTGCGAACGGCCTCGTTGAGAACCCAGAGCCCCATAATGTTCTTGAGATAGCGAACGGTGTGGTCGACACCGAGCTCATTGGTGAAGTTGGCAGCCCGAGAGGCCTCAGTGAGCACCGGCTCGTCAAGCTCCAGGCCGACCAACGACCAGGTTCCACAGGAGATGTAGGCGAAGTCGGAGTCCGTGGCCGGCACGGAGACGACTGCTGAGGCCGTGTCGTGGCTGCCGACAGCGATGACGGGAGTGGGCCTCCCGTCAGGGCCGACGATGTCCGCCGCCTCGGGCCGAACTGTTCCGATGACGGTTCCCGGCTCGATGATGTCAGGAAGGAGATCATCCAGGTCGAGACCGATCTCCGTGCGCAGGCGCTTCAGCAGGGGAAGGGACCAGGTCCTGCGGCATGCATCAACCAGTCCGGTGGTCGATGCATTGGTCACCTCGGCGATCCGCTTGCCGGTGAGGAAGCAGGCGAGAAGATCCGGCAGGAGCAGCAAGGTGTGGGTGTTGGTGCCGTCAGGCTCTCGAGGTAAGCCGTCGTCTCGTTCCTGGGCCATGAGCTGGAACAATGTGTTGAAGTCCTGCACCTGCAGCCCGTTGATGGCGTAGACCTCCTGCGCGGGGATCCTGGCGAAGACCTGTTCGGGAACCCCCTGGGTGCGTGCTGAGCGGTAGGCGTGGACCTGGGTGGACAACGCGCCGGAGGAATTGACCAGCCCGTAGTCCACCGCCCAGGTGTCGATGCCGATCGCGGAAAGAGGGCCGACACTGCGAACAGCGGTGAGCAGCCCCTGGCGTACCTCGTTCCACAGGTGGAGCACGTCCCAGAACAGACGCTCGCCGTCACTGGTAGGTACAGGGACGACGCTGTTCGAGAAACGGCGGATCTCGGTGAGGGAGAGGTGTCCGTCGGCGATGGTGCCGACCATGACGCGTCCGGAGGAGGCGCCGAGGTCCACCGCACCGATGTGGACGGGAGTGGCGTCGGGCATGAGAGAACCTTTCGGAGGTTGGTGTCAGGAGTGGATCCGGGAGGGCCTGGAACCGATCGGGCGGGGCAGGGGAGCCGCCTGCCCCGCTCCAGATCCGTCAGGGACTCAGGCCCCCCAACCCGCGGCGTTGCCTCCGACGCGCTCCGAGCGGATGCGTTCGAGGTACCCGGAATCGAGGAAGGCCCGCATCGGATCGGGTGCCAGTCCCTGGGACTCTCGCAGCTCGGCGAGCATCGGTCGCACGTCGGTGTTGAAGGCATCGATGAAGATGTCGTTGGCCTCCAGGACGTTGCCGGCCAGCTGAGCCGCCTTCAGGGCCTCCCGGTCCACCAGCAGCGCCTTGGCAGTGGCCTCCTGGACATTGGTCGCCGAACGGATCTCTCCGGGAATCTTCTCCTCCAGGTTGTGGCACTGATCGAGCATGAAGTTGACACCGGAGTCAGGTGCCAGCGCCCCGGCGGCGATGATCTCGTTCATGATGCGGAAGAGCTGATAGGGATCGGCCGCCCCAACAATGAGGTCGTCGTCGGCGTAGAAGCGTGAGTTGAAGTCGAAGGCTCCCAGACGTCCCAGGCGGACCAGCTGGGCGACGATGAACTCGATATTCGTTCCTGGTGCGTGGTGCCCGGTGTCCAGCACCACCTTGGCTCGCTCGCCGAGGGAAAGGCAGTGGACGAGGCTGGTCCCCCAGTCCGGCACGTCAGTGTGGTAGAAGGCGGGCTCGAAGAACTTGTACTCCAGGACAAGAAGCTGGTCGTCGTCGAGCGCCGCGTAGATCTCGGACAAGGAGTCGGCAAGTCGGTCCTGGCGCTCGCGGATGGAGTCCTGGCCGGGGTAGTTCGTTCCGTCCGGTAACCAGATCTTCAGTGCCGGGGCGCCGGTGGCCCGCATGATGTCAATGCACTCCAGGTGATGGGCGATCGCCTTGGCACGAACCCGCTCATCAGGATTGGTCAGACTGCCGAGCTTGTAGTCCTCGTCCTGGAACACGTTGGAGTTGATCGTCCCGATCCGAATACCGCGGTCCTCGGCGTGCCGGCGAAGGGCGTCGTAGTCGTCGGTCTTGTCCCACGGGATGTGAAGGGAGACTCGAGGGGTGATGCCGGTGAAGGCGTTGACCTGAGCGACGTCGTCGATCTTCTCGTACGGGTCACGGGGGACGCCTGCGGTGGTGAAGACGCGGAAACGAGTGCCTGAGTTGCCGAAGGCCCAGCTGGGCAGCTCGATTGTCTGGGTCTTCAGCAGGTTGAGTGTCTCCGGGGACAGGTCGGACAGGGTTGGGCTGGGCATAGCGGTTCTCCGTTCCTGTGGGTCTGATTCGTTGGGTTGTCAGTGTTTTGGGGCGAGAGAGCGTGGTTCTGAAGGCGGGTTCGTCCCAGGTGCAGCGGAGATGGTCGAGGCCCGGCTCTCATGAGGCCCGGCCTCGACCGGTCGGCGATCACGCGTTGATCACGCGCTCTCCGTAACGTTCGATCTCGATCTCCTCCAGGCTCTTTCCCTGGGTCCTGGGGGCGCCGATCGTTCCGACGGCGGTGGCGACCACCAGGAATCCGATGAGGATGACGCCGTCGATCAGCAGTCCGCCCGGGCGAGCGAGGATGACGGGGAAGATCAGGGAGATGAGACCGGAGGCCAGACGCACGACGAAGAAGACGATGCCCTGGGCCGCCGAGCGGTACGGGGTCGCGAACAGCTCGGGAGACCACACGGAGTAGAAGGCCTGCGCTGACGGACCTGCTGAGAGGCCCCAGATGATCGTGTAGCCGAAAGCGGTCCAGGCGGCGTCGGACGGGCCGAAGACCAGGATGATCCAGGACGCGATGGCGAGCAGTCCGCCTGCCAGATAGTGCCAGCGGTAGGGCATCCGGTCGACCAGACCCATGAAGATGAACGTGGAGACGATGACGAAGCCCCAGGAGAGCATGGAGAACAGGTCGGTCTGCAAAGTCTCGTAACCCATGGAGCTGAGGATCGTGGGCAGGAAGATCCCGTTCTGTGAGGCCGCCTGGTTCCAGCATGTGTAGATGACCGCGAGGAACACCAGGGCGGTGATGTTGACGCGACGGTTGAACAGCTTGCGGAAGGATGCCCACATCGAAGGGGGTTTGGCGTCCGCTCCACCCTTGGCGGCCTCCCAGGTCTCGGACTCCTCAAGGCCGCGCCGGATGTACCAGGTGGCCAGGGCGATGACGACAAGGTGGGCGAAGATGATGCGGCTGCCGAGCAGGCCCAACGGAGTCAGCGCCGCCGCCAGGCCGAAGCCGATGAACGGGCCGAAGGACCAGGCGAGCTGGGTGGCGCCGATGTGCCTGCCGCGCTGATTGGTGGGAGCGAACTCCGCGATATAGGTCCAGCCCGCGGGAACGGAGGCTCCCACTGCCAGGCCGATGATGATGAAGCCGGCGAAGAGCATGGCCAGGTTGGTCGTGAAGACGACGACGAGACCACCGAGGGCGTAGAGGAGCAGGTCGTAGGTGTAGATGAACTTACGTCCGTACTTGTCGCACAGAGGCCCGCCGATGAGGGCGCCGATGGCGGCGCCGAAGGCGTTGGCGCTGAAGGCAGCCAGAAGGCCGGCAATGGTGCCGTCGTCGTCGGGGAAGTACGCCTTGCCCCAGAAGCCGAGTGATGTTGCGATCGCGATGATGGAACCGGAGTCGATGTAGTTCGACATGGAGACGGCGGCAGTCGCCTTCCAGCCGGTTAGAGGGGTGCGAGCCATTCTCTCCTCCTTGAGAGATCTGTAGGTGGGCGGAACAGGGCCTTATGCGAGGTAGAAGTACTGGGCGAGGATCTCGGGCGTACCGCCGCTGGGCTGGACGAAGTACTGGGCCATCTCCGTCTGCCAGCGTGTATTGACGTCCTCGTCCTCCATCGCCCTCATTGCGGCGGCGGTGTCATCGGACTCGAAGTAGCCGACGACGAGGCCGTCCTCGGGTCGCAGGAACAAGGAGTACCGGCGCCAACCGGCGTTGCTCAGAGCGTCGCGCATGTCCTGCCAGACGTGCTGGTGAACCTCGATGTACTCGGTCAGACGTTCGGGACGTACCCGGAGGAGGAAGCAGCAGCGCTGCTGCGAGCGCTGTGCCGTGTGATCGAGAAGCGTCGTGAGCTGATCCCGGTCGGCTGATGCGGAGAGTGAGGTGGTCGTGGTCATCGAACATCCTTGTCCGTGAGGGGGAGCAGTAGGTGTGGGGCCGATTGAAATGAATCGTTTCAATCAATGTAGCATCGCTCACTTTAAGTGGCAACCTCTGTTGAGGCGGGTGTGCTTGATGGCCTCGGCACGTCGGTGCTGCGCGACCCAGGCCGATTTTCATGGGATGATGTCGCCCGGCTCCCGTAGTGCCGGGCGGCAGGGGGCGATGCCAAATGACTCAGAGCGCTGTCGCCATCGAGAGATGGGGTGGCTGTGCTCGCGCTTCCGCTCAACCTAAGGGGTGCTGTGGGTACAGGTGTGTCAGTGCGTCCTTCCGTGCGAGACGTCGCTGTCCGCGCAGGTGTGTCTGTGGGCACCGTCTCCCACGTGCTCAATCATCCTGAACGCGTCTCTGAGGTGACTCGCAAGCGTGTGGAGGGGGCTATCGCGTCTCTGGGGTTTGTGCGTTCAGAGACTGCGCGCCGCCTGCGTGATCGGGGGTCGAGCGTTGTGGGAGTTGTCGTCCATGATGTGTCCAACCCTTTTTTCACTGAAGCAGCCCGTGGAATTGAAGATCGCTTGCACGAGTCGGGGTGCGTACCGATGCTGTGCTCGTCGGATGCCGACTCTGCCCGCGAGCAGGAGATCCTGTCGCTACTGGTCGGCATGAGCTTACGAGGCGTCATCATCATGCCCTCGGCCACGACGCTGGACAGACTTGGAATGCTCGTGGAGCGCAGTATTCGGGTAGTTCTCATGGACCATCCACCCATTCCTGAAATGTCCACCGTTGTCGGAGATGATGTCGCGGGCGCTCGAGCTGCTATCTCTCACCTGCTGGAGATCGGCCATCGCAGAATCGGCTTCGTCAACGGTCCCCTCGTTATACGACAGGCGAAGGACCGGCACGACGGTGTCCTCAAGGAGCTCACGGCGAGAGGGCTCGATCCTGTAGAGGTTCTTCAGGATGTCGAGTCCAAGGTCGGCTCGAGAAGTTTCGACGCGGCTTCCGGGGCGGCGGGAGCGGCCAGGCTCCTGGATGCTCCGCTCCCGCCGTCGGCGATCTTCTGTGCCAATGACCAGATGGCGATCGGTGCCATGCGGGAGATACGTCGTCGCGGTCTATCGATTCCCGGCGACGTGGCCGTTGTCGGTTATGACGATATCTCGTTCGCAGCTGAGCTCATCACACCGCTGACCAGCGTGCATCAGCCGATGCGTGAAATGGGTGCCGCGGCCGCCGAACTGCTTCTCGCCGAGGATGGGCGGGCGTGCAGCGAGACCTTCATTCCGACGCTGGTGGTCCGGGAGTCAACGCTCGGGTGACTGGTCTGTTTCGTCACAGACGGGGCGTCCATTGCGCAGACTGATGCTGCTTAATCGTGCGAGGAGTGTGCTCAGGAAGCGGGGGAGAATCGTACGGCGGTACCTGAGGCGGTCACCATGAGCATGCCGTTGTCCGAGCCCAGCGTCTCGTAGTCGATGTCGACGCCGACGACGCCTTCGGCGCCGAGCTCTTGTGCGCGCTGCACCATTTCGGCTAAAGCGCTCTCTCGGGCCTGAACAAGCTCGGCCTCATAGGTCTGGGACCGACCGCCCACAAGGTTTCGGAACCCGGCCGCCATGTCCTTGAGGGCGTTGACTCCGGCGATGGTTTCGCCGCAGACGACTCGCAGGTACTGGGTCACGGGGTATCCCTCAACGGTGGGAGTGGTGGTGACGATCATGGGCTACTCCTCCTCTGGGATGTCTGGTGATGGTAGTGGGCAAGACGATAGCGTCCCGGAGGGGTCCGTGGACTCCTCCGCTGGTCGGATTCGAGCCAGTCTCAGCAGGCGGCTGTAGCGCTCGCTGATCCGCTCATGGGGGACGGGTTCTCCGTCGAGACTCCAGCACAGGAGGTGCTCCAGGCTGAATCGAGGGGCACAGCGCGAGCAGGAGACGGGTGAGGCCGGGCGGCGCATGCGGTCCACCTCATGACCTGCCGGGCACCGGCCCACCCAGCGGCCCCGGATCCTCGGAGCCTGGGCGTCAATGAGTCGTCGGCCCGTCGCCCCCAGCCGGGTCGCCTCGGCCGCCCAGACGGCATCGTGCCCGTGGTGGGGGCCTACGCGGGCGTGGGCGATCTCGTGCAGGATCGTCTCGCGGACCTGCGTCTCGTCGTACAGGCTCATGAGGTGCCGGCTGAGCGTGAGCCGCCGTCGCGCATGATCCGTCTGGCCGGCTCGACGACGAGCCCGGTCGAAGGCCAGGTCCCAGTCGCCGATGTCGGCCTTCTCCATGAGGGAACGCGCCAGGCTCAGGACATCGGGAAGATTCACGGACCCACGGTATTCGCCGGTGGTCGTACCCGGCCGACGACGGCCCTGTGGGGCGCATCGCCTCCCGACGGCTCCTGGTCTGCTGGTCGTCTCGGGAAGTCCGGGTCTCTTCGGGCGGTGCATCCTGTCGTGATGTGACACGATGTCGCCGATGTCCCACCATCCCTCCGGCCGACGTCCGCGGCCCCAACGAAGCACCGCCGGGTCTGGCTCGCCTCAGCCTGCACGAGCTCCGCGCAGCGCCCGCCCGACCGTGCAGCGTGGCGCCGACCGCGCTCGGCGGGACGGTGCGAGTCACCGTCCCGGGCAGGGGAAGGGGCGTCGAGGGGGTGGCGAGCGCTTCGGTCTCCGCCGTGCCGGCATCAGGCGGAGACGACGGCGCAAGGGCGGTTCTGCTCTCTCCTTCCTGAAGAGCCCGATCAGCGTCGTCCTCGCAGCCTTCCTGGTCACGCTCCTGGTGGGGGTGATCTCGCTGCGCGCGACCGGCTCCTCCCTCGGCGGGCTCACTCTGGGGTGGGGGCAGGCCTCTCACGATGGGACGGGTTCCGCTCCGGCACCTCTGGTGCCCGACGCCAGCGGCTTCAGCGCCGCACGCATCATCGATGATGAGGTCTTCTACGACTCCAAGGCCATGACGCGCGAGGAGGTCGCCGCTTTCGTCACCAGGGTCAACGCCGGCTGCCAGCCGGGCAGTGACGGCACCCAGTGCCTGGCCACCGCCACCTTCTCCGTGCAGGCCCGCCAGGCCAGCACCTTCTGCCCCGGAGACATCAAGGCCGCTTCCGGTGTCAGCGCGGCCGACGTCGTCTGGGAGGTCTCCCAGGCCTGTGACATCAATCCGCAGGTGCTCCTCGTCCTCATTCACAAGGAGCAGGGGCTGCTCACCGCCTCCGGCGCGAACCTGAGCGCTCGCGACTACGAGGCCGCGGCCGGCTACGCCTGCCCCGACCACGGGACCTGCGACCCCCAGTGGGCCGGCTTCCCCTCCCAGCTCTACGGGGCGGCCTCCCAGTTCCATCGCTATCGTCTCAACCCGGGCGGCTACGACGTGGTGGCGCAGCGACCGACACAGATCGCCTACTCGCCCGACGCGCAGTGCGGCGGCGCTGAGGTGACGGTGGCGAACCAGGCGACGGCAGGCCTGTACAACTACACGCCCTTCCAGCCCAATGAGGCCGCCGCACGTGGCGGGGACCAGTGCACCTCATGGGGGAACTGGAACTTCTACGGCTACTTCAAGACCCTGTTCGGAAGTCCGACGTCGGACTGACAGCGCCCTGTGGAGGACGGATTCCGTGGTATTCCAAGGGATTTGAGGGAGGGTGTCATCACTCTTGGAAGGCCGTGACCATATCGTCACCAAGCGTCACCATTTAGATGCGCGATTTCCAGCCTTCTCTCAGACAGCATCGGCAGAGTCATAGTTACCGCTGAACGGTGGCGACCGTGAGGTACTGGGGAGTACCACTGACCGGTCACCACTGAGTCTGGGCCACAGCCAAGGGAATGTGCTCGGACGTTTCGGTGAAGGAGGACCCGCTGCCGAATGGGAACCGGTAAGCGACCTCGTTGCGAAGGGCCCGACCCGGTGGTTCAACTGGGGCGGGCCTTCGCAGTGCCTGGGCGCAGGACCATTCGGTCTGCGCCCAGGCATGTTTGCGGGGACCTGTCGGCGGGCATGACATGATGCGAGCATGACGCTGCCGCCGGTACTGGCCACGACCTGGGTCGTCATCGAGTACCTCATCAAGATCGCCGCGCTGGGCACGGTTCCGGAGAACCGCCGCCCGTCGTCGTCGACCGCCTGGTTGCTGCTCATCTTCCTGCTGCCCTTCGTGGGGCTCCCGCTCTACCTGCTCATCGGCAGCCCGTGGGTGCACGGCACTCGTCGCCGTCAGCAGCACACCGTCAACGAGATCACTCTCGACTACACCCGCTCCATGCCCGACCTGCCCAAGGGCGCCCGGCCCTCGACCTATCTGGCCGGGGCGCTGCGCATGAATCGCCGGCTCACCGGTCTGCCCTGCGTCACCGGCGAGGTGGTGGCCGTTCACGCCGATCCCCGCAGCACCTATGAGGCCATGGCCCGCGCCATTGACGCCGCCACCGACCACGTCCACGTCGAGTTCTACATCATGAGCTGGGACGAGGTCACCGACGTCTTCTTCACCTCCCTGGAGCGCGCCGTGGCCCGAGGGGTCACGGTGCGTCTTCTCCTGGACCACCTGGGCAGCCGCAAGTACCCCGGTTGGAAGCAGTTCTGCCAGCGCATGACTGACGCCGGCATCCACTGGCGCCTCATGATGCCGCTGCTGCCGCTCAAGCGCCGCTGGCGCCGCCCGGACCTGCGCAACCACCGCAAGATCCTGGTCATCGATGGGGAGAGGGGCTTCATCGGCAGCCACAACGTCATCGACCCCACCTACCGGACCCGACGCAACGTGCGGGCCGGGCGCCGCTGGGAGGACCTGTCCGTGGAGGTCACCGGTGAGATCGTCCTGGAGGCCCAGGCCGTCTTCGCCATGGACTGGTTCTTCGAGGCCGGCGAGCAGCTCGAGGCATTCGACCTGGCGCTGGGGACGCCGGCCGAGACCCTGCCGGAGATGGCGGGGTTGCCGGGCATCCCGGTGGGCACGCCGGCCCCGAGGCCCGGGCGTCCGGGCGCCGTCGTCAACGCCATGCAGCTCATCCCCTCCGGGCCCGGATACCCCACCGAGCCGAACCTGCGGATGTTCCTGGCCCTCATCCACGGGGCCAAGCGGCGCGTGTCCATCACCAGCCCCTACTTCATCCCCGACGAGGCGCTGCTGTCGGCGATGACGTCGGCCGCCTACCGGGGGGTGGAGGTCGAGCTGTTCGTGGGCAAGGAGTCCGACCAGTTCATCGTCAGCCACGCCCAGCGCTCCTACTACTCGGCCCTCCTGGCGGCGGGGGTGCGGATCTACCTCTACCCCTCGCCGACTGTCCTGCACTCGAAGTACATGACGGTCGACGACGAGGTCGGGGTCATCGGGTCCTCCAACATGGACTTCCGCTCCTTCGCCCTCAACTACGAGGTCATGCTGCTGGCCTTCGGCGGGGACCTCGACGACCTGCTGCGCATCAACGATGCCGACTACCGGGGCATCTGCACCGAGCTGACCCCCGAGCTGTGGGCCACCGAGCCCTGGTACAACCGCTACGTGGACAACGTCTGCCGCCTCATGTCCGCCGTGCTGTAGCGGGGAGAGGATCGAGGCGACCGTCGCTGCCGGACCGGACGTTCCTGGATGCGCACGTACCGGGGCCACCGGCCGCAGCCCTGAACCGCCTGGGTTGATGAGCATGGATGTCGTCGGCCCCCGCACCTCAGTGGTGCGGGGGCCGACTGTGTGGAACCGGAGAAAGGGTCTGATGGGGCGCGTGAGCCGGTGGCTCAGGCGTCGCGGCGGGTGAAGATGACTCCGGCGATCACCAGCGGGACGATGGTCCAGGCTGCGAAGACGGCGATCGCCTGCCAGTGCTGGAGGAAGGTGGTGGTCCCGGCCTGTCCCCACTGGTGGGCCAGGCTGAAGGGGTCGGACACGGCGGTGGACAGGGTGTTCGGCAGGAGCCCCAGGACCTTGGTCGCCCACTGCCAGCGGCCGGCCATGAGCCCGAAGGGAATGGGGACGACGAACAGCAGTGAGACCACCACGGTGATGGCGCCCGCCGTCGAGCGAGTGAGGTAGCCGAGCCCCATGGCCATGAGCGCGATGACCGCGAAGGACAACCCCGTGCCCCAGAACAGCCCCAGGTAGTGGGCATCGGAGAGGGAACCGGCGTGGCCCTTCATGAACGGGTGGGAGATCGCGTAGGACAGCGCCACGCAGAGGACCCCGAGGACGAAGGAGAAGCCCGATACGACGAGCGCCTTCGCCGCGAAGAGGCGGCCGCGGCGAGGAACGGCCATCATCGAGGAGCGGATCTGCCCCGAGGCGTACTCACCGGTGACCACCAGGGCCCCCAGGACGGCGACGACGATCATGCCCATCACCGAGCCCGAGGCGATCATGGTCTTGGCCTCCTCGGCCCGATCGGGGGAGCCGGCGTAGCCCATGGCCATGCCCGCACCGAACAGGACAGTGATGACGATCGTGATGGCCGACGTGACCCAGGTGGAGGTCAGGGTGCGCAGCTTGATCCACTCGGCGCGCACCGCACCGATGAAGGACTGCCGACCGGCCACGCGGGGCCGACTCGGCCAGATGGCGGCCTCCAGGGCCCGCTGCTGCCCGGCGTGGGACGACTGGGAGGCGGGGGCGGCCTTCTTCAGGGCCTCGAAACGGTTGACGCCCATGGCTGGGCCGGTTGCGGCGTCGATGGTGGTGGTCATGGTGCGTCAGTCCTCGGGATACTCGTGGCCTTCGTTCTTCCTGAATGACTCCAGGCTAGGAGCGCCGGGCCCCGGTGAGATCGTCCCGGTGGGTGAACGCAGCAGGGGTGGTCTCCTCCCCCTGAGGGAGGAGGGGTCGTCTGCGGGGATGACGAGTCATCCCTCGGCCCCCGGGGCCTGGTGCCTCCGAGGAGAGGGGCGGGTCGGTCAGGTGATCTGGGCGCAGAGCTTGGTGATGCGCTGGAGGCTCACCTTGCGGCTCGTGCCCAGTGTCTGGGCGAACAGGCTCACCCTCAGCTCCTCCACCATCCAGCGGGCCTCTTCCAGGAGGGCCTCGCGCTGGGGGTCGGCCGGCAGCGAGGCAGCCTTGGTGCGGGCCTTGTCCACCACCTCCTGGGCCTGGGAGACCTGGAAGGCCAGGGCCGCGTCCTGGGAGGCGGCCGACGGCGATGAGGCCGCCTTCTCCACCCGCATCGCCAGGGCCCGCAGGTAGCGCTCCAGATGCGCCAGATGCTCCGGCGCAGTGGCGGTGATGAAACCGTCCGGAACCAGGGCGGCCGCATGCTCGCGCACCTCCTGGAGCGTGCCCAGCAGGGTCAGGGAGGTGTGCTCACCCACCACGCGGTCCACCTCCCGGGCCGCCTTGAGCGCCGCGGCCGCGTGTCGGGCCACCCGGTAGACCTCATCCTCGAGCTCATCGCGCATGACGTCGGCCAGTGAGGCGAAGACCTCCTGTCTGCGCACCTCGGCCAGTGGGCAGCCGGAGGCCGACGCCGCCCAGCGCCCGGCCACGATTCGAGCGGCGGCCGCCTGCACGTCCTCCACCAGCGCCTCGGTGCTCCGGTAGGGACTGGCCGCCAGGATGAGCGACTCCTGGGCGCTCCACCGGCTCGTCACCCGGGCCGGGGCCAGTGCTGTGCGCGCCAGGGCCAGCGCCGTGACCCCGGCGCCGTGGGCACTCACCTGGGCGGCGGCGTCGGGCAGGATCCTCAAGTCCGCGCTCCTGGCGGAGGCCGCCACCAGTGCCGGGTAACCGCGCACCACCAGGCCCGCCCGGCCCGCCGACTCCACCGAGGCCGGGATCGTCGAGGCGTCCGGGTCGCCCAGGCCCGGCACGCCACGGGGCCAGTCGGTCAGGCCCTGGCGCTCCTCCAGGCCGGCGCCGGCCCCGGAGGCCCCTGCGACCCCCGCGGTCACGGCGGCGCCGTCGGGATGCTGGGTGGCAGCCGGACGCCCGCCCTTCCCCTTGCGCCCCTTGCGGCCGGACCTTCCGCCCTGTGCGCCCTGGCGCTCCTGGGCCTCTGCCATCGCTTGGGCCAGTGCGCCGCGCACCGCCGAGCGCACAGCGGCCTCCGTCTTGCCCGACAACCGCTGCTGGAGCGAGACCAGGTCCCGGCTGCGGCCGATGACCCGGCCCCGGGCATCCAGGGCGGCGAAAGCCATCGCCAGGTGATCCGGCAGCCGCTCGGCGGCCTCGGCCCAGTCCGCCTCCGTGATCTCCACGCCCTTGAGCCGGAGCACCACCCGGCTGAAGGCATCCTCGAAGGGCACCTCCGGGCAGCTCGCACCCGGCGGCGTCGGGAACTCCTGCGCGATCTGCGCCCACACCTGGGCGCCCACGTCCGGGGCCGGCACCAGCTGGCGGCGCACTCGCTTGGGCAGCGCCCGGATCGTGGCCACGCACAGCTCGGCCCGCATCCCCGGCACCAGCCAGTCGAAGCCCTCCGGGGTCAGACGCCCCAGCACCTCCACCGGCACCTGGACACTGACCCCGTCCTCGGGGTGACCCGGCTCGAACACGTAGTCCAGGCCCAGGGTCAGGTCTCCCTGCACCCACGTGTCCGGGAAGCCGCTCGCGTCACCCCCACCGGGCAGCAGCAGCTCACGGGTGAAGTCCAGCAGGTCCGGGGCGGCGCGCCGCTGCTCCTTCCACCAGGCGTCGAAGGCCGCCGCGGAGGTCACCTCCTCGGGGACGCGGTCGTCGTAGAAGTCGAACAGGGCGGCGTCGTCGGCCAGCAGGCCGTGCTCGCGCCGACGCCGCTCCACGTCCTGAAGCTCCTCGATGAGGGCCCGGTTGCGCTCCACGAAGCCGTGGCGGGCGTGCCAGCCGCCCTCCACCAGGCCCGAGCGGATGAACATCTCCCGGGCCACCTGGCGGGCCGAGTCCGTCCCCACGCTCGCCAGCGTCGCCGGTCGGTCCGCCACCAGTGTCATCCCGTAGAGCAGCACCTTCTCGTGGACCATGGCCGCCCCCTGGCGGGTCGACCAGTAGGGCTCACCGAAGACGTGGCGGGTCAGACCCGCCCGGTCCGCCACCTGCTCGATCCACCGGGAGTCCACCTTGGCCACCGTGCGGGCGAAGAGCCGGGAGGTCTCCACCAGCTCGGCGGTCATCACCCAGTCGTAGGTCTTGCGGCGCAGACCCGAGCCCGGCCAGATCGTGAAGCGCGTCCCGCGCGCGCCGGCGTACTCCCGACGACGCTCGTCCCAGTTACCCACATTGGACAGCAGCCCCACCAGCAGCGAGCGGTGGATCGCGTCGGCGTCTGGCGTGTCCGCGCTGCGCCCCAGGGCCACGACGGCGGCCGCCACGCCCCCGTTGGCGATCTGGGCGGCGTGGCTGCCCGGCTCCAGGGCCTCGGTGGCCGCCCGTATCGAACGGGCCGTCGGCAGCTCCACCGGGGCGGCATCCAGGCCCAGCGGGCGGGTCAGCTGGCGCAGCTGGGCGTGGACGTCCTGCCACTCGCGCACCCGCAGGTAGTGCAGGAACTCGGCGCGGCACATGCGCCGGAAGGCCGAGCCGGACAGCTCGCGGCTCTGCGTGCGCAGGTAGCGCCACAGGTTGAGGTAGGTCAGGAAGTCACTCGTGGGGTCCGCGAAGCGCCGGTGCAGGGCGTCGGAGGCCTCCTGCTTGTCCGCCGGGCGCTCGCGCACGTCCTGGATGGACAGGGCCGCCACGATGACCATGACCTCCCCGACGCAGCCCAGCTCACCGGCCTCCAGGAGCATGCGCCCCAGGCGCGGGTCGATGGGCAGGCGCGCCAGGCGCCGCCCGATCTCCGTCAGGCGCGGTCCCCGGCGGCCCCGGTCGGGGGCGTCGCCGGACCGGGCGGAGGCGGCCCCGGCCGGCTCGATGGCGCCGATCTCCGTGAGCAGCTGCAGGCCGGAGCGGACCTGGCGGGAGTCCGGGGCGTCCAGGAAGGGGAAGTCCTCCACCGCCCCCAGCCCCAGGGCCGCCATCTGCAGAATGACGCTGGCCAGCGAGGTGCGCAGGATCTCCGGCTCGGTGTACTCCGGGCGCGCCTCGAAGTCGGCCTGCGAGTACAGGCGGATGGCGATGCCGTCGGCCACGCGCCCGCAGCGGCCCGCCCGCTGGTTGGCGCTGGCCCGGCTGACCGGCTCGATCGGCAGGCGCTGGACCTTGGTGCGATTGGAGTAGCGGGAGATGCGCGCCAGGCCCGGGTCGATGACGTAGCGGATCCCGGGAACCGTCAGGGAGGTCTCGGCCACATTCGTGGCCAGGACGATGCGGCGCACCTGGTGGGCCTCGAAGACCCGGTGCTGCTCGGCGGCGCTCAGGCGCGAGTACAGGGGCACGACCTCGATGGCGCCCGGCGTGCGCGAGCGGCCGTCGGGCGTGTAGCGCGCCCCCAGGTGGTCGATGAGGGCCGCCTCGGTGTCGCGGATGTCGCGCTCACCGGCCAGGAAGATGAGGATGTCGCCGCTGGGCTCGCCCAGGAGCTCGTCGACGGTGTCGAGGATGCCGGTCACCTGGTCCCTGGGCTCACTGGACTCGGCGGCCGCGGAGCCGGCCCGGCCCTTGCCGCGTACCCCCTGGTTGCGGGGCTCGAGCGACGTGGAGCCGGCACCGGAGCGGATGGCCTCACGGCGGGCCCGGGCCGCGGCGCGCACCTTCGGGTCGGGCGAGGTCAGGGCCTCCAGCTCGGCCTCGCTCAGCTCGCCGGGTCCTGCCGGGCCGGGCCTGGAACCGGCGGCGGGCCCGGCCGCCTCGCCGCCGGTGTCGTCGGAGGCGGCCGGGGCGTCGTCGGGAGCCAGGGGACGGTAGCGCACCTCAACGGGGTAGGTGCGTCCGGAGACCTCGATGACCGGGGCGGGAACGGTGAAGGGCCGCCCCCGGTCGCCGATCTGCTCGCGGCCGAAGTGCTCGGCGAAGCGCTCGGAGTCGATGGTGGCCGAGGTGATGATGACCTTGAGGTCGGGGCGCTGGGGCAGCAGGCGCGCCAGGTAGCCCAGGATGAAGTCGATGTTGAGGCTGCGCTCGTGGGCCTCGTCCACGATGATCGTGTCGTAGCGGCGCAGCTGGGGGTCGGACTGGATCTCCGCCAGCAGAATGCCGTCGGTCATGAGCTTGACCAGGGTGTTCTCGCCGACCTCCTCGGTGAAGCGCACCTGGTAGCCGACGACGCCGCCCGGCCCGATCGGGGTGCCCAGCTCGGAGGCGATGCGCTCGGCCACGCTGCGCGCGGCGATGCGCCGCGGCTGGGTGTGACCAATCATCCCGGTCACGCCCCGCCCCAGCTCCAGGCAGATCTTGGGCAGCTGGGTGGTCTTGCCGCTGCCGGTCTCGCCGGCGACGATGACGACCTGGTGCTCGGCGATGGCGGTGGCGATCTCCTCGCGGCGGGCGGAGACCGGCAGCTCCTCGGGGTAGACGATCGCCGGGACGGCGGCGGCGCGGGCGGCGAGCTGCTCGGGGGAGTAACCCTTCCAGGTGCTGCGACGCCGTCCTCCGGCCCGGCCCGGGCGCCGGCCCCGACGATTGCGGTCATGCGAGGCGCGCCGGCCCTGCTGGTTGTTGTGCCGGTCGGCCTGATCGCCGCTGTGACCCTGGTTGCGGTCCTCGCCCTGTTCCATAGGTGACCCATTGTCCCCTATGCGCGCGTCGTCGCCTCTCTCAGGTCGCTGACAGCGGAGGGGCGCAGCGGTCACGGCCCCTGATTCTCAGCGCAGGCGGCGCTGGGCCCACTCCAGGCTCAGGCGGGCGACCTCCTCCTGAGCCTGGTCCAGGGTCTCGGCGTGGACGTGGACCATCTGGCTGGAGTCGGGCAGCAGCGGGAAGCCCTTGGCGGTTGCCTCAGCGGTGTCGGGCAGCTCGTTGGACAGCACCCCGTGCACCATGAGCACCGGCCAGGGCAGGTCCGCCAGGGTGCGCTGCGGATCCTGCATGGAGAAGTCGGCCAACGTCTCCTTGGACAGGACGTTCCAGTCACGTGAGTTGGGATTGTCATCCACGAGGCGCGTCAGCCCGTGCTGGGCGAGCTCATCGAGCTGCTCGGGGGAGAAGATCTCCTCCCACAGAATCGACTGCGGCCCCACGATGGCGCCTACGAGCACCGCCGTGCGCACCTGCTCGGGCCGGGCCAGGAGAGCCGCCGTCGCCCCGAAACCGTTGGCGTGGATCATCTGCCGGGTGAAGCCCAGGCCGGCCAGCCAGCTGGAGGCCGCCCGCAGGTCCTCCGCCTCCCCGGCCAGCGTGATGACGTCGTCGTCGGACTCGCCCAGGCCGGAGAAGTCCAGGTTGAGCGTGGCCAGACCCGCCTCGCGGTAGCGGGCACCGATCCAGTCCAGGCGCCCGCCCTGACCATGACGGTCGGTGAGGAAGTCATGCGCCAGCAGGACCACTCCCTCAGGTCGTGCCTGCGGGGGTTCGGCGTCCTCCGACGTCGTGGAAACCTCCAGATCGATGGGGGCGGCTCCGGCGGGCAGCTGGAGGGTGCCGGCCAGGGTGATCCCGCGGGGGGTATCGATACGGACGTCGTTCATGGGGTCAACCTAAGACAGAAAATAGGGGTGAGCATGGGGGATGTGTAGGTAGTTGTCCCGATTGCGCTTCCAGCGTGATGGAAGCGTCGAGACCGCCGGACGCCGTGAGGTCTGTGGATATCTACGAACCGTGAGGATTCTCCGACAACGGGCGGAACCCGGACCGGAGCAATGCGACGAGGGGGACATGCGGGCGGGTGGGGGGCGACTGAGGCCGGGTGGACGCCCCGAATCGAATGGGGCACGCACCCGGCCTCAGCGTCGCCGTCGGGCGGGTGAGGGCAGGAGGGGGAGCCGCCGGCGAGCTACTCGGGAAGCGGCACCGCGCGGACCGTCTCGACGGCGCGGCGCACCAGGGCCTCATCGGTGCGCTGGGGCTCGTCAGGGCTCAGCCCCTCGCGGGGGCAGCGCATGTGGACCTCGCGCACACCCGTGGACTCCACCAGGTCGACCAGGCCGTCGGGGCGCACGGCCCCGGCCGCGACCACGGTCGGTCCACCACTGGCCACCAGCCCGGCGATCACCGAGGCGCCGGCGGCCGCGGTCTGGGCCGCCCCGCTGGTCAGGACGTAGCGCACGCCGAGTCCCTCGAGGTCCCCGTAGGCCTCGACGGTGTCGCGACAGTGGTCGAAGGCCCGGTGGAAGGTGACCGGGGCGCCGTTGGACATGTCGACCAGCAGTCGCACGAGGCCGCGGTCGACGGTGCCGTCGTCGGTCAGGGCGCCGACGACGAAGCCCAGGTCCACGGCCGGCGGCAGCGTTGCGCGCCCCCCGCCGGTGGCCTGGGGTCGGGTGAACTCGGCCATCTCCAGGGCGAGAGAGGCGATCCGCCGCACGTCGGCGATCATGGCCCGGCCCTCATCGGGGTTGTAGACGAAGGACCCGCCTCGGGGGCGGATGAGGATCCGCAGGCCGAAGGGGGCGGCGGCCTCGGGCTTGTCCGCCCAGTGGGCGCCGGCCTGGGCGCGGCGCTGCTCGACCTGCTCGGCGGCGGCGAAGATCGCGGCCTCGATGGTGCCGATCGAGGGAGTGGTGCCGGCGGCGGTGAGGTTCGCACCCAGCTCGGCCCGGTCGGCCCCGGCGCGGGCGGAGATCCTCACACCCTCAACGTCCTCGACGCAGGTCTCCAGGACGACGTGGTCCGGCCGGCGCCAACTGGGGGTGGGGGCGGTGATTGCGTGCTGGCGCAGCGACGGTGCTGAGCCGGTGAGCCTCATTGCATTCATGAGGCTGAGTCTGACATGTCGGGACGTTGATGAAAACCGAGTTGACGTCAGATGTCCTCAGATATCCTCGAGGTCCTCGTAGGACTTGGGATCCTCGATGGGCTCCAGGTGCGCCGAGATACGCAGGCTGGTGTCGGCCTCGATGAGCTCGTCGATGACCTGCTCGGTGAAGTCGTGCCCCTTCTTGACGCTCCAGGCCGCCGGAACCAGCACGTGCAGCTCCATGAACCGCCGGTTGCCGGCCTCGCGCACCCGCACCGCGTGGAAGTCGATCATGCCCGTCTGACGGTGGCGCGCCAGAACCTCCTCAACATTGCGAAGCACCTCGATGGACGGGGCGATATCCATGAGGCCGCCCACCGAGTCGCGGATGAGCGTGAATCCGGTCCACATGATGTTGAGCCCGGCCCCCAGGGCGACGACGGCGTCGAGCACGGCCGAGTCGAAGACGGCCACCAGCGCCACCCCGACCAGGACCGCGGCGGAGGTGACGACGTCGGTCGCCAGGTGCTTGGCATCGGCCACCAGGGTCATGGAGCGCTCGCGGCGCCCGGCCCGGTAGAGCACCCACGCCACCGCGCCGTTGAGGAGCGAGGCGATGACCGAGACCGCCAGCCCCACCCCCAGCTGCTCGGGCATCTGCGGGTCAATGAGGCGCCCGACGGCGGAGATGATGATGAAGGCGGCGGCCACGAAGATCATGACGCCCTCGACGACGGCCGAGAAGTACTCGGCCTTGGAGTGCCCGAACTGGTGGTCGGCGTCGGCGGGCTTGGCCGCGATCCTCAGCACGATGAGGGCGACGACGGCGGCGACGAGATTGACCACGGACTCCGCGGCGTCGGAGAGCAGACCCACCGAGCCGGTCAGCCAGGCCGCGCCGCCCTTGACCGCGATCGTGACGAGAGCGGCAGCGATGGACAGCCACGCGTAGCGGCTCAGGTCCTTAGGGGGCGAGTAGCGGGAGGACACGCCCCGATCATCGCGTGGGCCGGTACGCCCTGACCACCTGAGGTTTCGTATCGCCGCAACGCATGATCCGCGGCGGTGGGGTGCCGTACCCTCGCTCCGCAGTGGGCTAAGGTGCCTGATAACAGCGGGCTGCCAGGCCGACACCGGGGTTGACGGCGGGACGCAGCCATGACATGAGCGAAAGGCGGGCAAGCGGGGTGCTGGACGTCTCTTCCCTCACGCTTCACATGCCGGCGTCCCTCACCGACACCTTCCGGCTGCTGGACCTGTGCGGGGTCCTGCTCAACGGGATCCTGGGCGGGCTCATCGCCCGGCGCAAGAACTTCGATCTCGTGGGCTTCATCGTCCTGGCCATGCTCACGGCCACTGCCGGCGGCATCCTGCGCGACGTCATGATCCAGGCCGGTCCGCCCTTCGCCCTGACCGACCCCTACTACCTCTACACCGCCTGCCTGGGGGCGACGGTGGCCTGGTTCGTGCCGCTGACCTCGCGTCCCACCCGGCGTCTGCTCGTGGTGGCCGACGCCGTCATCCTGGGCTGCTGGGCCGCCACCGGGGCCTCGAAGGCCCTCACTCACGGGCTCGGAGTCATGCCGGCGCTCCTGCTGGGCTGCCTCACGGCGATCGGCGGCTCCATGATCCGCGATGTCGCGGTGGGGGAGACCCCGGCCGTCTTCGGCGGCAACAAGCTCTACGCGATCCCGGCGCTCATCGCCGCCGGCACCCAGGTCGTGGCCGTCAAGGCGGGGGTGGCCGACGCGCACGCCATGCTCGTGTCCACCGTGGTCGGCGCGGGCCTGTGCGTACTCGCCTACTGGCGCTCCTGGCAGCTGCCGGTCATCTCCGACAGGGAGCGGCGCCGGGCCGGGCGGCGCGACGTGACCGGCGCGCTGGTCGGCTGGCGCCGGGCGCTCATGATGGGGCCGCTCAAGGCCCCCTCCTGGCGCGGCCGCGGTGAGCGGGCGACGCAGGGGAGCGCCTCCTCGGAGCGGCCCGAGCAGGGCTAGGGGCCGTCTGCGGTCTCAGTCGACCTCAGGAGTTCTCACTGACCGGCCGCACGCTGGCCTGACCGGCGTCGACGGGCTGGGACTGGCCGTTGCCCTTGGCCGACGGCGCCCCGAAGAGCCTCTCCTTGACGGCGTCGGCGACCTTCTCGGTGACGGCCTCGCCCTGGGCGCGCACGGCCTGCTTGACGTGGCTGGAGGCGGCGTCGACCCGGGTGCGCACGAAGGGCCGCTCAGCGACCCTCGAGGCGGCGGTCTTGATGCGCTCGTACTGGGCGCGCCCCGCGCGGGTCCCGAGCACGTATCCCGCGCCGAGTCCGAGGATGAAGGGGATCTTGCCGGCCATATCGTCTCCTGAGCTTGAGGGAAGCACTGCTTGGTGCGCCATCACCATACCGGTCGTGGGTCGGGGTGACTGGCGTGAAGGGGCGCTGGTGGCCGCTTGATCGCCCACAGCGTCACATGTGGAGGCGCTGCGGACGCGCGACGGTTCTCCCCTGGGATCACACGGTCTTCTCCGAGGAGTCGCCGGTGGGGGGAATCGAACCCGTTGTGGGGTCCTGGGTGCTGGTGCCGTGGGTGCTCGGTTGGGAGCTGACCAGTCCGTCCGGTGTGACGGTGGTGATGTAGGAGCGTCCGCCCAGGATCACGCCGAGCGCCACCAGCAGTCCGGTGCCCATGAGGGTTGCCACCTGCAGCACGTTGAGGTCGGCCAGGATCGCATGGCGGCGCAGTGACGCGGCGGCTGAGGGGGCCGAGCTCTTGCGGGCCGTCAAGGAGTCCTCAGAGAGGCTCGTGGAGTCTGTTGAGTCCGTGGAGTTCATGGAGAAGGGGGACATGTGCTTCCTCCTGTTCGATGGGGATGGGAACGGGGACGTCCGCCCCGGTGAACCCAGGTAACTGCTGGGGCCTGTTGGGCTCGTAGGGTCGGCCTGTGGTGTCCCTGTGAAGAGAGGGGGTTACCCGCTGAGCCGCATGCTGCCGGGGATCGACGCAGGTGGAGGGGCCTGCGTGAGACATGCCGCATGGAGGGGAGTCGGCCGAGAATCGCCATCGCCCTCGGTGGTGGTCGCCGTGAGGCCGTCAACGGCGTGGCGATGCCTCCAGCAGCTCGCGGGGCAGGAGCCGGGCCAGCTCGTAGCCGTCGGTGCCCACGACGACGGGCACGTCGGCCTCGGCCAGGGTCCGGGCCTCGGGGCCGATGCCCATGGGGTGCGCGGTCAGCCCTCCGGCGAGCACCTGCTGGGTGGCGGTCAGGCGGCGGATGGCGACGGCGGCGATCCGGTCGGCGTGGTGACGGGCGGCCTCGCCGTAGATGTGCGGGTCGTGCTGGCCGTCGTCGCCGAAGAGGATCCAGGTGATCTGAGGCAGGTCGATCATGAGCCGGCGCAGCTCGGTGCGCTTGTGCTCGATGCCCGAGCGGAACCAGCCGGTGTTGGTCGGCCCCCAGTCGGTCATGAGTGCGGGCCCCGAGGGGAAGCCGTGGCGGGCGAAGAAGGAGCGCAGGGTGGGCACCACGTTCCATGCGCCGGTGGACAGGTACATCATCGGGGTGCCCGGGTGGGCCGCCTGGATGCGCGAGTAGAGCTCGGCCATCCCGGGGACCGGTTCGCGCGCCGAGGAGTACTTGACGAGCTGGTTCCAGGCGGCCACGAGCACGCGGGGGACGTGCGTGACCATGGCGGTGTCGTCGATGTCGGAGATGATGCCCAGGCGCGGCCCCTCGGGGATGATGAGGACCTTGGCGGCGACCGCATGCGCCCCCATCGCCTCGATCCTGGCCTCGTGCCAGCCGGGCTCCAGGCCGTGATCGCGTACGACGACGTCGATGTAGCCGCTGCGGTCGGCCCGGGTGCGCACACTGGCGCGGCCCACGTGGACCGTCACAGGCAGGAAGGCCACCGGCACCTCAATGAACAGGTGCCAGCCGCGCTGAGCATCGCTCAGCCCGGTCATGGCGAAGTTGCGGGCCTGGGCGGCGCTGATGGGAAGAGCGGCGGGCAGGGAGCGGAACAGCGGCCCCTCGGCCGGGGCGTCCTGGGGACGCATCACCATGCGGGCCAGGACCCGCGCCATGGGGGCGGGCTGAGGGGAGTCGGAGGTGGCGCCGCGGGACGATGAGGCGGGGCTCCTGTGGGTTCCAGTCCCGATGCGCTGGGCCTCCTTGACCTGGCGCTGCGGCGCCGTCGGGTCCGGCTGAGCCGGTGCGCTGGTGCCGTAGCCGTCGTAGGGAATGACGCGGGGACGCCAGCCCTGACGCTTGAGGACGGGGACGGTGTCGCGATGGAACTGGTCCTCGACGGCGCGGGCGATGTCGGAGAGGGGCACCCCTGGATCCTAGACGACGGGCCGATTTCACGGGGCCGATGTGAAGGCCTTCTGGGTCGGTGGGGGCGGCGATCCTGAGCGACGGAGCCCGCCCCGTGACCGGGCCGGCCTCGTGCGTTCGTCGGATGGTTCGCGCGTTGTACCCCGCCCCCTTGAACGGGCGACCCCAGGTACGACCGCAACCGCCTCTTAGTGGCGCAAAGCCTTCAGGCGCCGGCCGCTCGCCCACCACAGGACGGCTCCGCAGCCCAGTGCCCACCAGGTGTAGCTCGAGCCGACGGCCTTGGCCCAGGTGGGCCAGTTCTGCTCCACATGGTTCTGCTCGGGGAACCACCACTGCATCGCCAGGACGAAGACGAGGACTCCGGCGGCACCGGCGACGCCGAGCGCGGTCGAGCCCCAGCGCCAGGTCGCCGCCGCGACCGACATGAGCGCGGGCAGGCACCACACCCAGTGGTGCGACCAGGAGATGGGGGAGATGAGCAGACCGAGCACCATGACCACGCTGACCTGAAGGGACAGAACCAGGCCGTCGTCCTGCCCGACACCGCCGGCCGGGGCGTCGACTCCCCGCAACCGGTCCAGCCGGCGGCACAGGAACCAGGCCGCCGCCACGGCGAGCAGGGAGCAGGCCGCCCAGGTGAGGTTCCAGGCGGACTCCGGCAGTCCCCGGGCGATCGCGCCCTTGAGGTTCTGATTACCCGAGTAGTCGGCGAAACCGGCGCGTCCCGGATCCCACATGGCTGAGGTGAAGAACTCCCATGACTCAGCGGGGGCCGCCAGGCCGGCCAGAAGCGTCAGCCCGACGGCGCTGCCCGCCATGGTGGCCGCCGCCCTCCACTCCCGACGCACCAGGAGCACCAGGATCGCGACCGCCGGCGTCAGCTTGATCGCCGCGGCCAGGCCGCTGAGGGCTCCGCGCCAGCGCGAGTGCTCGGGGACCAGGAACAGGTCAACGGCCACCAGCGCCATGAGAATGGCGTTGACCTGTGCGTACTCCATGGTCTTGGGGAAGGGCTCCAGCGCGATCACCCCGATGAGTGCCAGCCACGGTGTCAGGGAGTGCGCCATCCAGGGCTCGACTCCCAGCCGCCGGAGAACCGCGTTGGTGGTCACGGCGGCGCACAGCGGCGTGGCCACCATGAGCACCACGGTGGCCGACTGGTACGACATCCAGGTCAGGGGCGTGAACACCCAGGCCGCCAGGGGCGTGTAGGTGAAGGGCCACAGGTGCTGAGGCGGGTTGGCGTACCAGCTGTAGAGGTCCCCGCCGTCGAGCCACTGACGGACGCCCTCGTAATAGACGAAGGAGTCCAGCTTGAAGAGCCACTGGCCAGTGTCATCCACCAGGGACCAGTAGGCGGGTATCAGGAGAGCCAGCCACCCCAGAATAGTGACGAAGGGCGCTGGCGTGACGGCGCCCGCGGCTGCGATCAGCCGCGGGGTCCTGGTGGCGGATGTCCCGCCCCGACGGTCCGGATGGTCCGCGGGGCCAGTGTCCGACTGGGAGGGAAGCGGGGCGTTTTGTGGATTTCCTGCGATGGGCATCGTGCTGAGTGTAGAAGAGCCACCAGGGGTGCCGGGAACCGAGTCGCCCGCCGAGGCGGCTCAGTGACCCCCCAGAGAACGGCTGGTCCGTGCCCGCCTGAGCGCGGGCAGCCCCAGAACGCCGACCATGACGGCGCCCCAGGCGAAGCCGGCCACCGCCAGGTACCCGGCGCGCGAGCCGCCGGCATCCGTGGCCTGCCCCGCCAGCAGGGACCCGACCGAGACCCCGATATTGAGCGCTGTGCTCACCCAGGCCAGGCCCTCGGTCAGCTGGGAGGGGGCCACCGTCACCTGCACGATGTTGTTGCCGCTGGTCAGGGTGGGGGCGATGGCCAGCCCCGTCAAGAGGGCCAGAACGGACAGCACCACCAGGCTCGGCGCGAAGCCGAAGGTCGAGGCGCCTACCGCGAGCCCCACCAGCCCGGCCATGAGCTGCTTCCACAGCGGCCACCCCCACGTGCGCGAGCCGTAGAGGAGAGCCGCCGCGAAGGAGCCCACGCCCCAGACGGCCAGGACGAGACCCGAGGCGGACTTGTGCCCGGCCTCGGTGGCGAAGGCCACCGCGGCGACGTCGTTGGCCCCGAACATGGCCCCCAGGATGAGGAAGACGATGGCGGTGGCCACCATGGCGCCGTAGCGCATCACCGGAGGATGCGCCGTGCCCTCCTGGGACTGCTCAGCGGCCTCAGCGGTGCGCCGCGGCCGTGGCGGGTGCGGCGCGGGCTCGGTGGCGCGCTGGCTGAGGAACCACAGCCCGCCGAACAGCTGCATCGCCACGCAGCTCACCCAGCCCGAGGTCACCGGCAGGAGCGGCGTCGTGCACAGGGCCGTGGCCAGTACCGGGCCGAGAATGAAGGCCACCTCGTCCAGGGCCGCCTCCAGGGAGAAGGCCGCGTGAACCTCCTCGGGGCGGGTGAGCATCGCCGTCCAGCGCGCCCGCACCAGTGAGCCCATGGAACCGGCCAACCCTCCCGCCAGGGCCGACAGAGCGGCCAGGAGTCCCAGGTTCGTGTGCATGGAGGCGGCGGCGACCAGCCCCACCAGGCTCAGGGATGACACGAGGATCGCAGGCAGCATGACCCGCGACTGGCCGTAGCGGTCGACGCACCGGGCAAGGATCGGCGCCCCGATAGCCATGGCCACGAAGTTCGCAGCGCTGACCAGGCCCGCGGCCGTGTAAGAGCCGTAGAGCTCCTCGACCGCCAGGATCGTGGCGATCCCCACCATGGACATGGGGAAACGCGCGATGAGCCCGGCACTGGTGAAGGAGCGGGCACCGGGGTGAATGAGAATCGTTCGGTAGGAGGTGGCCATGTCGGAAGCTGTGCGCTGCTGGAAGGTGGAAGGGAGAGGACAGGTCGGAGCCCCGGCGGGCGGGGCTCCGACCTCGAGTGAAACCGATCAGTTGTTGCCGTTGGTGGTGGAGACGACCTTCTCGCGGCTGAGAATGAAGCCCTGGCCGTTGACCTGGTTCCAGCACTGCATGCCGGAGCTGGTCGACTTGCAGGCGAAGGTGGAGTTCTTGGCGGAGGAGTCGTAGCTGAGGCTGACGCCCTTGGGGGTGAAGGTCGACCCGCAGCTCTGTCTGGACTTCCCATCCGTGCCGATCGTGACCGTCAGCGGCTTCGAGGACGGGCAGGAAGCGGTCGAGGCGTGCTCGTTGATGACGCAGGTGACGTCCTTATCCCCCAGGGTGCAGCTGATGTTGCCGCTGGGGGCGTCGAAGGCGGGCAGCTCCTGAGCATTGGGGGGTGCGGGCGCCTTGAGCGTGGGCGTCGCCGAGGCGCTCGGTGTGGCCGAGGCCTGGGAGGTGGCGGACTGGGAGGCCGAGGAGGCGCCGTCCTGGGCCGCGGCCTGGCCGCTGTCGGCAGGGGCCTCGGTGCTCGAGTCGGTGGCCGAGCCCTTACCGCTGCCGCCGGAGAGGTACCAGGTCGCCAGGAAGACCAGGACGGTGGCCACCAGGAGCGCCAGGATCAGCAGAATGCGGTTGGAGGTCAGAAAGGAGGAGGGGGGCTGAGAGTCGTCGTCCTCAGTGCCGACGCCGAAGACGCCGTCGTCGCTGGTCGCCGCGGGGGACTGCTGCACGGGAGCCGGAATGATCGTGCTCTGCGACTGGGAGACGTTCGCGGACTGCTGGAAGGTCTGCTGCAGGGCGGGCTGGGCCGGGCGGGCCGGCGACTGGGGGACGATCGTCTGGCCGGGGCGGAAGGTGGGGTCGGAGACGGTCGGGTCACCGTTGGCCAGGAAGCCGTCGACCTGCGTGTTCGCGCCGGCCGTGTTGAAGGTGCTCGGTGCGCTCGCGGCGCTCCTCGAGCTGGTGGCGGAGATCGCAGAGGCCCCGGAGGCCGCGCTGCCGGACTGGAGTGAACGGGGCAGGGTCACCTGAGTGGGGGCCTCGGAGGACCTGGCCGACGACGCGCTCGGCTGGGCGCCGGGGGGCGAGACCACCGCCAGCTGTGGCGACGTCTGTGACGACTGCGCTGCCTGGGGCTGGTTGTTGCGAGAGGCCAGGGCCGCGTCGACCGCGGGGTCGCCCAGGGTTCCCAGCCACTCCAGGAGGGCGGGATAGGTGCGTGGGTTGGCGGCGATGTAGGGGCGCAGGCCGGGATAGTTCTGCGCCAGCTGGTGGAGGGTCTCCAACTCTGCGTTGGGATCCTGCGCTCGCGCGACAAGCTCGTCCTTGGCCTGAGACATGCTGGGTCCTTCGAGGGTCGGGAAACGACGTCGTTCCAGGTTGTGACCGGCACCTGGGGTCGTCGTGGGTCGGGTCTCGGGCCGCCCGTGGTACCGAGTCTGGGAACGCGGTACCACGTCAGCGGCTTATGGGTCGGTCAGCCGGCCACGCTGGAAGACTACCTGAGGACACCGTCGTTCCGACTGCCTGACGGGTCACGGCCGCAGCTTGTCAGTGTCGGTCGACCGCGGACGGTCGCCGATGACGGCTGTGGTGGGGGCCCGGTTGGTGGGCGGACCGGGAACCGGCGCTGTTCGCCTTCGGCTCGGTGTGGGCTCCCGCATGGTGAAATGCGGGCGGTGGTGCGGTGGTTCCGGACCGGGTGCTGGGGTTTACTAGGGGAGTGCAAGCGACGCAAGGGAAAGGGAGACGATGAGCGAGCACGTTCGTGCTGACGCCGATGCCATCGTGATCCGCAGTGAAGACGGTGTCAGGGCCTCGGAGGTCGTTGTCGGTGCGGCCACTGACGTGGGGCGCCTGCGGACGATCAACGAGGACGGTTACCTCGCCATCGCTCCGGCCTTCGTCGTCGTCGACGGCATGGGTGGGCATGCCGCCGGCCGTATGGCCACGCAGGTGGCCCTCGACTCCCTCTACTCACTGGCCGGGGCGACGGTCACCGACGTCGACACGGTGGTCCGCGCGGTGAAGGCCGCCCAGGAGGCGATCGTCGCCATCCCGTCCCACGCCGCCTACCTGCCCGGTGCGACGATCGCCGGCGTCATCCTGGCCTGGATGGAGGACGAGCAGGGGGTGAGGCGTCCGACCTGGGTCATCTTCAACATCGGGGACGCCCGGGTCTACCTGCTGCGCGACGACATGCTCTCCCAGGTCACCCGTGACCACTCCCGGGTCCAGATCCTCATTGAGACCGGTGAGCTCACGCCCGAGCAGGCGCGCCGCGACCCCCGCCGCAACGTCGTCACCCGGGCTCTGGGCGGGGGCATCGCCGACTCCGCCGTCCCGGATCTCTACAGCGTTCCGGTATCTGCCGGAGACCGGCTCCTGATCTGCTCCGACGGCCTCAGTGACGAGCTCGACGACGAGGCCATCGCCACCGTGCTGGCGGCCGGTTACACGGCGCAGCGCACGGCCGAGCTCCTCGTGGCCGCCTCCCTGGAAGGCGGAGGGCATGACAACACCACCGCCGTCGTCGTCGACTCCCTCCAGGTGCCGACCTGTCTGCCGGAGGCTCCCGCAGCCGCCCCCGGCGGTGTGAGCGCACAGGGGGCTCAGTGACGGCCTCCCCGATCCCCTCCCCGTCCCTGCCGGGTGAGCGCGTTCCGCTGCCCGAGGGGCTGACGCGCCTGTCGGACGGAGCTCTGCGGGTCGACGGTGTTGACGGGGTCGCCGTCATCAACCCGGCCACCGGCTCTGATTCCTGTGCCGTCTCTGTTGAGACGGGGCTCCGGGTTCTTCAGGCCCTGGGAGGCACCTACCTGCCGACGGTGGGGCCGACGGCGTCGGAGGCCCCGACCGCGCAGTCCCCGCAGACTGCGGGGACCTCGCAGGTCGCGGCGCCACGGAGCTCGGATCCGAGGTCCACGGCGCCGGGCTCCACCGGTATCGTCCCGGCGGAGCCCAGCGACGAGACCACGCTGCTCACGCCGATCACCCCGGTCGCCCAGTCGCCGCAGGAGGAGGTCCAGGAACCCCTGGAGACACCGTCTCCCGCGAAGGCCGACAGCCCCGCGGACTCGGCTCCCGAGCTGCTGGAGACCGGCGTCTGGGAGGACCCCGACGACTCCTTCGAGTCTCCGGACCAGCAGGGCTCGGACGCCACTGCGGAGGGCTCCGACACCGGTGACATGAGCACGTTCCCGGACTACCCCGAGCCGGAGCCCGGATCGGGGCGTCGGCGCCGGGGCTCCCACCGCGCCCCCACGGCCCCCTCGGCGAGCTCGGGCGGCAGCCCGACGGCCAACACCCCCACCGCGCCGGACAACTCCAAGAGCAAGCAGCCCCAGCCCGTACGGGCGCCCCAGCCGCTGGAGGCCCTGCCCAACACGGAGGTCGTCTCCGCCTCCGAGGCCGCTCTCATCGCAGCGCCGCCCGTGCGGGCCTCGATCTGCCCCCAGGGGCATGCCAACCCGCCCGAGATCCTGGAGTGCCTGATCTGCCGCCAGCCCCTGACGGGAGTGTTCTCCTATGTGCGCCGGCCGGCTCTGGCCACACTGACCCTGTCGACCGGTGCCGCCGTCGAGGTGGCCGGAGACGTCGTTGTCGGACGCGCCCCCCAGGTGCAGACCGGGGGCGACCCGCACATCGTGGCCCTGGTCGCGGTGCCCAGCCCGCAGCACATGGTGTCGCGCTCCCACCTCCTGCTGACGATCTCGGGGTGGAGCATCCTGGCCCAGGATCTCAACTCATCCAACGGCACGGTCCTGGCGCGCCCCGGTGCGACGCCGGTCCTGCTGGGGTCGGGAATGCCGACGCCGGTCTTCATGGGGGACCTGATGGATGTCGGCGACGGGGTGACGCTCCGTATTGATCCGCCGTCATGGCTGAGGTTCCGTAGTGGCTGAGGTCACGGTCCGTGTGGCACTGCTTCGCCGGTGCGGATCCGGGTTCTCAGCAAGACTGGACCCGGGTGCCGATCATGAACCGGGACTGTGGAAGGAGAATTCATGAGCGACCTGACGTGGACGGAGATGCCAGAGGTCAATCCGGAGCAGCCCGATGAGCTCGTCCTGGACTTCTCCGGTGAGATCTACCGGGTCGCCCCGGCCGACACCTTCGTCATCGGTCGAGGCGGAGACCTCGACATCGACGACAACCCCTACCTCCACCGCCGCTTCCTGGTCTTCGCCCACGCCGAGAACCTCTGGTGGATCGCCAACGAGGGGTCGCGGTTGTCGGCCACCCTGACCGACGGCGAGGGGCTGGTCCAGTCGCGGCTGGCTCCGGGAGCCCGCATGCCGCTGGTCTTCCCGAGGGTCATCCTCACCTTCTCCGCCGGCCCGACCACCTACGAGATCAACCTCATCACCTCCGGGGAGGACCGTTTCTCCGGGATCGACGGCGTGCGTCAGTCCTCGGGACAGACCACCATCGGGGTGACCCCGATGACCCGCTCCCAGCTGCTGCTCGTCCTGGCGCTGTCCGAGCCGGTGCTCAAACGGGCCGGGACCGGGGCCGCCGAGATCCCCTCCTCCGCAGCGGCCGCGGCGCGCCTGGGCTGGCCGCTGACCAAGTTCAACCGCAAGCTCGACAACGTCTGCGAGAAGCTCGATCGGGTGGGGGTGCGCGGGCTGCGCGGCGGCCGCGTGGCCGGAGCCGCCTCCAACCGGCGTACCGCCCTGGTGGAGCACGCCGTGTCCACCCTCATGGTCACCGCCGAGGACCTCTACATGCTCGATGAGGAGCTGGCCGCCAACCAGGCCCCCGCCGACCAGACGGCCGAGCGCTCGGTGAGCACCGCCCCGGTGGCCCAGAGCTCGCCGTCGGCGCCGAGGCGATGACGTGACGCGAGGAGAGATGAACGACCGGAGTAACACCGACTCGCCCGAGGAGCCGGAGGAGGCCGCTGAGTACATCGCTGAGGAGACCTCCCCTGACAGGACGTTCCTCGACGAGGTTCTCGTGGGTGGCCCCGAGGAGGACGACTTCTCGGAGGAGGACTCCTCTGAGGACTACCGCCCCCGTCCTGCCCGACGACGTCGCGTGCGACGATGGCTGGCGGTCCTGGTGGTGCTCGTCGTCATCGTGAGCGCCGGGGCCGTCGGGACGGAGTACCTCGTGCGCGGGCAGGTCGACGCCGCGGTGCGCTCCGCCCTGCCGGGGCTCAGCCCGGACGCCCGGATCACCACCAGGGGAATCGTTCTGCGTCAGATCGTCGGCGGCTCGCTGGACAGTCTGAGCGTTGACTCCCCGAGCCTGAAGATCACCTCCAAGGGCCAGGGCGGCACCTCGGTCACGCTCAGTGACGTCGACGTCGATCTCAGCCGCATCAGCCTGCACAAGCCCTACCCGACTGACACGGTGACGGCGTCGGGCACCATCAGCTGGGAGCAGGTGGCCGCGCTCGCCGCCGTGTCGCACCCGAAGCTGCAGGGCGTCACCCTTCAGGCCAAGCGCACCGGGACGAGCACTCAGGATCCGGGGGTCATCCAGGCCTCGATGTCCCTGCTCGGTCTGGGCGGTGAGGCTGAGATCGTTCCGTCGTTGGGCGCCGACGGCAGCCTGGTCCTGACCGTCACCTCCACCCGGATGGGTGGGGAGAACGCCGGCGTTGACGTCGCCACGGATGACAGCAGCATGCTCAGCTACATCGGGCTGGACTCCCGGCAGATCACGATCCCCGCGAGCTCCCTGCCGCCGGGGCTGCGTCCGACCAGCGCCATCGTCACCAATGACGGGCTCCGCCTGAGCATGGCCGGGAACCGGGTGAACCTCGGCCAGCTCTGATCCCGGGGTCCGGCCCCATGACGATTCGTCTCACATTTCCTTCAAAGCGGTGCGAGTTCGGTGAAAAGTGGGCTCCTGCCGGGGCTGTGGGGAGGACTTCCTCTCTGCTCGTACCCCAGGTGGCCCCGGCTCGTATAGCCTGCCGATGCGTCGCCTATCCAGGCGCGAGCACGTGGCGCGAGGAATCAAGCCAGAACTGAGCGAGGAGAACCATGAGCATGCAGCCCGAGCACCGTGCCCAACCCGGCAGTCAGCCGGGCGGCTGGGGCAGTGGCCAGCCGGCCGGGCAACCGGCGGCCCGTCAGGCCGGTCAGCCCGTCGGGTCCTCCGTGGGGCAGGGGGTCCCGGCCTCGGGCCAGCAGCCGCCCTCGTTCCCGCCTCAGATCGACCCGAAGAGCTCGGGGGCCCCCACCGTGCCGCCCGCATCATCCAGGGTGACGGTTCCCGGCTATCCCTCGGGACCGGCGGCGCCGGCGGAGGAGAAGGTCGACACCGGTCCTCTGCCCTCCCGTGAGACGCTGCGCCGCGAGGCCCAGGCCGCCTCCAGCCGCCGCGGCGCCGGGGACGCCGACGTCGAACGCGCCGCTGAGCTGCTGACGTCCGTGGCCAACATCTTCTCCCAGCGTGTCGTCGGTCAGGAGCAGCTGCGCACGGCCCTGGTGACCGCCCTCATGTCCAGCGGCCACATCCTGCTGGAGTCGGTGCCCGGTCTGGCCAAGACCACCGCCGCCCAGACGCTGGCCTCCGCCGTCTCCGGCTCCTTCCGGCGCATCCAGTGCACTCCTGACCTCATGCCCAACGACATCGTGGGCACCCAGATCCTCAACTCCTCCACCGGCGAGATGACCACCCAGCTGGGGCCGGTCCACGCCAACATCGTCCTGCTCGACGAGATCAACCGCTCCAGCGCCAAGACCCAGTCGGCCATGCTCGAGGCCATGCAGGAGCGTCAGACCTCCATCGGTGGAGTCGTCTACCCGCTGCCCCACCCCTTCATGGTCCTGGCCACCCAGAACCCCATCGAGGAGGAGGGCACCTACGTCCTGCCCGAGGCGCAGATGGACCGCTTCCTCATGAAGGAGGTGCTCACCTACCCCAGGCCCTCGGAGGAGGCCGACGTCCTGGACCGCATCTCCAACGGCACCTTCGACCAGCCCGTCACCGGACGGCCCATCTCCACCGACGACGTCGAGTGGCTTCAGCGCACCGCCGAGCGGGTCTACGTCGACCCCGTCATCAAGCAGTACATCGTCGCCCTCATCAACACCTCCCGCGGCGGAGGCCCGCGGCCCGTGCCCGGCCTGGACCGGCAGGTGCGTGTGGGGGCCTCCCCCCGTGGAGGCATCGCGCTCATGAAGGTGGCCCAGGCCGTCGCCCTCCAGGAGGGGCGCACCTACGTCATTCCCGACGACGTCCGCCTGCTTCGCCACGGGGTGCTGCGCCACCGCCTGGTGCTCACCTATGACGCCCTGGCCGACGGGGTCGCGCCCGAGGCGATCATCGACGCCATCTTCGCGGCCGTCCCCACGCCCTGAGCCCGGTGGGGACCAGCTGCACGATGAGCACGGAGGTACATGGCGCTCCCGGGGCGCCCGAGTCCGATTCCGGCGACGGCCGGCGCGGTTCACGGATCGAGCGTCTGCGCGCGGCGCTGAGCCTGCCGACCCTGCGTCGCGCCACGGGGCTGCTCGACGGGCGCCACAAGTCGGTGTTCGTCGGGCGCGGGCAGGACTTCGACGATATGTCCTTCTACCGACCCGGCGACGACATCTCCGACATCGACTGGAAGTCCTCGGCCCGCCTGGGGCAGCCGGTCATCAAGCGCTACCAGCGTGAGTCCATGATGCCCATGGTGCTGGCTGTGGACACCGGCCGGACCATGGCGGCGATGACCCCCTCAGGGGAGGACAAGCGCGACCTGGCCCTGGGGGTCGCGGAGGTCTTCGCCTACCTGGCTCGGATGCGGGGGGACTCGGTGGCGCTCGTGGCCGGTGACGCCGGCCGGACGATCTCGCGCCCGGCCCGTTCCGGGGCCAAGCACGTCGAGACCCTGCTGGCGTTGCTGGCCCGCACCTACGAGGACCTCGACGTCCCCGTCGAGGGGGCTCCTCCCGGTGTCTTCGAGCTGGCCCCCGGGGCGCCTCCTTCCAGCCTTCCGCGCCTCATGGAGCGGGTGAGCACCTGGCACCGTCGACGCAGCCTGGTCATTCTCATCACCGACACCGCCCACCCCGGCCCCGATGCCGCGACCTGGTTGCGGCGCCTGTCGATCCAGCACGAGATGATCGTCGTCCAGATCGAGGACGACGACCCGCTGCGCCCGGACGGCGGCCGCGGGCGGGATGTCGACCTGCCCTTCGAGATCCCCGCCTTCCTGCGCTCCGACAAGTACCTGGCCGCCCAGGCGGCCGTGGTGCGCGAGCAGTGGCGCGCCACCGTCGAGCAGGTGCTCGACGCCCGGCACCTGGAGTACGGCGTCGTCTCCTCCGAGGAGACGCTCATCGACTCCATCGCCGAGCTCCTCCAGCGTGAGCGCGCCGCCGTGGCCAGAGGGAGGCGGTGACCCATGCAGATCATGCCCCCGGTTCTCATGCCGATATGGATGGTCATCGTCGTGGTCGTCCTCCTCCTCCTGGTGACCGCCTGGCTGCTGCGGACCTTCCTGGTGACTCGTCGCGACACCTCCCAGCAGGTCGGAGACATCCCCATGGCGCCGCGTGAGCGCCGCCAGTGGGGTGAGCGTCTCGGCGAGATCTCCCAGCGCTGGGATGCCGGTGAGCTGGACCTGCGTGAGCTGCACCTGGAGCTGGCGGCGCTGCTGCGCGGCTTCGCCGAGGCCCGCAGTGGTGAGGAGATCACCACCGCCACGGTCTCGGAGATCCTCGACATGGCCGCAACCGCCGGGCCGCGTTCGGTGGAGGAGCGTCGGCGCAGCGTGCGCGCGGCAGGACGTCCCCTGGACGCCAACCCGCTGGGGCACGTCGGCGAGCTGCTCGCCGTGTGGGAGCAGCCCTCTTTCGACCGTGAGCCGCAGGCCGCCGCTCAGGAGGCCCTCACCCACGCCAGGGAGGTGGTCACCCAGTGGTGATGCTCTGGTTGTTCATCGTTCTCGTCGTCATCGCCGTGGCGGCGGTCATCGCGGTCCTCGTCATCGACCGCCGCTCCGGCACGGGCCCCAAGCGGTTCCAGCCGCCCTGGAGACGCCGGGGGGCGGAACAGGTTGGCGAGCCTCCGCGTCGCCTGGCCAACTCGGCGAGCCTGTTCCAGCTGCCGGCGGTGCGCCAACGCATCCGGGCTCAGCGCTGGCTGCACGCGCTCCTGGCGGTGATGCTGGTCTCGGCCCTGCTGAGCGCCGCCGCCATCGCCGGTCGGCCCGTGCGGGTCTCCCAGCGCTCCGACGCCCTGGCCAACCGTGACATCGTCCTGTGCCTGGACGTGTCGACGTCGATGGTCAGGATCGACTCCTCGGTCCTGACGACCTTCTCCGAGATCCTGGAGGACTTCGACGGCGAGCGGGTGGGGCTCGTGGCCTGGAACTCGGCCGCGCAGACCATCGTCCCGCTCACGGACGACTACGAGCTGCTGCGTGAGCAGCTGCAGGAGCTGGGCGACGTGCTGGACATCAACCCGAAGAATGTCACCCTGAAGCAGCAGCGCGACTACGAGAGGGCCTTCGGCGGCACGTTGACCACCGGCGTCAACGGCTCCTCCCTGGCCGGTGACGGGCTCGCCTCCTGCGCCCAGGCCTTCGACAACCAGGGGCTGGATCGCTCCCGCTCCATCATCCTGGCCACCGACAACCAGGTCATCGACCCCGACAAGGAGCAGATCTACCCCCTGCCCGATGCCGTCAAGCTCCTGAACGAGCGCAAGATCCGCCTGTTCTCCATCTACGGCGCCGACGATGAGCAGGACTACCAGAACCTGCTCGACAAGACTCCCGAGGAGTCCCGTGAGGAGCTCAAGACCGTCACTGAGGGGCAGGGCAAGGGACGCTTCTACGACGTCGAGGACTCCGGCACCGGGGGAGAGATCGTCAAGGAGCTGGAGAAGACCGAGGTCTCCGCGCTCGGAGGCCGGAAGCAGACCCGTCGCACCGACACCCCGCAGCGGCTCGTCATCACGCTCTCACTGGTGCTTCTGGGCTACCTGGGACTGACCACCTGGAGGCGAGCATGAAGCCGGTTCCGATCATCGGGGACTTCGCGTTCATCCCGGTCACCTGGTGGATCCTCGTCCTGCTCGTGGCGGCCGCCCTGGCGGGGCTGCTCGCCATCTCCCGACGACGCCTGGTCCGTGACGACGCCGAGCCGTCCGCCCGCCGGGCCTGGTGGAGGCGCCTGGCCATCGTCGTCGTCATCGTGCTGGCGCTGGCGGGGCCGGCGATCCGCGGCAGCGAGGCCATCAGCGTCTCCAACGTGGAGATCTACATGGTGGTGGACCGCACCGGGTCCATGGCCGCGGAGGACTACCAGGGCAAAGGACCCGAAGGCATCGACCAGTCGGCCTCCACCAGGCTCGACGGCGTGCGGGCGGACATGCGCGCCATCCGCGAGGCCTTCCCGGACTCCAGGTTCTCCATCATCGCCCTAGACAACACCGCGGCCAGGGAGCTGCCGCTGACCCACGACACCAACGCCGTCGACGCCTGGATCGGCTCCTTCAAGCAGGAGGTCACGGGCCACGCCACCGGCTCCTCGCTGGAGGTGGCGCTTCCGCTGCTGGGGGAGTCGCTGGCGCAGTCGCGCCAGTCCGACCCCAAGGACATCCGCCTCGTCTACATCTTCTCCGACGGCGAGGCCACTGATGAGGGGCGCGGCGCTCTGGCGGCCGACAGCGCCGGCATCTCCTGGCAGTCACTGGCCGGCGTCGTCGACGGCGGCGCGGTGCTGGGCTACGGCTCCACCGAGGGCGGGAAGATGCGCAGCTACGACGGCTCGCCGTCCACCGGCGAGCACACCCAGTCCGACTACATCACCGACGGCCAGGGCGGGCAGCCCGGGGTGTCGAAGATCGACGCCGACGAGCTCCAGAGCGTGGCCAAGGACATGGGACTGCCCTACTTCCACCGCACCGGCGGGTCGGGTGATGACCCGACGAGCAAGTTCACCAACCTCGACATCGAGGCCGTCTCCTCCGACGGGCGGACCAAGACCAACAGCCGGGTGTACCTGACCTGGCCCCTGGGACTCATCGCCTTCGGTCTGCTGCTGTGGGAGATCATCGATCTCATGCGAGCCGACCGTCGCCTGCGTCTTCTCATGGGAAGGGGAAGATGATGACGATAGGAAACAGCCCCGGTGAGGTCCCCGGGCAGGGGCGGAGCGGGATGCAGCCCGGCGCCGCCGACGGTGCGCAGGGTGCGCCAGGAGTCGACGGCGTCCCCTCGGAGCAGGAGGTCGACTACCTGCGGGAGTCGGACTCGAATGACGGGGCCTCCTCACCGGACCCCTCGGCTCCGGAGGATCCCCTGCGGCGAGAGGCGCGCCTCAAACGGCGCCGTCGGCTCCTGGCGATCGGTGGGGTGCCCGCCGCGCTGGCCACCATCGTCTCCCTGTGGCTCGGGTCGATCTTCCTCATCTCCCTGGCCGGAAACCGTGCCGCTGCAGCCGGCCACTACGACACGGCACTGTCGCGCTACCGGACGGTCGCCACGATCAACCCCTGGCTGGAGCAGTGGCGCGTCCACTTCAACCTGGGAACCGGTCAGCTCGCCGCGAAGGACCCGACCTCCGCGGTCACCACCCTCAACCAGGCTCTCAGTGAGGCCCCCAAGGCCGAGGTCGACTCGAAGACCAAGACGAAGGAGGCCGGCTCCCCGGAATGCATGGTGCGCACCAACCTGTACGTCGCCCACGTCACACTGGCGGCCCAGGCTCAGGAGAGTGGAAGCTCCTCGGCGGTGACCGAGCACATCGAGGCGGCCAAGAAGGCGGCCGACGCCTGCGAGGTGCCGCCCCCGCCCCAGCAGAATCCCTCCCCGAGTCCGACACCCTCGGCCACGCCCAGCAGCAACCCGAGCTCGAACCCGTCGTCGCAGCCCAGCAGTGACCCCAGCTCGAGCCCGTCGTCGCAG
>NZ_MSKL01000017.1:68984-88660 GCF_001937665.1 Actinomyces oris | reverse complement strand
GGCTCGGGGCCGGCCGGCCCCGCCTCCCCCTCCTACCCCGCCCCCATCCAGGACACCGCGCTCAACGCCGCCCAGCGCGAGAACGCACTGGAGGAGATGGCCTCGGCCGAGGGCCTGGACGTGCTCGTCGTCGGCGGAGGCGTCACCGGTGCAGGCATCGCCCTGGACGCCGCGGCCCGTGGCCTGCGCACCGGCATCGTGGAGATGGGCGACTGGGCCTCGGGCACCTCCTCGTGGTCCTCCAAGCTCGTCCACGGCGGCCTGCGCTACCTCTACCAACTCAACTTCGCCCTCGTGCACGAGGCCCTCACCGAGCGCGGCCGCCTGCTGAGCACCACCGCGCCGCACCTGGTCAAGGCCCAGCCCTTCCTGTGGCCGCTCAAGCACCACTACGAGCGCTCCTACTCCGCCGTCGGCGTGGGCATGTACGACGCCCTCGCCCTGGCCGGCGCCCGCGGCCGCAAGACCGTGCCGATTCAGCGTCACCTGGGCCGCAAGGGCACCTCCGCACTCGCCCCCTCCCTGGACACCAGCGGCCTGGCCGGCTCCATCCGCTTCTTCGACGCCCGGGTCGACGACGCCCGCCTGGTCATCGACCTGGTGCGCACCGCCGTCGGCCTGGGGGCACTGGCCGCCAACCGCACCAAGGTCACCGGTTTCCTCACCGACGAGCGCGGCCACGTCCACGGCGCCCGCGTCACCGACCTGGCCACCGGCACCTCCCACGAGATCCGGGCCAAGCGCACCATCAACGCCGCCGGCGTGTGGACCGAGGACGTCCAGGACCTGGCCACCGACGCGGGCGGCCTGAAGGTCCTGGCCTCCAAGGGCATCCACATCGTGGTCCCCAAGGAGGCCATCGACGCCGAGACCGGAGTCTTCCTGCGCACCGAGAAGTCCGTCCTGTTCATCATTCCCTGGCCCGAGTACTGGGTCATCGGCACCACCGACACCCCCTGGGACCTGGACGTCTCCAAGCCCGTGGCCACCGCCGCCGACGTCGACTACATCCTCGAGCACGCCAACTCCGTGCTGTCGCGGCCCATCACCCGCGATGACATCATCGGCGTCTACGCGGGCCTGCGCCCCCTGCTCCAGCCCAAGCTCAAGCCGGGCGCGGAGGCCGCCTCCACGAAGGTCTCCCGCGAGCACACGGTCACCCGGATCGCCCCGGGGCTGACCGCCATCGCCGGCGGCAAGCTGACCACCTACCGGGTCATGGCCGCCGACGCCGTCGACCATGCCCTGGGCGAGGCCCTGTCCCACGCTCATCCCTGCGCCACGCAGGAGCTGCCCCTGGTGGGTGCGGCCGGCTACCACGCCCTGGCCAAGCGGGCCGGGCGGATCGCCGGCGAGCGCGGCTGGACCCTGGAGCGGGTCACCCACCTACTGGACCGCTACGGTGACGAGACCCCGGCCCTGCTGGAGGCCATCGACGCCGCCGGCCCCGAGGAGCGCCTGGGCGAGCCGCTGGCGGAGGCCCCCACCTACCTGCGCGCTGAGGTCGCCTGGGCCGTCACCCACGAGGGCGCCGAGTGCCTCGACGACGTCCTGCTGCGCCGGGTGCGCCTGGACTTCTCGCGCCGCGACCGGGGCCTGGCCGCCGCCGACGAGATCCTGGAGATCATGGCACCGCTGCTGAACTGGTCGGAGGATGACGTCGCCGCCCAGAAGGAGGCCTACACCCAGCGCGTGGCCCAGATCACCGCGGCCGAGGCCGAGCTGACCGACGCCGCCGCAGTGGCACACATCACCGAACCGATCTAGTCTCCTGCTGGCCGGGCGGACCGCACCCGGTACCGCTCGGCCAGCGGGATCCCCGTGGTGCCCGCAGATTCCGGCGGAGGCGGGCACCGCGACCACCCTCCACCAACAAACCGGACCTCGCAGTCCCGAATAGACCCGCACATCGTCGTGCAGAAAGAGAGCCGCACATGTCTGCGACCCTGACCCAGATCTTCGCCTCGGAGGCTCTGGGGACGTTTCTCCTCATTCTTCTGGGCTGCGGCGTCGTCGCCGGTGTCCTGCTGCCCACCTCCAAGGCCAAGGACAGCGGCTGGATCGTCATCACCATGGCGTGGGGACTGGCGGTCTTCGTGGGTGTCTACGCCGCTTACAAGACCGGCGCGCACCTCAACCCGGCGGTGACCATCGGCCTGGCGGTCGCCGGACGGGACCTGGCCGAGGGGATCCCAGCCACGGCGACCACCATCCCCGTCTACTTCGCCGCCCAGATGGTGGGCGCCATGGCGGGCGCCGCCACCGTCTGGCTGTCCTACAAGAAGCAGTTCGACCAGAAGGCCGACGCCGCCAGCAAGCTCGCCGTGTTCGCCACCGGTCCGGCGGTGCGCTCCTACGGCTGGAACGTCGTGACCGAGGCCGTGGGCACCTTCGTCCTGCTGGCCTGGATCCTCGCCTCGGGCAAGACCCCCTCGGGCCTGGGCCCACTGGCCGTGGCCATGGTCATCGTCGTCATCGGCATGAGCCTGGGCGGCCCCACCGGCTACGCCATCAACCCGGCCCGTGACCTGGGCCCGCGCATCACCCACGCCCTCCTGCCGATCCCCGGCAAGGGCGACTCGGACTGGGCCTACTCCTGGGTCCCGGTCGTCGGCCCGATCATCGGCGCCGTCACCGCCGGACTCATCGTCCCCCACTTCGCCGGGCTGTTCTGAGCCCGCACGACCTCATACCGCATCAACATCATCGCTGCCGAGCGCAGCCCTCACCACCGCCCCCCTCACAACGCAGTGAAAGGACATTCCTTTGAGCCCCAACAGCACTGAGAAGAAGTACGTCCTGGCCATCGACCAGGGTACGACCTCCTCACGCGCCATCCTGTTCAACCACGACGGAGGGATCGTTGCCGTCGACCAGAAGGAGCACGAGCAGATCTTCCCGCGCGCCGGCTGGGTCGAGCACGACGCGAACGAGATCTGGGACAACATCCGCTCCGTCGTCGGCGGGGTGCTGGTCAAGGCGCAGATCAACCGCCACGAGATCGCCTCGGTGGGCATCACCAACCAGCGCGAGAGCGCCGTCGTGTGGGACAAGAACACCGGCGAGCCCGTCTACAACGTCATCGTCTGGCAGGACACCCGCACCCAGAAGATCTGCGACCGCCTGGCAGGCGAGGACGGCCCGGACAAGTACAAGGACCGCGTCGGCCTGGGACTGGCCACCTACTTCGCCGGCCCCAAGGTCGCCTGGATCCTGGAGAACGTCGAGGGCGCCCGCGAGCGCGCCGAGGCCGGCGACCTCCTCATGGGCACCATGGACACCTGGACGCTGTGGAACCTCACCGGCGGGGTCAACGGCGGTGTGCACGCCACCGATGTCACCAACGCCTCGCGCACGATGCTCATGAACATCGACACCCTGGACTGGAACCCGGAGATCTGCGCGGACATGGGTATCCCCATGTCCATGCTCCCCGAGATCCGCCCCTCCTCCGGTGTCTTCGGCTACGGCCGCAAGAACGGCCTGCTGGTGGACACCCCCATCAGCGGCATCCTGGGCGACCAGCAGGCGGCCACCTTCGGGCAGGCCTGCTTCGAGAAGGGCCAGGCCAAGAACACCTACGGCACCGGCTGCTTCATGCTCATGAACACGGGCACCACCCCGGTGCGCAGCGAGAACGGGCTGCTGACCACCGTGTGCTACCAGATCGGGGACGAGCCGGCCGTCTACGCCCTGGAGGGCTCGATCGCCGTGGCCGGCTCACTGGTGCAGTGGTTGCGCGACAACCTGGGCATCATCGCCGACTCCAAGGACATCGAGGCCCTGGCCTCCAGCGTCGAGGACAACGGCGGGGCCTACTTCGTGCCGGCCTTCTCCGGGCTGTTCGCCCCGCACTGGCGTCCCGACGCCCGCGGCGCCCTGGTGGGTCTGACCCGCTACGTCAACAAGGCGCACATCGCCCGGGCCGTGGAGGAGTCGACCGCCTACCAGACCCGCGAGGTCCTCGAGGCCATGAACGCCGATTCAGGGCACGCCCTCACCGAGCTCAAGGTCGACGGCGGCATGACCCGTGACGAGCTGCTCATGCAGTTCCAGGCCGACCAGGTGGGTGTGCCCGTGGTGCGCCCGAAGGTCGCCGAGACCACGGCGCTGGGGGCCGCCTACGCCTCCGGCATCGCGGTGGGCTTCTGGTCAGGAACCCAGGACGTCATCGACAACTGGGCCGAGGACAAGCGCTGGGAGCCGGCCATGGAGGAGGCCGAGCGCGAGCGGCTCTTCCGCAACTGGAACAAGGCCGTCCAGCGCACCCTGGACTGGGTCGACGAGGACGTGGTCGAGTAGTCGAGCAGCAGTGACATCCAGCAGCACTCAGGCGGCTGCGCCAGCAACCGCCTGGTGAGCGCCCAGTATCCCGGGCGCCGCCGACGGGTCCCGCCTCCCCACGGGCCTGTCGACGGCGCCCTTCTGCGTCACTAGTCCTCTCATACACTGTCGAGCCGCTTGAATGGTCGGTAGATTCCTGGGTGGCGCTCTCCGGCCCGCTCCGTGGAGTCCTTCCCGTCCCCCTTTGCGAGGAGTCCCTGCATGACGGCTCATCCACCCACCGCCCACGTGTCCTCACGTGTCTCGGCCCCGTCGGCCTCGACGCCGGCACTGCCCGTCGATGAGCCCGACGAGCTCTCCGGTGCCGGAGGATCCTCCGGCACCCGCCCGGGCGAGCGGGTCCTCGACCGGATCGAGTGGGCCGACATCGTGCGCATCGTTGTGGTGGGGATTGCGGCCCTGGGCGCTTGGATCGCGAGTGCGGTCGGCACGCCCGGTTGGGCCGTGGGCGCCGTCGGGGCGGTGGCGCTGGCGGTGGGCTGCTGGCCGATCCTCGTTGAGGCGGCCGGCGATCTGCGCGAGCGACGCATGAGTATGGAGCTGTCGATGCTGCTGGCCATCGTGGCGGCCGCCGTCATCGGTGAGTGGATCACCGCCCTGGCCGTGACCGTCTTCGCGCTGTGCGCCGAGGTCCTCGAGGATCTGTCCATGGACCGGGGACGCGACGCCCTGACCGATCTCATGTCCTTCCTGCCGCAGACCGCGCGGGTGGTGGCCACCCCTGAGTCGGCCGAGTCCGCCGAGTCCTCCGGGACCACCGATGTCCCCCTGGATGAGGTGCGCCCGGGGCAGGTCATCGCCCTGAGCCCCGGGGGCCGGGTGCCGGTCGACGGTGTCGTGCGCACCGGTCGGGCCGACGTCGACCAGTCCCGGATCACCGGGGAGGCGCTGCCCGTGCAGGTCGGGCCGGGCGACCGGGTCCCCGCCGGGTCCATCACCCGCGGCGCCCTGGAGCTCGAGGTGGAGCGGGTCGGGGAGGAGTCCTCCTACGGACGGATCGTGGCGGCGGTGCGCCACGCCCAGTCGTCGCGCGCACCGGTCCAGCGCCTGGCCGACAAGCTGGCGGCCCGCATCGTCTACCTGGCGCTGGTGGCCTCCCTCGTCACCTTCCTGATGACCAGGGACGTGCGCGCCACGATCTCGGTCATCATCGTGGCCGGGGCCTGCGGGGTGGCCGCAGGCACTCCCCTGGCGGTTCTGGCGGCCATCGCCCGCGCCGCCCGCTGCGGGGCCTTCGTCAAGGACGGCACCCATCTGGAACAGCTCTCCGCGGTGGACACGGTGGTGGTGGACAAGACCGGGACCCTCACCGTGGGCACACCGCGGGTCGTGAGCGTCAGCCCCACCGAGGCCGCCGCCGGGGAGGACGAGGTGCTGGCCCTGGCGGCTGCGGCGGAGTGGAACTCTGAGCACCCCATCGGCCGAGCCATCTACTCCGAGGCCGCCGTGCGCGACCTGACGGTGCCGGTACCGGGCGACGTCGTCTACTCCCCCGGAGCCGGCGTGAGCACCCGCATCGAAGGGCGCCGGATCACCGTGGGGCGCTGCCACGGGCAGGAGAACAGACCGGAGCGGGACACCTCCCGCTGCGACGACGAGGCCATCGCCTTGAGCACCGAGTCCGACCCGGAGGCCCCGTCGGCCACCTCGGTGGTGGAGGTGCGCGCCGACGAACAGCTCCTGGGCACCATCGCCCTGGCCGACAGGCTGCGTCAGGGGGCGGCCACCGCCGTGCGCGACCTGGGTGACATGGGGCTGGAGGTCCTCATGCTCACCGGCGACTCGGCCGCCTCCGCACGCCACGTGGCCGGCCTGCTCGGCCTGACCGAGGATCAGGTGCGCGCCGACCTGCTGCCCACCGACAAGGAGGAGGTCATCGACTCGCTGCGCCGGGCGGGCAAGTGCGTGGCCATGGTGGGTGACGGCGTCAACGACGCCCCCGCCCTGGGCGCCGCCGACGTCGGCATCGCCATGGGCACCGGCACGGACGTGGCCCGCGAGGCCGGGGACGTGGTGCTCGTGGGATCCGCACCGGCCGACCTGGTCGAGACCGTGCGGGTGGCCCGCCGGGCCCGGGGCATCATCATGGTGAACTTCGTGGGCACAGTGGTGGTCGATGTCGTCGGCATGATCGCCGCCGGGCTGGGGCTGCTGGGGCCGGTGGCCGCGGCCCTCGTGCACGTCGTCTCCGAGTCCGCCTTCATCCTCAACTCGGCCCGACTGGTGCCCCGGCGCACCCGCAGGCGCTGAGCCGACCGGCCACCGGTACGCACCACGACGCCGGCGCCTTACGCACGCGGTTCCCGAACGCCATCACACTCGGCGCCACCTCGGGCACCGCGCCCCGCACCCCCACTTTCACCTGGAAGGCCGCGACAAGACGGCACGCGGCCACCTCATATGGTGCACAAGTCACCGTCTCCGTGGCATGATCATTGGGCCTTAGTACCCAGGACGTAACAACACGGCTGCCAGCCCAGCCCCGTTCGCGACCTGGACGACCCCATCAGTACTCACAGTGGAGTAGCCATGACGCCAGCCGTCCTGTCAGCCCTGCCAATACATCCGGCACCGCTCGCCCCAGCCTTGGCGGGACTGCCCGCCGCCTTCACGCCGTCGACCACCGCCGTGGGGGGCAACGTCTACCTCACAGCCGCAGTGGGCCTGCTGCCGCTGGTGGTGTTCTTCGTCCTCATGGGCGTGTTCAAGGTGGCCACTCACTGGTGCGCCATCATCTCCCTGGTGATCGCGGCCTTCACCGCGGTCGTTCTGTTCCACATGCCGGTGGGTATGACGGTCATGAGCGCCACCCAGGGCATGGCCCTGGGATTCGTCCCGATCATTTACATCATCATCGCGGCCGTGTGGCTCTACAACCTCACTGACGTCTCGGGTCGCTCCATGGACCTCAAGGCCGTGTTCAATGTGATCGGCAAGGGCGACATGCGCGCTCAGGCCCTCATCGTGGCCTTCTCCTTCTGTGGTCTGCTGGAGGGGCTGGCCGGCTTCGGCGCCCCGGTGGCGATCGCCGCCGCCATGGTGGCGACCCTGGGCCTGCCCAAGCTCAAGGCTGCCGTCGTCGTCATGGTCGGTAACGCCATCAACGTGGGCTTCGGCGCCATGGCCATTCCCACCACGACGGCTGGCAAGCTCGGCGGCGAGGAACCGGTGACGGTCGCGACCGCCATGGGGCACCTGACCTGGGTGTTCTGCGCCTTCATCCCGCTCCTCCTGCTGTTCATCCTCGACGGCGCACGCGGCGTCAAGCAGCTGTGGCCGCTGGCGATCGTGGCGGGGCTGGCCACCGGGGTGGGGCACTTCTTCACCCCCTCGATCTCCTATGAGCTCACCGCCGTGCTGGCCTCCCTGCTGGGGCTGGCCGCCTCCTACGTCTTCCTCCTGGTGTGGACCCCGAAGACCCCTGACGAGTACCGCTCCCAGGTGGCTGCCGACGACGCCCCCGACCGCGAGCGCGTCATCCTGGCCCTGCTGCCCTACATCCTGGTGGTGGTCATCATCGCCACGACCAAGCTGTGGACCCTGGGCGTTAATCTCGACAAGGTCTTCAAGGCCACTGACCTGCCCGTGAAGTGGCCCGGCGTGTACGGCCAGCTCCTGACCGCCAAGGGCGAGGCCTCCAAGAGCGCTATCTACACGTTCCAGACCCTGTCCAACCCGGGCACCTGGATCTTCCTGACCGCCATCATCGTCACTTTCATCTACTCGGCGCGCTCGGTGCCGGGCAAGTTCGAGATGAGCGTGGGCAAGGGCTTCGCCACGCTGGCCAAGACCTGCTACACGCTGCGCATGGCGATCCTGACGATCGCCGCCGTCATGGCCCTGGCCTACGTCATGAACTTCTCCGGCCAGACCTCCGCGATCGGTGCGGCCCTGGCCGCCACGGGCGCCGCCTACGCCTTCCTCTCCCCGGCTCTGGGCTGGGTGGGAACCGCCGTGGCCGGCTCGGCGACGAGCGCGGGCGCCCTGTTCGCCAACCTGCAGGCCACCGCCGCCCAGGGGGCCGGGCTCGATCCGAAGATCCTGCTGGCCGCCAACACCATCGGTGGCGGCCTGGGCAAGATCGTCTCCCCGCAGAACCTGGCCATCGCCTCGACCGCGGTCGACGCCCCCGGTACGGACGCCGAGATCCTCAAGAAGGCGGCGCCCTACTCCATCGGGCTGCTGCTGGTGCTGGGCGCTCTCGTGTTCCTGGCCTCCCAGGTGGGGCTGGGCGTCTGAGGCTGCCGGCCACTGACTCTCGCTACTGCGCACTGCGCCCCCGGATCCTTCGCGATTCCGGGGGCGCAGTGCGTGTGCTCAGCCTCCGGCGTCGGATCGGGGACGTACTTCTCACCCGAGAACTGCGTTCTCCCACCGACGACTGCGCCCCGGCACCAGCATCCTGCCGGCAGACGCAGTCCTCGCCGCGAAAGTACGTCCTCGATGTCGGTGGCAGCGGCAGCAACAGCCACGGACAGCTCAAGCTTGGGGCCTGGTCCCTCGCCTGAGCCTGGCACGGTCCACGGGCGTCGCGGGCAGCTCTCCGTGAGGCACCGAGCCTCCTTCGCGGGCGTTCCCGAAGAGTCTCGTCGTCATGTGGACAGGGCGGAGCGGCGCCAGTCATAATGGTAGGGAGCCACCCGGGTGCTAGCCGGGCGACTCCCCTAGCAGGCGGTCAGCCTCAGCTGAACCACTTGCTCAGGGCATTCACCAGGACACTGACGGCCCGGATCAGGCGAGCGATAGCGGTCAAGACGTCGCTCACCTTCCGGGCCGTTACCTTGCCCCGGCGGACTTTCGTATTCCGGCCTTTCGGCTTGGACACGACCCTCACCTCCTTCCCAGCTCCTCTCCTCCCCGGCCAGGACACTGCACGTGTTCCGGGGGAAGGAGCCGAAGGGAGGCGCCCATAATCATGCCAGCCGGCACTGACATCCTGAGCTCGGCCCTACCGCAGTTGTGGGCCGCGCAGCTGCACATTCCCTCTGGGTCTAGTGCACCTCACACAGTCGCCGACGGTACCGTCGTAGGTTGCGCGGGTCTCACAGGCCTCGCAGGATCAGGCCCAGCCCCGAGCGCAGCTGGCCGATCACCTCGTCAGACTCCGTTGGCGGGGCGTTGAGCAGGTCGAGGGTCAGCCCGTTGACGATGGCGGTCACCAGGCGCGCCCCCTCGGCGGGTGACAGGTCCACGCGCATACGACCGGCCTTCCGAGCGTCCGCCAGAATGCCCTCGACCCAGGTGCGCATGATCTGGAGCGCCTCCCAGTAGGGATCGGCCAGCCAGGGCCTGGTGGATGCGGCGGCACCGAAGGCGACCCAGGCAGCCGCGTCTTCGCGCTGCACGGCCCCGGTCGGCAGAAGCTCGGCAAGAGCCCTCACCAGGGTCTCCGGCTGCGCGGGGTCGACCTCATGAGAGACCACACGGCCGGCCTGGCGCTGGACGGAGCGGACGAGGGCGTCGGTCAGCAGAGTTCGCCGGCTCGGCGAGCGGTACTGGACTGTGCCCGGGGCGACTCCGAGCCGGGCCGCGACACTGCGCACGCTGACTCGGTCGAAGCCCTCCTCGGCGATGATGGCAATGGTGGCGTCAGCGGTCATGCTCGCGGCCGGCGACATTGGGGAGGCGAGGCCCGATTGCCGGTTCGTCTCTTGGTCCATAACGCTCTCCTCCGTCGTTCTTCACCTCAGCACCTTCACGGCCACCTTCCACCGTCACCACCGCAGGCTCCCCTGGCACTTTACGGCAGTTGCCTCGCCAGACCATTCCTCATACGATCGTATGAGAACCGTCATACGGTCGTACGACAACAGTCGGCCAACGAGCGAGGTACCCCATGGAACACGCCGCCACACTCGCAGGACTCGCCCTGCTGGACTCCACCAGCCTGGGCACGCTGGTCATCCCGATCGCTCTCGTCGTGCGCAGCCGTCGCGTGGACCGCGGACCGATGACCATCTACCTGACCACTGTGTGCCTGGTGTACCTCGGCCTCGGGATCGCCCTGGTGGCCGGCTTCGGTCTCATCGGCTCCGCCGCGGCACACCTGGCCCGCACTGAGACGGCACAGTGGGCGACCCTCGTCATCGGCGTGGTGCTGGCGGGCTTCGGCATCCTCGGCCCCGACCCGGCCAGGCCCGAGCCCGGAACGGATTCTCTGGGAAGTCGACCCACCCCCGCCTCGGCCGGGGCGATGATCGTTCTAGGACTGGGAGCCTCACTTGCCGAAGCCGCCACCATGGTTCCCTACATCGCGGCGACCGGGATCATCGCCTCCTCACCAGAGGCTTGGCCGGGACGGATCGTCACCCTGATCCTGTACTGCCTGGTCATGATCGCACCCGCCCTCGCCCTGCTCGTCCTGGCCGATACGCTGGGGCAGCGTTTTCTGCCCAAGCTGGCCAGAATCGCCCCCAGGCTGGAGTACGAGGCCAAGGTCACCCTCCTGTGGATCGCAGCGATCCTCGGCCTCCACCTCGCCGGGCGCAGCGCAGGCGCCCTGGGCCTGTTGGGCTAGCTGCACCAATCGGGGACCTACTTCTCACCCGAGAACTGCGTTCTCCCACCGACGACTGCGCCCCGGCACCTGCATCCCGCCGGCAGACGCAGTCCTCGCCATGAAGGTGCGTTCTCGCAGCAAAAGTACGTCCTCGACGGCGGTGGTCGCGCTCCCGCCAGGACCTCTCCAAGCCCGGTCACGGATAAGGGCAGTGATGCATGACGCAATCCGCGTCTAGGACTTACCTCCCACACGCCGCGGACACCCCCTGCTCAGCCCACCCTCACCCCACACAGATCCTTGCCACCTCAAGGGAAAACCACCTCGGAGAGCGGAACCAACCGACCGGGAGAGCGTCGTCGTCAGATGAGTGCCACCGCCGAGCCGTAGCCTGAGACGCAGCCGAGGCCGCATCACGTCCTGCTCCGAACGCAGGTAAGTCCGGGCGGTCCTCGTGACAGTCTCAGCTACGACGTCGTGGAGGCATATCTTGCGAATCGCCCTTTTCGCCACCTGTCTTGCGGACACCATGTTCCCGCAGGCAGCGCAGGCAACCGTCACCATCCTGGAGCGGCTCGGCCACCAGGTCTGCTTCCCGGAGGGACAGGTCTGCTGCGGCCAGATGCACGCCAACACCGGCTACTTCAAGCAGGCCGCCAAGATCACCCGCAACCACGTGGACACCTTCTCCCCCGTCCTCGACGGCGAGTGGGACGCGATCGTCATCCCCTCGGGCTCGTGCACCGGCGCGGCCCGCCACGAGCAGGAGCTCGTGGCCGAGCACGTGGGCGACACGGCCCTGGCCAAGCGGGTCGAGCAGATCGCCGCGCACACCTACGACCTCAGCGAGCTGCTCATCGACGTGCTGGGCACCGAGGACGTGGGCGCCTACTTCCCCCACACGGTCACCTACCACCCCACCTGCCACTCGCTGCGCATCGCCAAGGTCGCCGACCGCCCCTACCGCCTCCTCAAGGCCGTCGAGGCCCTCACCCTCATCGACCTGCCCGACGCCGAGGTCTGCTGCGGGTTCGGCGGCACCTTCTCCATGAAGAACTCCGAGACCTCCACCGCGATGCTCGCCGACAAGATGAGCAACGTGATGTCCACGCGCGCCGAGGTCCTGTGCGCCGGCGACTACTCCTGCCTCATGCACATCGGCGGTGGCCTGTCGCGCGTCAACTCCGGGGTACGCATCATGCACCTGGCCGAGATCCTGGCCTCCACCAAGGATGCGCCCTTCGAGGGCAACATCTCCTTCGCTCCCAAGCACGTCCAGCACACACAGGCGGTGGCACGATGACACAGGTATTTCTGGGCATGCCCCACACGGGCGGCTGGCGCACCGAGGTCGAGCAGCCCGAGGACACGCTGCGCTGGGGACACACCTTCCCCGAGGGTGCGCACAAGACGCTGGCCAACACCCAGATGCGACGCAACCTGGGTCACGCCACACGCACCATCCGCTCCAAGCGCGCCGACCGCGTGGCCGAGATGCCCGACTGGGAGGACCTGCGCAACGCCGCGGAGGCCGTCAAGTTCGAGGTCGCCTCGCGCCTGCCCGAGCTGCTGGAGCAGTTCGAGGCCAACGTGACCGCCCGCGGCGGGATCGTGCACTGGGCGCGTGACGCCGCCGAGGCCAACCGGATCATCACCGACATCATCGCCTCCAAGGGCGTCGACGACGTCGTCAAGGTCAAGTCGATGGCCACCCAGGAGACGAACCTCAACGAGTACCTGGCCGACCGGGGCATCACCGCCCACGAGACGGACCTGGCCGAGATGATCGTCCAGCTCGCCGACGACATGCCCTCGCACATCGTGGTGCCCGCCATCCACCGCAACCGCTCCGAGGTGCGCGGCATCTTCCTGGACCGCATGGACGACGCCCCGGCGGATCTCTCCGACGACCCGCAGGAGCTCACGGCCGCGGCCCGCTCGCACCTGCGCAACAAGTTCCTGCACGCCTCGGTGGCCGTCTCCGGCACGAACATGGGCGTGGCCGAGACCGGCACGGTCTCGATCTACGAGTCCGAGGGCAACGGGCGCATGTGCCTGACCCTGCCGGACACGCTCATCACCCTCATGGGGATCGAGAAGCTGGTGCCCCGGTTCCAGGACGTGGAGATCTTCTCCCAGCTCCTGCCGCGCTCGGCCACCGGTGAGCGCATGAACCCCTACACCTCCATGTGGACCGGTGTCACCGAGGGCGACGGCCCCAAGGAGTTCCACCTGGTGCTCATGGACAACGGGCGCACCAAGACCCTGGCCGACCCGGTGGGCCGCCAGGCCCTGGCCTGCATCCGCTGCGGGTCGTGCATGAACATCTGCCCCGTCTACCAGCACACCGGCGGGCACGCCTACGGCTCGGTCTACCCCGGCCCGATCGGCTCGATCATCACCCCCCAGCTCACGCAGGGGCTGGCCGACGACGACCCGGTCCACACCCTGCCCTTCGCCTCCTCCCTGTGCGGGGCCTGCGGCGAGGTGTGCCCGGTCAAGATCGACATCCCCACGATCCTCGTCCACCTGCGGGCCCGCTCCGTGGATGTCAAGCGCCGCGTGGTGCCGGACGTGTGGGACGTGGCCATGAACGTCTCGGCCCCGGTGATGTCGAAGAGCTCGTTGTGGGAGGCCGCCTCGCAGACGGTCAAGGCCTCGGCGCTTCTGGGCGGCAAGGAGGGCAAGATCGGCGCCCTGCCCTTCCCGGCCTCACTGTGGACCGGGGCGCGTGACCTGCCGGTGGCCCCCTCGGAGACCTTCCGCCAGTGGTGGCGGCGTACCCACCCCGAGGGCGAGACCCCCCTGAGCCAGATCGCCGACTCCCGGGCCGGCCGCGGCTACGCAGACGGCTTCCCGGCCGATCCGCCACCGCCTCCCGGTCAGCCGGTGTCCGGCAGCGCGAGCGCCGACGGCGAGCCCGCCCCGGCCGCGCTGGACGCACGCTCGGCCATCATCAACCCTGAGCCGATCGCCCCGGAGGCACCCGCCACCCAGGCCCCGGCCGGCTCGACCAGCGAGGAGGAGCTGTGATGGATGCGAAGTCCGCGATCCTGGCCCGCGCTCGCGACGCGATCTCGCGGTCCCAGACCCGCCCGGTGGGGCCGATCCCGCGCAACTACATCCGCTCCGGGGAGAATCCCCCCGGCTCCAAGCCCGTGGTTGACGAGATGATCGAGAAGCTCGAGGACTACTCGGCCGAGGTCATCGTCGCCCCCAAGGACGCGGCGATCCTGGATGCCATTGACGAGCTGCTCGGTGAGGCGCGCTCCGTCGTCGTCCCCACCGGGCTGCCCGAGGCCTACAAGGAGGCGGCGGCCCGCAACGGCCGCACCGTGGTGGAGGACTCCCGCCAGGAGGCCATCGCCACTCTCGACCTCAATGAGATCGACGCCGTGTTGACCTGCTCGCGCGTGGGCATCTCGATCTCGGGGACGATCGTCCTCGACGGCGAGCCGGACCAGGGCCGCCGGGCCATCTCGCTGGTACCGGATAAGCACGTCGTGGTCCTGGAGCGCGAGGCGATCATGCCGACGGTGCCGCAGGCCGTCGATGTCCTGGGCGAGCACCCCACGCGTCCGATGACGTGGATCGCCGGCGGTTCGGCCACCAGCGACATCGAGCTGGTGCGCGTCAACGGCGTGCACGGCCCGCGCAACCTGCGCGTCGTCATCGCCCACTGAGGTTCATCAACCGCACCCGCACTCCGCGTCGCCCGGTGGCACACCGCCCGGGCGGCGCGGAGTTCTTCTGCGTTTTCTCCGCTCCCGCAAGGACTTCAGCGAACTGAGGCGAGGACGGGCAGGCCCGGTGAGGCTCACTCCGGGGCGGGCGCACACCGGTTTTCCAAGGAGGCGGGGTTGACTGGTGGCAGCGCGGAAAGGACCTCTTCTTGACCACCTCACTGACTGAGTCGCCCCTGGCCCCCGACTACGACCGCTCCGCCATGACGACCGGGATCGTCCACATCGGCGTGGGTGGCTTTCATCGTGCCCACGAGGCCGCCTATCTCGACAGGCTCATGCGCAGGCGCGCCGGGGCCGGCCCCCACGACGGCGCTGAGCCCACCACTCCGGGAGGATCCTGCCTGGAGTGGGGGATCTGTGGTGTCGGACTACTGCCCGAGGACGCACGGATGCGCGACGCGCTGGAGAGCCAGGACCACCTCTACACCCTCATCCGCAAGCACCCCGGTGGACTGTGCGATCCGGCGGTCATCGGTTCCATTCACGACTACCGCCTCGCCTCCGACGCCCCCGAGGAGGTCCTGGCCCTCCTGAGCGCGCCGACCACCCGGATCGTCTCGTTGACACTCACCTGGGACGGCTACAACATCGATGACACCACGGGCGAGTTCCGCACCTTCGCCCCCGGGGCCGTCCACGACGCCGAGCACCCGGGCGAGCCGACGACCGCCTTCGGCTACATCGTTGAGGCACTGCGGCGGCGTCGGGAGAACGGGATCGCGCCGTTCACGATCATGAGCTGCGACAGCCTGCCCGGCAACGGGGCGGTGGCGCGCAATGCGGTCATCTCCCAGGCGGCGATGAGCGACCCGGAGCTGGCCGACTGGATCGACGGGAGCGTCGCCTTCCCCCGCTGTGTGGTCGACCGCGTCACCCCGCGCACCACACGGGCCGATATTGCCGACCTCCGGCGCGGAGTCGACGTTGAGGACGTCTGGCCGGTGGTCTGCGAGCCCTTCACCCAGTGGGTGATCGAGGACGACTTCCCCGCCGGGCGCCCCCCGTGGGAGGAGGTCGGAGTGCAGATGGTCGACGACATCTCCCCCTACGAGCTCATGAAGGTGCGCCTGCTCAACGCAGCCCACCAGGGCCTGGCCCACTGGGGGCGCCTGCTGGGGATGGAGTACGCACACGAGTCCGCCGCGGACCCGATGGTCGCCGCCTGGGTGCGGGCCTACCTTGAGCGGGAGGCGCGCGCGACACTGCGCTCGGTGCCGGGGATCGACCTGGACGACTACATCAGCACGCTCTTCAGGCGCTTGACCAACAAGGCGATCGCGCGCACGCTCCTGAGTCTGGCACGGGACTCCTCCAGCCGATTGCCGCGGTTCGTCCTGGGAACGGTGCGGGACAACCTGACCGCCGGTGGGCCGATCCGCCTGGGCACGGCGATGGTGGCCGCGTGGGCACTGGGCTCGGAGGGTCTCGACGAGAACGGTGGCAGGATCGTCGTCGACGATCCCCTGGCCGAGGAGCTACAGCACCTGGCGGCCGCGCAGCGGGCCGGCCACGGCACCGCCTTCATCTCCCACGAGGGGATCTTCGGAGGCCTGGCGACCAACGACCGCTTCCGACGCACCTTCGTCGAGGAGCTGGAGGCCCTGCGCCACGACGGCGCGCGGGCGCGACTGCACAACCTGGCCGGCCGCACCCGAGCGGCGTAGCCCCGGCCCGTTGGCAGGCTCCGGTTCAGCTGTCCTTGACGGGGATGTCGGTGAGTCGGTAGGCGTAGGAGCCGTTGCCCTTCTTGATGCTCTGGTGGTCAACGGTGATGGTATCGCCACCGGGATCGGGCCAGACGACGGCAACGGTCATGGCGGTACCGGCCTGAAGCTTCTCCGCGAGATTGAAGTCGGCCAGTGGCCAGTGCGTGTCCTTCCCGCCGGGCACGTAGTCCGCCGGGAGAACCTGCATATCCCCTGCGACCACCGCGAGACCATCACACGCACTGGAGAGGGTGTACTGGACTGAGGCCGAGTCCTCGTTGCGGGAGTTGGAGAAGATACCCCCGGAGTCGACGTCGTGGAACCAGTCCGACGCCGAGGTGTCACCATCAACGGCCACGACCTTCACCTCCCCCAGGAGGTAGCCGCCGGCACGGGTGACGTGGTCCAGGCTGATCGTCAGCTGACCACTGCCATCAGATCTTTTGACAGTGACACCCTCCGCCCCCTTGCCGACAGGCCCTTTGGCCTCAGGCAGGGAGGCACCACCAGACGAGGCCTGGGCCGACGGCGTCGCACCGCCAGCGCCGTTCCCTAATCCGCCGCGCTTCGTGCTGCCACCAGTACCGCCCGTGGGGGTGAGGGTGATCTCCACGCGCCGGTTGGCGGCCCGCGCCTCGTCAGTAGTACCGGAGACACGGGGCTCGGACTCACCCTTACCAGCGACGGAGGGGTTCCACTTGTCCAGGCTGGCGAGCTGCCCCAGACGGGTCTTGACCGCGTTGGCACGCTTCTCGGAGAGGGCCTGGTTGTAGGCGTCATCCTGGACGTCGTCAGTATGCCCCACGATAGTCAGCGTCCCACCATCGGGATACTGGGAGATCTGACCCGCCACGGTCTGCAGCTGAGCCTCGGCCGCCGCAGCCAGATCCGCCGAGTCCGAGGCAAACGTGACATCAGAAGCCATCACGATGGTGACGTCCTTGCTCCCGGTACGGGCACCCAACGAACCGTCAACCGTGCGGGAGTTGATCTCAATGGGTGAGGCCGCAGCCTGTTCGGTGACCCGCTTGTCATCCTTGACCGCCGTCTCCATAGCCTTGAGGTCAATACCGGTCCTGGACACCTCGTCGCGACTGATGACATCAACGGTGACGAAACCGGTCTGAGGAACCAGGACGGTGACGGAATCGGAGTCGACCGCACCGAAGGCGACATAGGTGGTAACGCTCTGACCGGGCTTGATGGCGAGCCGCTCCTTGCCCATCGTGGAGACGGAGGTCCACGCACGCCCCTTGGCCGTATCGATCAGCCGGGTACTGGTCACACCATAGCGCCAGTCTCCGGCGAAGTTGATGTACCCCATGACCGTCCCGAAGGAGAAGTCACTACCGTCCGCGTCATCAGCAGCACGCGAGAGCACCATGGACAGGGCCGTCGTGGAGTCGTCGATCCGCACCAACGGCGAGACCTCAACCGTCAGACGATGACCCGACACACGACCGTCCAAGGCCTTGAAACCCGACTGCGTTCCTGTTGGTGACCCGGAGGAAGCAATTCCCGCAGCCTTCTTCGACGAGCGCGAACAGGCGGCCACCACCGGAACACCAACGGCCGCCAGCACCGAGGCCGACACAAACAAACGACGACGCATGACAACGCCTCCTTACACTTCCCCGGGCACCACCCGGACATAAACGGTCCGCAATCCGACTCTACCGAGATCCAACCAGCCCGTCGGCCGGGTGGGGACATTCGGCGCCGTTGGGGTGCAAGACCCTCCGTCCGGAGCCGCACGCACCCGACCGTGCAGAATGTCCCCGCCAACGAGCGGACTCCAGCGCTTCGGTGGACCAACCCCACCGTCCTAGCCACAACGACCATTTCCCACTATCGCAAGGATTGCTTAGGCTAACCTTGCTTCAGTGACCTTTGTCCCATAGCATGAGGTGGCTCGTGGGCCTCAGGGATGGCCATGGGGGCCGGTCGCCTCCCACGAGCACTCCGCGACGTGCGGAGCGTCCAGAATCCGACTCACTGATGAGGTTCCTATGGTCAAGCGCCAGCTGCCCAACCCGAGCGAGATCTTCGAGCTGCTCCACTTCAAGACGCCCGAGCTCAACCCCAAGCGTCGACGCCTCGACGCCGCACTGACCACCTGGGACCTGCGCAAGATCGCCAAGCGCCGCACCCCGGCCGCGGCCTTCGACTACACCGACGGCGCCGCCGAGGGCGAGGTCTCCCTGCGCCGCGCCCGCCAGGCCTTCCGCGACATCGAGTTCCACCCCGACATCCTTCGCCCGGCAGTCGACGTCGACACCTCCTGCGAGATCCTGGGCGGCCGTTCCGCCATGCCCTTCGGCATCGCGCCCACCGGCTTCACCCGCCTCATGCAGACCGAGGGCGAGGTCGCCGGGGCCGGGGCCGCAGGCGCCGCCGGGATCCCCTTCACCCTGTCCACCCTGGGCACCACCTCCATTGAGGACGTCAAGGCCGCCAACCCCCGCGGGCGCAACTGGTTCCAGCTCTACGTCATGCGCCAGCGCGAGATCTCCTACGGGCTGGTCGAGCGCGCAGCGGCCGCCGGCTTCGACACCCTCATGTTCACCGTGGACACCCCCGTGGCCGGGGCCCGCCTGCGCGACAAGCGCAACGGCTTCTCCATCCCGCCCCAGATCACGGCCGGGACCGTCCTCAACGCGATCCCTCGCCCGTGGTGGTGGTACGACTTCCTGACCACGCCCAAGCTGGAGTTCGCCTCCCTGAAGTCCACCGGCGGCACCGTGGGCGAGCTGCTCGACAACGCCATGGACCCCACCATCAGCGACGAGGACCTCAAGGTCATCCGCTCCATGTGGCCCGGCAAGATCGTCATCAAGGGCGTGCAGACGGTGGAGGACTCCAAGCGCCTCATCGACCTGGGCGTCGACGGCGTCCTGCTGTCCAACCACGGCGGGCGCCAGCTCGACCGCGCCCCCATCCCCTTCCGCCTCCTGCCCGAGGTGGTCCGGGAGGTCGGCAAGGACGCCACGATCATGGTCGACACCGGCATCATGAACGGCGCCGACGTCGTGGCCGCCGTCGCCCTGGGGGCCAAGTTCGGGCTCGTGGGCCGCGCCTACCTCTACGGCCTCATGGCCGGCGGGCGCGAGGGCGTGGACCGCATGATCGAGATCCTCTCCGACGAGGTCATCCGCACCATGAAGCTGCTGGGGGTCTCCAGCCTGGACGAGCTCGAGCCGCGCCACGTCACCCAGCTGACCCGCCTGACCCCGGTGCGCCCGCAGGTCAAGGCCGCGGCCGACGCCCTCACTCGCTGACGGCCCGGTCCGCGCAGCCCTGCCGGCCCCGCCCTCTCCGCCCGTCGGAGGAGTCCGCGCCATCACCCTCCGCGTGCGGCACCCGGTGGTCCCGGAGAAGCGA
>NZ_MSKL01000017.1:0-68918 GCF_001937665.1 Actinomyces oris | reverse complement strand
TTCTCCGGGACCACCGGCGTCCTGACGAGAGCCGGAAGCATGCCGGAAACAGGCCAGGCACTATGGTCTTGGCACCACCACATCTCTCCTCGGCGACGGGCCTGTGCCTCCTCGTGCGAGACGGACCACCGTCGCCCTGGATTACCCCTGCGGTCAGCCCCGAGAGGCCACCGCCGGAGGAAGGGACAGCGCCATGGCACAGTCCGAGTCAGGCCCGGTATCAGGCACCGCGACGACGGTCGACGCCCCTGAGGACAATCTCGCCGAATCCGGCCGCCTCATCTCCAGCCGGTGGAGGCCCCGCAGCCTGCGCACGACGCCATCGCGGGAGGACCGGGGACTGTTCGGCCACCCCCGGGGGCTTCCCTGGATGCTCAACGTGGAGATGTGGGAGCGCTTCTCCTACTACGGCATGCGCGCCATTCTGCTCTACTTCATCACCGACACCGTGGCCCGCGGGGGCCTGGGCCTGAGCGACACCAGCGGACAGGTCGTCATCGCGCTCTACGGGATGGCCGTCTACTTCCTGGCCATCCCGGGCGGTATCTTCGCCGACCGCGTCATCGGCCCGTGGCTGTCCACCCTCTACGGCGGCCTGGTCATCATGGCCGGGCACATCTGCCTGACCATCCCCACCACAGTCACGTCCTGGACGGGGATCGTGCTGGTCGCCGTGGGAACCGGCTTCATCAAGCCGAACCTGACGACCATCGTCGGCGGCCTCTACGACGATGATGACATCCGGCGCGACGCGGGCTTCCAGCTGTTCTACATGTCCATCAATGTCGGCGCCTTCGCCTCGCCCCTGCTGACCGGCTGGCTTCGCGAGCACTACGGCTACCACGCCGGCTTCTCCTCGGCCGCCGTCGGCATGGCCTTCGCCCTGGGCGCCTTCATCTACGGCCGCCACAAGCTCTCGGCCTTCGCCTTCACCGTCCCCAACCCCATCCGCCCCCAGGAGCGCCGGCGGCTGCTTCTGGGATCCCTCGGGGTCCTGATCATCATCGGCGTCGTCGTCGCCGTCCTTCAGGTGCTCACCGGCAACCTGGTGACCACCGTCGCCACGGCGGGACTCCTCGTCCCGGTCGGTACGGCCGTGGCCTACTTCGTGGTCATGTTCCGCTCGCCGAAGGTCACCGTCCCCGAGCGCACCCACCTGCGCGCCTACATCCCCCTGTGGATCGGCGCGGTCCTGTTCTTCATGATCACCGAGCAGGCCGCCGGCAAGATGGCCACCTTCGCCGAGTCCAACACCGACCTGCGGCTGCCCTTCCTCGGCTGGTCGACCACCGCGGAGGCCTATCAGTCGGTCAACCCCGCAGCGATCGTGCTGCTGGCTCCGCTGATCGGCATGCTCTTCACCCGGCGGGCGGGCAGGTTCCCCTCCACCATCATGAAGTTCGTCATCGCGGTGCTCATCGTGGGGCTCTCGGCACTCATGCTGGGTTACGGCTTCCAGATCTGGCCGGGCGGGAAGGACCTGTCCCCCTGGTGGTTCCTGGTGCTGGTCTACGTCATCCAGACCGTCGCCGAGCTCTTCCTGACCCCGGTCGGCCTGGCCACGACGACCGCCCTGGCCCCCAAGAGCTTCGCCTCCCAGGCGATGGGACTGTGGTGGCTCAGCGTCGCCACCGGGCAGGGCGTCGCCGGATTCGTCATCGCCCAGACCGAGAACGCCTCCGACGCCACCTACTACTACGGCCTGGGCGCGGCCACACTGCTCATGGCCCTGGTGCTGTTCGCCGTCGCCCCGTGGACCCAGCGGCAGATGGCCGACGTCGAGACGGCCACGGGCGACTGACTCAGCAAGCCGTCCCCACCGGGCGGTGAGGCGCGGAGGGGGCCGCTCGAGAACGTACCTTTGCGTCGACTAGCCTCATCCCGGCCTCACCGACCTCATTGGCTGCTTCGCCCAGCTGTTCTCACGTTCTCCCAAAATAACCGCATGGTCGGAGTAGGGTGCATGGGTACCTGTGGTTCGCGCCGGACACTGACGGTCCGGCGGCACGTCTCACCCGACCACAGGAAGGGAGAGTCTCATGTCAACGACCCCGACTCCCGTCGAGGACGATCTCGATACCGGTCGGATGATCACCAGCCGGTGGCGACCCGACACCCTGCGCACGACGCCGTCGAAGGAGGACCGGGGACTGTTCGGCCACCCCCGGGGCCTGCCCTGGATGCTCAACGTGGAGATGTGGGAGCGCTTCTCCTACTACGGCATGCGCGCCATCCTGCTCTACTTCATCACCGACACCGTGGCCGGTGGCGGACTCGGCCTGAGTCCCAACTCCGGCCAGGTCATCCTGGCCTCTTATAGCGCGGCCGTCTACCTGCTCGCCATCCCGGGCGGCATCTTCGCCGACCGCGTCATCGGACCGTAGCTGTCCACCCTCTACGGCGGCCTGGTCATCATGGCCGGGCACATCTGCCTGTCCATCCCCTCATCCTCCTTCTCCTGGACGGGGATCGTGCTGGTGGCCGTGGGTACGGGATTCATCAAACCGAACCTGTCCACGATCGTCGGGGGTCTCTACGACGACGATGACCCGCGGCGCGACGCGGGCTTCCAGCTGTTCTACATGTCGGTCAACGTCGGCTCACTCGCCTCTCCCCTGGTGACCGGCTGGCTTCGCGAGCACTACGGCTACCACGCCGGCTTCTTCTCGGCCGCCGTCGGCATGGGGGTGGCCCTGATCGCCTTCGTCTACGGCCGTCACAAGCTCTCGGCCTTCGCGTTCACCGTCCCCAACCCCATCCGGCCCCAGGAGCGCCGGCGGTTCGTGCTCGCTTCGGTACTGACCGTGGCGGCCGCGGCCGCACTCGTCGCGGCCCTCAGCATCCTGTCCGGCAGCCTGCTCGACGCCATCTCCACGACGATGCTCATCATCCCGGCCGGCGCCGCCCTGGGGTACTTCGTCCTCATGTTCCGCTCCCCCAGGGTCACGGCCCGTGAGCGCACCCACCTGCGCGCCTACATCCCCCTGTGGATCGGCGCGGTCCTGTTCTTCATGATCTCCGAGCAGGCGGCCGGCAAGATGGCCACCTTCGCCAAGGACAACACCGACGGCCATATCCCGTTGGTCGGCTGGGCCATCACCCCCGAGACCTACCAGTCCATCAACCCGGCCACGATCGTCATCCTGGCGCCATTCATCGGCTGGCTCTTCACCCGGCGGGCGGGCAAATTCCCCTCCACCATCATGAAGTTCGCGATCTCGGTGCTCATCATCGGGGTATCGGCCTTCATTCTGGGGTACGGCTTCCAGATCTGGCCGGGAGGGAAGGACCTGTCCCCATGGTGGTTCCTGGCCGTGGTCTTCATCATCCAGACCGTCGCCGAGCTCTTCCTGTCCCCGGTGGGCCTGTCCACGACGTCGGCACTGGCGCCCAAGAACTTCGCCTCCCAGACGATGAGCCTGTGGCTGCTGACGACGGCCACCGGCCAGGGCCTGGCCGGTTTCATCATCTCCAGGACGGAGCACGTCGCGAACTCCACCTACTACTACGGCCTGGGTGTCGTGACGGTCGCCGTAGCGATCGTCCTGTTCATCGTCGCCCCGTGGACGGAGCGGAAGATGGCCGATGTCGGAGTCACGGCGCAGGACTAGGCGCGGTTGGGGCGCCGCGAGTTCGTAGGTTGAGTCTCGGGTTCGTAGGTTAAGGGTACGAACCCGAGGGTTAACCTACGATCGCATGCCTCCGACTGCCACCGGCGGGCCAGCGAGGACGAAGAAGGAGACCGCCGTGAAGGACTACGCCTCCGGTGAGGAGCTCATCGCGGAGATCCGCAAGCGCGCTGAGCTGTTCATCGCCGAGTTCGACGACGTCCCCGCCTCCGAACTCCACACGCTCAAGGACGGGGTGGACCGCACGCCGGCGCAGATGCTCGCCTACCAGCTGGGGTGGATGGACCTGCTGCTGGGCTGGGAGCGCGATGAGCAGGCCGGACGCGAGGTGGTCACGCCCGCTCCCGGGTACCGGTGGAACCGACTCGGCGATCTCTACAGCGCCTTCTACGAGCAGTGGCGTGACGCCTCCCTGCCCCGGCTTCAGGAGGCCTTTCGGAACCGGGGCGACGACGTCGTCGCCCTCGTGGCATCGCTGAGCCGGGAGGAGCTCTTCACTTCCGGGCAGCGGGCGTGGGCCTCCTCGACGCCGTCGGCCTGGCCGGTGGCCACGTGGGTGCATATCAACACGGTGGCGCCCTTCACCTCCTTCCGCACGAGGATCCGCGCCTGGAAACGCCACTGAGTGCCACCGAGCGCCACCGCGGGTAGGACACGATTCATGGGGGCCACCGACGTCTTCGGTGGCCCCCATGAGATCAGAGAGTGCTGACGTCACTTGGAGGTGATCGCCTCGGCAAGCTCCTCGAAGCAGCTGACGTAGGCGTCGATCGCCTCGTCCGTGTGGGTCACTGACAGGGTCCACTCCTCCTCGCGGCCCGGAGTCATGAAGATCCCCCGGTTCATGTTGAACAGCCACGCGAGCTCGGACAGCTCCGCGTTCTGGTGCTCCTTGAAGGACTCGTAGTCGACGACCTTCTTGGGGGAGAAGGTGACGCACCCCTTGCCGCCGACGCCCACCGCGTAGCCCGGAAGGTTGTAGCGCTCAATGACCTCCGTGCAACCCGCGAGAATGCGATCGTTGAGGTGATCGAGGTGGGCGTAGGCCTCCGGGGTGAGGACCTTCTCGAGGTTGGCCCGCACTGCGGCCATCACCAGGGGGTTGCCGTTGTAGGTGCCGACCTGGAAGACGGTGTGGTCCTCCACCACGGACATGACTTCCTCGGTGCCTCCGATGGCGCCCGAGGGCAGACCGCCACCCAGGGCCTTGGCCATGGTCACCAGGTCGGGAGTCACTCCGAAGCGCTGGGTGGCGCCGCCCGGACCGATGCACAGGCCGGTCTTGACCTCATCGAAGATCAGGACGACGCCGTGTCGCCGGGTGATCTCGCGGACCTGCTCCAGATATCCCGGTTCCGGCAGCACGACGCCCAGGTTCATCATGGCCGGCTCCATGATGACGCAGGCGGGCTTACGCCCCTCATCGGTCAGCCGGATGATGCGGCGCTCCATGGCCTCGGCATCGTTGAAGGGAACCGGCACCGTCATCTGGACGGTGGCGTCGGGAATGCCGCCTCCGTAGGGCAGCGAGGCCAGGTTGTCACGGTCACCGATCTTGTCGTACTCGACGCCGATCGAGACCATGACGGTGTCGTGGTGCCCGTGGTAGGAGCCGAAGATCTTCATGACCGTGTCGCGACCGGTGTAGGCGCGTGCAATACGGATCGCGTCCATCGTGGACTCCGAGCCCGAGTTCGTGTAGCGCCACTTCGGCAGCCCCCACCTGCTCGAGAGGTTCTCCGCCACCGCCAGGGCGTCCTCGGTCGGGGCGGCGAAGTGGGTGCCCTTGCCGTACCGCTCCTGAATGGCTTCTCCGATCACCGGGTGGGCATGCCCCTGAAGCATCGATCCGAAGCCGTTGTGGAAGTCCCACATCTCGTTGCCGTCAACATCCCAGACCTTCGGCCCCTGCCCCCGTTCAAGGTAAATGGGCCAGGGCTCGCGCAGCTGGTACGAGGAGGCGACACCGCCGGAAAGGCTGTTTCTCGCGCGGTTGTACATGTCGCCGGATCCCTTGGTCCGTTCATTGAGGCGCCTGGACTCGATCTCCGTCAGCTCAGCGACTCGCTCCATGTTGATGCTCATTGGTCACTCCTTCGTGGTCCGGCCTGGCGTCCACATATCGTGCGTTTGATTACCGGCGCATCGATCAACTGTGGCCGTCGATACGATGACAATGTGATTCCTCTCAGCTCCTTCCGCCGGCCTGGCGCGGAGTGAGCTGTTTTCATGTGTGTGTTCGCTCCGGTTCACTGCATCTATGACGCAGCACGGAGCTGGGAGGCTTCACCATCGTCCTCCTCTAAGACAGTTGCCACCTTCAACTCCTCGGTGACAGCGTCGGATCGTGCGATCACCTCCCCGCGGAAGAAGGCCGGTGCTCGGACGTACTGTACGAGCATCAGCACCACGCCCAGGAGAATGAGGGCGAGGGTGAGGACGAAGACGAGACCGACGCCGAAGACCTGCGATCCCGACCCGTACTCGGGGTTGAGGGAGTCCTTCAGGGTCAGGCCGAGCAGCAAGAAGAGGATAAGACCTCCCAGTCCCGGTGAGACCAGCGTGAAGAAGAAGTTCCTCACTGAGGAGAACCATTTTCCTCGAAAGTACCATACCGCGGCGAAGGCGGTGAGACCGTAATAGAAGGCGATCATCGCCCCCAGGGTCTGAACCGTGTCCCACAGGACGGAGGTGGATACGAATCGCAGCAGGGTATAAAAGGTCGAGGCGGCGACCGCCGAGACGACTGTTGCGCGACCAGGGGTGAGGAAGCGCGGAGAGATCTCGCCGAGCTTCTCCGGCATCGCCCCGTAGTATCCCATCGACAGCAAGGTGCGGGCGGGAGAGACGAAGGTGGACTGCAAGGACGCCGCGGACGAGACCAGCACCGCCGTCGACAGGAGGATCGCGAACGGCCCCAGAACCGGTCTGGCCAAGGCGAAGAAGACATTGTCCTGGATCGCAGGATTGCCCAGCCCTATCCCGTCCTTCCCCAGACCGGCGAACATCATGGATCCGATCGTGACGAACATGTACACCGAGACGATGGTCATGACGGTGAGCACGGCGGCGCGCCCCGGGGTGGAGCTGGCGTCGTCGGCCTCCTCATTGACCGTCAGCGACACGTCCCAGCCCCAGTAGATGAACAGGGACAGGGAGACGCCCGCCACAAAGGTCCCCAGCGAGTCGACGGCGAAGGGATTGAACCATTCGAGCTTCACGGGTGTCGGATTGACGGCGGTTCCGGTGAAGTAGCGGTAAATCGCCACCGCGCCGAAGCCGAGGAACACCGTCAGCTGAAACCCCACCAACCAGTACTGGAGCTTCTGGGTGGTCTGCATGTCGCGATACGCGATCCAGGTCGCCAGCGTGATGAAGACCAGGCAGGTGAGGGTGTTGACCCATACGTTGTCGGAGAGATCCGCAATGGCGGAGTTGCGAGTCACCTGTGCGAGCAACAGGTAGAAGAAGTCGACGGCGATGGCCGCGAGGTTCGACAGGACGACGACGGTCGCCACAATCAGCCCCCATCCGTTCATCCACCCGATCCACGGACCGAAGGCGCGGGTCCCCCAGGTGAAGGATGTGCCCGAGTCGGGCATCGCCGCATTGAGCTCTCGGTATCCGAAGGCGACCAGGAGCATCGGGATGAATCCGACGAGGAAGATCGCCGGCACCTGTTCGCCCACTTCTGAGGCGGTCGGCCCCAGTGCGCCGGTGAGGGTGTACGGAGGCGCGATGCAGGACACGCCGATGATGATGGCGCCGAGCAGGCCGACAGAGCCCTCGGCCAGCCCCTTCTTCGACAGCCCGCCTCCGGAGCTGGTGGTCGCGGCGCTCATGTTCCACCTCCGACGTCGGCCGGATCAGCCGGGACGGCGACGAGCGGCACGGGCAGGACACGCAGGATCTTGTTGGCGTCCGGCCCCAGGAACAGGCGCCCGCTCTGGGCCAGTCGCGCCGATCCCAGGAAGGCCAGCTCATTCCTGTTCCACTCCATGGCCAGCACGGCGGCGCTCGTGGAGTGGGCGTGGACGATCTGGACACGCTGGTCATCCAGTCCGGTGAGATCCAGGCGCACCTCGGCGAGCAGGGCCTCGGTCCGCTTCTCGATCTCCGCGGTGTCCTGTGAGTCCCCGGTGGCCACCGTGACGAGACGCAACGGGACACCGGCTCTGTCTGCGAAGGTCCTGGCCTTACTGAGCACTCCCCTCCACCTGCCGGACTCGCCCAGCATGACCGTGATGCGTGAGAGCCCGTCGAGAGGGGCGTGCCTCATGCCGCGCGGGGACAGGGCGACCGGAACAGTCGAGGAGTTGAGCAGCGTCTGCCCCACAGAGCCGAGGGACACCCGCCCCAGGACCCCGTGACGGCCTCCGCCGGCTACGAGCAGGTCGGCCTTGAGCTCCTCGGCCGAGGCGATGATGCCCTCGGGGAAGGAGAGGCTGTACCGCAGGTACTTGCTCACCGGCACACGAGGCCGATGCTCCTCCATGATCTCCGACATCCAGTCGTCGACCTGCGTGGCGACGACGTCCTGGAAGGCGTGATCGGTGACGTCAAGGACGTAGCGTCCCCCGCCGCCCTTGACGACGGTGACGAGATCGAGTGGGCACGAGAACGCTTCAGCGAGAGACACCCCTAGGTGGTAGGAGTCTCGACCGCCGAGCGAATTGGTGAAGGCCGTCAGAATGCGCATGGGGGTGACCTCCTGTTCGCTTCCGGGGCGTCACAGGGCACTCATGACGTGCTTGATACGTGTGTAGTCCTCCACGCCGTAGACGGAGAGGTCCTTGCCGTAGCCGGACCGTTTGAAGCCGCCGTGCGGCATCTCCGCGACGAGGGGGATGTGGCAGTTCACCCACACGCAGCCGAAGTCCAGGTCCCTGCTGAATCGCAGGACACGCTGGTGGTCGGTCGTCCAGATGGACGAGGACAGGGCGTAGTCCACGCCGTTGGCCAGGGCCAGGGCGTCGTCGTCGGAGGAGAACTCCTGAACGGTCAGGACCGGCCCGAAGATCTCCTGCTGCACGAGCGCGTCGTCCTGCTTGAGCCCTGAGATGACGGTGGGCGCGTAGTAGTAGCCGCTCTCGCCGACGCGGTGGCCGCCGGTCAGCAGGTGGGAGTGCGCGGGCCGCTCCTCAACGATCTTCTGCACGGAGTCGAAGTGGCGAGCATTGTTGAGGGGACCATAAAAAGCCTCCTCCTCGGGGATCGGACCGGTGCGCAGGGACTCGACGTGACGCACCAACGCGTCGGTGAACTCCTTGGCCACCGAGGCCTCGACCAGGACGCGGGTGGCGGCGGTGCAGTCCTGCCCGGAGTTGAATATCCCTGCGGCGGCGATGCCCTCGGCGGCAGCCTCGATGTCGGCATCGGCGAAGACGACGGCGGGGGCCTTGCCTCCCAGCTCGAGATGGACGCGGGTCACGTTGCCGGCCGCCTGTTCGGCGAGATCCGAGCCCGCGCGCACCGAACCGGTGAGCGCGACCAGCCCGGGCACCGGGTGGGAGCTCATGAGCCGCCCGGTCTCCCCGGTGCCGAGCACCAGGTTGAAGACCCCTGGCGGGAGGATCTCACTGGCGATCTCAGCGAAGACGATGGCGCTCTCGGGCGTGTTGGCACTCGGCTTGAGCACCACCGTGTTGCCTGCGGCCAGAGCGGGCCCGACCTTCCAGATGAGCATCATGAAGGGGTAGTTCCACGGGACGATCTGCCCGACGACGCCGATGGGCTCGCGGCGAATCTGCGAGTTCAGCCCCTCGGCGTACTCCCCCGAGGCGACACCCGACTGGAGACGGGCGGCCCCGGCGAAGAACCGCAGCTGAGAGGCCCCTGTCACGACTTCCTCCGCCCGGATCATCTCGGCGAGCTGACCGGTGTTGCGGCGCTGAGCCTCGACGAGACGGTCGGCGTTGGCCTCCAGGGCGTCGGCGAGCCGGAGCAGGAGCATCTGCCGTTCCGCCGGCGTTGTCAGCCGCCAGCTCTCGAATGCCTTGAGGGCGGCGTCGTAGGCGGCGTCGACATCGGCGGAACCCGAGACCGGGCACTGCGCTACGACCTGTTCCGTTCGAGGATCCACGACGTCGAACGTGGCATCGGTGGCTGCCGGAATAAATTTTCCGTCGATAAAGTTCTGGAGGAGAGGAAGGCTCATGTGAATCACTCTGTTTCTTGGCTTCGGCGGGACGTCGGTGTCGAGGTGAGAAGTTTCGAGAGTCGAAAGAAATGAGACGACTCGGGCCTCTACTGCCCAAGCTCACGCAGGACCGGCGCAGGCCACATCGCCGCTAGCGCCCGACGCGCCACAAGTCCTGTGACAACAACGCGGGCTAAGGTCCTAGGTGACGGCGTAATAGTAAACACACACCACCAGGTATGTCGAACATCACGTTCCACACTTCAAGGAATCGCATCAAAACGCGGAAAAGTCACCCTTGTGCGAGATGACAAACCGTCACTCCGCCCAAAAATGTAACGCAAACCACAAATTCGCCCGCTGCTCGGCATCCTCGATGTCGACGCCGAGTGCCCTCCTCAGGCGCACAAGACGTGCGGGGACGGAGTTTCGATGCACCCCCAGACGCTCGGCGATGCGCTGCACCGCCCCGGCCTCGCTGAGGTAGATCCTCAACAGCTCGAGCAGCTCGGGCTGATCGGCGACGCCCCCGAGGCGAGCGCGGGCGAAGGCTTGGGCCCGCTCCTCGTCCAGGAGGTCCGTGACCGACGGCAGTCCCGAGGTCTCCCAGCGCACCGCCTGTCCGAGCTGCCGAGTTCCGGTGCAGACGGACAGCGCCTGCTGTGCGCCCCGCGGCAGATCAGTGACGCCGACAGGACCGCTGACGCCGATCCGCATCCGCTCCGTCCAGGGCGTGACACTGCCGTCCTCAAGAAGGGAGGGAACGCGCTCGACCTCACCGAGGATCATCAGGCGGGTCCCGCCCCGGTCCGTGCGCCACAGAAGCCGCTCCCCCACCGGAGCCCCCCGACTCTCGACGAGCAGGCGGGCCAGCACTGTGGAGAGCCCGGCAACGTCAGCACTGCCACCCTCGAGGCAGACAACCCGCCACTGATGACCACCACCGGTAGCGGGCACCGATCGCCGCTCCGGAGACGGCAGGCGTGTGAGGATGAGCTCCTGAACCTGGTCCGCCAGCGCCAGCCCCTGCGCGATGTCACCCGCCAGGAGATGCCGGGTGGAGGCCCCCACGAGCTGGAGGAGCCATCCGGTGAAGGCCTTGGAGGACTCGGCGATGAGATTCAGAAACGACCAGGCGAGATCGACCCCCAGGGTCTGAGCGCGCGTGAGCGTCTCGCGCTGAACGGTCGCCAGGTAGCGCTCGGGCTCGCCGGTGATGCCGACCGGGCGGACGACCAGCCGCATGTCGCCGAGGCCGACCGCCCCGGCTCCTCGCATCCCTCCCGGACGGATCCTGTCGATGCACTCGGCGACCTCGTCGTCGATTCCCGTCGCCTCCGGCCCGAAGGGACCGACCACGGTGCGTCCCGTGGCATCCCGCAGGGACACCTCGCCCCGGAGGATTGAGGCCAGAGCGCGCATGATCGCGCTCTGGTTGTCCTTGGCGGCTGCACGCGTCAGCTGTTGCAGGACCAGGGTCTCCTCGTTTCCCGCCCCCTCGGCACCGATCTCAGGCTCGGTGGCCTGAAGCATGGCCCCGACCTCGCGGCTGATGGAGGCGAAGGAGACCTCGAGGGGGACCTCGATGAGATTGAGACGCCCGATCCGGCAGGCCTCGCGCAGGTCCTCGGGCACGGTGTCGAAGGCGATGCCGGTCCCCAGTCCGAGAGCCGCGACTCCCGCCTCGACCAGTGATGCCACGTACTCCCGCCACGTGGCCGCCTCCGCATCGGCCATGACGAGACCCGTGGTGAGAACGAGCTCGCCGCCCTCGAGGTAGGAGGCCGGTTGGAGGAGCTCAGTCGCGACGACCCAGGTGACCGCGGCGTGCGGTGCGGGCAGAAGCACCGCGCGAACTCCCAGGTCCGCTCCATCGATGAGATCCGACACCAACACCATGCCTGGATTCAAACACTGTTCTATGCATCACGCACAGGATTCGCGAGATTTTGTGCATTGGGCTTAGGTGCTCAGACCTAGAGGCGGGCATAACCTGAGACGGAACTCATAGCCGAGCACGTTTCTACGACAACCCGGAGCGCCCTGTTCCGCTGCAGATCTCCGCCCGTCACGACACACTGTGAGGTCCATATGGCAACGCTGCCCCAGACCATTCATCTCGCCACTCCTCTGCCCGGTCCCGAGGCCCGCGCCCTCGACGAACGCGCAGGTACCGCACTCCCACGCGCCCTGACTGCCGCCATGCCGACATTCGCACGGCGTACGGACCGAGGCGTCCTGGAGGACGTGGACGGCAACCGTCTCATCGACTTCGGATCCGGCATCGCGGTGACAACCGTGGGCGGTGCGGCGGCGCCCGTCGTCGCTGCAATCCAGGAGCAGGCCGAGAACCTGACGCACACCTCCTTCGCCGTCACGAGGTACGCCGGATACGTCGAGGTCGCCGAACGCCTGAACGCCCTGACCCCGGGCAGCTTCCCGAAGAAGACCGCGCTGTTCAACTCCGGGGCGGAGGCCGTCGAGAACGCCATCAAGCTCGCACGCAGGCACACCGGCCGCCAGGCAGTGGTCTGCTTCGACCACGCCTTCCACGGACGCACCTCCCTGACCATGGGACTGACGGCCAAGGTCGCCCCCTACAAGGGCGGCTTCGGCCCCTTCTCCCCTGAGCTCTACCGGGTCCCCGGCTCCTACCCGTACCGCGACGGACTGGACGGCGAGGCCGCCGCCGAGCGCACGATCAGTCAGATCGAGAAGCAGGTGGGGGCATCCTCCGTCGCCGCCGTCATCATCGAGCCCATTCAGGGCGAAGGCGGGTTCATCGTGCCGGCGCCCGGCTTCCTCACCGCGCTCCAGCGCTGGTGCCATGACAACGGCGCGGTCTTCATCGCCGATGAGATCCAGTCGGGAATCGCCCGCACCGGGGCGTGGTTCGCCTGCGACCACGAGGGAGTCGTTCCCGACCTGGTGACGACCGCCAAGGGCCTGGCCGGAGGCACCCCCTTGTCGGCGGTCACCGGTTCGGCCGAGATCATGGACTCCGCCGAACCGGGCGCCCTTGGCGGCACCTACTGCGGTAACCCCCTGGCCTGTGCCGCCGCCCTGGCGACCCTGGACATGATCGAGGAGCACGATCTCCTGGGACGGGCCCGCACGATCGGCGAGACCGGCATCCGCCTGATGGAGCAGTGGAAGGCGAAGGACCCCCGCATCGGCGAGGTCCGGGGCAAGGGCGCCATGATGGCTCTCGAGCTCGTCGACCCCGACTCGCAGAAGCCCGATGCCGCACTGACCGCCGCCGTCGCGCAGGCCGCGCGCTCACGCGGTCTGATCCTGCTCACCTGCGGCACCTACGGCAATGTCATCCGCCTCCTGCCACCGGTGACCATGCCGGACGAGCTGTTCGCCGAAGGCATGGAGATCCTCGAGCAGGCGCTCCGAGACCAGCCCTGATCCCCTCTTCCACCCACGTCTTAAGGCCGCACCGGCCCCGGATCACGCTGATCCACCCGACCGACCCAGGAGGTAGCTCCATGCCCTCGACCCCTCACCCCCTCACCGATGCACGGGCGCAGCTCGCCGAGGCGATCCAGTTCCTCGGCTTCGACGACGGAATGCGCCGCATGCTTGAGACCGCCCGTAAAGAGGTGACGGTCGCCATCCCACTGCGACGCGACGACGGCACGATGGAGCTGCATATCGGCCACCGCGTCCAGCACAACATCTCTCGCGGCCCCGCGAAGGGAGGGATCCGTTACTCCCCCAACGTGGACCTCGACGAGGTCCGAGCGCTGGCCATGTGGATGACATGGAAGTGCTCTCTTCTCGATCTGCCCTACGGCGGCGCGAAGGGAGGGGTCCAGGTGGACCCCCGGGCCCACTCGGAACGAGAGCTCGAGCGACTGACCCGCCGCTACACCTCGGAGCTGATCCCCCTGATCGGCCCCGACAAGGACATCCCGGCTCCCGATATGGGGACCGACGAGCAGACCATGGCCTGGATGATGGACACCTACTCGGTGGCCACCGGGCACACGGTTCTAGGAACCGTCACGGGCAAGCCGGTCAACCTCGGCGGGTCACAGGGGCGGGCCGCCGCCACCTCCCGCGGCGTCGTCTACTCCGTCCTCAACGCGATGGAGAGCATCGGAGTGAATCCCTCGCAGGCCACCGCGATCGTTCAGGGCTTCGGCAAAGTCGGTCGCGGCGCTGCCCGCTTCCTCCACGAGGCGGGCGTGAAGGTTCTGGCCGTGGCGGACGTCTACAGCACGATTCGCAACGACAAGGGCATCGACATCCCCGCACTCGAGGCCTTCGTGGATGAGACCGGCACCGTCGACGGGTTCCCCGGCGCGGACCCGATCCCTGCGAGCGAGCTGTTCGCCGTCGCCTGCGACGTCGTTGTTCCTGCAGCGGTCGAAGGGGTCATCACCGAGCAGACCGCGCCATTGATCGACGCCAAGCTGGTCGTTGAGGGCGCCAACGGCCCGACGACACCCACGGCCGACGCGATCCTGGCCGACAAGGGGATCCTGGTCGTACCGGATATCCTCGCCAACGCCGGTGGCGTCATCGTGTCCTACTTCGAGTGGGTACAGGCCAACCAGTCCTACTGGTGGACCGAGAAGGAGGTCAATGAGCGCCTGCGCACCAGGATGGACAAGGCCTGGAACGAGGTCACAGACTTCTCCAGGGAGCACGGACTCTCGCTGCGCACCGCCGCGACGACGATGGCCGTCAAGCGCGTCGCCGAGGCCCACGTCTCCCGCGGTCTCTACCCGTGATGCGTAGCAGGCGACAGTCGATACTCAGGGAGCACAACCATGGCTGACACACGACCCGGCGCGGCAACTGACACAGCGGCGTACACCACCCTCGGAGCCCACCCGGCTCTGGCCGACTACCTGCACAGGATCCGCCCCGAGGAGGGGATGCTCCTGGGCGGGCGGATGACGGCAGCCTCCGACGGCGGAACCTTCGACGTCGTCGACCCCGCCAGCAACGCCGTATTCGCACGCTGCACGGATGCGACTCCGGCGGATGCCGCACGCGCCGTCGACGCCGCCTCCGAGGCGCTGCCTGCCTGGAGCACCACCCCGCCCCGGCAGCGCGCAGAGCTGCTGCGGACCCTGTTCGACCTCATGGTGGGACAGACCGAGGAGCTCGCGGTGCTCATCAGCGCCGAGAACGGCAAGTCCCTGGACGACGCCAGGGCGGAGGTCCTCTACGCGGCGGAGTTCTTCCGATGGTTCTCCGAGGAAGCCGTGCGCACCGAGGGCGGTTTCGGCTCCTCCCCGGCAGGCGGGACCCGGACGATCGTCACGCACCGCCCGATCGGGGTGGTCGCCATGATCACCCCCTGGAACTTCCCGGCGGCGATGGGGACCCGCAAGATCGCCCCGGCCCTGGCCGCCGGGTGCACGGTGGTGCTCCGCCCCGCGTCCCTCACGCCCCTGACAGCGGTGGCACTGGGACATCTGATCCAGCAGGCCGGCGTGCCCGCGGGCGTGGTGAACATCGTGCCCTCGAGCCGTTCCGTGGAGGTCTCGACGACGTGGCTCGAGGACTCCCGGGTCCGAGCCGTCTCCTTCACCGGATCGACCCAGGTCGGTCGTGTGCTCATGAAGCAGGCGGCGGAGAAGGTCCTGGTGTCGTCCATGGAGCTCGGGGGCAACGCACCCTTCGTGGTGGCGGCCGACGCCGATATCGACGCCGCGGTGACGGGCGCCGTCCAGGCCAAGCTCCGAGGCGGGGGCGAAGCCTGTACCGCCGCCAACCGCTTCTACGTCCACCAGGACGTCGCCCAGGAGTTCACCGAGAAGTTCTCCGCCGTCGTCCGCGACCTGAGGGTGGGGCCGGCCCTGGCGGACGAGGCGAACCAGATCGGCCCCCTGGTGACACCGGCTGCCCGCGACAAGATCAACGCCCTGGTGGACGGGGCGGTGGCCGGGGGCGCCGTCGTCCACGCCGAGTCCTCCTGGCCCCAGGAGTCTCCGGGGTCGTTCGTCCCGGTGCGGGTCCTCACGAATGTCGCCCCCGACGCGGAGATCGTGCGCACCGAGATCTTCGGCCCCGTCGCCCCGATCGTCACCTGGGACGACGAGGACGAGCTGCTGACGTGGATCAACGATACGGACTACGGGCTGTCGGGCTACGTCTTCTCCCGCGACCTCGGGTGGGCGCTGCGCCTGGCCGAGCGCATGGAGGTCGGGATGGTCGGCGTCAACCGTGGGCTCGTATCCGATCCCGCTGCCCCCTTCGGGGGCGTCAAGCAGTCCGGTATCGGGCGTGAGGGCGCGCGCGAGGGGATCCGTGAGTTCCAGGAGACTCAGTACTACTCGGTCGCCTGGGGCTGAGGGGCCCGTCCCCGAGCAGTGCTCGACCGCGAGGGTCGATGTCATCGATATACGTGGTGCCCCGGGCCGAGAGCCCGGGGCACCAGTGCGCTGACACTCAGGTCGTCAGTGGTTCAGGAGGCCTTGGGGTAGGCCTTCTGGACGGCCTCGAGCATCTCGAGGGCCGAGTAGTAGTCCAGCCGGAAGGACGAGGGCGGCATGTACTGCACCTTGCCGCCGGTCACCGGGGCCGCCGAGCTGAAGGTCTCGTTGGTGGTGACGGCGTTCTTCGCGGTCTCGTCGGCGGCGATGACGACCCAGTTCTCACCGGTGAGTCCCGCCTGGACGTTCTCCGGCGAGAGCTGGACGATATCCTTGCGATCGCCCATGGACTGATCGCCCTTGACGCTGTCGGGGACAGTGGCGATGGTGAAGCCCAGGTCCTTGAGGAGCTGGACCTGCGGGGCCTCCTCGGTGAAGGCGTTGGCGCCCTTGGTGCCGTCCCCGGGGACTGTGAAGACCGACGTCGCCCCCTTCGGGACGGCGATGGCGCCCTTGGCCTTCTCCGCCTTGGAGGTGTAGTCCTTGATGACGGCGTCGGCCTTGGCCTGGCGGCCGGTGGCCTGGCCCAGGGTCTTGGTGACGTCCTGCCAGGAGTGCGATCCGTAGTCGATGACGAGGACGGGGACCTCGAGCTGGCGCAGGCTCTCCACGACCTTGACGGCCGAGTCCTGCCCCGTCTTGGCGACGATGATGAGGTCGGGGTTGTCGCCGGCGACCGTCTGGGCGAGGTTGTCCTCGGTGCCGTCAATGGCCTTGACGCCCTTGTCGGTGGCCTGCTTGGACCACTGGGTGAAGAAGCCGTTGTCGTCGGTCTTCTCGTCCTTCTTCTTGGCCGGTGTCGAGGCGACCACCGGGGCGTCGAGGGCCAGGAGCGATCCGGTCAGGGTCACGGAGGTGGACACGATGCTCTTGGGCTCGGCCTTGATCTCGACGTCGACGCCGTCGTCCCCCTTGATGGTGACCGGCCAGGTGGCCTTGGTGGAGGCCCCGGCCGAGGCGGCACCGGAGGCCCCGGCCGAGGCTGCGCCGGAAGCCCCTGCGGAGCCGGCGGCGGTGGAGGTGGAGGTCGAGCTGTTGGAGGAGCCGCAGGCCACCAGGCCGGTGCTCAGCACCATGGCTGCTACGGCGAGGAGGCCCTGCCTCAGGCGGCTGGCACGCCGCGAGGATGCGTTCATCTGTCTGTGTTCCTTTCTTGTCCGTCCTGCTGGGAGCGAGCAGTCGGGCTGGTTCCTGCCGAGGCGGGCTCGGCAGAAGGCTGTGGTACCGGACCTCCGGCGAAGTCGCCGGGAGCGGCGGGGGCCGTAGCAGGATCAGGGTCGGCCGGCGTGACCGCGCCCAGGTGACGGGGAACGACCATGGGGGTGCCGGCCACCGGGTCGGGGGCGATGACGGCCGCCAGACCGAAGACCTCCTTGATGAGGTCCTCGGTGAGGATCCTGCGCGGGGAGCCGGTGGTGCGGACCCGGCCGTCGTGCATGACGATCATGTGCTCGGCGCAGCGCGCCGCCTGGTTGAGGTCGTGCAGGACGGCCACCACCGTGCGACCGTCGGCGTTGAGGCGGCGGCACAGCTGGAGGATGTCGACCTGGTGGGCCAGGTCGAGGAAGGTGGTGGGCTCGTCCAGGAGGATCGTCTCGGTGCCCTGGGCCAGGGCCAGGGCGATCCACACGCGCTGGCGCTGACCACCGCTGAGCTCGTCGACGGGGCGGGCGGCCAGATCGGTGACTCCCACCATCTCCATGGCCTCCTCGACGGCCTGCCTGTCCTGCCGCGACCACTGACGGAACAGGCCCTGATGGGGGAAGCGACCACGGGCCACGAGGTCGCGCACCAGCATGCCGCCGGGCACGGTGGCGCTCTGGGGCAGCAGGCCGACCCTGCGGGCGACCTCCTTGGTGCCCAGGCGGGCGATGTCAGCGCCATTGAGGAGAACAACCCCCTTGGTGGGCCGGTGCAACCGGGCCAGGGCGCGCAGCAGCGTGGACTTCCCGCAGGCGTTGGGCCCCACGATGGCGGTGAAGACGCCGGCCGGGACGTCGACGTCGAGGTCACGGGAGACCACGTGGCTCTCGTAAGCGATGGTCGCACCCCGGGCGGCCAGCCGAGCCTCGGAGGCAGCTGGTCCGGCGCCGGCGTTCAGATCGGTGGAGAGCAAGTCGGTCACAGGGATCTCCTTCCGCGCGCAGCCACTGTCAGCGCCACCATGAGGTAGAGACCGCCGACGGCGTTGGTCACCACGCTCACGGGCATCGACTCGAGCACCAGCTGGCTGAGCAGGTCGGCACCCACCAGCAGGAGGCTCCCGGTCAGGCCGCTCACGAGCAGCGGGGACTGAGGGGAGCCGGTGAGGAACCGGGCCAGGTGGGGCGCCACGAGGGCCACGAAGCCAATGGGTCCGGCCGCCATCGTCACCACCGCCACCAGCACGGTGCCCAGCAGGATGAGGAGGGCACTGGCGCGGCGGGTGGGGCTGCCCAGGACGGTGGCCACCTGCTCCCCCAGGCACAGGACCTGCAGGTGCCGGGAGGCCAACAGGGTGAGGACCACGGTGACCCCGATGGCCAGGCAGGTCGGGGCCACCACCGGCCACCGTGCGGCCCCGAGGGTTCCGGTGATGGCCTTGAGGGCGCCCAGACCCTCGTCGTCGTCGACCCGCACCAGCAGCCAGCGGTTGACGGAGACGAGCATGGAGCTGATGGCGATCCCCACGAGGATGAAGCGCAGGCCGGTGAATCCGCCGCGCAGGGAGACGAGGTAGGTCACCGCCCCTACGGCGGCCCCGCCGATGAAGGAGGCCAGGGAGGCGGAGAGCATGGATCCGGGTAGGAGGAGGACACTGACCAGGATCCCGGTCTGCGCACCCGTGCTGAAACCGATGAGGTCGGGTGAGCCCAGGGGGTTGCGGGTGATGGTCTGGAAGACGGCCCCGGCCACGCCCAGGGCCAGGCCCGCCACGAGCCCCAGCACGATCCGGGGCAGCTTCCACTTGACGATGACGACCTGAACGATCCTGCGCCCCTGCCCCTGGAGCGCGTCGATGGCCTCCTGGGTGGAGACGGGGAACTTCCCCAGGCGCAGGGCGGCCACGGCCACTGCGAGGCTGAGCACCAGCAGCATGAGGCCGACGATGACGTGGCGCGGGGTGATGAGCACCGACCAGCGTCCGACGACGATCCACAGGCGTCCGGCGTCGGCCCCCACGTGGAGACCACGGCGCGTGCCGGTGGCGGCGCGGCGACGCGCCGGAGAGGCGGCAGGGCTCAGTCTGATTCCCCTCATGAGTTCCGGTCCTTCATTCGCAGGACCATGAGCAGCAGGACGGGCGAGCCGACGAAGGCCGTCAGCAGACCGACCTGCATCTCGCCGGGGCGGGCCAGGACGCGGCCCAGGACGTCGGCTGCCAGGACGACGACGGGACCGCCCAGTGCGCACAGGGCCACGATCCAGCCCCGGTGGGGCCCCATGAGCCAGGAGGCCGTCAACGGGGCCATGAGTCCGACGAACCCGATGGGGCCGGCCACCGTGGTGGCCGTGGCGCACAGGAGCGTGATGACCACCAGGCTCAGGCCCCGCACGAGGCCGACCCGGGTGCCCAGCGCGGCGGCGACGTCGTCGCCCAGGGCGATGTTGTCCAGCGACCCGGCCAGGAGGAGGGCCGCGCCGGTTCCCAGGACCACGAGGACCGTCATGGGCAGCAGGGGGATGTCGGTGCGGGTCAGGGAGCCGACCTCCCAGTCGATGAAGGTGCGGAACAGGTTCGGCATCATCAGCACGACGCCGCGGATGACCGCCCCGGCGAAGGCCGAGAAGGCGACACCGATGAGCACTAGGCGTACCGGCGAAGAGGTCGAGGCGCCGATCATGCCGATGACCTGGACGAGCGCGGTCGCCACCAGGGCTCCTCCCGCCGCCAGGGCCAGTTGGTCGGTGATCGGGAGCACGCCCAGCGCGGCGGTACCCAGGACGATGCCCAGCGAGGCGCCGGCGTTGACGCCGAGCAGCCCGGGCTCGGCCAGGGGGTTGCGGGTGACGGCCTGCATGACCGCACCGGCCACCGCCAGGGCGGTCCCGACAAGCACGCCGATGATAGTGCGCTGCACACGCAGGACGTTGATGTTGTAGCTGACGTTGGAGGCGTCGGGGTGGAGCAGGTAGTGGGCGACCTGGTCGGCGGGGATCCTGGAGGAGCCGATGAACAGGGAGGCCAGGATGCACAGGGCCAGCAGGATGGCTGCGGTCAGAAGGATGGCCGAACGGCGTACGACCACGCGAGCACTCACCTCCGTCACCCTCTGAGAACGGGGGCGAAGACGGTCTCCGAGGACCTCGATCGGCATCCACTCTCCCCACGCCAGATATGCAAAGGTAAACCTAACCTAAGACGCCGGCTGGGGTCTGTCAAACCTGGACTGGCCTGTCGGTTTAATCATCGCCTCGACTCCACCCAGCAGCATGGGCAAGTTCGAGAACATCCTCCCCACGGAGTACGTCGTCGGTGTATACACTCGGCGTGTAGTTGTGGACATGGAATCCCGACTCACTCTTCTTGGACTGCTCAGCGCCGGGCCGGGTCACGGCTACGACCTCAAGCGCTCCTGGGACCACTGGTTCGCCGCCTCCAAGCCGCTGGCCTATGGTCAGGTCTACGCCACGCTCGCCCGACTGGTGCGCGACGGGCTCATCACGCAGGTCGAGACCGAGCCCGGCGCCGGGCCGGAGCGCAAGCGCTACGAGGTCACCGATGCCGGGCGCCAGAGCGTCGAGCAGTGGCTGCTGACTCCGGTGGCCCCCGCAGGTGACGTCCAGGCCAATATCTTCGCCAAGACCGTCATCGCTCTCATGCTCGACGACGACGCCGGGCGCCTCCTCGACCTCCAGCGCGCCGAGCACATGGCGCGTATGCGCGAGCTGACCCGCCTCAAGCAGGACGGCGACCTGCGCACGGTGCTGCTGGCCGACCATGCCCTGTTCCACATCGAGGCCGACCTGCGCTGGATGGAGACCACTGCGGCCCGCCTGAGCGAGCTGCGTGAGGAGGTGCACTCATGAACGCCACCACCTCCACGGCCGCCGATGTCCTCCCCACGCCAGATCGGGGGGAGGCGGACCCGCCGGACAAGGTCATCATGCGCGCCCGCGGCCTGGAGATGAGCTTCGGGCAGACCCACGCGCTGCGCGGCGTCGACCTGGACGTCGCGGCCGGTGAGGTCCTGGCCGTCACCGGCCCATCGGGCTCGGGCAAGTCCACCCTCCTGCACGTCATGGCCGGGGTGCTCGTGCCCGACACCGGGCGCGTCGACTACCACGGAGCCGACACGACCCAGGACATCGCGGCCCTCGACGAGGCGGCCCGCAGCCGCCTGCGCCTGAAGGAGTTCGGCTTCATCTTCCAATTCGGCCAGCTCCTGCCGGACCTCTCCGCCCTGGACAACGTCACCATCCCCCTGCTCCTGGCGGGCACCCCGCGCCGGCGGGCGCTGGCCCAGGCCCGCGAGACCCTGGGCGAGCTGGGGCTCAGCGAGCACCTGGACAAACGCCCCACCCAGCTCTCGGGCGGGCAGGCGCAGCGGGCCGCCGTCGCGCGAGCGCTGGTGACCAACCCGCGTCTGCTCTTCGCCGACGAGCCCACCGGCTCCCTGGACTCCCTGGCCGCCGAGCGGACCATGGAGGTGCTGCTGAACTCGGTGCACTCCCGAGGCGCCGCCCTGGTCATCATCACCCATGACGCGCGCATCGCCGCCTACGCCGACCAGGAGGTCACCGTGCGCGACGGTCGCATCGGTCCCGGGGCCACACACGCCGTGGTCGGACCAAAGGAGCCCGGGCACGCCGCTACCGGGGGCCGGTCATGAGCCGTATCGCCCTGACCCGGCTGCTCGTCGCCAACGACCGCTCCGCCCGACGCCGCCTGGCCGGGATCGTCGCCGGCGTCATGGTGGGAGTGGTCCTGTTCCTCATGCTGCTGGCCGCCGCCCAGGCCTTCCCCGAGCGCAGCATGCGCTCCAGCTGGGGGTCCACCGCGCTCATGCCCGGCCTTTCCCAGCAGTCGAACCACACCGACTTCCAGCCCGACCACACCCTCACCACCAGCGAGCTGGCAGTCGCCAGCAACGTCGACATCGTCGGCGACAGGCCGATCACGCTTCTACGGGTGGCCCTGCCGGAGTCAGGCACCACCTCAGTGAGGATCCCGGGGGCCGATGTCGTCCCGAAGCGGGGCGAGTACCTGGCCTCGCCGGCCCTGGCCAAGCGCATCTCCTCCCTCCCCGCCGACCAGCTCGGCGACCGCTATGGCAAGCAGGTGGGTGTCCTGGCCCCCGAGGCCGTCGAGGGCCCGGACTCGCTGGTGGCCGTCGTCGGGACGGACCTGGGGACCGTGGCCGCCTCCGAGTTCTACATCCCGCCCCAGGTGGTCACCTCGTTCCAGGGCATCCCCTACGAGAATGAGGCGTATCGGATCGCCACGCTCATCGGTGCCATCGCGGTGCTCGTGCCCGCGCTGCTGCTCGTCGGGATCGTCACGGACCTGGGGGCGGCGCAGAGGGCCGAGCGCTTCGCCACACTGCGCCTCATCGGGGCCACACCGCAGCAGGTGGCCCGCACCGCGGCCCTGGAGATCGGGGCCACCACCTTCGTCGGCGCCCTGGCCGGCGTGGGCCTCTACCTGGTCATGATCCCCGTGGCCGCGCAGATCACGCTGAGGTCCAGTCGCTTCTACTACTCCGACCTGCTGCGCTCACCGGTCAACGCGGTCCTCGCCGTCGTCGTGACCACCGCGGGGGCGGTGGCCGTGGCCTGGTGGCGCACGCGACGGGCCGACCTCGGCCCTCTGGGCGGGTCCCGAGAACGCACCGAGCGCCGCCCGCGCCTCATCTCGTTGGTGCCCGTGATCCTGGGGACTGCGGGGCTGGTCAGCACTCCGGCGGTGGCCCGTCAGGACTCCGATCTGACCATCTACCTGCTGCCCGCCTCCTTCCTGTGCGCGATGCTGGGGCTGCTGTGGGCCGGGCCGGTCCTGACCTGGTGGGTGGCGCAAGGAGGTCGGGCACTGGCCCGCTCGGCGGCGCAGGTCATCGGCTTCAACCGGATCACTCAGCACCCTCGAGCAGTCTTCCGAGCGGTGGCGGGCGTCGTCATCGCCGTCTACGCCATGACGGTGTTCGCCGTCGCCATCACGGCCGCTGCGGGAACCCGTGACGTCACGCAGGGCGGTGGGCACCTGAGCCCCACGACACTCGAGGTGATGCCGACGGTCAGAGACGAGGGCGTACTGGACAGCGCCGTCGACCGGCTCTCCGGCGTACCCGGGGTGACGACGGTCGCCGCGGGGAGGATCCGTGGAGACAGCACGCAGGACAGTCAGGTCATCCTCGAGGCCGACAAGGCCGAGGCACTCGGGGCGCCGCACGTGGCGGCCCCCGATGGCGCGGTGAGCATCAGCACCCGGTGGTTGTATGAGAATGCCGCCGCCTCGCCGTCACCGGTCAGTGCTGGGGAGCTGAAAACCGCCCATGAGCAAGGCGCTCCCGTCCTCCTGGTGGGCACCGACCCGGCCAGCCCCGGAGCAGTCGAGCGGGCCCGCACCGCTCTGGCCACCTCCGGCCTGGCCCCGGGTACCTCCCCGACCTCACCCAGCTCGATTCGGGCCCTCGAGGGCAGTGCCATGGAGAACCAATTCGCCCAGCTCGGTTACATCGGCATCCTCATCGCCGCGGGCATCTCCGCGGTCTCGCTCGGGGTGTCGACGGTGGCGGCGCTGCTGGGGCGCCGGCGGGTCCTCGGCCTGCTGCGACTGGTCGGCATGCCAGCGGCAACGCTGCGCTCCACGGTCTCCTACGAGACGGCGCTGCCGACGGCCACCGCCCTGGCCATGAGCATCGGGCTGGGTTGGCTGACCGCGTGGTCGCTGATCGGTGGGGTATCAGGACGCCGTATCAGCTGGCCCAGCAGCGGCTACTGGTTGGTGCTGGGGGCGTGCCTGGCGCTGGTGGTGGCGGCGACCCTGGCCAGCGCCCGCTACGGCAGGCGGATGCTGGCCGGCACCACCGTCCGATTCGAGTAGCGGCGGTTCATGGTGTCCATATCGGTGACAAAGGCCGCGATCACCCTCAGTTGCGGAAAAGAAAACCGCATGATTCCGCGGTTCCTTTCGGCGGAGTAATGGCCTCGGAGCTCCTTTGTCACAGATTTGGACACGAGTCCCTCCGTCACGTCCGGGCACCGGGGAGAACAACCCCCGGTGCCCGGAGCCGATCTGCGATAGAACATGTCCATGATCGCAGGACGGACCGACACGGCCGCAGGCTCCTCCACCGCAGCCTCCCCGAAGCCGCCGGTCCTCGCGGCACCGGGCCTCGGTCGCCTGCGTGACGGCGCGGCCGATGAACTGGCCGCCGGTGGGATGGTCGAGGATCTGCAGCTGGCCGAGGCGGACCTGAGCGGTTCGGACCTGTCCGCGATCAGCCTGCTGAGCTGCCGGTTCTCGGAGGTCTTCGCCAACGACACCGACCTGGCCGCCGCACGGCTGGTCGACTGTCGCCTGGAGCGCCTGAGTGCCACGTACCTTCACAGCCCGCGCTCCACATGGCGAACGGTGGAGTTGGTCGACTCCCGTATCGGGGCCTGGGAGCTCTACGACGCCGATGTCGAGTCCGTCCTCGTTGAGGACTGCCGTCTGGGCTTCGCCAACCTCGCCGGGACCGCTGTGCGCGACCTCCTCATCCGGGGCACCCGGATCGACGAGCTGGACCTGAGCGGCATCGAAGCAGAGCGGGTCCGCTTCGAGGACTGCCAGGTGGGCACGCTGCGCCTGCGCGGTGGGAGCCTGAGCGATGTCGACCTGCGGAGGCTGGAGATGAGGGTGGTCAGCGGCGTCGACTCCTTGGGTGGGGCGACCGTCAGCGGCGAGCAGCTCACCGAGCTCGCGCCGCTCTTGGCTCAGCACCTGGGGCTGCGGGTCGACGACCAGGACGGCGAGCAGAATCCAATAACAGGGGGTAGGCGAGCATGACGCTACTGACATCCGATGACGTCCTCAACGTGAAGTTCGATAGCACGAGACTCCGTGAGGGATACGTTCAGGACGAGGTCGACGAGTTCCTCGACGAGGTGACCACCACGCTGCGGGGACTCGAGGAGCGCCTTGGAATGGCACCGGGAGCGACTACCGGTTCTCACCAGGAGGCGGAGATACTTCTGACCTCCCAGGACGTCAGGAACATACGGTTCAAGACATCCAAGTTCCGAGAAGGGTACGAGCAGCCGGATGTCGACGCCTTCTTGGATACGGTCGTGGCCACCATGGAGACCATGGAGGCGCGGCTGAACGGCAGTGTCTACGGGGCGGACACGAGTTACGGATCAGCGCCCGGGGCGTACGGGAATGCCGGCTACACCACCGGGGCAGGGACCGTCCCGGGAGGCGGCGGAGCGATGAGCGACCCCCAGTACGCCGAGGCGATCGCCCAGCGGGACCAGTACATCGCCCAGCTCCAGCAGGAGAACGCCTACCTGCGCGCCGAGTTCGAGGCCGCCCAGCACCGCCTGGGGACTACCGGGTTCTAGGCCTGCTGAGGCCCGCCGGGCTGCCATGACAGAACACCGGCCGATCATCACCTGCTCGGAGGCGGCGATGATCGGCCGGCGCGGGAGGCCGAGTATGGGTCAGCTCCGCTTGACCAGCGGGAAGGTGATGGTCTCGCGGATGCCCTGACCGGTGAGCACCATGAGGAGGCGGTCGATGCCCATGCCCATGCCGCCCGACGGCGGGAAGCCCTGCTCCATGGCCACGAGGAAGTCCTCGTCCAGCACCATGGCCTCGGGGTCGCCCTTGGCGGCCGCGAGCGCCTGGGCCTCGAAGCGCTCGCGCTGGACCACGGGGTCGGCGAGCTCGGAGTAGGCGGTGGCGGTCTCGAAGCCGCGCACGTAGAGGTCCCACTTCTCGGTCAGGCCCGGCTTGCTGCGGTGGTAGCGGGTCAGCGGCGAGGTGTCCTCGGGGAAGTCGTAGACGAAGGTGGGCGCCCACAGCTTGTTGCCGACGAGCTCCTCGAAGATGTCCTCGACGACCTTGCCGGCCACGGCGTAGTCGTCGATCTCGAGGCCGATCCTCTCGGCGTAGGCGACCAGCTGCTCGCGCGGGGTCTCCACGGTGATCTCCTCGCCGAGGGCCTCGGAGACGGAGGTGTAGAGGTCGATCTTGTCCCACTCGCCCGACAGGTCGTACTCGGTGCCGTCGGCCAGCGTGACGACCTCCCCGCCCTCGGGCAGGTCGAAGGCGTCGCGGGCCGCCTGCTGGACGAGGTTACGGGTCAGCTCGGCCATGCCGTCGTAGTCGGAGTAGGCCTCGTAGGCCTCCAGGGCCGTGAACTCCGGGGAGTGGGATGAGTCGGCGCCCTCGTTGCGGAAGTTGCGGTTGATCTCGAAGACGCGGTCGACGCCGCCGACCACGGCGCGCTTGAGGTAGATCTCCGTGGCGATGCGCAGGTAGAGATCCATGTCGAAGGCGTTCATGTGGGTGATGAACGGGCGCGCGGCCGCCCCGCCGTGAATGACCTGGAGCATGGGGGTCTCCAGCTCCAGGTAGTCGCGGCGGAAGAAGTTCTCGCGGATGGAGCGCACGACGGCGGCGCGGGTGCGCACCATGTCGCGGGCGGCGGGCCGGGTGAGCAGGTCGAGCTCACGACGGCGCACGCGCTGCTCCTCCGAGAGCGTCACCGCCTCGCCGGCCTCGTTGGTCCAGGTCTTGGGCAGGGGGCGCAGCGCCTTGGAGGCGATCCGCCAGGCGGGGACCTCGACGTCGTTGTCCCCAGCAGAGGCGGCCTCGGCGCCCTCGCGCAGGACCGGCTCGGCCATGACGGACAGCTCGCCGCGGCGCGAGGAGATGACGCGGCCGTGGACGAAGAGGTGGTCGCCCAGGTCGACGTCGGCCTTGAAGGCCGCGAGCGCGGTGTGGCCCTCGGCGGGCAGGGCCTTGGCCGAGAGCATGGCCTGCAGGGTGGTTCCGGCCCCGTCCTGGAGGGTGACGAAGCACAGGCGGCCGGTGTTGCGCAGGAAGACGACACGGCCGGCCACTCCGACGACGTCGTCGGTCTCGTCTCCGGCCTCGAGGTGGGCGTAGCCCTCGCGCACGGCGGCGATGGTGGTGGTGACGGGCACTGAGACCGGGTAGGGGTCCCAGCCCTCGCCGCGCAGGCGCTCGCGCTTGCCTGCGCGGACCTCGAACTGCTCGCCCGGGCCCGGGTCGGCCTTGGGCTGCTTGGGCTGGGCCGATGAATCGTCTGCAGACTTCGGCGACTGGGTGCCGGCGGCGTCGGTGGCGGTCGGGTCAGGGCTGGGGGTGCTCTCGTCTGTCACATGAAGGAGTCTAACGGCGCCGGCCCTCCCCGACCGCCCCCTGGGGACCGACGACGCCCGATCCACCTCCGATCCTGGTCACACCGGGCGGCGGTTCCACCGGTCAGGTCCAGGTGGGCACGACAGCGGCCCCGGTCACGGTTTCCTCTCCCTTCCGGCTGCGGTGCACGGACACGCAGTACTCGGCCGGGAACCAGGTGGGGCCCAGGGCCTCACCCTTGACCGGAACCCGGCTCAGGCGCAGGGCGGTGCCGCGGGCCGTGGGGCGCTGCTCCCACTGGGGTGGTGTGCGAATGAGGAAGGCAGAGAGCAGCCTGGTGTAGTCGGGCCCGAGGTAGCACCACGGGACCGGGATGGAGGGAAGCCCACTCAGGATGACGCCGTCGGCGGCCAGGGACTGGGGCTGCTCGGCTCTGAGGTAGCCGGGCATGACGTCGCCGTCGTAGGAGTGATTCCATCCATCGAGGACCTGCGCCCAGGCCAGGTCGGCGCCGAGCTCGTCGCAGGCCTCGAGCAGCAGCTCGTGGAGGAGGTCCAGGTCGCCGGGGCTGAGGGGTGCCAGCTCGGCCACCCACTCAACCATGTACATGCCGTGAGGATCCTCCTCGAGGCCAAAGAACGTCGCCGTACTGATCGGTGCGGGCCCGGTCAGGAAGACCCCGACGTCATCGACATACCTGCGATCATCGGCGGCCTCGATCGTGGTCTCGCTCAGTGGCAGCATGCGTGCCTGGCCGGTGTACTCGGTGGGGCTCCAGTGCGGGGCCACTCGCCAGATGGCGCGCATCCAGGCCTTGACCGGATCGGGGCAGACGGACTCGCGCACGTAGGCCCGCATCTCGACCACCTGAACGTCCTCGTCAAGCCGCTCCCAGTCCTTCTCGTAGACGTCGGGATTGAAGTGGGGCGCGGACAGGGCTTCCTGCGGCTGTACCACGTGCTCGAAGAACAGGGCCACGACGCCGTCGTTCCAGCGGGCGAGGGTCTGCGCCGACGCCAGGGCCCTCTTGCTGGCCGAGTCGCCTCGGAACCAGCTCTTGGGCCAGGTGAGCCGGTAGCAGTAGGGCAGATCGGGGTAGCCGGAGACCTCCTTGACGTAGTCGACGAAGTCGAGCTGCACGTCCAGAGAGGTCTCCTCCAGCTCGAGGACCAGCAGGTGACCATCGCGGATGCGCAGGTGGGTTCCGTCCCCGTCGTTGCCCTCGACGGTGAGGTCCGGCAGCGCCGCGCGCACACCCTCGATCGTCAGCTCTCGAGTGGTGTAGAGCTCGTAGATGTCCTCGTCCTTGAACTGCCCCAGCATGCTTCCCGACCTTATCGGAGCACGGCGGTGTCGGGGGCGGTTCGGGACGGCCTGGTAGGGCGGCGGCCCGCAGAGCGGTCAGGCGCGGGCCTCGGCCAGGGGGATGCCGGTGGGCCGCAGGCCCTGGAGGCGGGCGACGTCGGAGTCGGCCGGGATCTGGCCGGGGTCGGTGCCACGCTCCACGATCCGGTTGGCCTCGTCAACGAAGACGACCCGGGGCAGGTAGGTGCGGGCCTCGGCGTCGGACATCTGGGAGTAGGCGATGAGGATGACGACGTCGCCGGGGCTGACCAGGTGGGCGGCGGCGCCGTTGACGCAGATCTCCCCCGCGCCGCGCTCGCCGGGGATGACGTAGGTGGACAGGCGGTTGCCGTTGGTGCAGTTGCAGATGTCGACGCGCTCGCCGGGAAGCAGGTCGGCGGCCTCGAGCAGGTCGATGTCCACCGTGATGGAGCCGACGTAGTCGAGGTCGGCCTGGGTCACGGTGGCGCGGTGGATCTTGGACGTCATCATCGTCCGGGTGCGGGAGCTCATCGCCGCACAGCGTAGACGGCGGCGGGCCCGGCGCACTGTACGGTGCGGCACAGGGTGAGCGACCTGACAGGCGCGGTCGGGCCTGAGCGGGGCCAGGCCCCGGCCCGCCGGTTCCCGAGGACGCACCATAGGGCTCCGGGACTGTTCCTCAAGGGTGCGTCCTCGAGGACTCATATGCGTCCTCACGCCGGGCCGGCCCGGTTCGCGGCGCGCCCGGCCCGCGCGAGCCCCTGGCCGAGCGAGGCGGTCAGGGGCGCAGGTCGATGAGGGCGTTGTCGATGAGGCGGGTAGTGCCCACGCGGGCGGCGACGGCGAGTAGGCCCACGGAGGGCAGCCCCTCCCTCGCCGACTCTCTGCGCGGCAGGCCGAGACCGGCGCCGGCCAGGTCCTCGAAGCTGTCCGGGGCGACGAGGGCCACGTAGTCGACCTCGACGCCGTCGGCCGCCTCCAGGGACGCCAGGGCGGCCCGGCGGATGGCAGCGGGATCCGGGCGGGTGCCGGAACCGGCCCCCTGCGCGGCGGCGTCCCGGCCGGCGTGGAGCGCGCGGGACAGGGCCAGGGCCTGGCGGCGCTGCTCAGGGCTGAGGTAGGCGTTGCGTGAGCTCATGGCCAGGCCGTCACTCTCGCGGCGGATGTCGACCGGCACGATCTCCAGCGGGACGGCGAGGTCGCGCACCATGGACTCGATGATCGCCAGCTGTTGGGCGTCCTTGCGGCCGAACAGCGCCCAGCGCGGCATGGTCAGGTGCATGAGGGTGAGCACCACCTGGCAGACGCCGGCGAAGTGGGTGGGGCGGGTACGGCCCTCCAGGACGGTGGCGATGGGACCGGGATCGATGCGCACCGCCGGCTGCCCGGCCGGGTAGATGACCTCCGGGGTGGGGGCGAAGACGATGAGCCGTCCCACGCCCAGGGAGCCGTCGGCGCCGGTGAGGGTCCGGGCGAGGCCGGCCAGGTCGCCCTCGAGGTCACGCGGGTAGGAGTCGAGGTCCTCGGTGGGGGCGAACTGCAGGGGGTTGACGAAGATGGTGACCGCCACTGTGCCGGTCGGCCCGACGCGCCGGGCGGCCTCACGCACGAGATCGAAGTGGCCCTCGTGGAGGGCGCCCATGGTCATGACGACCGCCCGCGGGTCGGGGGACTCGGCCAGGGCGGAGGCGAGGTCGGCTCGGCTGCGGGCGAGGACGGTTGCGGCGCCGGTTGATCGGGGGGCGGGAACGGGCGTCGGTGCGGATTCGGTGCTCACGTGCCCCACGCTAGTCGCCCTGCTGGACGGTGCCGAATCCGCCGGGAGCCGCGGGCATGAGAGCATCGGGGCATGAGCGACATCGATGGCACGGGTCCCGGCGTAGGCGGCGAGCACGTGGGCCGTGCCCCGATCGCACCGGCCACTCCGAGCAGGCCGGGCCGGTTGGGCATTGGCATCATCTCCGCCGGGCGCGTCGGGGCGGTCCTGGGCTGCGCGTTGCGCGCGGTGGAGCACCAGGTGGTCGGCGTCCACGCGGTCTCGGAGGACTCGCGTGAGCGCGCCGAGATGCTGCTGCCGGGTGTCCCGGTTCTGGAGGTCGAGGAGATCGTCGAGCGCGCCGAGCTGGTCCTGCTGGCCGTGCCCGACGACGCCCTGGAGCCGCTCGTCCAGGGGCTGGCGGATCTGGAGCGCTGGCAGCCGGGCCAGCTGGTGGCCCACACCTCGGGTCGCTACGGCGCCGCCGTGCTCGCACCGGCTCAGCGCTGCGGGGCGATTCCGCTGGCGATCCACCCGGCGATGACCTTCTCCGGGTTCTCCACGGATGTGGCCCGGCTCGTCGGCTGCCCGATGGCCGTGACCGCGCCCGCCGCGGTGCTTCCGATCGCGCAGGCGCTGGTGGTCGAGCTCGGCGGGGAGCCCTTCGTCCTGGAGGAGTCGGCGCGCCCGACCTACCACGCTGCTCTCGCCCATGGCGCCAACCACCTGCTGACTGTGGTGACGCAGGCCGTCCGGGTGCTGGCGGCCGCCGGGGTCGAGGACGGCGCGGCCACGCTCGGCCCCCTGCTCACGGCGGCCCTGGACCGGGCCCTGCACGAGGGCGAGGCGGGACTGACCGGCCCGGTCTCCCGGGGCGACGCCGGAACAGTGGCCTCCCACCTGGAGGCGCTCTCCTCGTTGCGCGACGGCGAGGGGCGGGGTCTCGACGACGTCGTCGCCTCCTACCGGCAGTTGGCCGCCGCCACCACCGAGCGCTGCGAGGCCGTCGGGCGTCTCACCACCGAGCAGGCTCTGCGCCTGCGCGAGGTCCTGGGCCCGGAGCGGCTCGAGGACTGACCTGCGAGGGATCAGCGGCCTGAGTGGCGGCGACGGCGCGCGCGAGCCACCGGTCGAGCTGCTCTGCGCGGGAGCGGCGCAGCGCCCGCTCGCTGATCCTCGCCGCAAGCTCCTTGGCGTCGGCGGCGTCGAGATTCGTGATCGAGGTGGGGACCTCTTGGGCGACCATGTCGAGCCGGAGGGAGGCCAGGCTCCGCCGGCGCGCCAGCGGCCCCTGGCGCACGCGCAGGGACTGGATGCGCTCGTAGGGGAAGACGGCGACTCGCCGTCGCCAGCGTCCGTGTCGGATGATGACACAGGTGTCAGTGAGGACAATGGCCGCGCGCCGCCAGGTCAGGGGACGGAAGAGCCGCCCCCTGCGGCTGAGGCGAACGAAGCCGCGCTCAGTCGAGCCCGCAGGGGCCTGCGGGTCGCCGACGCCGTCGTCGTCGCGGCCGGTGAGGACCTGGGTGAGCAGAGTGTCCGGGTCGGGTACCCCCAGGTCGGGGACCACGAGCCACAGTGCGCGCAGGGCGGTGTCCCGGCTCCCCACGGGCAGGAGCAGGTTGCCGATCTCCCGAGTCTGGCCGTCATGGGGGTTCTCGTCGCGGCCGGCCACGGTGACATTCACCTTCCACCAGTCCTTGCGGCGCCACAGGATCGGCCCGACGAGCCCGACACCGTGGACCCGCCCGGGCGGGAGCGTCCGGGAGGTCTCCGAGGTGAGGCCATAGCTCATGCGGATACCGCTGGGGGTGGCGGCGGCGTGGAAGTTCCAGGCACTGTTGAAGTGGCTCCACACGATGGTCGCCATCGCGATGACGATCGTGATGTAGGACGAGATGAGCGTCAACGCTTCGCCGCCGGTCACGGAGTCCGTGATGAGGATGAGGATCCCTACCGCAAGCGTGCCGATGATCGTCAGCCCGAGCACATAGACCGAGGAGCTGCGCAGCAGGGACCCGAGGAGGGTGGCGCCGTCGACGCTGTAGAGCGGGTATTCCTGGAAGTGGGAGGCCCGCAGATGCGGGGAGCGCGGCATGGAGCCAGTGGCGCTCTCCGAGCCCGTGGCCCTCTCCGGCGTGAGGCCCTCGGGTCGGGCGGTGGAAGCGAGACCGTCGATGCCGCCGGTGTCGTAGCCCGCTCCGTTGTCTTGGACGGCACCGTCCTCCGAGGCGGGTCCGGGCATGTCGATCTGTCCGGCGGCCAGGTCGAGGATGCGGTCACGCAGGGCCTGGAGCTCACGGGTGGTGAGGAAGCCGATGACGACCCGCGAGTTCCGGCCGCCGGCGACCTCGACGGTCAGCTTCCCCAGGCCGAAGAGGCGTCCGAGCAGGGGGTGGACGACGTCGACGGACTGGATGCGAGGCAGACGGGCTGTGCGCAGCTTGCGGCTGAGGATGCCCGAGCGCAGGTAGACACCGTCGGCGTCCACGGCGTAGGCGCGCCGCCACCAGCTGAGCAGTCCGAGGCCCGCCCACACGACGATGAGTGCGACCAGACCGAGCAGGTAGTAGCCGATCTGACCGCCCGGGGAGAAGCCGTGCTCGCTGATGAACTGATAGGCGCGCACCAGCTCGTCGAGGTTCTGGGCCGTGACGAAGGCGAGGACACCGGTGACGATCTTCCAGCCCTCCAGCAGCGGCGTGATGAGGCTGACGCGGTGCCAGGTGACGTTGTCGGGAAGGGTCAGGTCCCGGGAGGCGGTGGGCTCACTCTCCCCCGAGTCCCCCGCCCTCGCCTTCCGGGCGGCCTCCAGCCTGCTCTCCCAGCTGGAGCTCACAGCCCGGCCATCCTCTCCTCACCGCGCTGGGACAGGACCTGGCGCAGGTTCTCGGCCTCGGCCACCGGCAGCCCGTTGATCGTGGCGTCGGTGCTGGCCGAGGCCGTGTGGAGCCTGACCTCGGCGATGCCCAGCCGGCGGGCGAGCGGCCCCTGGGAGGTGTCCACGAACTGCATGCGCCCGTACGGGGTGACGGTGATGGAGCGGAACATGACGCCGTGGCGCCACAGGAGGTGGTTGTCCGCCAGGGCGTAGCCCATGGCCCGCACCTGGCGCGGAATGAGCCAGAGCTGCCAGATGAACAGGATCGGGGCGAGCGCCGCCGGGATGAAGAATCCGGAGGAGAAGAGCACCCCGGGGATGACGAAGCCGATGACGAGGACGGCGCAGAAGAGACCGACTCCCAGGATGCGGGCGGTGATGAGGCGGTGCGAGACCGGGTGGAAGACGACGCCGTCGGGGGCGAAGGGGTCGGCGCCGGCAGGTGGCCGCACGGCCGGCTCGTAGCCATGGCCGGAGGCCGGGACGGCGGAGGTGGCGGGGGCAGCGGGGACGGCGTCGGGACTGGTCATGCGGGAGCTCCTGGTCCTTCGGGGGCCCGCCCGGAGGTGCCCGATGCACCGTCGTCGTCGCCGTCACCGGAGATGGAGCACCACTGCTCGACGACGAAACCGATGATGCACCACACGAGGCAGGCGATGAGGCACCCGGTCGAGGTCCAGGCCAGGTGAGTCATGGCCGGCGAGCGCGGTGTCACCAGCGCCAGGATGATCCCGCCGCCGTAGACGCCGCCCAGGACCGCCCCCACGATGGCTGAGGCCTGGGCGGCGGCGGCCGTGGTGGCTGCGCCGGTAGGGGTGATCCAGGTGTGCTCGCGCGCCCGCAGACGCCTGACCGCCAGACCGGCCACCAGGACGATCCCGGCGATGACCAGCGCGGTCACCGCCCCCCAGGGGGAGAGGACGGGGACCCAGCCGACGTGACGCAGAAGGAGGTCACCGATCACCCAGGAGGCCACTGCCGCGGCGATGAACCAGGTGACGGCACTGGTCCAGCGGGTGCGCCGCATCAGACGTCCTGACGGGGACCTGTCCCCTGGGCGCCACCGCCGATGACGTCGTTCCACTGGAGCGGGGACCTCCAGGCGTCCCCGGCGGCGTCATTCTGCTGGTCGTTGGGGAACTCGCCCGGGCCGTCCGTGTGGCCGGGGGCGTAGGCGCCCTGCGGCCCGGCCGCCTCAGGGGCCGAGGCGGCCTGGTAGGGCGAGTCGACCTGCGGGGCCTGCCCGGTCCAGGCGTTCGCCTCGTTGGAGGAGTCGAACGGCAGCTGATCGAAGGGCGCCGGCTCAGCCTGCGGCTGGTCACTGAGGGGCTGCGCGGGGGCGGCGGGCTCTGCGGCGGCCGATGAGACGTCGGAGACGCTGCCGGCGTAGTCGGCGGACAGGGAGGCGTCGGCCACGGAGGACTCGTCACGGGTGGCGTCGTAGACCAGACCGGGCTCGGCGCCGGCGGCGGCCTGCTCCACCGGGGGCTCCACGTAGGGGCCGGTGGGCTTGTCCGGCAGGGCGTCGGAGTCGAGCCAGTCGAAGGCCAGCCAGCGCAGGCCACCGCGGTCGGGGGCGTTCTCGGCGAGCTCGGACACGGAGCGCCCGGACAGCTCGGCGAAGGGGTCGGCCTGGCTCCACGGCACGAGGACGAAGGCGCGCTCAGCGGCGCGCGGGTGCGGCAGGGACAGGGCCGGGTCGGCGGAGGTGACGCCCTCGACATCAACCAGGTCGACGTCCAGAGTGCGCACGCCCCACGGCTCGGTGCGCACGCGCCCGGCCGCGGTCTCCAGGGACTGGCAGACCTCGAGCAGCTCTCGCGGGGAGAGGGTCGTCATGGCTGTGACCACCGTGTTGAGGTAGTCGGGCTGGGGCTCGGCGCCCTCGGCGACGACGGCGACCGTGCGGGCCAGCGGTGCCACCTGCGTGACCTCGATGCCCTCGGCGGCCTTGAGACTCTGGACGGCCGTGCGCAAGGAGTCCACGACGCCGCCGACGTTGGCGCCCAGGCCGAAGACGACGCTGACGGGGCGGGCGGGCCGCTCGGCGAGCGGGTCAACCGGAGCGGCGGGAGCAGCCGGAGCCTCAGGCGCGGCGGGGGCCGCCGCCGGTGCGGTGCCGGGGGCCGCGGCGCCCGGGAAGTCGGACTGCATCGACGGCGCGGCGTACAAGCCGTCAGCGGACTGGGAGAAGTCCTCAGAGACGGAGGGCTGGGAGTAGGAGGGCTCGGAGTAGGCCGGCGCCGCGCTCTCCTGGCTCACGGCCCCGGGGTACTCACCAGGGACGGCGAAGGCACTGGGCTCCGGCTCACCCAGAGGCTGGGAGGCCGGGACGGAGGAGGCGTCAATGAATCCGTCGGTGTCGGTGGTCCGGGAGCTGGAGGCGTCACCGCCCAGCGCGGGGAAGGAGAAGCCGGCCGCGTCGGCGCCCGCCGTCTCGGAGGCGGCGTCCCCGTCGTAGCCGGTCTGGTTGTAGGCGGCTCCGCTGTAGGAACCGGACTCGTCAAAGGCGACGGATCCGCTCAGCAGGCTCGCGGAGCTCTCGACGGCGGAGGCGGCCTGCTCCTCATCATCCTCGGAGGAGGCCACGTGGCGGCCTTCGTGGGGCAGCCGGACAGCGAGGTCGCCGGCGGCAGAGGCCGGCTCGGACGAGGCTCCTGCGGAGGCGTCGGCAGCCACCTCCTGGGCGTAGCTGGGGGCGGCGGGCTCCGGCTCGGTGGCAGAGGGCACCGCGCCCAGCGCGTCGGCCGCCAGGCTCACGAATCCGTCGGCGCCGGCGGTCCTGCCGGCGGAGGCCGCGGTGGGGGCGCTGGTCGAGGGGGTCTCCAGCGCACTCGATGCGGCGTAGGAACCGGCTGCCGCGCTGGAGGCATCCGAGGTCTCCGAGGCCTCGGGAGCCTCAGGAGCCCAGGAGGAGACCGATGAGACGGAGGAGTCGGCGCCGTCGGCGGCCCAGTCCGGCGCCCAGGACTGGGTCGACTCGGCGTCCCCACCGGGGAGGCTCGACTCGATCGGCATCGGCGTGGGGATCGAGGGCGCGGCGGCCGCGAAGGGCGAGCGGGCAGGCGCCTCCAGCGGCGAGGCCGGCGAGGGCGTCGGGGTGATGGGAGGCTCGGAGGTCGGCACCTCCGGCGCGGCGGCTGCGTCGCCGCCGGCGAAAGAGGCGCCCGCGAAGTCGGGGGCCTCCGAGGCGAGGGGCGCCGAGGCCGTGGCGGCGGGGGGCTCGTAGGTGGGCGCCGCCGGTGAGGGGGCCGCCACCGGGGAGGCCGAGGAGGAGGGAGAGGCATAGGGCTGGGCGGAGACGGCCACCGGCGCCTCGGCCTGCGCGGCCCAGGCGGCCTGGCTGGTGGCGGGGGCCCCGCCGTGGCCGGCTGCGGCGTCGGCCACCCGGTGGATGGTCACCGAGACGTCCTCGAAGGCGACATCGAGGGGGGCCTGGGGCTTGTGCACGGTGACCTCGGCGGCCACGACGCGAGGGAAGGACAGGACCCGCTCGGCGATCCGGTCCGCCAGGGACTCGATGAGGTTGACCGGCTCCCCCTCAATGATGCTCACGATGCCGTTGGCCACGCGGGAGTAGTCGACGGCGTCGGTCACCGAGTCGGTGACGGCGGCCACGGCGGTGCCGCGCTGCCCCAGGTCGAGGATGACGTCGACCGTGAAGAGCTGGCCCTCCTCGCGTTCGAAGGGCAGGACGCCGTGGTGCCCACGGGCGGACAGGCCGATGAGGCTGATCCGGTCGGTGGTCGCGGAGACGGTGGTGCTCACTGGTGTTCCTTCCAGAGGGAGGCGGTGCGGACGGCGGCCCGGTTGGCCGGGACCTCGTGGACTCTGACGGCCCAGGCGCCTGCGGCGGCGGCCAGGGCGGTGGTGGCGGCGGTGACGGCGTCGCGCTGGACGGGGGTGGCCTCGGCCTCGGCGGCCTGGGCGAGGAAGCGCTTGCGGGAGGCCCCGACGAGGAGCGGCCGGTCGAGGTCGGCGATGAGGCGGGAGGTGGCCGCCAGCAGCTCCCAGGACTGGGCGTGGGTCTTGGCGAAGCCGAGACCGGGGTCCAGGACCACCTGGGAGCGGTCGACCCCGGCGGCGTCCAGCTCGGCCAGGCGCTCGCGCAGCTCGGCCTCGACTCCGGCGACGACGCCTCCCGGGTAGTCGGTGAGCCGGTCCATGGTCTCGGGGTCGCCGCGCCAGTGCTGGCAGACATAGACAACGCCGGTGCGGGCGATGAGGGCGTGCATGGCCGGGTCGGCCAGGCCCCCGGAGACGTCGTTGATGATGTGGGCGCCGGCGTCGATGGCGGCCTCGGCGGTGGCGGCGTGGATGGTGTCCACCGAGATGATGGCGCTGCCGGCAGCGTCGGTCCCGCCGGCCCCGTCAGCGAGGAGCGCGCGCACCACGGGCAGAACCCTGGTGATCTCGGTGTCGACGTCGACCCTCTGGGCGCCGGGACGGGTGGATTCCCCGCCGACGTCGATGATGTCGGCGCCCTGGGCGATGAGCTCGCGGGCGTGGGCGACGGCCGCCTCGGGGTCGACCCAGCGGCCGCCGTCGGAGAAGGAGTCGGGAGTGACGTTGAGGACGCCCATGAGGAGCGTCCGGTCGCGGGGCACGAACCCCGGCAGGGGGGCCGGGGCGGCGGTGGGAAGAATCGTCACAGGGTCAGGCTAACGGTTGGCCCGCCGCTGCGGGAGGACCGAAACATCTTCAGCCCACCACAAACTGAGAGCCGGGACACGATCCGGCGGGACCAGGGCACCCCACATCGACCAAAACTTCATAGAAGACGCGGAGCCGTGTCGTCTATGAAGTTTTGGTCGAAGTGACTGGGGGTCACGGCTGGAAGTGACTGGGTCCGCCACTGCCGGCAGCAGCGGACCTCCCTCGAAAGGCGGAGACGCCGCCGCAGTCCGTCCCTTCGACGCATTCCGGCTCGATGGCGCCATTTCTAGGGTTTTTCGCGTCACCAGGGCAGTCCCGGGCATCGCATGACAAGCGACCGGCTCCGCCCACCACACGAGCCAGCCACCGAGAAGGGTCATGAGATGACACACCCGCACCAACCGCCGTCCTCCGGCCGCACCATCAGTCCCACGCCGGTCCCCCAGGCGCCGTCGGCCGCCCCGGGGGCGCCGACGGCGCCTACCACTCCTGCTGCAACCGCACCGATGCGGGTCGTCGAGGCCCGCGGTCTGACCAAGGTCTACGGCGAGGGCGAGGCCCGTGTCGTCGCCCTGGACTCAGCGAGCCTGGTGGTGGGACGCGGCGAGTTCGTGGCCATCATGGGCCCCTCCGGCTCGGGCAAGTCCACTCTCCTGCACTGCCTGGCCGGTCTGGACACCCCCACCTCCGGGAGTGTTCTCATCGCCGGCCAGGACCTGTCCGGCATGAAGGACAAGCAGCTCACCACCGTGCGCCGCGACCGCCTCGGCTTCATCTTCCAGTCCTTCAACCTGCTGCCCACCCTGACCGCCGAGGAGAACATCCTCCTGCCCCAGCGCCTGGCCCACCGTAGGCCTCAGCAGGACTGGTACGACGCCGTCATCTCCACCCTGGGAATCACCGACCGTCTGTCCCACCGTCCCAACGAGCTCTCCGGCGGCCAGCAGCAGCGCGTGGCCGTGGCCCGCGCCCTGGTGGGCCGCCCCGAGGTCGTCTTCGCCGATGAGCCCACCGGCGCCCTGGACACCGCCTCGGCCGCCTCCCTGCTGGCGACGCTGGCGAACATGTGCGAGCGCCTGGGCCAGACGGTCGTCATGGTCACCCACGACGAGCAGGCCGCGGCCACCACCAACCGCATCATCCGCCTGCGCGACGGGCGCATCACCGGGGTCGAGACCGTGCGCCGGCCAGCCGGTACCCGCGTGGCCGAGTCCAGTGCGCGTCACGCCGCCGGCCCCTCCCCCGCTGCCGGCCCTGCGCCCCGGATGGAGGCCCGCTGATGCCCTCACTGCTCGACGTTCGGCGCACCGCCGCCGCCCTCGTGGCCGTGGCCATGAGCACCGCCCTCATCGCCTTCTCCTTCATCGTCTCCAACTCCTTCCGCACCCAGATGGAGACCGGCGCACGCCTGTCCGTGGGGGACGCGAGCGTCGTCGTGCAGGAAGGTCGTAGAGCCAACAGTAAGGAAGGCGCTCTGGACGACTCCCTCATCAAGAAGATCTCCGCCCTCGACGGGGTCGCCTCCGTGCGGGGCCGCCACTGGGACGTCCTCGCCCTCGACCTGCCCAAGCAGCTGCGCAATGCCACCCACATCGCCGTCAGCGCTCAGGACGTTCCGACCCTCAGCCGGTTCACCACCCTGAGCAGCGGCCGCCTGCCCACCGCCTCCGGCGAGGTCGCCATCAGCACGATGCTGGCCGAGCAGCAGGGCCTCAGCGTCGGCAACACGATCCGCCTCACCACGAACGACGCCGATGACAATGCCGACGCTCCGCACAGCACACCCACGGTCGTCGGCATCGTCTCCCCCGGTCCCGACACCGAGGTGGAGGGAATTGGAGCGGTCTACGCCACCACCGCGCAGCTCCAGGCGATGGGCGCCAACACCAACTACCACCAGCTCTACGTCACCGCGAAGCCGGGAACCGACACCGCCGCCTTGACGTCCGCGGTGGAGCAGACGGCCCACGCCGTCCAGCCCCACGCCTTCATTCAGGACAGGGAGACCGTCATCTCCCAGCGCTCCGAGAACCAGCAGGGCGGCACGATGATCGCCAGCATCCTCAACGTCCTGGCACCGGTGTGCGCGATGGTCGCCATCATCGTCATCGCCACCACCTTCAGCACCCTCGTAGCGCGCCAGACGCGCACGATCGGGCTCATGCGCTGCATCGGCACCACCCGCCGTCAGGTGATGCTCGCCGTCCTGCGCACCGGGCTCATCACCGGCCTGCTCGGGTCCGTCCTGGGCACGGCCGCGGGAACCGGGATCGCCGCGGCCGTCATCTCCTCGGGGCGCTTCGCGGACCTCAAGGCCGATCAGCTGACCATCTCACCGGCGTCGCTGGCCCTGACCATCGCCCTGGGCACGCTGGTCACTCTCATCGCGGTCCTGCGCCCGGCCCGCAAGGCCACCCGCATCTCCCCGCTCGTGGCCCTGACCGGGCAGGTGGCCAGCGTCAAGCAGGCCGGCCGCGCCAGGGTGTGGGCGGCCGTCGCCGGGGTCCTCGTCGCCGGCGCCGGCGCGGCCGTGATCGCCCTCGGCATTCAGATCTCCGACATCTACGTCACCGCCGGCGGCAGCGCCGTCGTCGTCCTCGGAGCGGTCCTCGGTCTGCCGGCTCTGGTGACCGCCATCATCGGCCTCATCGGCCGAGTCAGCAGCAGTACTCGATTCCCCGTGCTGCACCTGGCCACACGCAACCTGGCCCGTAACTCCGGACGCTCCGCCACAGCCGCCGCCACGCTCTTCATCTGCGTCCTGGTGGGCTCGGGGCTCTTCGTGGGCCTGTCCTCCCTGAACGCCTCCTTCGAGAGCATCCTCGGCCACAGCTCCCCCGTGGACGCCAGGATCTTCGGGGTCACGCCGCAGACCGATACCACGCACCTGACGCAGCAGATCAAGGCGGTCGACGGCGTCAAGGACGTCACCTACGTCCCGACGCTCGAGCTGACTCAGACCGTCGACGGACAGACCAAGAACATCGTCGTCGACGTCATCGACACCAAGGCCATCGTCCCCATGGTGCGCACGACGAGCGGCCTGGAGGACCTTGATGACGGCACCCTCATTGTGGGCGAGCTCTACGACATTCCGGATGGTTCCAAGGTGACCCTGACCGGCGCCGCCGGCAACGTTGAGCTGACGGCCCGCGTTCGCGAGGGCTGGGGCGGTGTCATCACCCCGGCGACGGCGCAGCGCCTCAACGGGGACGCCCCCACCGACACCACCATGTGGGTGCGTTCCACCGGCAGCACCATGACACCGGCCACCGAACACGCCCTCCATGCCGCGGTCCGGGGCCAGGAGCTCATGGTGAGCGGGAGCGCCGCCGGTGTCGAGCTGATGTCGGCCCAGATCATGAAGGTGGCCCTCATCGTCTGCCTGGTTCTGGGTGCCGCTTTGGTCATCGCCCTGTCCGGGCTGGCCAACATCACGGATGTCTCGGTCCTGGAGCGGGTACGCGAGATCGGGGTGCTGCGCGCCACCGGCAGCTCACACCAGGAAATCCGCCGCCTCATCACCACCGAGGGGATCCTCGTGGCGGCCGTGGGTGGGGGCCTGGGGCTCCTCGTCGGGACGGCGCTGGGTGTCTCCGAAACGCTCGCGATGGCCAAGTCCGCCGAGGGCATGACGGTGCACGTCCCCTCCCTCGGACTGCTCGCCCTGTTCGCCGTGACGCTGGCCGTCGGCCTGCTGGCCTCGGTGCGCCCGGCCGGCCGGGCCGCCTCGGTGCCGCCGGTCAGGGCCCTGTCCGAGGAGTGAGGAGACCGGCGGTGAGGGTTGCTCCAGTGACCGGGACGAGGGTCTCAGGCCCCCTGGGTCTTGTGGACGGCGACGACGAGCTTGAGGCGGGACGGGACGTCGTACTTCTTCATGAGGTGGGAGACGTGGGTCTTGACCGTGGACTCGGCGACGACGAGCTGCTCGGCGATCTCAGCATTGGAGTAGCCCTCGCACAGGAGGGTGAGGACCGCCTGCTCGGCCTCGGTGACGTCGGGGGCCTGGGCCGTCTGCGGGGAGCGCAGGTGGCGGGTGACGAGCCGGGAGGTGGCGGCCGGGGAGATCGTGGTCCCGCCTGCGCTGGCGGCGATGACGGCGCGGATGATCTCCTCGGGCGAGGCGTCCTTGAGCAGGAAGCCGTTGGCGTGCTGTGCGAGCGCAGCCACCATCGCCTCGTCGTCGTCGAAGGAGGTCAGCACGACGACGGCCGTGCGGGGCCACTGGCGGCGCACCCGGGTGAGCAGCTCCAGGCCGTCCATCTCGGGCATGCGCACGTCGGTGAGCAGGACGTCCACGCGGATCTTGTGGAGGAAGGCCAGGGCGTCGGCGGCGCGGGAGAAGGTGCTGGTCACCTCGATGCGCTCGTCGGAGCTGAGGTAGGTCCGCAGCGCCTGCAGGACGAAGGGGTCGTCGTCGACGATGGCGACGCGCAGGACCTGTGAGGGGGCAGCCGGGCCATCAGTCACGTTGGGAACCGTCATGGACGGATATTATCCGGATCGACTCAGGGGAGGGTGGTGAGACGGTGCCCGCTGTTGCGGCGAATCTGATGCAGCCCACGCGGTACACGACGTGGCGGCCGACGTGGCGGCTGCACCTGGCGCACGCCTTCCTGGCCGCGATGGTCACTCTCTTCTCGATCGCAATGACCTGGCCGCTGTCCTCCATGACGGTCCTCTTCGAGGTCGCCGGGGGCCTGGCGCTGGCGCTGTGCAGCCGATTCCCGTGGCCCGGGGCTGTGCTGGGTGCTGCGGTGACCTGGGCCAGCATTGTGATGCTGATCGAGGTTCCCTTTTCTCCGGGCATCATCCCTTGGCTGTGCACAGCGATTCTCGTGGCCCGAGGCTTCTCGCGTATGCCCGCCTACAGCCTGGTGGTCTTCTCGCTGGTGATTGTGATCGCCGACGTCCAGTGGGGCGGAGCAAGCACGAGTTGGTTCTCGCTGTTGCAGGTCTCGCTCCTCGCCGGGGGCGGGGCGATCACTCTGGCCGAGCTCATCCGCAGCCCGCGAGACCAGGCCGAGCGCTCCCTGCACACCTACCGCGAGAGCATGGAGCGCCAGCGCCTCCTGGTGGTCACCGAGCTGCACGACACCGTGGTGCGCGACCTGACTCACGCGGTGATGACAGCCGAGCAGGCCAGGCTCGCGCACCCCGAGGACACGGCGCTGGCGCCCGAGCTGGACGCGATGACGACGGCGGTGCGCGCGGCGGTGGAGCAGATGCGGCACGCGCTGCGCGCCATGAGCGACATCCGTGGGGGCGAGCGGCTGGATATCGAGGCGACCTCCGCGCCGCGCCCCCTGGAGGCGGTCATCGCCGACGCCGCAGCCATCCTGGGGCAGAGGGGGGCTCGCCTGGAGGTCGAGGGCCTGGAGCTGCTCGGGATTCCGATGATCCCACCGGGCGTGCGCCTCCAGTTGCTGCGGGTGCTGGGCGAGTTGGTGTCGAACATGTCCAAGTACACCGCTCCGCAGGGGCGGGCGCGGCTGGTCATCGAGTCCGACGGGCGATCCCTGGAGGCGATGGCGAGCAACGATGTCAGTCTGCCGGGGCAGGCCGGCGACGTATGGGCAGGGGCGCTGGGGAGCGGTGTGCCGGCCTGGGGTGCCTTCTCCTCGGGCCTGGGCCTGGAGGGGGCGCGGCGCCGCGTGGAGGCCCTGGGCGGCAGCCTGAGCGTGAGTCAGGGCGAGGGCCGCTGGACCACCATCTTCTCCGTCCCCCTCCAACCCATGTCCCCAGTACCTACCGACTGAGGCACCGGCGGGGGCATTCCGCGCGGCCAGGTGCGGGTGGTGCCCAGTGGGGACACGTCACGCGTCCGGGGACGCACATCCTGTCCCCGGACGCGCGGACTGCACCCGTCGATGTCGAATGTCCCCGGCCAGGAGAGCCTTCTGCCCACGCCGCGTCCCTCACGAGGGCAGGTCGGCCAGTCCAGCCGCGGAGGAAGTGAGCGGGATCGTGTCCAAATCGGAGACAAAGGCTCGGAACGGACACATACTGACGAAAGAAAACCGCATGATTCCGCGGTTTGCTTGGACGGCCAAGGAGTGCTGGGGGTCCTTTGTCACCGATTTGGACATCCTGCCCCGCGATCGCCTCCGTTGGCGTTGTCAGTGCGCGCTGCCGAGCTCGACGAGGAGCACCCCGGCCATGATGAGCGCAATGCCGGCCACCATGGTACGGGTCAGCGGCTCACCGAAGAGAAGCCTGGAGGCGATTGCCGTCACGGCCACTCCCCCGGCCGACCAGATCCCGTAGGCGACACCGAGCGCCAGCCCCTCCTTGAGGGCCAGGGTCAACATGGCGAAGGCCCCCAGGTAGCCGGCCATGACGAGGCCGTACCATCGCAGTCCTCTGCCGTCGGAGGCGAGCTTGAGCGAGAGTGTGCCGGTGGTCTCGGAGGCTATGGCCGCCACAAGGTAGACCCCGCTCATGACGCCCCACCGTCCTCGTGCTGCGTGCCTGCGCGCTGCGCCCCGACCTCGACGAGGAGCACCCCGGCCATGATGAGCGCGATGCCGAGGGCGACAAGCACCGTCATCGGCTCACCGAAAACAAGCAGCGACAGCACCGCGGTCAGCGCCACTCCCAGGGCACCCCAGAGCCCGTAGGCGACGCCGAGCGGCATGCCCGCTTTGAGCGTCAGCGACAGGAGGATGAAGGCCAGCGCGTACCCGATCCCGACGACGATGTAGAAGCCCGGATGGTTCAAGGCCTGGCGCAGGGCGAGGGTCGCCGACACCTCGGAGACGATGGCGCCTCCGAGCGCCGGCCAGGCGCAGACGCCGCGGCCCGTCACCCCCAGGCGCTCCTTCAAGGCACCGAGCACGGTCGGGCCTGTGGGTGCGTCTGCGCGGCACGCGCTCCCCCACGTCGACGGGCAGAGCACGTCCCTGACCGTCACGCCCGGTTCTCCGCGGTCTCGAGCCGCCGGCAGACCATGGAGCCGAAAGCCAGTGCCGGGACGATCATGAGCAGTGCGTTGGGCCCCCACCACAGCGGGTCGAAGTCACGGTAGAAGGCCCAGAAGGAGATCGCCATGAACCCGGCGCAGAAGGTGAGCATGAGCCCGACCGTCAGCACCAGGTCCCCGATCCTGCTGCCCACGCGCGTCAGGTGGGCGCCGAGGAAGACGGTCAGTGCGGCTGCCACGTCGAGAGGGAAGAAGGACCAGTTCCAGGCCTGGATGACCTGGTTGGAGTAGTCCTTGAAACGCAGGTGCTCGGGAATGAGGTTGAGGAAGACAGCCGCCCAGTAGAGCAGCAGCCCGGCATCGACGGCCACCAGCAGCCTCTTGTACGTGGGACTCATCGCCCCACTATTTCACCGGTCCTCTCCGGTGTCGAGGCCTCCTGACCGTTCAGGACCGCCGGCCCAGGACCAGGCTCATGGCCTCGGAGCGGGTGGCGGCGTTGCGCATGATGCCGCGCACGGCGGAGGTGACCGTGTTGGAGCCGGGCTTGCGCACGCCCCGCATGGACATGCACAGGTGCTCGGCCTCAACGACGACGAGCACGCCACGGCACTGCAGACGCTCGACGAGGGCGTCGGCGATCTGCCGGGTGAGCCGCTCCTGGACCTGGGGTCGCCGGGCGTAGCCGTCCACGAGGCGCGCCACCTTGGACAGGCCGGTGACGCGCCCGTCCTCGCTGGGGATGTAGCCCACGTGCGCCGCCCCGTGGAAGGGCAGGAGGTGGTGCTCGCACACCGAGTACATGGGAATGTCACGCACGAGGACCATCTCCTCGTGCCCGACGTCGAAGACCCGCTCGACGTGCTCGGCCGGGTCCTGGTCGAGGCCGGCGAACATCTCCGCGTAGGCGCGCGCCATGCGCTCGGGGGTGTCCCGCAGCCCGTCGCGCTCGGGGTCCTCCCCGATGGCGACGAGCAGGTCGTGCACCGCCCGCCGCACGCCCTCGGCGTCATAGCTCATGGTCAGCCTCTGCTTCTCCGCGCCTGCCGGGCCCACCGGGCCCGGGCCGGCTCACTGGTTGTAGCCCCAGAAGTCGTCGCTGCCGTGGGAGTCGCCGGACTCACCGCCAGGGGCGGAGGCGGCCTCGACGACGGGCAGCGACTCGTCGCTGCGCCACAGGGGCCGCTCGGGCTGCTTGACGACGGCCGCGAAGATCCTCTCCAGGTCCTTCTCCAGGAGCGTCTCACGGGTGAGGAGCTCCTCGGCCAGCTCGTCGAGCACGGCGCGGTTGCGGGTGAGGATCTCCCAGGCCTCCCGGTGGGCGGTGTCCAGCAGGGAGCGGACCTCGGCGTCGACGGTGGCGGCGACCTCCTCGGAGAAGTCACGGCTGGTGGCGTTGAGCCCCAGGACCGTCTCGCTCTCGGTGGTGCCGAGCTTGACGGCGCCAACCGCGCTGGTCATGCCGTAGTCGGTGACCATCTTGCGAGCCGTGGCGGTGGCCTTCTCGATGTCGTTGGAGGCACCGGTGGTGGGATCGCGGAAGATGATCTCCTCGGCGGCCCGCCCGCCCATGGCGTAGACGAGCTGGTCGAGCAGCTCGTTGCGGGTGGTGGAGTACTTGTCGTCCTGGGGCATGACCTGCGTGTAGCCCAGGGCGCGCCCGCGCGGCAGGATCGTCACCTTGGTGACCGGGTCCGAGTAGGCGCCGGCGGCCGCGCACAGGGCGTGGCCGGCCTCGTGGTAGGCGGTGACGCGCTTCTCGTGGTCGCGCATGACGCGGGTGCGCTTCTGCGGGCCGGCGATGACGCGGTCGATGGCCTCGTCCAGGGCCCGGTTGTCGATGAGGTGGGCGTTGGAGCGGGCGGTGAGCAGGGCGGCCTCGTTGAGGACGTTGGCCAGGTCCGCGCCGGTGAAGCCGGGGGTCCGCTTGGCCACGAGGTCGAGGTCGACGTCGTCGGTCAAGGGCTTGCCCTTGGCGTGGACCTTGAGGATGGCGGCGCGACCGGCCATGTCGGGGGCCTCGACGCTGACCTGCCGGTCGAAGCGGCCCGGGCGCAGGAGGGCCGGGTCCAGGACGTCGGGGCGGTTGGTGGCGGCGATGAGGATGACGTTGGTGTTGGCGTCGAAGCCGTCCATCTCGACGAGGAGCTGGTTGAGGGTCTGTTCGCGCTCGTCGTGCCCGCCGCCGGTGCCGGAGCCGCGGTGGCGGCCGACGGCGTCGATCTCGTCGACGAAGATGATGGCGGGGGCGTTCTCCTTGGCCTGGTCGAACAGGTCGCGCACACGCGAGGCGCCCACACCGACGAACATCTCGACGAACTCGGAGGCCGCCATGGAGAAGAAGGGCACGCCGGCCTCACCGGCGACGGCCTTGGCCAGGAGGGTCTTACCGGTTCCGGGCGGGCCGTAGAGGAGGACGCCCTTGGGGATCTTGGCGCCGACGGCGCGGAACTTCTCCGGCTCGGAGAGGAACTCGCGGATCTCCTCGAGCTCCTCGACGGCCTCGTCCTCGCCGGCGACGTCGGCGAAGGTGACGTCGGGCATCTCCTTGGAGCCGACTTTCGCCTTGGAGCGACCGAAGCCCATGGCGCCGCCGCGCCCGCCGCCCATGCGACTCAGCAGCCACCACATGAAGCCACCAAGCAGGATGGCGGGGACGAGCAACTGAATGAGGGAGGACCACCAGCTGGTGGTGGGCACCACGGAGTTGAAGCCCTCCTTGGGGGCGGCGGCCTGCACGAGGCGGTCGACCTGCTCGGCCTGGGCGTCGGTGTAGGAGAACTCGACCTTCTTGCCCACCGGGCGGGACTCGAGCCCCTTCTTCTTGGGCTGGACATAGGTGGTGTTGAGGTCCAGCTCGACGCGCTGAGTGCCGTCGACGACGGTGATCGACTTGATCGTGTCCGGCTTGTCCCGCAGGAGCGTCAGACCGTCGGAGGTGTCGATGGTGCGGTAGCCGAACATCGAGGAGAAGACGGCCCAGCCGAGGATGACGACCAGAAGGAAGGGCACCAGCCACAGGAATGGGTTGCCCAGGGTGTCGCGGAGCTTGCGGTCACGCTTGCCGCGGTCGTTCTTGCCGGCCTTGCCCGGCTTGTCCGAGTCCTTGCGGCCGGGCTCACGCCCAGAATCTTTCATCGTGCGGTAGGTCCCTTCAACATACTTGACCCTCAGACGTTAGCCGATAGCACGGCAAAGGTCCCATTGCGCTTGCTCACGTTCGCGCCGGGCGTGGCCGGGAAGATCCGGGGAAGCGGGCCGATGGAAGGCTTCCTGGCCCCGGGGACGCACCTGAAGCCCGGAGGACCGCGGCCCCCATGGTACGTGCGCGGCAGCCCTGCAGGTCTCAAGCCCGCTCAGCCCCACACCTCGCTTCAGGCTCGGCGCAGGCGCAGGGCGATGAGGCCGCCGGACAGCAGGATCGCCGCGACGGACAGCACGCCGATCGCCACACCGGTCACCGGCAGCCACCGCTCCCGGACGCTCCGAGCGGCGGGCCGCTCAGCAGCACTCGTGACACCCTTCGTGCCATGACTGCCGCCTGCGCCCACGACGACCTCGTTGTGGTCACCGCTGCCGGCTCCGCCCGAGGACTGCGAACCGGCGCTCGAGCCGTCCGGCACCGAGCCTCCGTTGGAGGACGGGGCGCCAGCGGCCGGCCCCTGCTGAGCCCTCTGCTGAGGCGGGGCCGACGCCGAGGCCGAGGCCTCCGGGGCCGGCGTCGCAGTGCTCCCGGCACCGCCACCGGCACCGGCACCGGCACGCTGCTGATCCGTCGGCGCGGCCGCGCCGGCCTCGGGAGCGGACCACTGCGGGCGCGCCACCAGAGCCACATCGGCCATCGTCTGCGCATCCAGGGTCTGCGCCTGGGCCGTGCCGGTCGAGGCCCGCACGACTTGGTTGTTGCCGATGTAGATGCCGACGTCGTAAACGTTGGCGAACACCGTGGACTGGGAGGGAGCCGAGCCGGAATCGCCCTGCCCCTCGGGCAAGGGTTTGGAGAAGAAGACAATGTCCCCGGGGCTGATGGAGCCATCCGTGTTCAGCCACAGACGCCCCTGAGAGTTGAACCAGCCGGCCAGGTCGTCCGGCTTCCAGCTCCCGGAGAGGTCCTGCCCGACGTCGGCCCGGTAGCCGACCTGGGTGTTCTGGTCCGCCGCATACGTGGTGTGCGAGTAGTCCCAGCCGGAGAGCACCATGCCCACCAGGGCCGAGGACGTGATCGCGTAAGGGGCGGAGCCGCTGGCGTGCACGTTCGCGCCCGACAAGGGGGTGGGGCGCGACGCGTCCGACACCAGGGAACCCCCGGCGTTGACGAAGGACTGGGTCCGGGCCACCACGTCGTTGGCGGCGGCGCCGTCCGAGGCGACGGTCGGGGCGGCCGACAAGCCCTGCGGCACGGCCCACTGGCCATCGGCCAGCATGACGGACACGGCGCCCAGCGCGCCATCGGGACTGGTGCTCTCCACGTTGTAGGTCAGGCCGCCACCGTCACCGGGCGCCTCGTCACCGAGGGTGGTCAGGGTGCCGGAAGCGCCGCTGACCTGCGCCATCTCGGCCACCGTATTAAACGTGTCGTCGGCGGCCGGCTCGGCGGCCACCGGGGCCATCATGGGGATGCTCAGCGAGGACGACAGCACCACCGCGCCGACGAGGCCAACCAGCCTCGGGGCACGTCGACGCACAGCCTTCTTCACTGTCACCAACAGTCCTTCCACGTCACCCGCCGGAAGGAGGCGTCCACCGGCGATCTATACTTGTTATCTTAACGTAACGTACGCGACTCCGACCACCTTGAAAAGGGGGCAAGTCGCAGTTCATGGGCCTCCTGATCGCCACCCGACGACGACGCTCAAGCGCCACATTCCTTTATTTTTCCGTCGTCCCCTCAGGCTTTGTCAAGGTTGACCTGGATCAGTCAGCCGCCGTAAACCTCAGGTCGCAGCGTACCGATGAACGGCAGGTTGCGGTATCGCTCGGCATAGTCCAGCCCGTAGCCGACGACGAACTCCGTAGGAATATCGAAGCCGACGTACTTGACGTCCACCTCGACCTTGGCGGCGTCGGGCTTGCGCAGCAGCGTGGCGATCTCCACCGAGGCCGCACCGCGGGAGGACAGGTTGCCCACCAGCCAGGACAGGGTCAGCCCGGAGTCGATGACGTCCTCGACGATGAGGATGTGACGGTCGGTGACGTCGGTGTCCAGGTCTTTCAGGATGCGCACCACGCCGGAGGACTTGGTGCCCGAGCCGTAGGAGGACACCGCCATCCAGTCCATCGGCGCGCTCATGTGCAGCCTGCGCGACAGGTCCGCCATGACGTAGACGGCACCCTTGAGCACACCCACGAGCAGCGGGTCGCGGCCGGCGTAGTCCGCGTCGATCTGCGCGGCCATCTCATCGAGGCGCTGCCCGATCTGCTCCTCGGTGATGAGAACCTGCTGAAGGTCCGATCCCATGTCCGTGGCGTCCATACGCCCTACCTTCCTCATGTGTCGTCATGGCTGCGCGGGGCCACCGGGGCCGGGGAGGCCACCGGTCCGCGTCGACGCCATAAGCCTGCCACAACGGGCCCGGACCTGGCACTTCAGCTGACGCGGCGCACCCACACGTCGGGGCGGGCGAGCTCAGCCGGAGTGGGCAGCAGCTCGGGGGAGGCCCACACGGCATTGAGCCCCTCGTGCCCGATGCGGGTCACGACGCTGCGCACGAAGGCGGCGCCGTCGGCGTACTGGGCCTCCTTGGCCTCCAGCCCCATGAGCCGGTGCAGCAGGAGCGACCCCAGGCCGGGCCCGGGGCCGATGCCGCCGTCAGCCGCTCGGCTGCGCGAGAGCACGGCCCGAAGCCGGTGGACCGAGGGCATCCGGTTGGGATGCACGTCATCCAGGACGACCTCGGCGTGCCCCTCCAGGAAGGTCAGCGCGGCCGCCAGGGAGGCGACCTCGGAGCGATCCGTGACGTTCATCAGCCCCTCGAGCACCCGTCCTCGACCGGCGCGCGCCGCAAGGCGCACCGCCCGGCCCCGCCGCGGCCGCCTCCCGCGCCCCTGTGGGCTCGCTCCGCCAGCTCCGCCGGCACTGCCGTATGCGGTCTCGACGACGGCGCCGATCACCATGCGCATGGAGTCGGACAGGTAGGGGCCGAGCCAGGGCGCGGCGGCCAGCTGGACGGCGTGCGTCATCTCATGCAGGCAGACCCAGGCGGGCAGGTCGAGCATGTCGAGGTCCATCTGGCGGCGCATGGCCAGCACGTTGGGGGCCACGAGCAGGAGGTGCGGCGCCGTCGCCTCCCCGTCTCCGCCCATTGTCACGTCACCGGCCGGTGCGGAGGCGGGCGTCGCGGCGTCGCCACCCTCGCCGATGGGGCGGGCGGAGCCGGTCCCATGGCCGTGGGGGCTGCTCGGGGCCGCGGGCACCACCTGCCCCAGGAGGCGGGTGGCGAGCAGGCTCATCGCTCCGGCGACCTCGGCGGCCCCGACGAGCTGGATCGCCTCCGAGGCCTTCGGGGCGGGCACCTGCTCCATGAGGCCGCGCAGCGCCCGGGTGGAGGCCCGCACGAGGCCGGCCCGGTCGACGACGCTCACGCGGGTGGTCTCGGCGACCTGCTGGGCCGCCCGGTTCAGGCCGGTGATCCTGGCGACCCAGGCCGGCGCCTCCTGGGCGGAGCGGCGCAGGACCGCCACCGAGCTGGCGCGAGCTGAGCGCGAGGCGCTGGGGCCCGCCGGGATGAGCGCGGTCAGGCGCTCCACCGTCCGCCAGTCGACGAGTCCCGCTGCTGTGCCCTGGGTCGTCACCGTTACGCCTTTCTCACTAAGGTCACCGGGCTGATCGAGCCCACGCCTTTCGCCGATCCTCCGGACACGCCGCCGCGTCCCTCAGGAGCAGCCGCAGGAGGCCAGGGGCGCCACGAAGTGGTTGTCGATCGCGGCTACGGCCGCCAATCCGCCGCTGGCGGGGAATCCGTTGGCCAGGACCGCGAAGGCCAGCTGGCGCCCGTCAGCGGTGGTGACGACCCCGGCCAGGGAGGAGATCTGCTCCAGTGAGCCGGTCTTGGCGCGCACCGTCCCGGCCGCGGTGGTGTCGTGCAGACGGTCTTTCAGAGTCCCGTCCAGGGCGGCGACGGGCAGATCGGCGACGAGGGTGCGTCCAGCGGGGCCGCCCTCACCGCCTGCGGCCTTGGCGAGGATCTGGGTCAGGAGCCTGGCGGGGACCTTGTTGCCCTTGGCCAGCCCGGAGGAGTCCAGGAGCGTCACCCCTGAGGTGTCGAAGCCGTCCTTGCGCAGCTGGGCGAGCACGGCCTTGGAGGCTCCGGCGAAGTCGGGGGTCTCCTTGGCCTGCACGGCCACGAGCCGACCCTCGACCTCGGTCATCGTGTTGTCGGAGGTCTTCAGCGACACGGCGAGGACGTCGGCCAGCGGGGCGGAGGAGACCGAGGCCAGCTCCCGGGCCCCTCCGGGGGCTGCGGCGCGCGTCGTCTCGCCGTCGATCGTGATGCCGGCCTCGCTCAGGTGCTTGGCGAAGGCCTGGGCGGCTTCCATGGCCGGGTCATCCGGGTAGCCCTGGTTCTGGGTGGCCGAGACATCCACCATGATCGGCTGGATCTTGGCCACGAACTGCTGGTTGCCGTCTTCCCACTTCTCGTTCCATTGGGCGCCGGTGAACAGGGTGTCGTCCAGGCGCAGGGAGACCGACGTCGTCCCCTGGGACTTGAGCTTCTCGGCGGTGGCGCGGGCGAGGTCGCCCAGGCCCGCACGGCCGGCCGTGGCGTTCGGGTTGCCCTCGTTCTCGGCCAGCAGCACGTCACCGCCGCCCACGAGGGTGAGGGTCTGTCCCTCCAGGACCGTCTTGGTCTGGAGCGTGTGGCCCGGTCCCATGGAGGACAGGGCGGCCCAGGCGGTGAGCACCTTGTTGGTGGAGGCCGGCGTCACCCCGGTGGACGCCGAGCGGTCCAGCAGCTCCTCGCCGGTGGCGACATCGATGACGGAGGCCGTCACGTTCGCACCGTTCAGGGCGGCGTCGGAGACCACGCCCTGGATGTAGCCGTTCAGGCTCGCCTTGGAGGGCACGGGAGCGCCCTGATCCAGGCCGGAGGGGGCGGTGGTCTTGGCGCTGGGACCGATCGGCGTCGGGAAGGGATGGGGGGCGACGTCGGCGTAGGCGACCGTCACCGGGCCGGGCACCAGGTCGAGAGCATCGCCCAGGCTGTAGTAGCCGCCGAAAACCAGCAGGCTCGCCGCTGTCAGGGCAGCGGTCTGGACCTTGCGCATACGTCCTCCGGACTGGGTTGTGGACAGGCTGGGATGGCCTGTATATCAGGTGGGTGGGGCGCCCAGAAGGTTACTGCCCTCCGGTGCGCCGACGTGCAGAGTACGCGTTTACCGACCTCAGGCGCTGTCGTACGCCACACTAGTGCCATCAATACCCGCCCCGCCGGATCGACGCCGACCACCAGGCACCGTTCCAGCGCCCATCGAGCTGAAGACACGAGCGAAGGAGGCTCCCCGTGGAGTTCGACGTCACGATTGAGATTCCCAAGGGCAACCGCAACAAGTACGAGATCGATCACGAGACCGGCCGGATCCGCCTGGACCGCATGCTCTTCACCTCGACGCGCTACCCCGACGACTACGGCTACATCGACGGGACCCTCGGCGAGGACGGCGATCCCCTGGACGCACTGGTCCTGCTGGAGGAGCCGACCTTCCCCGGCTGCGTCATCCGCTGCCGCGCACTGGGCATGTTCCGCATGCGCGACGAGAAGGGCGGCGACGACAAGGTCCTGTGCGTGCCCAGCGCCGACCAGCGCGCCTCCTGGCGTACCGACATTGAGGACGTCTCGGAGTTCCACCGCCTGGAGATCCAGCACTTCTTCGAGGTCTACAAGGACCTCGAGCCCGGCAAGTCCGTCGAGGGCGCCCACTGGGTGGGCCGCGAGGAGGCCGAGGAGGAGATCCGCCAGTCCTTCCAGCGCGAGACCGACCGCGTCGCCCGCGAGGGTCACTGACGCTAGCCGGGCGGGCGGGGCGACATACATGCTCCGGCACCGGCCCCACAGCTCGCGACTGACGAACCGCCCGCCCCACCTTAGAGGCGCACCGCGTAGGGCATGACGCCGGAGTAGCGCATGGAGGTGACGCGCACGGTCATGCCGAAGGTCGGCGCCTCGATCATCGTGTCGTCACCCAGGTAGATGGCGACGTGGTAGATGCCGGACTGACTGCCGTCGGAGGACCAGAAGACCAGGTCCCCGGGCTGGGCGGCGTCGAGCGGGACCTGGTCCCCCTCCCCGTACTGCACGCGCGAGGAGTGCGTGAGGTACACGCCGGCAGCCGCGTAGGAGACCATCGTCAGCCCGGAGCAGTCCAGGCCCGACGCCGACTCCCCGGCCCACACGTAGGGGGTGCCGATGTAGCCCATGGCCGCGCTGATGGCGGTGGAGGCGGCGTTGCCGGAGCGCGATGGTGCGGGTTCGGGGGCCGGTGCGGGCTCCGAGGACGGTGCGGGCTCGGGGGACGGTGCGGGAGCTGCCTCCTCCTCATCGACCGCTTCGGGTTCCGGCTGAGAGGTGGTGGCGGGTTCCTGGGCTGAGGCCCGGTGTCCCGGGCTGGGCTGGCTCGACTGCTCCTGCGGCGCGGGGGTCGATTCCTGGGGCTGGGCGGTGGCCTGCTCGGCCTGCTTCTGAGCGCGCTCGGCGGAGGCCTTCTCCGAGGCCGCCTTGGCGGCCGCCTGGGCGGCGGCCTCCTCGCGGGCCTTGCGCTCGGCCTCAACCTGGTTCTGGTACTTCGTCTCCAGCTCGACGGTGGTGTTGCGCTGCGCAGCCAGCTGGGTGATGAGGTTCTGGCGGTTGGTCCGGGTGGTGGCGACGGCGTTCTGGGCGTCGCCGGCAGCGGTCTCTGCGTCGGACTTGGCGGTCGCGGCGGAGGTCTTGGCGTCCTCCTTGGCCTTGACCTTCTGATCGGCGATGGCCTGCATGCTCGTGGCCACCGTCTCGAGGGCCTCGACGTTCTGGACCTTGGCGTTGTTCTTCTCGCCGGCACGGGTCAGGGCGACGTCGGCGTCAGCCAGGTCCGCCAGCGACTCGCTGGTGAGGTAGGGGGTGAGCGGGTCGAGCGGGTTGCCGCTCTCCTGGTAGGTCTGGACGACGATCGAGCCGAGGTCGGCACGGGCGGATGCGGTGCTGGAGGCGGCGGCGTCGGCGTTGGCCTGGGCGGTCTGCGCGTCCTTGGTGGCCGTGTTGAACTCATCGACGGCGGCCAGGTAGTCCTCGTTGGCGACCTGAGCCTTGATCTGAGCGTCTTCCAGGTTGCTGCTCTCCTGGGCGAGCTGGGCCTCCAGGGAGGCGATGGAGGTGGAGGTCGAGCGCTCGGAGGCCTTGGAGCGATCAATGTCGCTCTGGTCCACGGGGTCGGCCAGCACCGACGGTGCCAGGGTGCATGCCAGGGCCACGACTGCGGTGGCGACGACACCGTGTCCGTGTCGTCTTGGGGGGATCGGGATCACAGGGGTTCTCCGTCGTAATGGGGCTGAACGTGAGGATGACGCCTCACCCGGGGACTGGCGCCGGCCCACCGCCGGAATCCGTTCCGCGAGATCACGGGGGCGCGGAGTGGATGAGGGGACGAAGACGGCAGACAGCGTCAGCCCGGATGCGACAAAACCACACTAGTCGCTTTGGTCTCATCTGAAAACAAAATTCACACTATTCACAATCGTAACTTACATCCCTGTAGTTAGCGGATTGCGCTTGCGTTAACAGGACTCCGGGCCGCCGTCATAGGGCTGTGACCGATATGACATCCGGCACAAATGACCGTTTGTGCAGGTCAATAAGGGTTTAAACGGCCGGCTCGTCGTTTGCGAAAGGCCCTCGAGCACCGCGGCACAGCCCCTCGGCAACGGGACGCCGGACCGGAGCCGCACCCGCGTCGAGCCCTCTGTGCAGCCACATCGCGGACACGCGTTTGGACCACCCGCGGAGGAAACCGCTAAAGTCGGAGCATGTTCCGTCGTCCTGAGGCCCTTCGGCCGGACACCCCCACTACGGGGCGAATGCGCAGCTGACGCGCACGCCGCCGTCGGCCCACGTGCGCGTCCCCGCCTCACCCGCACCATCGCAGAAGTTGCAGAAAGACGGTGACGGCGGACGACTCAGCGACACGACGCCTCGCTCCCTCCAGCTGCCGGGCCGGCTCCGACGCCGGGCGCAGCCGGCTCCAGGCAGCCGTCCACACCCGCGCCGCAACCGCAGGCGCGACGCAGGCACCGCTCGTGGCACTGATATCGCCGCCGGTCACCGGGAACCACCAAGGAGTCCTCATGACCGACCAGCACCCCACCACCCCCGATCAGGCCGCCCCCCAGAGCGCCGATCCGATCCCCTCCCCCACCAGTCCGGCTGGGTGGCGCTTCGAGACCAAGCAGGTCCAGGCCGGGCACGACCCGATGTCCGAACCCGCCCACGCTCGGGCCATCCCGATCTACCAGACCTCCTCCTACGTCTTCGAGTCGGCCGAGCAGGCGGCCGCCCGCTTCGCCCTGAGCGACCTGGGCCCGATCTACACGCGCCTGACCAACCCCACCAATGACATCGTCGAGCAGCGGATCGCGGCGCTGGAGGGCGGCGTCGGGGCGCTGCTGACGTCGTCGGGGCAGGCGGCCACGACCCTCGCCCTCGTGACGCTGGGCGGGGCAGGCGACAACATCGTGGCCTCCCCCTCCCTGTACGGCGGCACCACGAACCTGCTCACCCACACCCTGCCGCGGCTGGGCATCGAGGCACGCTTCGTGGACGACCCGAGCGACCCGGCCGCCTGGGCGGCGCTGGCCGACGAGCGCACCATCGCCTTCTTCGGGGAGACGATCCCCAACCCGCGCGGCGACATCCTCGACATCGAGGCGATCTCGGCGGCCGCGCACGAGCTGGGCATCCCGCTGGTCGTGGACAACACGGTGGCCTCGCCGTTCCTGACCCGCCCCTTCGAGTGGGGCGCCGACATCGTGGTGGCCTCGGCGACGAAGTTCCTGGGCGGGCACGGCTCATCCGTGGCGGGCGTGATCGTGGACTCGGGCAGCTTCGACTTCGCAGCCCAGCCCGAGCGCTTCCCGGGCTTCAACACACCCGACGAGTCCTACCACGGCCTGGTCTACGCCCGGGACCTGGGGGTGGGCAGCCCGCTGGGCGCGAACCTGGCCTTCATCCTCAAGGCGCGCGCCGAGGGCCAGCGCGACCTCGGCTTCGCGCTGGCGCCGCACTCGGCCTTCCTCATCGCCCAGGGCATCGAGACGCTCTCGCTGCGCATGGAGCGGCACGTGGACAACGCCCTGGCGGTGGCCACGTGGCTCGAGGGGCGCGACGACGTCGCCTCGGTGCGTTACTCAGGGCTCACCTCAAGCCCTTACTACGAGCTGCACCGCAAGTACTGCCCACGCGGGGCGGGCTCGATCGTCACCTTCGACCTGGCCGGCGGGCGTGAGGCGGGGGCGGCCTTTATCGATGCCCTGAGTCTGTTCTCCAACTTGGCCAACATCGGGGACGTGCGCTCGCTGGCGATCCACCCGGCCACCACGACGCACTCCCAGCTCGACGACGCCGGCTTGGCCGCGGCCGGGATCAGCGCCGGGACCGTGCGCCTGAGCGTGGGGATCGAGCACATCGACGACATCCTGGCCGACCTCGAGCGAGGCCTGGCCGCGGCTCGGGCCGTCGGGGCGGGCGACGCGAGCGCGGCGGCCGGGGCCTGAGGCGGCATGCCATGAGTGCGACCACGTCCTCCTCCTACCCCGTCTCCAGCGGCAGTACCGAGACTGAGCCGGCCGCCTTCGGCGTGGGGACGGCCTCCTCCAAGCTGGTGGACCGCAAGGCCGGCTCCCCCACGGGCGCCTGGAGGCCCGGCGACGAGCCGGGGCGCCGTCGGTTCCTGGAGATCGGGGACCTGCCGCTGGAGTCCGGGGAGGTCCTGCCGAACACGGTCCTGGCCTTCGAGACCTGGGGGGAGCTGAGTCCGCAGCGCGACAACGCGGTCCTCGTACTGCATGCGCTGACCGGCGACTCCCACGTCACCGGTGAGGCGGGGCCCGGGCACCCGACGCCGGGCTGGTGGTCGGACCTGGTCGGGCCCGGGCGGGCCATCGACACCGAGCGCTACTTCGTGGTGGCGGCCAACATCCTGGGCGGCTGCCAGGGCTCGACGGGCCCGTCGTCGACGGCGCCGGACGGGCGCCCCTGGGGGTCGCGCTTCCCGTGGCTGACCACGCGCGACGCCGTCGAGGCCGAGTCGCGCCTGGCCGACGCCCTGGGGATCGAGGTCTTCCACCTGGTCATCGGGGCGTCGCTGGGCGGGCACCGGGCGATCGAGTGGGGGGTCACCCACCCGCAGCGGGTGCGCAACCTGGCGCTGGTGGCCACGGGCGCCTCGACGACCGCCGACCAGCTGGCCTGGTGTCACCTGCAGGAGCTGGCGATCGTGGCCGACCCCTTCTTCTTCGACGGCGACTACTACTCCCACTCGGTGGGGCCGGTGCGGGGGCTCGGCCTGGCGCGGGCTCTGGCACACACGACCTACCGCAGTGCCGCCGAGCTGGATGAGCGTTTCGGGCGGCGTCACCAGGGCGAGGAAGACCCGGCGGTGGGCGGGCGCTACCAGGTGGAGTCCTACCTGGACTATCACGCCGGCAAGCTGCTGGCGCGATTCGACGCCAACACCTACCTCATCGTCACCCACTCGATGATGGTGCACGACGTCGGCACGGGACGCGGCGGCATCGAGGCGGCGCTGGCGACCGTGCAGGCGCGCACGCTCGTCGTGGATGTGGACTCCGACCGGCTCTTCCTGCCCGCCCAGGCCGAGGAGCTGGCCGAGGGCATCCCCGGCGCGAGGCGCGAGACGATCAGATCCCTGCACGGGCATGACGGCTTCCTCATTGAGGCCGAGCAGATGGACACCATCCTGCGCGACTTCCTGGCCGAGGCTCCCTGATATCTCAGACCGGCCACCCAAAAGGCGCCTGAAGTGCTCGGCGGGCAGCACTGCGCGTCCACCCTGATCACGACCCGAATATACCTCCACACCCAAGAGATCCAAGTTCAGATACATTAAACAACGAGTTTCAAGAAATTCGCACCGACTCCTGCCATCGCGGCACAACTGAGGGGGAAACGGAAGTGAAGTCAAATACAACTGCCGGAAAAACGCTTCCCTTAATTGTCGCATCACTCGCAGTTGGCCTCTCACTCACTCTCAGCGGATGCGGCGCAACCAGCAAAACCAGCGCACCAGCATCCATCACTAGTGCCGCAAAAAGTGACGTTGACGTATGCGACCTTGTGGATGCGCAGCGAATTGAAGAAGTAACCGCCTCCCAACTCACGAAATTCGCCTACGAGCACACCCCGGCCCCCGCTGACCAGCCCCACAACAAAGAGACGACTCTCCCCACTCTTCACTGCAGAATATACTTCCCCGACGATACCGCCTTCTCTAAGATTGAAATCCACTACCAGGGGCGCACCGTAGAGGACTTCGGCGAAGGCGTAGCCACCGTCCCGTTCGACCGAGCCATGCAGAACAAGGAAGTGGAGAGGATTTCTTCCAGCAATGTGGAAGGTCAGGGATTCACTTACGAGAACAACGCTTCGGGACCACTGCTCGCTTGGGGCTACCCCGACGGACATGTCCTGACAATGAGGGTCTCATATGCGGTCCGAGACGGCAAGAATACTGCCGACTTGCGTCAGAACATCCGCATGCTCACTTCCTTATTCGAACTCGTCGGCGATCGCATACCGCAGGTCGCCTCAGGACCGAAGCAGGAATTGACATTCTACCCTGAAGACTCCGACCCCCTACGCGACACAGAATCTCCCTGACCCGAGGGGCGGTGTACACAAAATGGTAGACAGCTCCAAGCCAAGCAGCACGCCCCGAGCCGTCCATTGCCTTGCCAGTGGCTCCCTGGCGGTAGGCGCCGGGAGCCGCGCCAACTGCTGCGAGCACGGGCGCTCTGCTCCCGTCCGTGGATGATCCGGGGGCGAAAGTCGCCTGCGGCAACCGTGCGGATGGTGCCGCTGACCAGGGAAACGACCCACCGCACAACGGCAGAGGCCTCTCACAGGCGTGAGCGCGGGGGCCAGTCGCTCACCCAGCCCCCGCCCCGCACTGGAGGCCGCAGCGGGACTCCGCCCAGGCGTACGACGCCGCCGGCACGGCACCGCCCCGCTTAACCCTGACCCACCGCCGCTCGACACACCACATCGGGGCGCCCTAAATACCACAGAGCGAGCGACAGGCATCCTGCAACTCGCCCGACTTTGCAGAACTGAGATCTTCCGTTACCTTATCGCAAGTCATCTGACATCTGTCGTCAACATTTTTCCTGACGCAGGCAAGGCTGCCTTGCCTTTTAGAACGGAACATCTATGACATCCCACAGTCCCTTCTCCCGGAGGCGCCTGCCCGCCCTCCTGGGTTCCCTGCCGTTGGCCGCCACCGGTCTGATCGCCGCGGCGCCCCCGGTGCACGCCACCCCCACGACTGACGGCCTGGCGGACGTCACCATCACGCAGGTGAATGCCCCCGCCGACGGGCTCTACTCCGTCGGCGACGTCATGACCTTCAACATCACCCTCACCAACACCAGCGGCGAGGCCCACTCCTACGCCCCGGCCTCGACGAACCTGTCCGGGAACGTCTCCAAGTGCCGCTGGCGCAATGTCCCCGCCGGGACGACCAAGACCGACTGCTCCGGTCTGGCCACGCACACGGTGACCGCCGAGGACCTCAAGGCCGGCGGCTTCACTCCGCAGATCGCCTACGAGGTCAAGGCCGTGGAGTACGCCGGCCCGGCCCTCAGCACCCCGGAGACGATCAGCGGTGCGACGAGCCCGGTCAAGCCCACCTCGCTGCGGGTCGAGTCCTTCACGCCGTCGTCGAACCAGGAGACCTACAAGCTGGGCGACACCGTCAGCTACACGGTGCGCATCCGCTCGGTGTCGGACAAGACGATCAACGTCGCCGCCACCGGCTCCTCCTTCGACGACCTGGCCCGCCAGTGCCACTGGGGCAACCTCAAGCCGGGCAACGGTGCGGTCTACAACTGCAAGCCGCTCACCCACACGATCACGCAGGCCGACGTCGACGCCGGCCGGTGGACGCCGTCGATCACCCTGACGGCGACCGGCACCGACGGCACCGCCCTCCAGACGCTCACCGCCACCGGCAACCCGATCAGCGTCGTCGGCAACCACCCGCAGGCCGAGCCCGCCCCGGCGCCCGACGCGAGCACGGACCTTCCGGCCTCGATGAGCCAGGCCCAGCACCTGGCCGCCAACACGGCCACCGACAACTACCGCATCCCAGCGATCACCACCGCCCCCAACGGGGACCTGCTCGTCTCCTACGACGAGCGGCCGAAGGACAACGGCAACGGCGGCAGCGACGCCCCCAACCCGAACCACATCGTCCAGCGCCGCTCCACCGACGGCGGCAAGACCTGGTCGGCGCCCACCTACATCCACCAGGGCACGGAGACCGGCAAGAAGGTCGGATACTCCGACCCGAGCTATGTCGTCGACCACCAGACGGGCACGATCTTCAACTTCCACGTCAAGTCCTACGACCAGGGCTGGGGCGGCTCGCGCGCCGGCACCGACCCTGAGAACCGGGGCATCATCCAGGCGGAGGTGTCGACCTCCACGGACAACGGCTGGACCTGGACGCACCGCACGATCACCGCGGACATCACGAAGGACAACCCCTGGACCGCGCGTTTCGCGGCCTCGGGCCAGGGCATCCAGATTCAGCACGGCCCTCACGCCGGGCGCCTGGTGCAGCAGTACACGATCAGGACCGCCGGCGGCGCGGTGCAGGCGGTCTCGGTCTACTCCGACGACCACGGGAAGACCTGGCAGGCCGGTCAGCCGACCGGGACCGGCATGGATGAGAACAAGGTCGTTGAGCTCTCCGACGGCTCCCTCATGCTCAACTCGCGCGCCTCGGACGGCTCCGGCTTCCGCAAGGTGGCCCGGTCCACCGACGGCGGGCAGACCTGGAGCGAGCCGGTGTCCGATGAGAACCTGCCCGACTCGGTGGACAACGCCCAGATCATCCGGGCCTTCCCGAACGCCGCCCCCGACGACCCGCGCGCCAAGGTGCTGCTGCTGAGCCACTCGCCGAACCCGCGACCGTGGTCGCGTGACCGCGGCACCATCTCAATGTCCTGCGACGACGGCGCCTCCTGGACGACCAGCAAGGTCTTCCACGAGCCCTTCGTCGGCTACACGACGATCGCGGTGCAGTCCGACGGCAGCATCGGCCTGCTCAGTGAGGACGCCAGTGAGGGAGCGAGCTACGGAGGCATCTGGTACCGCAGCTTCACAATGAACTGGCTCGGCGAGCAGTGCGGCCAGAAGCAGCCGGAGCCGAGCCCGGCCCCGTCGCCGACGCCGTCGGCCGCGCCGAGTGCTGAGCCCACACCGCCCCCTACGCCGTCCTCTGCGCCCGAGCCGAGCGCCGCACCTGAGCCGAGCAGCGCCCCGGCGCCGGAGCCCACGACTGCCCCGAGCGCTGAGCCCACGCCGGCCCCTGAGCCGTCCTCTGCGCCTGAACCGAGCGCTGCGCCTGCACCGGAGACGTCATCCGCTCCGGCGACCGAGCCGACGCAGACCCCGACGGCGGAGCCTTCTGCTGAGCCCACGCAAGCGCCGAGCACGCAGCCCAGTGCTGCGCCGTCGGAGAATCCGGCTCCACAGCCGAGCTCGGCTCCCGCGCCGGGCGCGACGGGTCGGGCGCCGTCAGTGGTGACCCCGAGGGCGACCGCGGTGCCGACGCAGTCGGGGCGGCCGACGTCGAGTGCGAGCCCGGCACCGAGCCGGAACGCGGCGGCGACGTCGAAGCCGGGCATGGAGCCCGATGAGATTGATCGGCCGACTGACGGCACCATGGCGCAGCCGACCGGTGGCGCCAGTGCGCCGAGCGCTTCGCCGACGCACGCGGCGAAGACCGGGCGCAGCCTGTCTCGGACGGGGGCCAACGCGCTGCTTGTCCTGGGCCTTGCGGGTGTCGCGGTTGTCGGCGGGTACCTCCTTCTGCGGGCTCGTCGCACGAAGAACTGAACACGCGATGAGCCGGCTCGACCCGGCTCTGAGCACTGACTGAGGGGTGGGGCACCGGCGCGTCCCACCCCTCACTGCGTGTTTCCGCACCAATAAGGCCGTTCTCAGACTGCCCACAACAAGTATCCCGTTCATGGGACGAGCGATTAATTGACTTGTAGGATAACAACAATCGCAGAGCACCTTCTGCGTGACGATACGACGACTCCAGGCGAGCGCTCACAAGATGCGCACGTGCTGGCAACACAAGGGGGCGACGCCAAGAATAAATCAGATTCCAACCGTAAATACCACTCGTGTATCTTGTAGGAGGAGAACAATGAACCCTTTGACACGACGTTCACTGATCACCACCCTCGGACTGGGCGCCGGAGCCACAGCCGCAGGTCTACTCGCACCCACCACAGCGTTCGCAAGCACTCCATCACGTTCCTTCAGCACTCTGATCTTCGATGAGCAGTTCACGGATGGCTCAGATTTCAGCACCGCACGGTGGCGGGAGAAGGAACCTAAGGGCGACACGTACACGGACTACGACTGGGGCGTCATCACGCATGACACCCACAGCGTGAGTGGCGGAGCGGGCCACCTGTTCTGGCGCAAGCGCTCAACTCCCAAGACCGGCTGGCAGAACAGGTACGACAAGGGCGGAACCGTTCGTCACGTCAACGAGGCATCACTGACCACCGAAGGGCTCTTCTCCTTCGTCTATGGCGCCGTCGAAGTACGAGCGCGCTTCCCTCAGAGCAACCTCGGCCTGTGGGCCGGAATCTGGCTGAGGCCGGACGGGGCCGCGAATGGCGGAGAGATCGATATCGTCGAGACCTACGGGGGCGGCCGGGCCAAAGGAGTCGCTGAGTCGACGGTCCACTTCGACCAGTCCGGGAAGAACAAGAGCGGCAAGGGCATCAGCAACAAGCCGAACTTGAGCGCCTGGCACACCTACCGGATGGAGAAGACTCCGGAACGCATCACGTTCTTCTTCGACAACCAGCGATTCCATGAGGTACTGCGATCCAGCAACCAGCAGGCCTTCGATCGCTGCTTCGGCGCCAACACCCCCTACCACCTTCTCCTCATTACACAGACGGGGAGCCACTACTGGGGGAAGCTGGACGCCAGGAACTTCAAGGAAGCGCAGTTCGACGTCGACTACCTGCAGGTCCACTCCATGGACTAGCCGGTGAATGAGGAGGTGGGGTGCGCCGGCACCCCACCTCCTCGCTGCCGTCCTCCGTCTTCACCCACGACTCACTCGACGTCGAGGGGGCCGTTGATGTGGAGGGTCTCAACGTCGAGGCGCCGGTTGACGTTGAAGGCGGTGGAGTCGTCGATACGGCTGGCGAAGCGCAGGCCGTGTATGCGCTCGCGCAGATGCTCGATAACGGCGAGCCGCAGCGTGCTCTCCGAGCCGCAGTAGACGCGCGCCTCACCCTCTGTGGCCGAATTGAGCACGGACTCGTGGCGACGTCGGTAATCGGCGCGCACCGCCTCGATGGCTGCGGCGTCGTCGACGCCCGCGCGCTCTGCGATGGCATCGAGCTGACTGATGGTGTCGGCGAGGATGTCGGCGAGGGCCTCGGTCTCCTGCGACTCGACTGACTCAGCGGTCTGCGCCCCGGCCGAGGGCTTGGCGTTAGCCCAGCGGACCACGTAGGGCAGGGCGACCCCCTGGATGAGGAGGGACAGGAGAGTCACACCGGCAACGACGAGGATGATGAGGTTGCGTTCGGTGTAGGCGGTGCCGTCGAAGGAGACCGGGATGGACAGTGCCATCGCCAGTGAGATCGCGCCTCGGAAGCCGGCAACCGTGGAGACGATGCGGCCACGGAGATTGGTGCGTCGCAGGCGCTGCTCCGGACGGCGGTCAAGGGCACGGATGGAGTAGATCATGAGGTGCTGCCCGCCGAACCTCCCAGCCACCATAGCGATGTAGATGATGGGGATGAGGATGAGGCCGCGCATGAGATCAGCGCGGGGTAGCTCAGCGACGATACCGGGGAGCTCCACCCCCACCATGACGAAAAGAATGGTGTTGAGGATGTGGGTGAGGATCGTCCAGAACGGGATGCCGAGGACTCGTGAGCCCAGGGACAGGTGCGGGGCAGCGAAGCGGGAGACGACGATTCCGCAGGTGACGACGGCGAGCACGCCTGAGCCGCCAACCTCTTCAGCGAGGAAGAAGGTGACGAACGGGGTGGCCAGGGCGGTGATCGTCGCGAGCATGGGGTCGTCGGTGATGGTGCGGACCCGGATGCCGATCTTCGTGACTACTGCACCGACGAGGACTCCTACACCAGTTCCTCCCCCGAAAGAAAGGAGGAGTTGCTGTGCGACGAGCCCCGCGGTGACACCGGAGGAGTCCTGCGCGGCCTGAAGGGCGATGGCGAAGATGACCAGGGCCGTGCCGTCGTTGAGAAGCGACTCGGCCTGAAGAATGGTGCGGCTATTGGGGTTGATGCCGCGTCCCAGGCTGGAGACGGCGGTGGCATCAGTGGGGCCGAGGCAGGCCCCGATGAGGAGAGCGGCTCCTACGCTCAGCCCAGTGAAGACGCCGATGAGGGTGATGAGGGCAGCCGTGATGGCGACAAGGACCGTGGCGCTGAGGATGATGCCGCGCAGACTTCTCCGCATGCGGTTGAGGGACACTGACAGCGACTCCCAGTACAGGAGGATCGGCAGGAACATCGTGAGCACCACCGTGCTGGGCAGGTACATCTCCTTCCCAACCGGGAGCAGGGCGACGCCCACACCCGCGGCGATGAGAAGTACTGGGGCGATGAGCCTGAACCTGTTGGCGATCGCGTAGGCGATAATCGAGGCGCCAATGAGTGCGACGATCATGTCGATGGTCATGAGGCTGCCGGCTTCCCTTCCTGCACTGAGTCCGAGCTGACTGCGGCCGGCCCGCAGCAGCCGGGCTTGGGACCAGGTCTGACCCAGGTCCGGGCCGGGCGCAGCCTACAGACGCTTCCTTCAGCTCCCCTGGTGATACTCGATTCGCGTATGTGACCTCTGCTCACTTCCGGTGAGGTGAGCTGGCGCGGATCGAGCGCAGGTGGACCCGGCGCCGGTGTAGGCGCCCAGCGGACCTCTGCCCTCACGAACGAGACACCTGGCGGTGTCCAAATCGGTGACAAAGGCCTGGAACGGGGCAGAACCGACAAGAAGAAACCGCACGATTCCAACGTTTCTTCTACCGACCTGGCGACACCGGAGCTCCTTTGTCACCGATTTGGACACCACCACCCTGCGGCGGCCACGCTGATGAGATCAGGAGGCGCGAGACTACGTTCGCAGGCGCCAGGGGGCGATGGGCGTTTTTAGGCGACCGAATCAGCGAGCGACCTCCCGCGAGTTCTCGTACTCGCCGGCGAGCACGAGAGCAACTCAAGGCTCAGAGGCCACATCATGAGTGAGGCAAATGGACGAGGAATCGCACCACAGCTTCAACGTCAGACGAAATTACCCCACTGCCCTTGAATGCCTCCAAGAAACCACTCCCCCATTTATCAAGAAGCCCAAACAGCGACACCAACATTTCTCAACACAAGCAGACCTATGCCTCGAAACTCATTCACGAAGTAAGGCAATCACCCTCCGAACTAAACAAACACGAACACCCTCCCCACACGCAGGCATCCCCGAATCGCAACGAAAACACAGGGTGAAACACTTTTCTAGCAGCCCCAAAGATATCTTTTTCACAACATTTCTATGACATTCTGATAACACCCCCAAAGCTCTCGTCAAGCACACCACAACCCTTGTTCTGAATTTCCTCATCACGATACTATTCACCAGTTACTCACGGTCATCCCCAGACCGCCGATCCCTAGTGAAGAGGATGTATACATGCAGGTTCCTGCCGATCGCAGACGCACCGCGTCTAGGGGGCAGTCGACGGCCGCCTGGCTCGCCCTCCTGACACTGCTTGCGAGCATGATCGTGCCCTTGCAGGCCCAAGCCGCCGTCAACACCGACATCAATCTGTCTGGTCTCGCTCTGGTCAAGTCGGACCGCAGCGGCAACGACTTCCCATCAGAGGGCCTCACGACGCAGGACGTGGCCAAGCTGTCCTACACGTGGGATGCCACCAAGACCACCGTCAACCCGGGGGACTCCTTCTCCATCGACCTCGGCGCTAATTTCAAGAACCTGGAGAACCCGAAAACCGTCCCCCTCAACCTTCCCTACAACGGCACGTCCACCGAGGTGGGTGCGTGCAAGTTGACGGAAAGGACCATGGAGTGCACCTTCGGCGACAAGGTTGAAGAGCTCAAGGCAGCGGGATTCAAGGATTTCAAGGGCTCGGGCCAGGCACTGCTCCTCATCACCCAGGCCACGACGGCCCAGTCAGTGGATATGACCGTCAACGGCAGCCAGAAGGTGAGCGTCCGCCTGCCCGGCGCCGGCGGCATCAAGGGCCCCGCTGCACGGAGCTACACGGCTCTCAAGTTCAGCAAGGTCTCCTCGGTCATCACGTCGGCCTCCTCCACTATGACGTGGGAGGTCAACTTCGGCTCGGACTACATCAAGGAGCAGCTGGCCAAGGGGGACAGCCCGATCGCCTCGGACGGTCAGACCCGTGAGACCATTACCATCACGGATACGCTCGGCTCGGGCATGACCTTCAATGGTGACAAGAACAGGTGGTACCTCGGACTGCGCAACAGCGCCGCCGAGCCCGGCATCTCCGGGGTGTCCCTGACCAGCGCAGCGGGCAAGGACCTGAGCACGAAGTACGGAGACTTCGACCTGGATGTGGACATCCAGGGGCAGGTCGCCACGATCAAGGTGACGGGCCCTTTTGCTCCTGATTCCAACTACAGGATCTCCTACCCGGTGACATTCACTTCCCAGAACGGTAAGGCCATCGCCGGCGCGCAGTACACCAACGCCGCCTCGCTCAACCACTCCGAGGCTCATGGCGAGTTCACCCGTAGCTACGCCGACTCGTTCAAGGTGACCGTGGACATGGCCCCCGGTTTCGGCGGCTTCGAGGTCTCCAAGACCCTGGGCGGTGCGGCCCTGGACGCCGTCGACGTCGCAAACACGACCCTGCCGGTCAAGGTCGATTACGTGCTGCCCGGCCCTGCCAGCGGATACGCCGGTTGGCAGGCCCCGGGTACGCTCAACGCCGATGGTCTTTCCGGCACGGCCGTCCTCAACATCAGTATCGGCAAGACCAACACCTTCCAGGGCACCTTCCCCAAGGGAACCGTCGTCACCCTGTCCGAGGACATCGGCCAGGCCTCTCCCGCTCCTTCGGGGTATGCCTGGGGCAAGCCGGTCTTCGCGGTCGGAAGGACGGAGACCAACACTCTGACGATCGGCGACCGGGTGTCGACCAAGGTGACCCTCAACAACACGGCCGACGTCGCCAAGGCGCCCGGCACCTTCCAGGTGACGAAGACCGTGACGGGTGCGCAGGCCGGTGACAAGGAGTTCACCTTCACCTACACCTGCACCGACGGCACCGAGAGCACACTGAAGGCCAAGGCCAACGGCGAGGCGGTCTCCGGACCGAAGGTCCCCACGGGCACGCAGTGCACCGTCACCGAGGACACCAAGACAGCCGCGATCGACGGCTACACCCTGACGGCCCCCGAGGCCCAGACCATCACCGTCAAGGACCCGGCTGAGCCGGTCGCGACGGCGGCCTTCACGAATTCCTACGTCCGTGACACGGGTACGTTCTCGGTGTCGAAGAGTGTCAAGGGCGACTACGCCCCGCAGGCCGGTGAGACCGTCAAGGTCGGCTACACCTGCAACGACCCCGACAGCACCAAGGGAACACTCGACGTCCCC
>NZ_MSKL01000016.1 GCF_001937665.1 Actinomyces oris | reverse complement strand
CCGGCCCCGCCCTCCCAGCCGACGGCCTCATCCGCCCCGGCCCCTGCTCCGACCTTCTCGACCCCGCAGTCGCCGCAGCAGACGACCGCGATGCCCGCGATCTCCGACTCGGAGTACTCGGCCGCCCAGCCAGTGCTCTCCCCTCAGAAGCCGACCCACGCCCCGGTGCCGACGCCGTCCTCGGTGTCCCCGGTGCCCGCCACGTCATCGACGCACTCCCCCGTCTCCATGAGCGCGGCGCCGCTGTCCTCGGCCTCGGCGGCCACATCCTCCGTACAGCCCTCCGCTCAGGTTCCCCAGGACTCCGCCCCGGACCCCGCACACAGCTTCACCTCCGGCATCACCTCCGCCATGCAGCGGCAGCAGGCCGACCAGCCCGCACCGGCCACCTCGGCCGGGACCGCTTCATTCCAGTCGGCCTCCGAGGCCACCGCCTCCTACACGCACGCACCGCTGCCCCCGCCACTGCCCACCCCCGCCGACCTGACGGTGCCGGCCTCCCCGTCCATCGCAGTGCAGCCCTACACGACCGTCCCGGCCACCGGGAGCCACCGCTTCCCGGGCGCACCGGACGGCCCCACCCGGCGCAGCACCGCCCTGCCCACCGGGCAGACCGTCTCGGCGTCCTCAGGGTCCTCAGCATCCCCGGCCTCCTCCGCCCCCTCGGCAGGCCCCTCCTACCAGTACCCTCCGGCGCCCGCATCGGCACCGGCGCCGGCCACGACACCCTCATCCACCAGCTCCGCCGCCTCCGCCATGCCGGCCACCGGCCGCCGGCGCGCCCCAGAGCCGACGTCGGCCTCCGCGCCGAGCGTGCCCACGCGGCGGCGCATCACCTCGCCGTCGGCGGACCGACCGGCATCGCCGACCGGCTGGCAGGACGTCTCCTCCCTGCCGACGACGAGCCGGCGCCGGCTCCAGTCGGCGTCCTCGGCCCCCAAGCCCACGATTGCCGATGATGCCTCACGCGTTGCGGCGCACAAGCAGGACTCGGCCTCCGAGACCGACTCCTCCACCGCCCCTTCGACGTCGGTGCGTCAGCAGGCGCCCTCGCGCCGGCAGACCCTCGCTCGACGTCGGCGGATGTCCAAGCCGCGACTGACTCTTGTGACGCCGCTGTCCGAGGAGTCCTCCATCGAGCAGACCCGCCATCTCACGCCGGTGTCGGCGTCAGCGGGCGGCCGCCACCGCAGTCCTGATCCGCCGGACGCCCCGCCTCCGCCTCCTCCGCCGTCGATCCAGCCCGGCCAGCAGATGGCCTCGGCATCGTCGGCCGCCTCGGCCCAGCGCTCTGTCTCCGGCTCGGCGGCCTCTGCGGCCTCGGCCGGCCGCCGCACGCAGTCGACGGGACGCTCCTGGTAGGCCGACTGTCGGCACGACCGTCAAGGGCGGGTCCGATGCTTGAGCATCGGACCCGCCCTTCATGCTCGCACCGGGCCAGGTAGGTCGCCGGCCAGGGCCTCCGCGGCCCGAGTACTCAGTTCCCGTCCTCCTCGTCGTCGGCCTGCTCGTCATTGGCGGCCTGATTGTTGCCGCCCTGGCCCGCGTTCTTGGCGGCGTCGTTCGCGTTGGCGGCGGGATCCGCCTTCTTGTCCTTCTTCGCCTTCTCGGGGACCGAGACGCTCGGGATCTGGGCGGTGATGGTGTTGCCACTAGGGTCGGAGACCACGAGGCGATAGGTGTGCTCACCGGCCGAGCAGGTGGTGTCCTCCAGGCTGTGGCTCTTGAGCGCCCAGCGGGTGTCGCTGATCTTCTCGGTGGCCACCGGCGTGGTCTCGTCATCCCGGTAGAGGCTGTAGGTCAGGGTCGGGTCGTCGCGGTCCCAGGTGGCGTTGAACCCCACCCTCACTGAGCCCGAGGTCGTCACCTCCGCCTTGGCGGCCAGGGTCTCGGCCTTGCCCTCGGGGGGCAGCGTGGGCTGGCCCGCGCGCCTGGGGTAGCGCACGATCCCCTGCTGGACCTTGCCGTCGGCCTCGATGAACTCGCCCACCATGAGGACGTAGGAGTCGGTGACATCGACCTTGTAGGCGGCCTGGGACGTCTTCGTGAACTTCCCCGCCTCCAGGTCCGGGTACCAGCCGATGATCGTGGGACTCTTGAGACCCGAGGTCGACCAGTCCTGGTACCCGTCGACCACCCCCTGGTGGCGGATGGTGATGTCGGGGCTGTTAGTGAAGGCCATGGCCCGCACGTACAGGGGGTGCTGACCGTCCTTGCGCACCTCGGGCATGTTGGGGAACCCGTAGATGGTCTCGCAGGAGTGGGCGTGCCCCACCGTGTAGACGGTGTCCTTGGTGGGGGCGATCCCGTAGGTGTCCCCGTGGCAGGGCTCGAGCCAGATGAGGTTGCCGTTCCAGTCGGCCTTGAAACTCCCTTCGAGGTTGGCCTCGTCGAGGCGTCCGACGGCGGAGTAGGCGGTGGCGTAGAAACCGTCCTCGTCGACGGCGATGTCGAAGATGGCGGCCTTCTCACCGGCCGTGCGCACGGTGTCGTTGACCGGCATGGGCAGCACCTCACCGGTGGAGGCGCTCAGGAGAGCCATCCCGTATCCGGGCTTGCTCGAGCCGTTGACCGTGGAGAAGGAGCCGCCGATGACGACCTTGGAGTGGTCCGGGGAGACCTCGATCGCGTAGACCTGGGCGTTGGGACCCTCGGCGGAGGCGGTCCAGTCCAGGAGCTCACCGGTGGAGGCCTTGAGGGCGGCCAGGCGGGTCCGCTGCTGGTTGTTCACCTTGGTGAAGTAGCCCCCGACGTAGAGGGTGTCGCCGGCCACCGCGATGTCCTTGACAGTGGTGCTGAACACGGGCTGGAAGGAGGAGATGAGGGTGCCGTGCCCGTGGGAGATGTCGAAGGCGGCCAGACGGCTGTGCCACTCGTTGTTGACCTTGTCGAACTCCCCGGCGACATAGAGGGTCTTGCCATCCTCGGAGAGGGCAAGGCTTCGTCCCGCGCCGTTGAGGGTGGGGGCGAAGTCCTCGATGAGCTTCCCGGTGTTGAGGTCGTAGGCCAGGATGTTGGAGCGCGGGACCTCTTGCTGTCCGGCACGGACCCCGGCCGGGCGGGCGTTGTTGAAGCTGCCGACGACGTAGACCACGTCGCCGACGACGAGCTGCCCCCAGGCGACGCCGTCGATCTGCACCGTGGGCAGGGGAACCGCCGTGTAGGCGGGTTCCCGGGACGACTGACCGGAGGGGTCGGCGCCCGCGGCGGCGCCCCCGTTGTCCCCGACGTTGCCGGAGCCGTCGCCCTGGTCGTGTCCGTCGGCATCGGAGTCGGCCTCGGCGTTCTCCTGAGCCGTGGCGACCGGAGCGGCGGGGGTCAGGACGATCATCGAGGTGAGCAGGAGCGGCAGAAGGGACAGGATGATGACAAGACGGGGGATGGTGGAGAGACGACGCACGGGAACCTCCGGTACATATGGCAACCAAAGCGCGAACTGATCACGATATTCCGTTGGCATCAGGGTGGATGAGGACCTCAAAACCCACCGGTTGAATGCCTGTGACGACAATCAATCTAACTGGTTGCACACATTGGTTCGGGGAGCACATTCCGTTCACACGGAGCACGAAGAGGAAACGAAGAGAACACAAATTGATGACAACGTCACGCTACGCGACCATGAGGTTGGATTGCAATGAAATTGTTATCTGAAGGTTACCCCGCGCCCTGAGCGCGACTCGCCGTCTTGGGCGGTACCACCCATGAGTAAACGCCCTCGCCGGGCCCTGGTGAGAGGGCCCGGCGAGGGCGGGAGCACAGCGGCTGAAGCGGTGGGCCGTAGCGGATCATGCCGGTTCTGCGGCCCGCGCGACTCCGGTGGGCTCAGTCGCCGGCGACGCCGACGGTGTCGAAGAGCGAGGCCACCGAGCCGTCGTCGAAGACGGCCTTGATGGCCCGGGCCAGCAGCGGCGCGATCGGCAGCACGGTCAGCTGATCGAAGCGCTTGCCGGCGGGGATCGGCAGGGTGTCGGTGACGATGACCTCACGGGCCCCGCAGGTGGAGAGCCGGTCCACGGCCGGCCCGGAGAGCACCCCGTGAGTCGCGGCGACGATGACGTCCTTGGCGCCGGAGTCCAGGAGCACCTGGACGGCCTTGGCGATAGTGCCGCCGGTGTCGATCATGTCGTCGACCAGGACGCAGGAGCGTCCCTCGACGTCACCGACGACGCGGTTGGCCACCGACTCGTTGGGACGGGTGACGTCACGGGTCTTGTGGACGAAGGCCAGCGGCGTGCCGCCGAGCTGGTTGGCCCAGCGCTCAGCCACCCGGATACGGCCGGCGTCGGGGGAGACGACGGCGGCGTTGGCCGGGTCGACGCGGGTACGCACGTAGTCCACGAGCACCGGCTGGGCCCACAGGTGGTCCCAGGGGCCGTCGAAGAAGCCCTGCTCCTGGGAGGTGTGCAGGTCCACGCTCATGAGGCGGTCGGCGCCGGCGGTCTTGTAGAGGTCCGCCACGAGGCGGGCACTGATGGGCTCGCGCCCCAGGTGCTTCTTGTCCTGACGGGCGTAGGGGAAGAAGGGGGCCACCACGGTGATGCGCTTGGCGGAGGCGCGCTTGAGGGCGTCGACCATGATGAGCTGCTCCATGAGCCAGTCGTTGACGCGGTCGCCGTGGGACTGGACGACGAACACGTCGCAGCCGCGCACCGACTCGTTGAAGCGGACGTAGGTCTCCCCGTTGGCGAAGTCGTAGGCCGTGGAGGACAGCACCTCGGTGCCGAGCTCGCTGGCCACGTCCTGGGCGAGCTCGGGATGGGCGCGCCCGGAGACGACGACCAGCCGTTTCTCACCCTTGGTAATGATGCCCGTCATGACGTGGTTCCCTTCTCACGGCCGGTGCGGCCCTCGGTGTGACTGTTGGAGACGGAGGTGAAGGTCAGTGATCGGTTCGGCCAGCACGGCCAGCACGGCCGAGCCTGTCGCGGCCGAAGGTGCGGTGCGCTCATGCGTCAGGCCTGGGCGGCGTCGGCGTCGAGCTGGCTGAAGGGGGCCACGACGCAGCCGGCCGGGATGACGGCGTCGGTGAGGATCGCGTAGGCGCCCACACGGGCGCCCTCACCGATCCGAGTGGCTCCGCGCACGAGGGCCCCCTGCTCGAGGGTGACGTCCTGAGCGAGCTCAGCGGTGACGTCCACCCAGGTGGAGGCCGGGTCGACGACGCCGACGCCCTGAGCCATCCAGTCGGCGAGGACGCGACGGTTGAGCTCGGCGCCGAGCTCGGCGAGCTGGGCGCGGTCATTGCAGCCCTCGACGAGCCAGTGGTCGGCGACGACCAGCGCACTGGTGGAGCGTCCGGCCCGGTGGGCGTGGGCGACAACGTCAGTGAGGTAGACCTCACCCTGGTCGTTGTCCGTCCCCAGGGTCGCCAGGGCGGTGCGCAGGTGGGCGGCGTCGAAGACGTAGACACCGGCGTTGATCTCGCGGATCGCGCGCTGAGCCTCGCTGGCGTCGCGCTGCTCGACGACGGCCGAGACGGTGCCGTCGGCCTCACGCACGACGCGCCCGTAGCCGGTGGGGTCCTCGAGCTCGGTAGTCAGCAGGGTGACGGCGTCACCGCGCTCGTTGTGCTGGGCCAGCAGAGCCTGGAGGGTCGCGGTGTCCAGGAGGGGGACGTCCCCGCTGGTGACGACGACGGGCCCGTCCAGGTCCTCGGGCAGGGAGGCCAGCCCGCAGGCGACGGCCCGCCCGGTGCCGGGGACATCGTCCTGGTCGGCCGGGACGGCGTCGGGGGCAACCTCGGCCAGGTGGGCGATCACGGCATCGCGCTCGTGGCGCACGACGACGACGAGGTGCTGGGGCTCGAGCCCCCTGGCTGCGGTGACGGCGTGGTCCACCAGACTGCGACCGCCGATCCGGTGCAGGACCTTGGGGGTGACCGATCGCATACGAGTTCCCTTGCCTGCGGCCATGACGATAACGGCGGCGGGTGCGGTAGGCGTCACGTGTCCTCTTCTCACAGGTTCGCGCCCGGGCTCCCGACGTCTCCGGCCGATGACCGGACGGAGCCGGGAACGGACTCCAACGGTTTCTGAAATCAGGTACGGATGGACGGTTGGCGCGCGTGCCGCCGGCGACCGTGACCGCCGTCGAACGTGAGAGCGAGGGAACCCCAACGCCACTCATGCTACGCCGCTCCGCCCCCAGGATTCGAACCCGGGCCTCAAGGCTCCAAAGGCCTGCGTGCTGCCGCTACACCAGGGCGGAAGGACACATCCCGACCCGGGCCTGGCGGCGAGGGGCGAGACGCCGGGACAGTCTCTCACGTCCCGGTCGCGCTCGGCACCTTCGCGGCGATTCAGCGCGTCCCGCAGGCGTCCGGCACCGGATCTCGCGCATCTGCGGGGCGCATGCCACACTCGTCGGGCTTCACGGTCGGCCGGGAGGACAGGGCAGGATGGGGGCATGTCCAGTTCCCCCTCCTCTCCCCCTCCCTCTTCCGGCAAGCCGGCAGCGGTGCGCCTCATCGAGCTCGACGGACTGCGCGGGCTGGCCGCCGTCGTCGTGCTCATCCACCACGCGCTGGAGACCGTGCCCGCGCTGGCGGAGGTCGGAGCGCGGCCCGGCACCGTGCCCACCGGCACCTTCAACCGGATCCTCACTCAGAGTCCCCTCCACCTGCTGTGGGCGGGCCACGAGGCCGTCCTCATCTTCTTCGTCCTGTCAGGTGTGGCGCTGACCTACCCGGTGGCCCGCCGCCACGCCCAGGGGCGGCGCTTCGACTGGGTCGACTACGCCCCACGGCGCTTCGTGCGCCTGTGGCTGCCGGCGGCGGCCTCCACCACCTTCGCGGTCATCGCGATGCTGCTCGTGCCGCGCTCGGAGGATCCGGCGCTGGGTCACTGGATGACCGTCACCCACCCCACGGGGCTCGGAGCGCGCCAGATGCTCATGGAGTACCTGCTCATCCCTAAGCACGCCTACCGTAACACCGTCCTGTGGTCGTTGCACGCCGAGGCGATCTTCTCCTTCGTGCTGCCCCTGATGATCCTCGGGGTGGCCCTGTGCGCCCGATGGCGGGTCTCCTGGCTGCCGGTGGCGGCCGCTCTGGCCGTGCCCGTCATCACCGCCAGTCCAGGCTCGGGCAGCTACCTGCCGGTCTTCACCGTCGGCGCGGTCATGGGCTGGGCCTGGGGGCACAACCCCGCTCCAGTCCCGGAGCGCCCCCGCCCCTGGGCGACGGCGCAGGCCCTGGTGTGCCTGCTGCTCATCACGCTGGCCTGGTGGCCGGGGATGGAGAGCCACACGGCCCAGCGCCTCGCCAACGCAGTCACCCTGGCAGCGGCCGCCTATCTGGTCCACCTCGTGGTGAGGGCCGGGGCGCTGCGCGGTCTGCTGCGCTCACGCACGGTGCAGTACCTGGGGCTCATGTCCTTCTCCCTCTACCTGGTGCATGAGCCGGTCGTGGTCTCGCTGCGGCTGCTGACGCAGCCCCTCTCCCCGTGGTGGCTGCTCATCCTGGCACCGCTGGTCTCGGCGCCGCTGACCTGGCTGTTCCAGCGCTACATCGAGGCCCCCAGCCACCGGCTGGCCCGCCGCACCGGGGCCCTGACCTCGGCGCGCTTCGCCCAGTGGTCCGAGCGCCGCCGCTCCGGCCGTGCCGCCGGCCAGGTCGGTGAGGCTTAGAACCATGGCTGCCAAGCGCACCCGCATGAGCGCCAGCGAACGGCGCGAGCAACTCATCGCCGTGGCCCGTGGCCTGTTCGCCGAGCGCGGCTTCGACGCCACGAGCGTGGAGGAGGTAGCGGCCCGCGCCCAGGTGTCCAAACCGGTGGTCTACGAGCACTTCGGCGGGAAGGAGGGTCTGTACGCCGTCGTCGTCGACCGGGAGATCACCACGATCTCGGCCGCGATCTCCTCGGCGATCACCGACCCGGCCGGCGGTACCGCAGTGGCGCCCGACGCCGAGGACCTGAGCATGCCCGACGCGCCCGGCTCGGCCTCACGGATCGCCGAGCGGGCCGCCCTGGCCCTGCTGACCTACATCGAGGACTCCCCCGACGGCTTCCGCATCCTCTCGGCGGGCTCGGACCGCGCCGCCGGCACCTACTCCACGCTGCTGGCCGACGTCGCCATCGAGGTCTCAGGGATCCTCGCCTCGCAGTTCGCCGCCCACGATCTCGACCCGCGCACGGCCCCGCTGTACGCCCAGATGCTGGTGGGTATCGTGGCCATGCCGGCTCAGTGGTGGTTGGAGAACCGCTCGATGAGCAAGGAGGAGGTGGCCGCCCACATGGTCAACCTCGCCTGGAACGGCCTGCGCGGCATGAAGGCCAGGCCCACGCTCCACTCCGGCCCCACAGACAGCTCCAGCAGCTCCGATGGCCCAGCCGCCGGCACCCCGGCGCCTGGGGCCGCCTCCCGCACCGAGGGCTCCGGCCACCGCGAGAACACCACCGAGCACCCCTGAAGCATCTCTGAAGCATCTCTGAACGCCATCCCGGAGTCGCTCACGCTCGCGTCGTCGTCGGTCGCACTCCGCCTGGCGGGCACCCGTCGCATTCGTCACTACCCGATCGGTCGATCGTCCTGCGAGTGCCAGCAATCTTCGAGCATCAAGAACCCAACGGGTTCTGGGAAGTGCCCGGGAAGGAGGTGATTCACTTCCCGCGCCCGGCTCATGCCCCAAACGGCGCGCTATTCTGTTGCTCCCGCAATCACCGAAACGGAACCCATGGACCCGGAAACCCTCATCATCGCGCTGCGCAAGAACGCAGTCCTGGTGGCCATGCACGTTGTGCTGGGCGCCATCATCGGCATTGTCTTCGGCCTGTTGACGCCGGCGCAGTACACCTCCACCGCCAACGCGAATCTGGGCGTGGAGAACAGTGAGGCCAACCTCCCCAACACCTTCAACTACCTGACCTCCATCATGCCGACGCTGGTGGAGATCGGGACCTCGGAGAGCACCTTCGCGGAGGTCTCCAAGGACACGGGGATCAGCCAGGAGGAGCTGCGCAAGTCCGTCTCGGTGACGAGCAAGACCGGTACCACGCTGGTGGAGATCCGGGCCACCAGCACTGATCCCGAGCGCGCCCACAAGATCGCCGAGGCCGAGCTGACCGCCCTGGACTCGGTGGCCCGTGACCTGTCCAGCTCCGGGCAGGCGGGAAACACCACCGCGACACTCAAGGTGGTCGACTCCCCCACGACCCCCTCCTCCCCCTCCAGCCTGTCCGCCGTGTCCACCGCACTGATCGGGACCGCCATCGGACTGGCCGCCGGCGCTGTCATGGCGATCCTGCTGTACTTCCTGAGTCAGAAGAACCCGCAGGACAAGGTCGAGGACCCGCTGCTCATCATCGGGCGTCGTCGCTCTCGGGAAGACGCCTGAGCGGCCGTGGCCCCGACCTGGTCACCGGCCGCCTCCCACGAGGGCTCGCAGACGCCGTCGGAGACTGATCCCGAGTCGAGCCGGGAGCCGGGTTCACCATCGCGCCGACTGGAGATGGCGATCGCCGTCGTCCTGCTGATCTGCGTGGGTGTGCGCCGCGAGCTGGCGGCGGCTCTGAGCGTCGGCGACTGCGTCGCGCTCGCCGCGCTCCCCGTCACCTGGACGGCCGTGCGCAAGGCGCGCCGGTTCTCACTGCTGCTCGTGCTGTCCATCCTGGCGGCGGGCACGGCCTACATCATGTCCCTGCTGGCCGAGAGCAGCTTCGTCGTCGAGGACTGGGCCCGACGCGTCACCACTTTGAGCCTGCTGGCCGTTCCCTGCGCGGTGGCCGTCTTCGTGTGGGGGGCGCGCCGGCTGGGAACGCGGCGCGCGGCCATGGCGGTCGGCTTCGGCATGTTCCTGGACTCGCTGCCCCTGCTCCAGACCAACTCCAATCCGTGGAAGTTCGGGGTCGGCGCTGCGGTGACGATCATGGTCCTCAGTTTTGTGGCCAACCGACGCCGACTCGTGCAGATCGTGGCCCTGCTGGGGCTCAGCGGAGTCTTCCTCGTCTCCGACTCGCGCTCCACCCTGGCCTTCCTCGCCATCATCCTGGGCACGGTCATCTGGCAGGCCCTGGCCTCCTGGGCCCGGTGGAACGTGCCTACTCCGAGGCGCCTGGCGATCTCCCAGATCATCGTTCTGGCAGTCGTGGGGATCGTGGCGATGGCCGGGGTCGTCATCGCCTCCCAGTCCGGCACCCTGGGTGAGGACGCCCAGAACCGGACCATCGCCCAGTCGGAGAGCTCTGCGGGGTTGCTCCTGTCCGCACGGCCTGAGCTGGGGGCCTCCTGGGCCCTGTTCCAGAATCGCCCCTGGGGGTACGGCGCCGGCGTCAAGCCCCGTTTCGAGGACCTGTGGGTGGCCAAGCGCGGCATGGCGGCCCTGGGCTACGACCCGGAGAACGGCTACGTCGAGAACTTCATGTTCGGCGGCCGCATCGAGCTGCACTCGGGGGTCATGGACATGTGGGCGGCGGCCTCGATCCTGGGCGGGCTGCTGCTGCTGCTCATCGCGGGGATGGCACTGGCGGCGATGATGCGAGACCTGGGGCGCCTCAAGGCCACCCCCTGGTTGTTCTTCGCAGCGCTGACAGTGGTGCAGAACGTGTTCGTGGGCCCCTGGACGGTGCTGCCCGCCTACCTGCCGATCGTGCTGGGCGCCGCCGTCCTGCAACCTCCCCTGCGCGACGCCGCCCAGCTGGGCATCGACGGCGGACTGGGCGACGAAGCCCCCTCCAAGACCAGCAACGACGTCACCCCCGCCGGGCCGAGTTCCGACGTCGTGCCCATCCACGCGTCAGGATCTCACGTGGGGACTGAGCCCGTTCCCACCCCGACCCCTGATTCCCGAGCTGAGACTGGGACTCAGCCGGGGTCTGAGCGCTCTCGGAGCTTCTGAGCGCGTCCACGCCTCAGGCATCGCTTCCACCGTTCTCACTCACGCACCCCTGATGTTTATCGGGGTGGTGGTGTGGGGTTGCTGATTACAGGATGGTTACGTTCTTGTGGTTTTGGCGAGGTGTTTGCTCGTTGTTGGTGATGTGGGAGGGTTTTTGGTGGGTTTTCGGGGTGTTTCGGGTGTTTTTGGTGTGGGGAGTCCGTTGGTGTGGGGGTGGCCGGCGGGGTCGTTGCGGTTTCCGCCGGAGGTCTGGCAGCGGGTGCTGTGGGCCTGGCGGAGGTGGTTGAGTCGTCACGAGGGGGTGGCGCGGGGGCTGTTTCGGTTGTCTCGGATCAGTCAGCGCTTCACGATCGTGTTGCTGGTGGTGGCTGTGCTGGTGGTGCCGCGCCTGGCTGTCGCGATGAAGCCGGTGGTCTGGATGCTGGCCTGCCTGGGGGTGATGGTGCTGCTGTCGCGCACCCGCACCGTCTCGTGGCGGGCGGTGAGTGTCATGTTCTCTGTGAGTGTGCCGTGGGCGCTGGTGGTGGCTGAGGCCACTGTGCTGGTTGCTGCCAGCGGTGGGATGACGACGAGCGATGACGGCACGGGTATTGCGCTGGCGGCGTTCGTTGAGGAGCCGGGCAAGCTGGTGCCGCTGGTGGTGGTGGCCCTGGTGGCGCCGGGGCGGGTGCGGCGTCTGGCGGCGGTTGACTGGGCGTTGCTGGGGTACGCGGCCGGGGCGGGTTTCACTGTGGCTGAGGACGGTGCTCGGCGTCTGATGCCTCAGGGGGTGCTGGCGTCCTTGCCGAACGATGGGGGTCTGGAGTACTCGCTCAACGCCTGGACGGCCGGGTCCTTCCGGATGTGGGACAGTGACAGCCTGTTAGGCCGGCTCAACGATGACCTGGGGCCCAGCCCGCTG
>NZ_MSKL01000015.1 GCF_001937665.1 Actinomyces oris | reverse complement strand
CTCCGGTGTGGGCTCCGGCGTCGGGGACGGCGAGGGCTCAGGGGTGTAGGCGTTCGTGAAGGTCACAAGCACCGCCTTCTCCTTCTCACTGATGGTCACTTCCTGGGAGGCGGGCGCCTCCAGGGTGTACCCCTTCACCTGAGCGGACTGAGCGTCCTCTGCGATGGTGCACTTGGTACCCACGGGCAGCTCGGGTCCGGAGGCCACCGATCCGTCGGCCTTGACCTTCAGCGTGCCCTTGACGTTGTTGTCGCAGGTGTAGGAGAAGGCGAACTCGTTGTCCACCGACTCAAGACCGGTGACGACCTTAGTCACCGAGAAGGTGCCCATGTCGCGGGCGTACGTGTTGGTCATCGTCACCGCGGCCGTCTGGTCCTTGGTGATCGTCACGGTCTGCGCTGCCGGGGCGGTCAGCGTGTAGCCGTCCTGACCGGCCTTGGCGCTGTTCTCGGTGATGGTGCAGGTCGATCCGGCCTTGACCTTCTTGGACTTCTCCGAGGTCGCGGCTCCGGTCACCGTCAGCGACCCTTCGGTGCCGTCGGTGCAGGTGTAGGTGAAGTCGAAGGTGGACTTGCTGAAGTCACCGTCACCGGCCAGAGCCTTGGTGACCGTGAAGTCACCCTCTTCCGCAGCGGCGGGGTCGGCAGAGTTGCGCAGAGTGACGGCAGTGGACTTCTGGTCCTCAATGGTCACGCTGTTGGTGTTCTGGTCGCCTACTGCGAAGGTGTGGCTGCCCCAAGCGACACCGGCGGGAGTGGCCGAGGCCGTCGTCGTGTCCTCGTCGAGGGTCAGGACCGTCCCAACCGGGAAGGTGCCGTTGTACACGGCCTTCTCACCAACGGTGACGGTCATGGAGGTGGCACCACCAGTGCGAGCCTGGTTGACGGTCCCCGGAGCCTTCCATCCCGGGTAGGTGTCCACGGTGGCACCGCCGGGCAGGGTGTAGTTGATGCCCACCTCGAAGGTGGTGCCGGCCGGCACCTTGCCGGTCTCGGACCCGGTGAGGAGCTTGGTGATGTCCAGCCCACCAAATCCGGGCTTCATCTCAACATTGATGGTGAAGGACTTGCTGTAGTGCACCGAGTAGGTGTGCTCCAGGCCGCTCCCCACCACAGAGACTTTGTTCGTGTACTCCACGCCGGCCTGGATGACGCCGTCGGCCGTGGAGGGGGTCGAGGGGTAGTAGAGGAAGTAGTTGGTCTGCGGCGCGAAGGGGCCGGTCACGGTGATGGTGGCGGTGTTGCCCTGGATGGCGACATCGAGGTCGAAGTCGCCCTGACTGGTGTCCTGGTCGGCGCCACTGGCATCCGTGACCTGGCCGTAGAGGCTGTTCCGTCCCTGAGCGTTTCCGATCTTCAGCTTCCACTCGCTCTTATCCGGATTGTAAGCCTGTCCGGGACCGAGCTGGTCGGAGAAGGTAATGGTCGAGCGGGTCTTACCGTCCACGACCAGCGAACCGCCATTGTTCTCAAGGGCCTCCTTGACCTGGTCAGGCCCGAAGGTCACCGCCCAGTCCACCTTCTTGGAGGTGCTAGTGATGTCGGAGCCCCACTTGCTCATCCACTGCGGCTTATATGCAAGTCCGACATTCTCAGCAATCTTGCCGCCGGGCACGGGCACCTCGGTCTGCTTGCCGTTGGCATCGAACGTCACATTGGCCGAGTCACTGGCCTGAGAGGCCAGCAACAGCGCCGCCCCGTCACCCCGCAGGCCGGTGAAGCCCTGGCCGACGATGGTGTCGAGAGTGCTGTTGAAGGTGCAGGTGATGGCGTGGTCGTCCATCACGCACTCGCCGATGCTGTGCTCCGCACCCTGGTGGGAGACCTTCATCGGCTCGGAGAGGCTCTCCCGGTTGCGGAACTGCTTAGGCAGTTGGATCTGGAAGGAGTCGCCACTCTTGACTTTGGCGTTGCGGGCATCCCAGGCGAACTTCAGCTTGAGGATGTCATCGACCTTGACCGAGGTGTTGTCGGGTTCCTCGACACCGTTGGCGTTGGAGACCACGAGCGACAGGCCGGAGACGGCGATCTTCGGGTTGATGGCGGCTCGGGCCTGCGTGGGCAGGACCGTCAGGAGCGTGGCGACGAGCGCGACGAGTGCGACAAGAGCACCTACCGCGCGCCGAGGAGTACCAAGCACCCTGGGGATAGGGATGGTGGACACAGACAACCTTTCGAGAGAATTCTGAGAAGATGCTTACAATGATCTGAATCTAGACTCCCCAAGGATGAGGTTCAGTAGCGCAGGTCTCATCTGCAGTCACGAATCAGCGTCCATTAGGTCTCCGACCTGCATAAACGTGCCGCCGCGGCCGGCCTATGAGTCGCCATCACAGGCCCACGCCCGACAACCCCACCCCTGAGGAACACCCTTTTTCCCTACGTCGCAGCACCTACTCCCCGGCGCTCGGTCTTCAAGGCATCACAATGGATACAGATGCCGCGTCCGCTCCTCAGTCAGATAGTTGACTGAGATAATAGTTCCATGAGCCCCACGGTTCGGGTGGGCGAGACCTCCACCCTTATCAGCAACCTCGTCGACCAGCTCACGCAGCGGTTGGCGACCGACGACGCACCCCAACGCTTCATCGTCGGACTCACCGGCGCCCCCGGTTCGGGGAAGTCAACGATCACCGCCGACCTGGAAGGCAGGCTCAAGGAGGCCGACCTCTTCGCCGGGCTCATCGCCATGGACGGCTTCCACCTGTCCGATACCGTCCTGGACGACCTGGGGCGCCGCAACCGCAAGGGCGCCCCGGACACCTTCGACGTCGAAGGCTACCTGGCAGCCCTGGATCGGGTGCGAGCCGACGGCGCCCATCAGGTCTTCGTCCCGGTCTATCGGCGGGACCTGCACGAGTCGGTGTCGGCCGGGGGCGTCGTCTCCGGAACCGGCGTCGTCGTCACCGAGGGCAACTACCTTGCGCTCGAGACTCGCGGCTGGGGCGCAGTACGGGAGCGGATCGACCTCCTCATCCACATCGACGTGCCTGAGGAGGTGCTCGTGGTGCGGCTCATCAACCGGCACGAGGACTTCGGCAAAAACGCACTCGACGCCGGTCACTGGGTGCGCACCGTGGACCTGCCCAACGCGCGCCTCATCGCCACAAGCGTCCACCGCTGCGACGAGGTGTGGCGCGAGCCCGAGGACGAACCCGATTCCAACAACAACCTCGAATAGCGCCTTGCGATGTAAGGCAGCCACGCCCCGGATCGCATGACGTCCACGCCATCTACTGACGCAGTTCCTAAGACGGCAATGCCCCGTATTACGGCGCGGTTCACGCACATAGCTCCCCATCCAGCACGACGTCGGGGCCGAGAGGAGCCATTTCCTCTCGGCCCCGACGTCGATCATGGGCCTGCAGCCGACAGTGGCCGCCTCACAGCATGCAGGAGACGCAGCCCTCGACCTCAGTACCGGTCAGGGCGGCCTGACGCAGGCGGATGTAGTAGAGGGTCTTGATGCCCTTACGCCAGGCGTAGATCTGGGCGCGGTTGACGTCGCGGGTGGTGGCCGTGTCCGGGAAGAACAGCGTGAGACTCAGCCCCTGGTCCACGTGCTGGGTGGCCGCGGCGTAGGTGTCGATGATCTTCTCCGGGCCGATCTCGTAGGCGTCCCGGTAGTACTCGAGGTTGTCATTCGTCATGAAGGGCGCCGGGTAGTAGACGCGGCCGATCTTGCCCTCCTTGCGGATCTCCACCTTGGCCACGATCGGATGGATCGAGGAGGTGGAGTTGTTGATGTAGGAGATCGAACCGGTGGGCGGCACGGCCTGCAGGTTGCGGTTGTACAGACCGCCCTTCTTGATCTTGTCGGCCAGCTCGGCCCAGTCCTCACGTGTGGGCACGTGCACGTTGGAGGCCGCGAAGATCTCCTTGACGCGCTCGGTGACCGGCACGAAGTCCTGGGTCACGTACTTCTCGAAGAACTCGCCGCTGGCGTAGGTCGAATCCTCGAAGCCCACGAAACTCTCCCCACGCTCCACGGCCATCTCGTTCGACGCCGTCAGGGCGGCGAACAGGACGCTGGCGAAGTAGACGTTGGTGAAGTCCAGGCCCTCCTCGGAGCCGTAGTGGATGCGCTCGCGCGCCAGGAAGCCGTGGAGGTTCATCTGCCCCAGACCGATGGCGTGCGACTCGTGGTTGCCCCGGTCGATGGAGGGCACGCTGGGCAGGTGGGTCTGGTCGCTGACGGCGGTCAGGCCGCGCACGGCGGTACGGATCGTGCGGGCGAAGTCCGGGGAGTCCATCGTCTTGGCGATGTTGAGGCTGCCCAGGTTGCAGGAGATGTCCTTGCCCACGTGGGCGAAGGTGAGGTCCTCGTTGAGCTCGCTGGGCTCGGAGACCTGAAGGATCTCGGAGCACAGGTTGGACATGACGACCTTGCCCTTGATGGGGTTGGCCCTGTTGACCGTGTCCTCGAACATGACATACGGGTAGCCGGACTCGAACTGGATCTCGGCCAGGGTCTGGAAGAAGGTGCGGGCGTTGATCTTCTTCTTCTTGATGCGCCCGTCGTCCACCATCTCGCGGTACTTCTCGGTGACGTTGATGTCCGCGAAAGGCATGCCGTAGACGCGCTCGACGTCGTAGGGACTGAAGAGGTACATGTCCTCGTTGTTGCGGGCCAGCTCGAAGGTGATGTCCGGGATGACGACGCCCAGCGAGAGGGTCTTGATGCGGATCTTCTCGTCGGCGTTCTCACGCTTGGTGTCCAGGAACCGCATGATGTCGGGGTGGTGGGCGTGCAGGTACACGGCCCCCGCGCCCTGGCGGGCCCCGAGCTGGTTGGCGTAGGAGAAGGAGTCCTCCAGCAGCTTCATGACGGGGATGACGCCGCTGGACTGGTTCTCGATGCGCTTGATGGGGGCGCCCATCTCCCGCAGGTTGCTCAGCAGGAGGGCCACTCCTCCACCGCGCTTGGACAGCTGGAGGGCCGAGTTGATGCCGCGGGCGATCGACTCCATGTTGTCCTCGATGCGCACGAGGAAGCAGGAGACGGGCTCGCCACGCTGGGCCTTGCCCTCGTTGAGGAAGGTGGGGGTGGCCGGCTGAAAGCGGCCGGACATCATCTCGTCGATGAGGTCGAGGGCCAGCTGCTCATCGCCGTCGGCCAGGGTGAGGGCCACCATGGTGACGCGGTCCTCGAAGCGCTCCAGGTAGCGCTTCCCGTCGAAGGTCTTGAGCGTGTAGGACGTGTAGTACTTGAAGGCGCCCAGGAAGGTCTCGAAGCGGAACTTGTGGGCGTAGGCGGCCTTGAAGGCGGTCTTGACGAACTCCGGGGAGTACTTGTCCAGGATGTGGCCCTCGTAGTAGCCCTCCTCGACCAGGTACTCGAGCTTCTCCTCCAGGTCGTGGAAGAAGACCGTGTTCTGGTTGACGTGCTGGAGGAAGTACTGCCGAGCCGCCTCATGGTCGGCGTCGAATTGGATCTTGCCGTTCGCGTCGTAGAGGTTCAGCTTCGCGTTGAGCGCGTGGTAGTCCAGATCCGGGGAGGACACGGTCTCTGAGCCGGTGTCCGTCAGCGTGTCTGCCAAAAGTCTTCCAATCCTTCTTTGACGCGTGCGACGTCCGTGGGAGTGCCGAGCAGCTCGTAGCGGTACAGGAACGGCACCCCCAGCTTGCTGGCGATGATGTCACCCGCCAGGCAGTAGGCCTGGCCGAAGTTGGTGTTGCCCGAGGCGATGACGCCCCGGCACAGGGCCCGGTTGTCCGGGTTGTTGAGGAAGGCGATGACCTGCTTGGGCACCGCCCCCTTGACGGAGCCGCCACCGTAGGTGGGCACGACCAGGACGTACTCCTCGTCCACGGTCAGGGGCGGCTCCGTGCGCCTCAGAGGGATGCGCGCCGTCGGGAAGCCGAGCTTGCCCACGAATCGGTGCGTGTTCTCCGAGGTGGAGGAGAAGTAGACCAGCAGGGGCCTGTTACTCACAGTGCGCCCCCGCGGTCTCAGACCGCGACGGACTCGACGGCCAGGGCGAGGGTCTTGATCTTGTCCGGACGGAAACCGGACCAGTGGTCCTCTCCGGCGACGACGACGGGAGCCTGGGCGTACCCCAGGGACTTGACCTGCTCGAGGGCCTGGGCGTCCACGGAGATGTCCACCGTCTCGTAGGACAGGCCGGCCTTGTCCATAGCGCGGTAGGTGGCCGTGCACTGGACGCAGTTGGGCTTGCTGTAGATGGTGATCGCCATGTCCGTCTCTTCCTCAGGGTCGGGTGGCGGTGACTGCGGCCCGTCCCTGGGTAGGGACTGCGCCGGCGGCACCACACGCTTGTCATTCACGGGAGGCCAGAACGGCCCCGCGGAGCAAGACACTACCCCTTGGGGTGATCCGGGTCCATCACCCCAAGATGCTGTGTCCAACGTGGTCCTGTGCACACCACCCCTCCCCTCTGTGGAAAACACTCACCGCACTGTGGACGGCTGGTGGAGACAGTCCGCGGGTGCCTCGCCGGCGACGCTCGGCCCCACCTCCACAATCCGCACAACGATGGTCCTGCACGGGTACGACATCTATTCGGCCCCCTTAACCACAGGGAGGGGCCGCCGCCGTCGGCGCTCTACCCCCAGCCCTGGGGATGAAGACGCAGAATTCACCCTCTCAGAGGTGCCCGTTCGGCGTGTCGCCACACCCAGCAAACACCCAGCAAGCGACCAAGACCTGACAGCTGACGGCATTGACAACGACCACATCGGTCTCCGCCTCCCACCTGCGGCGCACAACGAGACCGAAGGCAGCCGCAGAAGCACTGAGGGTCGGAGTGAGAGTACGCAGCCTCACACCGAACAAGAGGCTCACGCTCTAGCGCTTTTTATAGAGACTGATTTGTCGTTATGATAACGTAATAATACGGTTCCCAGCCCCCTCCCCCAAGGACATCCTCATGCAGCAGGTGTTGCACGATCTACCACTGACACTGGCCTACATCGGTGCCGACCTGGTGGCACTCATGCTCCTGGTCGGAGCCCTCTATATTCCCCGCCACGGTCGCCGCGACCTCGTGGCCGCCTACATCGGCGTCAACGTGGGCGTCCTGGCCGTCACTCTTCTACTGTCAACGAGCGACAACGTCGGAGCCGGCCTCGGCCTGGGGCTCTTCGGTGTTCTCTCCATCATCCGTCTGCGCTCCTCCTCCCTGGCCCAGGGGGAGGTGGCCTACTTCTTCGCCGCCCTGGCCCTGGGCCTGCTCGGCGGCATCAAGACCCACCTCATCATCGTCACCATTCTCATGGCCCTCATCCTCGCCTCCCTGTGGGTGGGAGACCACCCGGCGCTCATGCGCCGCAACCGCAACCAGACCGTCACCCTCGACCGGGCCATCAGCAACGAGAACGAGCTCATCACCGAGCTCGAGGACCTGCTCGGCGCCCAGGTGCGCAGCGTCGACCTCAAGAGCCTGGACCTGGTCAACGACACCACCATCGTGGAGGTCCACTACCGGCTGCATCCTCGGTCCCGCACAGCGACGCCGGCTCCGCCGCAGGCCGCCCAGGTGCATCAGGCGGAGACGCCGCGGGTTCCCCACCTGGTCCAGGAGACTCCGCCTCAGGCACTCACTCAGGCCCCCGCTCAGGCTCAGGCTCAGTCCACCAGTCAGCAGCTCTGGCCCGAGGCCCCCGTGGCCGACAGCGCCGCGAGAGCGGCCACCGCCCCACCCCGGTACGACTGGATCACCGGTCACCGCCAGCAGCAAGCCTCCCAGCAGCCTGCTCCGGTGAGCGCCCCACCGTCCATGGTGCAGCCCCACTACAACTGACCGGCCGGCCCTCCTCGCCGGTGGCGCCACCACGTAGACACCGCGTACCCACCACGCAGCCACCGTCGCCTCCCGTCACCGCTGCCACCCAGCAGCACCGGCCTCCCCACCTCGTGACTCCCGATCCCGGAAAGGACTGCACCGTGCTGAACACCGACGGCATCAACACGATCACCCTCGCCGAGCTCAACTCCGAGGCGAGCCTCCTGACCCGCATGGACCGCAAGTACCTGGTGCCCCCCGGCGACACCCAGCACGTCATCAGCTACCTGGCCCCGCGGGCGCAGGTCCTCCAGATCGACGGCCTGCGCCACTTCCGCTACGCCTCGACCTACTTCGACACCCCCGGCCTGGACGCCTACTTCCTGGCGGCCCGCAAGCGCCGTCGGCGTTACAAGATCCGCACCCGCACCTACCTGGACTCCGGACTGTGCTTCCTGGAGGTCAAGACCAACGGCTCACGCGAGTCCACGGTCAAGGACCGCTTCAAGTACGACCCCGACGACGCCGACCGCATCACGCCCGACGGTCGCCTGTTCGTCATCGAGCGTCTCGTGGAGTCCTCCACCTGTTCTCCGGACGACGCGCGCATGATCGCCGACGCCCTCGTCCCGGTCATGGACTCCACCTACAGCCGCACCACCCTGCACCTGCCCCACGACGAGGCCCGCGCCACCTTCGACACCCAGCTCACCTGGGACCTGTTCGGCCCTGACGGGAAGCGCCTCGAGCAGGGCGTCTCAGTGGATCACCTCAACGTCGTCGAGACGAAGAACCCCTCCACGGCCTCCCCCACGGACCGCCTCCTGTGGCATCAGGGGCATCGGCCGGCCCGCATCTCGAAGTACGCCACCGGCATGGCGCTGCTGTACGCGAACCTGCCCACCAACCGGTGGAACCGCACCATCAAGCGGGATCTGGGGCGCTACTGGCGTCAAGCCCAGTCTCGTCAGCTCGCGGCCTGAGCCGCAGCCGCCACGCTTCCGCCTCACCCCTCACCAGCGCCTCCGGGAGGTCACGGGCACCGCCCGCCTCCGGAGGCGCTGTTCGCCGTCTCATGCCGCGGCACGGCAAGTCATGCCTCCCCCATGCCCTGTTCACAGCCCGCTCATGGAATGCGCCCGTTGACTGTTTCTCACCGGACGGAGCCGCACGGCACCGCGGCGCGCTGAGGGCTCACCCCTGCTGCCACCCCGCGGTCAGGCCCCGTCACCGGTCCGAATGACCCGACAGGAGCCTCCCGATGAGCCTGACCACCCTGACCTACATCGCCGCCGACCTGATCGCCCTCGCTGTCCTGGTCGGGGCGCTCTACGCCCCACGCCACTCGCGCAAGGACCTCATGGCCGCCTACATCGGCGTCAACGTGGGCGTCCTGGCCGTCACCCTGCTGCTGTCGACGGCGAGCGTCGCGGCCGGCCTGGGCCTGGGGCTCTTCGGCGTCCTGTCCATCATCCGTCTGCGCTCCACCGAGCTGGCCCAGCACGAGGTGGCCTACTTCTTCGCGGCCCTGGCCCTGGGCCTGCTCGGCGGGATCCAGACCGCGCCGATCGGGATGGTGGCGGCCCTCATGGGCACCGTCGTCGCGGCCCTGTGGGTCGGTGACCACCCCGCGCTCATGCGCCGCAACCGCCATCAGGTGATCGTCCTCGACCACGCGATCACCAACGAGACCGCGCTCATCGCCCACCTGGAGCGCACCCTGGGCGGGCAGGTCCGCTCGGTGGAGGTCCAGCGCCTCGACCTGGTCAACGACACCACCATTGTCGACGTCCGCTTCCGGGTGCCGCGGCACACCCCCGCTGAGCTCGAGCTCGCCACGGCCCCCGACGACGTCGTCCCCGCCTCGCAGCCGGCAGTCGAACCGACCGGCGCCGTCGCCCACGAGGCGCAGACCGCCCAGTCCTGGAGCGGCGCACGCCTGGGCGCCGCGCACACTGACGTACGCCCCCGGCCCGTTGAGACCCAGCCCATCACCATGACACCGGCCGCTCAGTACGTCACCCGCTCCGCCGCGCAGTCGGCAGCGTCGCCCACGGCCGGCTCCGGCAGCCGGACGGCCTCCCCCGCGGCCATGGCCTCGCGCTGAACGGCGACCGGAACGAATCGACAGGACCGACAGGACCCCGATGATGACCTCGACGACGATCCCGACCACGACCGTGAGAACCTTTCCGACGACTTCCTCCGCAGGATCGGACGCTCCGACGTCGGCACCCCTGAGCACCGATCACCTGGCCTCGACCGGCCTCACCGAGCTCAACAGCGCCGCCGGCCTGCTCACCCGGGTGGATCGCAAGTACCTGGTGCCTCTGGAACGCGCGCAGGACCTCGTCAACGGACTCACGCCCGACGCCCGGGTTCTGGACATCGATGGGCGGCGCAGGTTCTCCTACGCCTCGACCTACTTCGACACCCCGGGGCTGGAGGCCTTCATGCTCGCGGCCCGCAAGCGGCGTCGGCGCTTCAAGGTGCGCACCCGCACCTACCTGGACACCGGCCTGTGCTTCCTGGAGGTCAAGACCCGCGGCGCACGCGGCACCACCGTCAAGCGGCGTATGGGCTACCACCCCGACGACGCCTCCCGCCTCACCGGCCCGGGCCGCGCCTTCGTGGCCGCCTGCCTGGCGAGCACGGGGGTCACTGGTCCGGCCGCGGCCCGGGAGATCGCCGCCGCGCTGCGGCCGGTGCTGGCCACCACCTATGAACGCACCACCCTGCACCTGCCTGACGCCGAGGCCCGGGCCACCATTGACACGACCTTGACCTGGCAGCGTCTGACGCCGGGGGCCCGCACGAGGGCCGCCACCGTGACCGCCAGCGCCCCGCAGGCCCTGCGCCCGGCCCGCCTGACCGCCGCCATCAACGACGGCGAGCCGGTGGCGGTGGCGGTGGCGGATGTCGCCGTCGTCGAGACGAAGAACCCGGCCACGCCCTCACCTGCGGACCGCGCCCTGTGGGACGCCGGCCACCGGCCCACCCGCATCTCGAAGTACGCCACCGGCATGGCACTGCTCCACCCCGAGCTGCCCGCCAACCGGTGGTACCGGACCCTGACCCACGAGCTCGCCGACCTGTTCGGCACCGACCGCTCCAGCCTGGAGAGCATCGGCGCCATCCACACCACCGCAAGCGCCGCTTGAGCGCCGCACCCAGACCACCCACGATCCGACACCGGACCCGAGAAGAAGAGGCCCAGAAACCATGAAGACCACCAAGACGATGAGGACCAAGCCCCTCAACCGACTCCGCCGTCGCGCGACCGGAGCCGTCGCGTTCCTGGCCGCGATCGCCCTGGCGGCCGGCTGCTCGACCTCCTCGGCCTCCAGCAACGCCAGTGCCTCGAGCTCGAGCGAGTCGGACACGACATGGAAGACGATCTCCTCGTCGGTCGCTACGGCGTCGACCGGCGCCAGCGTCTCCGACATCCTGGGCGCCAACGCCTCGGTGGAGGACGCCTCAAGCTCTGCGGACGACGCCGGGACCACGGACACGTCGTCGGCCACCACGATCACGCTGTCGGGATCGTCGGCCTCGGCAAGCGGGTCGGCGTCGAGCAATGTGAAGGTCGACGGGGGCACCGCCACCATCAGCGGCGGCGGCACCTATGTCATCAGCGGTGAGCTCAGCAACGGGCGGATCGTCGTCAACGCCCCCAAGGCCGATGTGCGCCTGGTCCTCAAGGGCGCGAGCATCACGAGCTCGGACGGGCCGGCCATCGACATCCAGGACGCCGGCAAGGCGATCGTGGTCCTGGCCAAGGACTCCAAGAACACGCTCACCGACGGCCAGAGCTACGCCTCGGGGCAGGAGGCCACCGCGGCCCTGTTCTCCTCCGACACTCTCACCGTCACCGGGACCGGCCAGCTGGACGTCACCGGCTCCTACAAGGACGGCATCTCCTCCAAGAACGGCCTCATCATCACCGGGAACGCCACCATCAAGGTCAAGGCCGCCGACGACGGCCTGCGCGGCAAGGACTACCTGGTGGTGGAGTCCGGGACGCTGACGGTGGAGGCCGGCGGCGATGCTCTGAAGTCGAGTGAGGGCGATGATGAGACGAAGGGCTTCATCTCCCTGGGCAAGGCGAGCATCACGCTGACCTCCACCGACGACGCGATCTCGGCGACCACGGACGTCACCGTCAAGGACACGAACCTGACGATCACGGCCGGCGGCGGCCAGGCCAACGCCACCGTTGAGGAGCAGGCTCCCCCCGGGCAGGAGTCGACGGCGGATTCCTCGACGCCCTCACCCAAGGGCATCAACGCCGGGGTGAGCTACACGCAGGACTCCGGGAAGGTCACCGTCAACGCGGCCGACGAGGGGCTACAGGCACCGTTCATCAACGTTGCCGGCGGGGAGCTGTCCATCGCTGCCGGCGATGACGGCATCAACGCCTCCAACGGCGACCACGTCATCGAGGGGCACGAGAACGCCGACTCCGAGTCCGACGACGGCTCAGTGCTGACGATCAGCGGCGGCGAGGTGGAGGTCTCCTACGCCTCCTCCGACGGTATCGACTCCAACGGCTCGGCCTACGTCAAGGGCGGGATCGTAGTGGTCTCGGGGCAGGCCGGCGCAATGGACGGCGCGGTGGACGCCAACGGCGAGACCCAACTCGTGGGGGTGACGGGCTCGCCGTCGGTGAGCGCGGGGGACACGCTGACCGTCACGGACTCCTCCGGGTCCCAGGTGGCCTCGGTCAAGGTGGACTTCACGGCTGAGGCGATCACGGTGCTGGGGCTCAAGGAGGGCCAGCAGTACACGGTGGCAACGTCGTCGGGCGGCTCGGCCACGGGGACGGCCTCGGCGCTATCGGCTGGAATGGGCGGTCCCATGGATGGTGGTCAGGGCGGCCAGGGAGGTCAGCCCGGCGGCGGGCAGGGCCAGCAGTCCAACGGGCAGCAGTCCGGCAACCAGAACAGCCAGTCGAACAACCAGTCCAGCACCGCCCAGAGCAGCTGACCCGGTCTGGACACTGAAGTGGGGGGCCGCAGCGCAACGCTGCGGCCCCCACCCTTGCATCGTCGCAGGTCTTCGTCTCGACCTATCGACGCAGGATCCGAGGTCAACGAGCTCCGGAAAGACGCGGATGAGGCTCGTGAGCGCAGATGACATCAATCCCGTCCTCCACGCATTCCTTGAGCCAGGCTCTTGACTCCCGCCATGCTCGAGCATCAGTCCGCGTCATGTACTGAAAGGCCCTGAGCCCCAGGGGAGCACGCCCACCGAAGAGCTCGGTCTTGACATCCATCACCGCATCACCAGCATGAATAAGAGGAGGTTCGTTCTCGCGATCTATGACGACTGCACAGTGCCCCTCAATATGTCCATCAAGCGCGACCAGGCTCAGACTGTCATTCAGCCTGAAAGAGGGGCGCGAACGCCACGTCTCCGATAATGTGACAGGCTTCCACTGCGGTGCATGCGACCACTGAACGGGATGAAGCCTGCGCACCATATCCTTGCGCAGTGCGGGAACGATGAGGTCGACCTGAGCACGTGACACATAGACGCACGCCCAGGGGAAGTCCGCAATACCTCCCACATGATCGACATCATGATGAGTGAGGACAATGCTCCGCACATCGTGCGGATCGATACCGAGTGCCTGAACCTGCCTGATCGCGGGCTCTGCGGGGTTGAGGACCGGGCGAACTCTGCGCAGAAAGTTATCGCCCAAGCGATCGCGGGGATTGCGCAGGTCGGCTGATCCCAGCCCAGCATCGACAAGAGTCCAGTACTTTCCCGTCTGCACCACAAGGCAGTGACATACGAGTGTCGCAGGAGCGGTCAGACTTCCTCGACCGTTCACAAGAAGTTGGCTCGGCGGGTGGAGTGTGCCACAGTTAAGATGATGAATCGTCATGACAACCAGGCTCCCCCTTCAGGCCGACCTCAAGGCAAGCGGATCGGCGACGTGGCTCGTGAGACCGGAATCGCAGCACACGTTCTACGGCACTGGGAGGATGAGGGGATCCTGAAGCCTGAAAGAGACTCCCTCGGGCACCGTCGGTATCGCCCTGAAGATCTCAGTCGGGCCGCAGCAGTGCGACGCGCACAAGAGGCGGGGTTCACCCTGGAACAAATCAGACGCTTCATCCGAGCAAGCGCGCAGGAGCGCAAGGCCCTGCTGAACGATCATCGGTCGGCACTCTCCGACCAACGCGAGCGGCTCACTCACGCCATCGGTCTCGTCGACGGCGCCATGCGCACATCCCCCAACACCTCCTGCCCATACAGCGTGTGAAGGGGATGCAGGTCAGAAACATGCGCACCACCCCAAGATGGCGCCAGTCAATCCCAGCGCGACGCTAGGAGCCACATGACACGCTCAGATCATCATCGCGCGGATGCGCTTTGATATAGCGCCTTGCCGTCCCGTCAGAAGCTATCTGAACAAGTCGCTGATGAACGGCTTCATCAGTCGGATCGAACCAGCGACCGTTAGCTTTTCGAATTGAGATGGCGGCCATCACATAATCGCCACGATAATAGTCGACCTCAAACGAAATCTCGCGACCGTCCACCGCCCCAATCGTCAACACACCTCCCTCGGAATTCACATCGTAATCGTACGACGAAATTTCTTGAAAGAATATCCGAGTGACCTTACCAAGCCGTCCGCGCTTCTCAACGTAATCAATTCCCGTCTCGACATACTCATTTTTCAGAGACATGATCATGAGATACGATAACGACGACAGAAAGATGCCGCCAGCGAGGGCCATCAGAGCCAACAAGAAGACCCAGGCAGTGTCTTCATATGAGAACAGAGAGGTATCTTGCGAATATATCCAGGCTTGAATAGAAAACCATAGACAGAACACCCCAACGACATTTAAAGCGATCCCTACGGGCGCCAGAATGATAACGGCAATCAATGGGAACCTCGGGGCTCGCACCCTCACAGCACCCTCAGTGGAGACCGAGTATTGTTTCGAGTTTCTGCGCCCTAAAAACACTCTCACTGCGGGGCCGACAGCAACAGCAATGACTATAAGAATGTAGTTGAAATTTTCCATCGCTTACATTTCAGTTGTTTAGATTTGGGTTCCGTACCGCACGCCGGAATAGTTGAGTCACGCTCAAGGACCACCTGAATGGCCACGTCAATCCGTGTTGTCAAACATGGAGATGCACTCCTCAGCACTCCACAACGTTGACGGCCAGTCCGCCGCGGGAGGTCTCCTTGTACTTGGCGAGCATGTCCTCGCCGGTCTGGCGCATCGTCTCAATGACGGTGTCGAGGCTGACGGCGTGCCGGCCCTCGCCCCACAGGGCCATGCGGGCGGCGTTGATGGCCTTGACCGCGGCCACCGCGTTGCGCTCGATGCAGGGGATCTGGACGAGCCCGCCCACCGGATCGCAGGTGAGCCCCAGGTTGTGCTCCATGGCGATCTCGGCGGCGTTCTCCACCTGGGCGGGCGTCCCGCCCAGGGCCTCGGCCAGGCCGGCAGCCGCCATCGAGGAGGCCGAGCCGACCTCCCCCTGGCAACCCACCTCGGCCCCCGCGATCGAGGCGTTGGTCTTGATGAGCCCACCCACGGCAGTGGCGGCCAGCAGGAAGCGGCGGGCGCCGTCGTCGTCGGCCCCGGGGATGAAACGCTCGTAGTAAGCCAGAACCGCCGGGACGATGCCGGCCGCCCCATTAGTGGGGGCGGTGACGACGCGGCGCCCAGCGGCGTTCTCCTCGTTGACCGCGAGCGCGAACAGGTCCACCCAGTCCATGCCGCGCAGGGGGTCGGCCATGGTGAAGGCGGCGGCCGGACCAGTCGACTGGGCGCACAGCCGCTCATGGAGGGCCTTGGCGCGGCGGCGCACCCCGAGCCCGCCGGGCAGGATGCCCTCGGCGTTCATGCCGGCCTCGATGCAGGCGCGCATCGTGGCGCGCAGGCGGTCCAGATAGGCCATGACCTCCTCCCGGCTGCGGGCGGAGAGCTCATTGGCCAGAACGACGTTCGACACGCTCAGGCCCTCGCGCTCACAGATCGCCAGCATCGCGGCCGACGTAGTGAAGGGGAAGGGCGCGGGGGTGGCGTGGGCCTGAGTGGCGGAGGCGGTCGCCAGAGCCTGGATCGACGGCGCCCCGGGGATGCCGACGTCCTCCATGACGAAGCCGCCGCCCACGGAGTAGTAGGTGCGGCGCAGGATCTCGGCGCCACTGGCGCAGTAGGCGGTCAGAGTCATGCCGTTGACGTGGTAGGGCAGGACCCGCCCGGGCAGGAAGTGGATGTCAGCACTCGGGCTGAAGGGGATGGGGCCGACGCCGGCGACCACCAGCTCGCCGGCGGCCTCGACCTCCTCCATGAGGGACTCGCACACGACGGCTGGGACGGTCTCGGGCTCATAGCCGGACAGGCCCATGACGGCGGCGCGGTCGGTGGCGTGCCCGCGGCCTGTGGCACCGAGGGAGCCGTAGAGCTCAACAGTGACGCGAGTGGGCTGCGGCAGGCCGGCGCCGGGGACCGGTGAGGCGCACTCACCATCGGATGCCCCCGCACCGCCCGGGCGAACCGCCTCAGCCAGGGCACGACTGAAGGCGCGGCCGGCCCGCATGGGGCCCACGGTGTGGGAGGAGGAGGGGCCGATGCCGATGCGCATGAGGTCGAAGACGCTCAGCGGGCGGGGCGCCTGCTCCACGTCGATCGCCCCGGCCAGGAGGGCGGCGGGCGTGGCCGAGTCCAGCGCCATCGAGACGAGCGCGGTCTCCTGGGCGGCGGGTGCTTCGGTGACCACCGTGGTCGCAGAACCGGCTGCAGAATCAGGGGCGGGTGTCGAGGCGGAGAGGCTGCGGCGGGTCACGTCCTTAATCATGCATCTCCGGCGCCCGGGACCCAACTCAGTGGCGGCCCCCTCAGTCCGTGGGGCGCACCAGCCACCAAGCGGCGTAGGGCGGTACGGGCACGCGCCCCTGCCCCGCACCGTCCAGTGACGTGGAGCCGAAGGGAACCGTGTCGGTCAGGACGTCGGTGGCCCCCATGACCCCGAGCCGGGCGAGCTGGTCGGCAGCCACCGACCGCCACTGCGGCGTCACGTTGTACACGCCCACAAAACTGCCGCGCGGGTGGTCGCGGTAGGTCACCAGCACCCCGGGGTCGTCGACGTCCTGGACCTGGGTGCGCACGGCGGCGTCGAGCTGCGGCAGGCCCGCGCGCACCCGCGCCATGCGCGCCAGGTCGGTGAAGACTCGCCCCTCGACGGTGGAGCGGTCATGCCGGTTGGCCATCCGGGCCTCGTCGAGGCGGGGGCGCCCGGCCCAGCGCGAGTCGGTCTCATGGCCGGGCTCGGTGTCCCAGTTGGGGTCGTTGGGCTGGGCGAGCTCGTCGCCGCTCCACAGGACGGGGATGCCGCCCCACCCGTAGAGGATGGCGTGGGCCATGCGCAGGGCGTGGATCCGCTCCTCGCGCCAGGTCCGCAGCGCCTCGACCTCGTGCTCGGGAGTCTCGTCGGTGACGCCCTCCCAGGCCTCGGTGGCGGCCTCGATCCCAATGAGTGAGGCGGCCGTTCCGGAGATGCGCCGGTCCCCAGTGGCCGGGTTGTGCTGGAAGACGAGGCCCGCGGCGTCGGAGGTGGGGTACTCGCCGCTGTACCAGTCGGCCAGGAAGGACCGGTGGTCGTAGCCGCCGAGGCCCACAGCGGCCGCGTCGTCGTCGTCAATGGCCCAGCCGATGTCGTCGTGGCAGCGCAGGTAGGTGATCCAGGTGGCGGTGGAGGGCTCGACCGGCAGGTTCTGGAGGGCCTCGACGGCCAGCGTCGTGTCGCGCGCGGCGAGCATGGACCAGACCTGGACCATGAGGGAGTTGTGGTAGGCCAGGTCGGAGACCTTGCCGGTGTACTTGCCCTGTCCGAGGTACTGGAGGAGCTCGGTGGGGGCGACGATCGCCTCGGCCTTGAGGTCGACCGCGGGGCAGGCGATGCGGGTCAGGGCGCGCAGGACCTCGGTGATGGCGTGGACCTCGGGCTGGCCCTGGCAGTCGGTGCCCTTGCGCTTGATGGTGAAGGCGATGGCGTCCAGTCGCAGCACCTCGACGCCGCGGTTGGCCAGGTCCAGGACGATACTGGCGAACTCAGCCATGACGCGGGGGTTGCGCCAGTTGAGGTCCCACTGGAAGGAGTTGAAGGTGGTCCACACCCAGCCGCCCACGCCGTCGTCCCAGGTGAAGTTGCCGGGGGCGAAGTCGGGGAAGACCTCCGGCAGGGTGCGCTCGTAGGCGTCGGGCTCGGTGCGGTCGGGGAAGATGAGGAAGTAGTCGCGGTAGTGCTGCTCGCCGGCGCGCGCCCGTGCCGCCCACTCGTGCTCGACGGCCACGTGGTTGAGGACGAGATCCACCACCAGGGAGATCCCCTCGGCGCGCAGCTCACCGGCCAGGTGCTCGAGGTCCTCCATGGTGCCCAGGTCCGGGCGCACGGTGCGGTAGTCGGCCACCGCGTAGCCGCCGTCGGAGTCGCCGGGACGCGGGGTGAGCAGGGGCATGAGGTGGAGGTAGGTGACGCCCAGCTCGCGCAGGTAGTCGATGCGGTCCTCCACGCCGCGCAGGGTGCCGGCGAAGCGCTCGGTGTAGGCGGCGTAACCGACCCGACCGGGGTGCTGGGCCCAGGTGGGGTCGAGGGTGCGGGCCAGGTCCAGGCGGCGCAGCTCGTACTCGCGCTCCGCGTAGGCCCGGGCGGCCAGGGCCAGCAGGTTGAGGGCCTCCTCCTCGGCGGCGTCGCCGTAGAGGGTGGTGAGCCCGTCGAGGAGGTCGGGGTACCAGGCCTCCGCGCGCGTGAGGAAGATATCCCGCTCAACGGCCTCAAGCGGGTCCAGGACGTGGAAGACGATGTCGTTGAAGGAGGCAGGGAGGGGGACAGTGGCGCTCATGAATCCATGGTCCCCGATTCAACGCCGTCGCGGTACTGATTTCCTCATTCTCCCGTCGGCCGGGGCAACCATCGGCCAGGAGGCTGAGTTGGCCGCCAACAGGCGCCTCCCCACCGCCTGAGCCCGCGGCGCCCACCACAGGCGGGGACATTACGCGCGGCCGGGGGCGTGTCGTTCCGGGCGGGGGCATTCGACGCCGTCGGGGACGGAATTCCTGTCCCCGTACGCGTGGTATGCCCCCGGCTGATCGGGAATGCACCCGGGCGCGCAGAATGTCCCCGGCCGCAGGCACGAGTGCGCCCCCGCCCCGCGAGCGCCGGAGCATCAGGACCCGACGGCGTCGTAGGACTCGCGGTGGGCCAGGATTTGAGCGGAGTGGGCGTGGATCCAGGTGCGCAGTGCGTCGATGGGCGCCTGGAGGCTGCGACCCAGGTCGGTCAGCTCGTAGTCGACCCGCGGCGGCACACCCGGCAGCTGGGTGCGCGTCACCAGGCCGTCGCGCTCCATGGATCGCAGCGTCTGGGTGAGGACCTTGGGCGTCACCCCGCCGACCCGCGAGCGCAGCTCACCGAAGCGACTCGGTCCCTCGGCCAGGACCATCACCACCAGCGGAGTCCAGCGGTCGACGACGTGACGCAGTACCGTGCGCGACGGGCAGGCGGGCGAGAGGACGTCGAAGTCGAAGACCGCCGTCCGGGATCCCTCCCCGGCCGGAGCCGCACAGCATGGGGCGCTCTCCCGAGGAACATCCTCTCCCGACTCGCCTGGGGAAAGCTCCATCGCACCCTCCACGCCCGCGGTGTCGGTGCCGCGAGCAGAGCCGGAGCCGGCGCTCCTCGCACTGCTGGCACCGCCTTGAGCCGCCTTCCGACGCTCAGCCATCAGCCCCTCAGTCCGTGACACAACACACTCCCTTAGTTACTTTAAGGTACTCAGTATCAAAATCATACCATCAAGTCATCGCGAGGTTGCCGGCACCCGGCACACTCACCTCGGAGCAGCATCGCACCCACGTGGAGGAAGACTCATGAAGATCACTGTCATCGGAGGAACCGGAATGGTCGGCTCGGCCACCGTCACCGAGGCCGCCGGCCGCGGCCACGAGGTCGTCTCCGCTTCGCGCTCGGGCCGTCACGCCGAGGGCGCCACGCAGGACGTCACCCTCACCCTGGCCGACACGCAGGCCGTGGTCGACCTCATCAACAGCTCCGACGCCACCGTCATCACGGTCTCCGCCGGCCGCGGAGAGTCCGCCCAGCCCGTCATCGACGCCCACCGCGCCCTCATCGCCGCCGCCCCTACCGGTCGGCTCATCGTCGTCGTCGGCGCCGGCTCCCTGCTCACGCCCAACGGCACCCGTCTGGTGGACACCCCCGGATTCCCCGAGGAGTACAAGACAGAGGCCCTGGCCTTCGCCGAGGTCCTCGACCTCTACCGCGAGGCCGGCAGCGCCCTGAACTGGACCCTGCTCTCCCCCGCCCCGGAGTTCACCGACAAGCCGCGCACCGGCACCTACACTGAGGGCGGCGACCAGCCCGCGGGCGGCGAGATCTCCGTGGCCGACTTCGCCGTCGCCCTGGTGGACGAGGCCGAGAAGGACGCGCACCGCGGCCACCGCTGGACCATCGCCAACGCCTGAGCCCGCGGCCGCTCACAGCGCACCCACCCAGCCGGGCCGGTTCCATACGACCGGCCCGGCTTGGCCGGCACCCCCTGCGCGGTGCACGCTAGGCGCCGACCCGCTGAGCCAGGTCGCGAGCAGGAAACCACATGACCTTTCGCCCTTGCTTGGCACTGGTGAGCAGACCCCGATGCTCGAGGTCCTGCAGGTCCGTGCGGGCTGTCTGCGGGACAACACCATGGGTCGTTCGGTGCGCCTCCACAGTCACGCTGCCGGAGGGATCGCGAAGGAAGGTCTCGACAAGCGCGACCTGCCGGTGGTTGAGTCCGAGGTTACGCAGGAGCCGGGTGGCTTCGCGCAGCTGGCCGGTCTTGCGTGCCAGGTAGGCATCGAGCTCGTCTATCGCCTGTACCACGACCCGTGCCTGAGCCAGGAAGAAGTGCGTGAGGTCCCCTTCGTCCTGCTCGGTGAGCAGGAAGCCGCGCGCGTACCTGGCGGGGGCCTTGCGCAGCAGGCGCGAGATCGACAGGAATTCTGTGAGGAAGAAGCCCTGGCGGAGCATCGACCAGTAGAAGACGGCCCGCGATGTTCGCCCGTTGCCGTCTGCGAAGTAGTGGTCGTAGCCCATCATGAAGTGCAGCGTGAGCGCGCGCAGGAGCGGCGGCATGTAGGGGACTGTGCCGTCAGACCGGTCGACGTCGTTCGCAAAGCCGCAGAGAGTCTCAAGTCGTTCAGGCAGGGTCTCGGCCGGGGGTGGGACATGAAGGACCTGTTCCTCGGTCTGGGTGCCGTAGATGCGGACTCTCAACTCCCCCGGGCGCTGAAGTCGACCTGCGTCAGCGGGGTCGTCGAGCGTGCCGTCTGTGACGATCCGGTGGATCTCACATACAAGCTCTGGCGTCAGCCGCTCGTCCCTGAGCTCGATGACACGCTGCATCGCGCTGTAGTTGTTGAGGATCATTTGCTCGCTGCGGTCACGGGGGGCCCGGTCCTCCCTCAGCATCTGCTTGGCCCGTACCCGAGAGGTCGAGGCCCCCTCCAGTTGCGAGGACGTCATCGCCTCCTCGATGAGGGAGCGCACGAGGTAGCGATCTCGCGTCGCGGCGTTGGCGATGGGCTCGGGCAGCTCGACCTGCCCCCGCGCTCGCGCGGACACGTCATCGATGGCGCGCAGGAGCGGGTCTGGCAGGTTGTAAGTGAGCCGGGTCCCGTCCTTCATCGTGAACGGAGTGGGCCGGGCGGCCTGGGTTCGGCGCAGCCGCACGGCCACCCACCACTCCTCGCGTGTGAGGCCAGCTGGAGGATCGTGGCGAAAGAACCACTCCCAGGGGTCATAGTCGGTGTCCGCCGCTGTCGACGGCGACACGAGCACCTCAGTCAGGCGGCCGTCTTTAGCCAGTCTAGCCAGAAGCACCTCCAGGGCCGCTGGCGGTGGAACAGGAACCTTCATGACACAGATCCTCACTGCCGACCTGTCACTTATTGCTAATCTAGCCCAAATTAGCAGTTACTGACAGTTGTGGGCACCATGTTTGCGCTGGGCCCCACACATGGGCACGCTTCTTCCTATGACTATAGTCGACAAGCCCCAACCTCCGATTGCCCTGACCATCGCCGGCTCCGAGGCCTCGGGCGGCGCCGGCGCCCAGACCGACCTCAAGACCTTCCACACCCTCGGCGTCTTCGGCTGCACGGCCCTGACCTGCATCGTCTCCATGGACCCCAAGGACGGCTGGAACCACCGCTTCGTGCCGGTGGATCCCGGCGTCATCGCCGACCAGATCGAGACCTGTGCCGCCGTCCACTCGCGCGTCGACGCCGTCAAGATCGGCATGCTGGGCACCGCACCCACCATCGACGTCGTCGAGCAGGCCCTGGAGACCTACGACTTCCCCACCGTGGTGCTCGACCCGGTCCTCATCTGCAAGGGCCAGGAGTTCGGGGGCGCCCTCGAGGTGGACAACGCCCTGCGCACCAAGATCCTGCCGCGCGCCACGATGACCACCCCCAACCTCTTCGAGGCCGCGACGCTGGCGGGCATGGAGGAGATCACCACCGTCGAGCAGCTCAAGGACGCCGCCAAGCGCATCCACGACCAGGGCGTCCCCAATGTCCTGGCCAAGGCCGGCCCGTCGTTGGGCACCGGCACCGCCCTGGACGTCTTCTACGACGGCACCACCCTGGAGGTCCTCGAGGTTGAGGCCGTGGGCACCGAGCGCGTCCACGGCGCCGGCTGCACCCTTGCCGCCGCGGTGACCGCCGAGCTCGCCAAGGGCGCCGCCCCGCTCGAGGCCGCCGTCACCGCCAAGGAGGTCGTCTCCTCCTCCATCCGGCACGGGCTGCGCGGCAACATGCCCTTCCTCTACGTCTACCAGGGCGAGTACCGACCGGCCTGAGGCCTCGCTACCGAGGCACCCCTCGGTTCCTCACCGATCCTCCCGCTTCACCATCCGCCGCCGACGGTCTCCAGCTCCGTCGGCGGCGGACTTTCACCATCGGTAGATAGATTGTCTAGTAACTAGGTAGCCTATGAACTATGGACTCATCAGCAGCACGCCTCCTGCGCGGATTCCTGGAACCCTGCCTGCTCTCACTGCTGGCCGAGCACGCCGACTACGGGCTGTCCCTGACACAGCGGCTCGCCCTCGCCGGGCTGGATGAGGTGCCCGGCGGCACGCTCTACCCGGCTCTCATGCGCCTGGAGAAGCGCGGCCTCGTCGCGGTCTCCTGGCGCCCCTCCACCTCCGGGCCCGCCCGCAAGTACTACGAGCTGACCGACGCCGGACACACGGAGCTCGCCGCACGACGGGCCGAGTGGCGAACCTTCTCCACGGCGGTCGGCGCTCTCATCGAGGGCCGGAAGGTACGCACGGAGGCCCCCTCATGAGCCGGCCCGAGGAAGCCAGAGATCCGGTGCCGGACGCGAAGGCCGACTGGTACCGACGCTTCGAGGCGGAGCTCGCCTCCCACGGCCTGCCGACCTCCGAGGTCGAGCGCACGGCCGCCTCAACCCGGGCCGAGGCAGAGGCGGCCGGAGAGACACCCGGCGACCTGTACGGTCCGGCGGTCCTCTACGCCCGCGAGGTCGCCTCTGCACTGCGGGACTACCAGGCTGACGTACCCGCTCCCACCTCGGCCGCTCCCGTCGTCCTGCGCCTGACGGACGTCTCCGTCCGCCGCGGAAGACGCACAGTGCTGTCGGGCATCAACCTCACCCTCCACCGCGGCGAGGTCGTCGCCGTCGTCGGAGCCAACGGCGCCGGCAAGTCGACCCTGCTTCAGCTCTGCGCAGGCCTGCTGCGCACAAGCGGTGGGAGCATCGAGAGGACGCCGAGCTTCGGCTACGCGCCCCAGCTCGACTCCTTGGCACCACTGCTGACGGTGGACGAGCACCTCCGGCTCTTCGGGGCGGCACGCGGGATCCGGCAAGGCCGCTCCGTCTCGACCGGCCACCGCCTCCTCACCCGCCTGGGCTGGACCGCTCGCGGAGACCAGACCGCCGGGGCGCTCTCGGGCGGGACCCAGCAGAAGCTCAACGTCGCTCTCGCCCAGCTCGGCGCACCCGATCTGCTCCTGCTGGATGAGCCCTACCAGGGCCTGGACGCCCTGGCCTACGAGGACCTGTGGGCCCTCATCTCAGCCTGGCGCGCCTCGGGCGCAGGCGTCCTGCTGGTCACCCACCTGCTACGGGACGTCGACCTGGTCGACCGCGTCGTCGAGCTGCCGGCCCCGCAGGAGAACGCAGGCCGGACAATCCGCCGAATGCCCCAACGGGCACAGCGAAAGGAGTCCGCATGAGCACATCGCCCGACCACTCCACGCCGCAGACCGAGTGGGACCGCGCCGAGGGCGCCCGGTTCCGGTCGACGGCCGCGACCACGGGCCTGGTCGCGCTCATCACCCTGCGTGAGCTCGCCCGACGGCGCGGCGCCCTCGCGCTGGCGACCCTGCTGCCGCTGACCTTCTACCTGGTGCGCCTGGAGACGCACTGGACCGCCATCCGGCTCCTATCGATCGGCCTGGGCTGGGCGACGGCAACGCTTGCGCTGTTCACGCAGGTCTCGTCCCGCTCAGTGGACCGCCGCCTCGCTGTGAGCGGGGCCCCACCCGCAACCCTGCTGCTGGGCCGCTACCTCGCGGTGCTCGGGCTCGGGTGGACCATTGGCCTGCTCTACACCGGGCTCGTGCTGGCCACGATCGGCGACGAGCTCACCCACCCGAGTGCGGTGCCGGTCATGCTGCTGCTGACCGCCACCGTCGCCACTCCCCTGGGCTCCCTGGCCGCCGCCCTGGTTCCACGGGACCTGGAGGGGGCTCTTCTGCTGCTGTCGGTCATGGCGGTGCAGGTGCTGGTGGATCCTTCCGAGGGCTGGACCCGCGTCCTACCGCTGTGGTCGACCCGAGAGCTGGCGAGCGTCGTCGTGGAGAACCTGGGGCCGGATACCAGCGCCTACCTGCACCGCGGGCTGGCGCATGGCGCAGCCATGGCCGTCCTGCTGACGGCGGCGAGCTGGGCCGTGGGCGTCCTGCGCCTGCGCACGGTCCGTCTCCCGGCACCGACTCCTGCTGAGCCGGTCTACTCGTAGGCGGGCTCGGGGGTGACATCGCGCGCCATGTTGGCGAAGCGCGACACGTGCCCCTGGAAGGCGACGGGGATGGTGCGGGTCTGCCCGTTGCGGTGCTTGGCCACGATGATGTCGGCCTCGCCGGGGCGCTCCTCGTTGTTGTAGTACTCCGGGCGGTGCAGCAGGATGATGATGTCCGCGTCCTGCTCCAGCGATCCGGACTCGCGCAGGTCGCTCATCTGGGGCTTGTTGCCGGTGCGCTGCTCGGGACCGCGGTTGAGCTGGGCGACGGCGATCACCGGAATCTCCAGCTCCTTGGCCAGCAGCTTGAGGGATCGGGAGAACTCGGAGACCTCCTGCTGACGCGACTCGACGCGCTTACCCGAGCTCATGAGCTGGAGGTAGTCGATGACCATGAGCCCCAGGTTGTGCTGCTGCTTCATGCGCAGCGCCTTGGAGCGGATCTCCGGCATGGTGAGGTTGGGCGAGTCGTCGATGAACAGCGGCGCGTTGGAGACGGGGTTGTAGGCCACGGCGACGTCAGTCCAGTCGCGGTCCTCCATCTGGCGCGAGCCGCGCAGCTTGTTCATGTCGACGCTGGACTCGGCGGCCAGGATGCGCATCATGAGCTCCATGCGCCCCATCTCCAGGGAGAAGTAGCAGCTGGTGATGCCGTGGTGGATCGACGCCGAGCGGCAGAAGTCGACGGCGAGCGTGGACTTCCCCATGGCGGGGCGCGCGGCCACGATGATCATCTGGCCGGGGTGGAGCCCGCCGGTGAGCTCATCGAGCTCGATGAAGTCGGTGGGCACCCCGGTCAGGGCCCCGTTATCGCGGTTCTGGGCGGCCTCGATCTCCAGGTTGGCCTCCCCCAGGAGCTCGGAGACGGCGACGTAGTCCTCCTTCTCCCCCTCGTGGTGGGCCACCGAGTAGACCTCGGCCTCGGCCAGGGTGACGAGCTCGGCGATGTCGCCGGCGTCGGTGGAGTACCCCAGCTGGGTGATGCGGGTGCCGGCCTGGACCAGGCCGCGCATGAGCGCCTTGTCCTTGACGATACGGGCGTAGTAGCCGGCGTTGGCTGCGGTGGGGACGGTGGCCATGAGAGTGGCCAGGTAGGGGGCGCCACCGATGCGTTCGAGCTCGCCGCGCTTGGAGAGCTCGTCGGCGACAATGAGCGGGTCGGCGGGCTCGGAGCGGTTGTAGACCTCGACGATCGCATCGAAGATCGACTCGTGGGCCGAGCGGTAGAACTCCGGGCCGCGCAGGACGTCGATGACGTCGGTGATGGCCTCCTTGCTCAGGAGCATGCCGCCGAGCGTGGCCATCTCGGCCTCGAGGTCCTGGGGCGGGAGGCGGTCGAAGGCGGAGCTGTCGGCGCGGACGCTTCCGCCGTCGGCGCTGCCCGAGCCGGCCTGAGCGCCCATGCCGTTATCCATCCGGCCACCTTCCGCACTGTCACGCCGGTTGCTACCGGCTCGTCCTGCTGCTCCCGACGACGGCCCGCCGCGTCAGGAAGACGCTCGCCCGCGTGGAGCGCGCGCGTGACGATAACGCCATCGGGCAGGCCCTGCAAACTCTCAAGTTCACCCGCCTTGGGGATATCCGCACCACCGCTGTGGGAAGACCCCCAGAGCCTGGGGACAGAGGTGGGCACGCTGTGGATACAGATGTGTGCACCTGTTGCCGGTGCGCCAACACTAGGCGACTTTTCGTCGAGATAGCAGTGATTTGCTGGTTCAGGTTTTCTATAGGCTCTTCCCACGACATCACAATGTGATCTGTGGACAAGTGGGTAAACCTGTGGACAAACGTCACGTTCGACTTGAGGTCCACGTCGTTTGTGGCTCCCCTACAGGGTGGTCCGCGCCAGTTATCCCCAGACCCTGTCATCACAGTCGAACAACGGCTTCATCAGGCATATCTTCAGCAAATATTCAGCCTTCCAGTACTTTCCATGGGGGCGAATAGTTGTGCGATCCCCCAGAACAATTCGGGCGATCAGTAGCCTCAGTCACGTCCACGTCTCACCCCCTGCGACCTCTTCCTCAACCTCATCCTCAACCTGGTCGTGAGGACGTCCTCGGCGCTGCCTCCCTGCGAGCTCGTTGCCGGCACTCGAGTCCGTTCCTCCAGCATCCCGCCCCGCAGTCGCGGCCTGGCGCCGCCGGGGATGCGCCGCACGCCTTCGCTCCGCCACGCTCATACCACCTAGAGGCTGCCGATGCTCTGACGGGGCCCGTGGTCCACAATGGGGGCCGTGCCCAACACCAGCAGCCCCGCCTCCAGCGGCCTCAACCGCCAGGTCCTGTCCCTGGCCGTGCCCGCACTGGGTGCCCTCATTGCCGAGCCGCTCTTCGTCCTGGCCGACTCGGCGATGGTCGGCCACCTCGGCGCGGTGAGCCTGGCCGGCCTGTCGCTGGCCTCAACGATCCTGACGACGACGGTGGGCCTGTTCGTCTTCCTGGCCTACGCCACCACGGCGACGACGGCGCGTCTGTTCGGGGCCGGCCGGCGCACCGAGGGCCTGCGGGCCGGCGTCGACGGAATGTGGCTGGCGCTCCTGCTGGGGCTGGGGGCGGGGGCTCTCCTGGGACTGGCCGCACCCTGGCTGACCGTGACGATGGGTGCCGATGGTGCGGTGGCTCAGGCGGCCGTGGCCTACTTACGCGCCTCCTGCCCAGGACTGCCCGGCATGTTCGTCGTCCTGGCGGCCACCGGCGTCCTGCGCGGCCTGCTGGATACGCGAACGCCCTTCGTCGTGGCCACGGGAGGGGCGGTCTTCAACATCGTCGTCAACGCGGTCCTGCTCTACGGCGTCGGGATGGGGATCGCGGGCTCGGGCGCCGGCACCGCGATCGCGCAGACGGCCATGGCGCTGGCACTGGCCGGTCCGATCGCCCGGGCGGCCCGGGCCGCCGGCGTGGGCCTGCTCCCCCACCGCCAGGGCCTGCGGGCCTCTCTGGGCAGTGGGACACCCCTGCTCATCCGCTCACTGAGCCTCCGTGTGGCGATCCTGGCCACCGTGTGGGCGGCGACGGCGCTCGGGGAGGTGTCCCTGGCCGCCCACCAGGTGGTCAACGCCCTGTGGACCTTCGCGGCCTTCGCCCTGGACGCACTGGCCGTGGCGGCGCAGGCCCTCATCGGCACCGCCCTGGGACAGGCGCAGAGGGAGGGCGCGGACTCCGCCGTACCGGACACTGAGGCCCTCACCGAGGAGGAGGCCGGGGCTGCCGCTGCGACCGCCGGCTGGTCCATTGACGAGCTCCTGAAGCGGATGCTGGCCTGGGGCGCCGGGACGGGTGTACTCATCGGGTTGCTCATGGCGGTGGGCGCCGCCTGGTTGCCCCGCGCCTTCACCTCCGACGCGGGCGTCATCGTGGCCGCGACTCCGACACTCCTGGTCGCGGCGAGCGCGCAGCCCCTCGCCGGGGTCGTCTTCCTGCTCGACGGTGTGCTCATGGGCGCCGGTGACGGACGCTACCTGGCCCGGGCGGGCCTGGTGACGCTGTTGCCCTACGTCCCGCTCGCACTGCTCATCGGGGGCGGCGTGCTGCCGGGGGCTGACGGGGCGACGTCGGGCCTGGTACTGCTGTGGCTCGCCTTCGCCTGGGTCTTCATGGCCGCCCGCGGCGCCACCACCTACCTGCGGGCCCGCGGCACCGCCTGGCGCCACTGATCGGCCTCTCGCCGCGTCCACCGCACCGCCTGTCCCCGCCTGTCCCCCGCGCGTTCGTACCTTATGTCGTGCGTTCGAGGGGTAGAGGGTACGAACGCACGACCTACCCTACGAACCGGACAGCCAGCACGACGCCGTCGGGCCGGAATCCCCGCATGGAGGACCCGGCCCGACGGCGGAAGGATGCCCGGCGCTCAGCGCGCGGGAACGACGTTGACCTCGAGGGGGGCCACGACGTCGGCGTGCAGGCGCACGGAGGCGCTGTGACGGCCGGTCGACTTGATCGGCGGCACGACCTGAATCTTGCGGCGGTCGACGGCGGGGCCGCCGGCGGCCTTGACGGCGTCGGCCAGGGTCGCGGTGGTCACGGCACCGAAGAGGCGGCCGTTGTCACCGGCGGTGGCGGAGACGGTCACGACGTTCTCCTGCAGCCAGGCGCGAGCGGTCTGGGCGTGCTCGAGGGACTCGATGGAGCGCTTGCGGCGCGCCTCGGCCATCTGGTCGATCTGGCGCTGGGCACCCTTGGTCCACGGGGTGGCGAGCTTGCGGGGCAGGAGGTAGTTACGGGCGTAGCCGTCCTTGACCTCCACGACCTCGCCGGCGGAGCCGAGGTGGGAGACGTCGTGCGTGAGGATGAGCTTGGTGGTCATTGCGCGTGCCTCCGATCAGCGAGCCGAGCTCGAGTAGGGCAGCAGAGCCATCTCGCGGGCGTTCTTCACGGCCTTGGCGATCTTGCGCTGCTCCTGGACAGAGACGCCGGTGACGCGACGAGCGCGGATCTTGCCGCGGTCGGAGATGAACTTCCGCAGCGTAGCGGTGTCCTTGTAGTCGATGGTGCCGACCTTGATGGCCTTGACGGGGCTGACCTTCTTCTTCGGCTTGCGAAGTTGGGGCTTCGCCATGGTGGTACTCCTTGGTCTGAGCGCCTGGGCGCTCTACGAGATGAAAAGTTGTGATGTGTGAGGGAACGGGCCGACGGCGTCGCGGCCTTCAGAACGGGGGCTCGTCACCGAAGGAGGTGGAGCCGCCCGTGGCCCACGGGTCGTCCGCGGCGCCGCCGGCGGGGGCGTTGTACCCGGACTGGCCCTGGCCGCCGAAGCCGCCACCGCCGTTGTAGCCGCCCTGCTGGGGGCCACCCTGGTTGTATCCGCCCTGGTTCTGGTTGCCGAAGCCGCCGCCCTGGGGGCCGCCCTGACCTCCGCCGAAGCCACCCTGGCCGCCACCGCGCGGCTGGCGGGTGACCTGGGCCTTGGCGTAGCGCAGGGAGGGACCGATCTCATCGACCTGCATCTCCACCACCGTGCGGTTCTCGCCCTCACGGGTAGTGTAGGAGCGCTGGACCAGCCGGCCCTGGACGATGACGCGCGTGCCCTTGGTCAGCGACTCGGCCACGTTCTCCGCGGCGTCGCGCCAGATCGAGCAGCGCATGAACAGGGTCTCCCCGTCCTTCCACTCGCCGGCCTGGCGGTCGAAGGTGCGCGGCGTGGAGGCGACGGTGAAGGAGGCCACCGCTGCCCCGGAGGGCGTGAAGCGCATCTCGGGGTCCGCGGTGAGGTTCCCGACGATGGTGATGATGGTGTCTCCGGCCATGGCGTTGTCTCCGTTCCCGGTAGAGGCTCAGGCCTCGGGACGCAGCAGCTTGGTGCGCAGAACGGTCTCGTTGAGGCCGAGCTGGCGGTCGAGCTCCTGGGCGATCTCGGGCGTGGTGGTCATGTCCACGACGGCGTAGAAGCCCTCGGACTTCTTCTTGATGTCGTAGGCCAGCCGGCGCTTGCCCCAGATGTCGACCTTGTCCACGGTGCCCCCGTTGCTGGGAACGACCTGCAGCAGCTTCTCGAGCGTCGCGTTGGCGGTGCGCTCGTCCGTCTCGGGGTCGAGGATGATCATGATCTCGTAGTGACGCATGCTTGGTACCCACCTCCTCTGGTCTGTGGCGGTCACGGTCCTTCCGCGACAGGAGGGTGATGCGTGCGGCGCACCATCCGGTGGAATGAGGTCCATCCGCCCGACGGCGCAGCCAGTTCGCCACATTACCGGACAACCGGGTGGCCCTGAAAGCCGAGACGGTGGGCCGACGACGTGCCATGCAACACGTCGTCGGCCCACCGTCAAGCACCTATCAGCAAGCGGGTGCTCATCCGCCGTGGACTAGTGACGCTAGCCGACGCCGCCCTGGCCCCCGCCGTTGTTGCCGCCGTTTCCGCCGCCGCCATTGTTGCCGCCGCCCTGGCCGCCGCCGTTACCGCCGCC
>NZ_MSKL01000014.1:92327-98003 GCF_001937665.1 Actinomyces oris | reverse complement strand
GGTCCAGAACGCGCCACTACACATCGCCCTATTCGGACTCGCTCTCGCTACGGCTACCCCACACGGGTTAACCTCGCGACACGCCACTGACTCGCAGGCTCATTCTTCAAAAGGCACGCCACCACCCCCACACACACAAGGCATGCAAAGGCTCTGACGGCTTGTAAGCGCCCGGTTTCAGGTACTATTTCACTCCCCTCCCGGGGTACTTTTCACCATTCCCTCACGGTACTATCCACTATCGGTCATCAGGAGGTATTCAGGCAGCCAAGTGGTCTTGGCAGATTCACACAGGATTCCACGAGCCCCGTGCTACTCGGGCAAACCGTCCCAGACACGCACCAACCAGTTCCGCCTACGGGGGTATCACCCACTACGCCACGCCTTCCCAGACGATTCAGCTACCGGCCAGCACACACGCCCCCTCTCCGGCAGAAGAGGAACAGAACAGCCCCACAACCCCGCACACGCAACCCCTGCCGAGTATCACACGCACACGGTTTAACCATCATCCGCTTTCGCTCGCCACTACTCACGGAATATCTTCTCCTACGGGTACTGAGATGTTTCACTTCCCCGCGTCACCCCCCACACCCTATACAATTCAGATGCAGGTGACACGACATAACTCGTGCCGGGTCCCCCCATTCGGAAACCCTCGGATCACAGCCCGCTAGCCGGCTCCCCGAGGAATATCGCAGGCCACCACGTCCTTCATCGGCCCCTGATGCCAAGGCATCCACCGAACGCTCAAAAAAACAAACAACAAAACAATCACGACAAAACAATCATCGCAGATCACAGTAAGATGCTCGCGTCCACTATACAGTTCACAACCAACCCACCCACACCCACCCCCACCACCCACAAAAAGGGAAGCAGAAAAGCAGGCCAGGCAACCAGGGCGCACTGCCCCAGAACCCCGACAGCATGCCACCCCCACAACACGCAGAGGCACCCACCAACCCCACCCCCCACACAAACGCAGGAAGCAGAAGCAAGAGGATGTGTCTTCTACACCAAAAACGACAAGCCAGCCACCCCACACAAACACGTGCAGGACAACCAGCACGCCTTCCGCGAGCAGCAGCCCCCGACCGGCCCAGACCCATTCAGCGGCCCAGACAAAACCAACAGCCAGAAAGCCACCCCCACACAAACCTATCCTTAGAAAGGAGGTGATCCAGCCGCACCTTCCGGTACGGCTACCTTGTTACGACTTCGTCCCAATCACCAGCCCCACCTTCGACCGCTCCCCGTAGGGCCACGGGCTTCGGGTGTTGCCGACTTTCATGACGTGACGGGCGGTGTGTACAAGGCCCGAGAACGTATTCACCGCAGCGTTGCTGATCTGCGATTACTAGCGACTCCAACTTCACGGTGTCGAGTTGCAGACACCGATCCGAACTGAGACCGGCTTTAAGGGATTCGCTCCACCTCACGGTATCGCAGCCCTCTGTACCGGCCATTGTAGCATGCGTGAAGCCCAAGACATAAGGGGCATGATGATTTGACGTCATCCCCACCTTCCTCCGAGTTGACCCCGGCAGTCTCCCGCGAGTCCCCACCACAACGTGCTGGCAACACGGGACAAGGGTTGCGCTCGTTGCGGGACTTAACCCAACATCTCACGACACGAGCTGACGACAACCATGCACCACCTGTGAACCGGCCCCACAAGGAGGAAACCCCGTCTCCGGAGCCGACCGGCACATGTCAAGCCTTGGTAAGGTTCTTCGCGTTGCATCGAATTAATCCGCATGCTCCGCCGCTTGTGCGGGCCCCCGTCAATTCCTTTGAGTTTTAGCCTTGCGGCCGTACTCCCCAGGCGGGGCACTTAATGCGTTAGCTACGGCGCGGAAGACCCGGAAAAGGCCCCCCACACCTAGTGCCCAACGTTTACGGCGTGGACTACCAGGGTATCTAATCCTGTTCGCTCCCCACGCTTTCGCTCCTCAGCGTCAGTAACGGCCCAGAGACCCGCCTTCGCCACCGGTGTTCTTCCTGATATCTGCGCATTCCACCGCTACACCAGGAGTTCCAGTCTCCCCTACCGCACTCAAGCCGGCCCGTACCCACCGCAAGCCCCCAGTTAAGCCAGAGGATTTCACGACAGACGCGACCAGCCGCCTACGAGCTCTTTACGCCCAATAATTCCGGACAACGCTCGCGCCCTACGTATTACCGCGGCTGCTGGCACGTAGTTAGCCGGCGCTTCTTATCCAGCTACCGTCAACCCACCCACAAAGGAGCAGGCCTGCTTCACTGGCGAAAGAGGTTCACAACCCGAAGGCCTCCATCCCTCACGCGGCGTCGCTGCATCAGGCTTGCGCCCATTGTGCAATATTCCCCACTGCTGCCTCCCGTAGGAGTCTGGGCCGTGTCTCAGTCCCAGTGTGACCGTCCACCCTCTCAGGCCGGCTACCCGTCACCGCCTTGGTAGGCCATCACCCCACCAACAAGCTGATAGGCCGCGAGCCCATCCCCCACCAAAAACACCCAAAGGCGCAATCTTTCCCACACCCACCATGCAGCAGGCGCAGAATATCCCGTATTAGCCACACTTTCATGCGGTTATCCAGAAGAAGGGGGCAGGTTACTCACGTGTTACTCACCCGTTCGCCACTCATCCAGGACCCACAAAAGCAGGCCCCTTCACCGTTCGACTTGCATGTGTTAAGCACGCCGCCAGCGTTCGTCCTGAGCCAGGATCAAACTCTCCAAACAAAACCAACAAAACCCCAACCAACCCCACACAACAAAGCATGAAGCCAAGCCAGAGCAACAGTCAGTAAACAGCCCAGAAAACCAGACCAGGCCCAACCCAACCCCCCAAACACAGAGAGCCAGGCAAACCAAAACAAAACAACCCCCCAAACCACACAAAACACGCGCAGCCCAAGAGGCCATGGCATAAAAAACATGACACACTATCGAGTTCTCAAACAACACACCCAGCCGGACCTCGGTCAAGCCTTTTCAACTCAACCTCGCTCTGGCGAGCAACTCGGCTACTCTAGAACATTCGCCAGTTCGACGTCAACCTCAAGAGCATTGCTTTCGGTCACACCGATCGACATTCCGTCGTAGCACGTCTGCTACCGGATGGCCATGAGCGAGGCTCAGCCCGTTCGGCAGCGGGCTGTACTTTAGGCAGGTCCACCCCGCGGACGTCAAACCAAGACTTCATGATCCAGGACACACTGACTTTTCGGCGTCGTTCCAACGCTCTCGCCAATCACTTGGATGTACGGCGGCGACACGCCGCCGTTCGTCAGTATCCACCGAACGGCCTGACACACTACTATCGTCGAGTCAGTTTACTGTTCAACTACCTGGCGTCCGGCATCGGACCCCAGTGATCATCAAGGAGCACCTCCCGTGCCTGTTTCCACTCATGGCGCCAAGCGCCCTCGTTCCGGATCCGAGATCGTGACCAGCCCGTCGGCTCGCATCGTGCTGGCCGTCCTGCGGATCGTCGTTGGCTTCATCTTCCTGTGGACCTTCCTGGACAAGACTTTTGGCCTCGGATTCTCCACACCTCGTCAGATGGCCTGGATCAACGGAGGTCAGCCCGCCCAGGGCTTCATCAAGGGCGTGGCGGTTCACAGCCCCTTCGGGAGCGCCTTCGAACTGCTGGCCAACCCGGTCGGCGACTGGCTGTTCATGGCCGGGATGCTCGGAGTCGGCGTCGCCCTGACTCTGGGCATCGGACTCAAGGTGAGCGCCTTCGCGGCCTCAGCACTCATGGTGCCGTTGTATCTGGCCCTGTGGCCCATCGGAACCGGAGGTACCGAGAACGCGGCGACCAACCCCCTGGTCGATCTCCACTGGGTTCTGACCCTGTCCGCCATCCTGTTCGCCCTGACTCGGGCCGGCGACACCCTGGGGCTGGGCACCTGGTGGTCTCGCTTGGTCGGCGACTCCTGGCTGCGCTGATGTCACCGAGGTCCTCTGGCTGACGAGCGAGCTCGGGCCACGTATCGCGTACGGCAAGGGGCGTGAGACACCAGTAGGTTCTCACGCCCCTTGTCGCGTCACATGCCGCGTAATGCGGCCCTCACTCCTCCTCGGCGAATTTGCGGACCGCCTTGGCCACGGCGTCGGCGACCCGGGTGTCGAAGGCGCCGGGGATGATGTACACGGGGCTGATCTCATCATCGGCGATCACCGAGGCGATACCGGTGGACGCGGCCCGCAGCAGCTCGGTCGAGATATTAGTGATCCCGGTGTCCAGCAGCCCGCGGAAGAGCCCGGGGAAGGCCAGCACATTGTTGATCTGGTTGGGGAAGTCCGAACGTCCGGTCGCCACCACAGCGGCGTAGTCGGCGGCACGGATCGGGTCCACCTCCGGAATCGGGTTGGCCATGGCGAAGACGATGGCACCGTCGTTCATGGCCTCCAGGTCCTCGGGCTCGAGCAGGTTGCCCGACGAGACACCGATGAAGACGTCAGCCCCCTTGAGGCCCTCCTTGAGGGACCCCGTCACCTGACGCGGGTTGGTGTTCTCCGCGAGCCACTTGCGGTGCGCGTTCATCCCCTCGGTGTTCGCTGCGGACAGCGCCCCGGTACGTCCGTAACCGACGATGTCCGTGGCGCCGTGCGCCATGAGCAGCTTGGCGATGGCACTGCCGGCCGCACCGACACCGGACAGGACGATGCGCACGTCCTCGATCTTCTTGTCCACGATCTTCAGCGCATTGATGAGCGCCGCCAGGGTCACGATGGCGGTGCCGTGCTGATCGTCGTGGAAGACGGGGATATCGAGTTCCTCGCGCAAGCGGGCCTCGATGTCGAAGCACTTGGGGGCGGCGATGTCCTCCAGGTTGATGCCGCCGTAGGCCGGGGCGATGGCCTTGACGATGGAGATGATCTCCTCGGGATCCTTCGTGTCCAGTGCCACCGGCCAGGCGTCCACGTTGCCGAACTGCTTGAACAGAACGGCCTTGCCCTCCATGACGGGCATGGCGGCGGACGGGCCGATGTCCCCCATGCCCAGGACCGCGGTCCCGTCAGTGACGACGGCGACGGTGTTCTTCTTGATGGTGAGCATCCGGGCGCGCTCGGGGTGGTCGTAGATGGCTTTGCAGACGCGGGCCACTCCGGGGGTGTAGACGCGGGCCAGGTCGCGGCGGTTGTGGATCGGGTACTTTCCGGCGATCTCGATCTTGCCCCCGACGTGAGTCAGGAAGGTCGAGTCGCCGACATTGCGAACGATGACGCCGTCGATCTCCTCGAGCGTGGCGACGAGCTCGTTGCGGTGCTTGGAGTCCCGGGTGTCTGCCGTGAGATTGACGGTGAGCTTGTCGCCGTCGGCATCGGCGACGTCGACGCCGGTGACGATGGCACCAGTCGCAGTGGCGGTGTCGACCAGGCGGGCCACCGCCTTCTGGGAGGCGGGCACCTCGAGGTACAGGGCGACGGTGTAACTGGGACTGGGCTGAACCATGGGCACTCCTCGTGGGACGGGCGGGGCTTGAGACAGATACTCCGAGCCTATCTCCCACCAGCCGCAACACACTCGTATGACGGTCCAATTGTGACCGGATGCTGAGATTCTGAGCGACTTTCGCAAGCAATCTCACCCTGCGTGGGAGGAGCATGACGTCTACCCGCCGTGACGGACGCGAGCCATGGAGGAGCCGCCGGCAACAGACAGTCCGGCCTGTGACCGCT
>NZ_MSKL01000014.1:10058-92269 GCF_001937665.1 Actinomyces oris | reverse complement strand
AGCGGTCACAGGCCGGACTGTTCAGAGCCGCCCTCGATCCGAGAGGACGATGCTGGGAGGAAGGAGAGGGCAGGAAACGAGTGGCGAGACCCGCCTCAGCCCTGTACTCGCTCCATGACGAGTTCACGCACACGCTTGGCGTCGGCCTGGCCGCGAGTCGCCTTCATGACGGCGCCGACGATGGCGCCGGCCGCCTGGACCTTACCGCCGCGGATCTTGTCCGCCACGTCCGGGTTGGCGGCCAGCGCCTCGTCCACGGCAGCCAGCAGTGCCGAGTCGTCGGAGACGACCTCAAGCCCGCGAGCGGCGGCCACGGCCTCAGGATCACCCTCTCCGGCCAGAACCCCTTCGAGAACCTGGCGGGCCAGCTTGTCGGTCAGACGCCCGGAGTCCACCAGCCCTTGCAACTCGGCGATCTGCTCGGGCGTGACGGCCATGTCCTCCAGGACGGTCTCCTGCTCCTTGGCCGTGCGGGAGAGCTCCCCCATCCACCACTTCCGGGCGGCCTGACCGGTGATTCCTGCTGCCGCAGTGGCCTCGATGAGCTCGAGCGCTCCGGCGTTGACGACGTCGCGCATCTCGGTGTCACTCAGGCCCCACTCGGCCTTGAGGCGACGGCGCTTGGCCGCGGGCATCTCGGGCAGCTCCTCACGGATCTGCTCGACCCACTCGCGGCTGGGCGCCACCGGCACGAGATCCGGCTCGGGGAAGTAGCGGTAGTCGTCGGCGTCGGACTTGACGCGACCGGCGCGGGTGGTGCCGTCGGCCTGGCCGTGACGGGTCTCCTGGAGCACCTCTCCCCCGGCGGCCAGAATGGCGGCCTGACGCTGGATCTCGTAACGGACGACCTGCTCGATCCCGCGGAAGGTATTGACGTTCTTGGTCTCGGTGCGGGTTCCCAGCGGCGCGTCGGGCGACTCGCGCAGGGAGACGTTGACGTCGGCGCGCACGTTGCCGCGCTCCATGCGTGCCTCGGAGACCCCCAGGGCGCGGAAGATGTCGCGCAGAGTGCGCACGTAGGCGGCGGCGACCTGAGGCGCCCTGGCACCGGCGCCCTCGATGGGGCGGGTGACGATCTCCACCAGCGGCACGCCGGCGCGGTTGTAGTCCACCAGGGAGTGGCTGGCGCCCTCGATGCGGCCGTCGGCGCCTCCGATGTGGGTGTTCTTGCCGGCGTCCTCCTCCATGTGAGCCCGTTCGATCGGGATAGTGAAGAAGGATCCGTCCTCCATCTCGATCTCCAGGGCGCCGTCGTAGGCGATGGGCTCATCCGACTGGGAGGTCTGGAAGTCCTTGGCAAGGTCCGGGTAGAAGTAGTTCTTCCGGGCGAAGCGGCAGGACTCTGCGATCTCGCAGCCCAGGGCCAGGCCGATACGGATGGCATACTCCACGCCGCGGGCGTTGACCACCGGAAGCGCACCGGGGAGTCCCACCGACGTGGGGGTCACCATCGTGTTGGGCTGAGCGCCGAAGACGTTGGGTGCGGCGTCGAACATCTTGGTGGCGGTCCCCAGCTCGACGTGCACCTCCAGCCCCAGGACCGGGTCGTAGCGACGAACGGCCTCGTCGAAGTCCATCAGCGTGTCACTCATCGTGTCTCCTCCAGCTCGGGCGCACGCGACAGCAGCGGCGCCCCCCATGTCTCCTCCAGCGCGGCCTCCAGGACGGCACCCACGCGGTACAGGCGGTCATCGGCCCTCTGCGGCGCCAGGATCTGGAAGCCCACCGGAAGCCCGTCATCGCTCAGGCCCGAGGGCAGGCTCATGCCGGGCACCCCCGCGAGGTTGGCCGGAATCGTGGTCACGTCCAGCTTGTACATCGCCAGCGGGTCATCCTTCTCCCCGAAGCGGTAGGCCGTCACCGGAGCGGTGGGCGAGACGAGGATGTCCGCCTTGTCCCAGGCGGTGTCGAAGTCGCGCTGCACCAGCGTGCGCACCTTCTGGGCCGAGCCGTAGTAGGCGTCGTAGTAGCCGGCCGACAGCACGTGCGTGCCCAGGATGATGCGGCGCTTGACCTCGTCACCGAAGCCCGCCCCGCGGGTGGCCGCCATGACGGTCTCTGCGGTGACGGGTCCCGACGTCGGCTCGACCCGCAGGCCGTAGCGCATCCCGTCGTAGCGGGCCAGGTTGGAGGATGCCTCGGCGGGCATGATGAGGTAGTAGGCGTCCAGCGCGTACTCCAGATGCGGTAGGGAGACGGTCTCCACCTGCGCGCCCGCCGCCTCGAGCAGCTCCAGGGCGGCGTGGAAGGAGGCCACGACGCCGTCGTGGTAGCCCTCGCCGCCGTCGAGCTCGGAGATGACGCCGACCCGCAGTCCGGTCATGTCCCGCCCCTCCTGCGCGGCCCGAACCACGGCGGCCATGCCGCGCGGCGCGTCCGGCAGCGACGTGGAGTCCAGCGGGTCGTGGGAGGCGATGACGTCATGCAGGAGAGCCGTGTCCAGCACCGTGCGGGCCATGGGGCCGGGCGTGTCGAGGGAGGAGGCCATGGCGATGACGCCGAAGCGCGAGACCGTGCCATAGGTCGGCTTGACGCCGACTGTGCCGGTGACGGCCGCGGGCTGGCGGATCGAGCCGCCGGTGTCGGTGCCGACGGCCACCGGAACCTCGTAGGCCCCGACGGCTGCGGCCGAGCCTCCGGAGGACCCTCCGGGGATGCGCCCGAGGTCCCAGGGGTTGGCCGTGCGCCCGAAGGCCGAGTGCTCGGTGGAGCCACCCATGGCGAACTCGTCGAGATTGGTCTTGCCCAGGATCGGGGTGCGGGCGGCGCGCAGGTTGCGCACAAGGGTGGCGTCGTAGGGCGGCACCCATCCCTCGAGGATCCGTGAGGCGGCGGTCGTGACCTGGCCACGGGTGACGATGAGGTCCTTGACGGCCACCGGCACACCGGTCAGCTCGCTGGTCGTCTGTCCCTCCTTGCGGGCGGCGTCGGCGGCGTCGGCCTGGCTCAGGGCGCACTCGGCATCGACGTTGAGGAAGGCCCCTACGGCACCGTCCACAGCGGCGATGCGGTCAAGATGGGCCTGGGTGAGCTCGCGCGAGGAGACCTCCCCCGCTGCCAGGGCCGCCGCCTGCTCGGCGGCGCTGCTCCTGATGAGGCCGGCCAGTGCGGTGGTGCTGTGAGTGCTCATGAAGCGGAGTCCTCCCCCAGGATCTGCGGCACGAGGAACATGGAGTCCTCGCAGGCCGGCGCACCGGCCAGGAGCTCGTCGACGTCGAGCGTGGGGGCCGGAACGTCCTCACGCAGCACGTTGGTCAGGGGCACGGGGTGGGAGGTCGCCGGCAGGTCGGACGTGACCACGCTCGTGACCCGGGCGAAGGAGGAGGTGACCGCGTCCAGCTCTCCGGCCAGGCGCGTCACCTCCTCATCACTCAGGGCGACCCGAGCCAGCGCCGCGACCCGCGCGACCTCATCAGTGGAAATAGCAGACATGGTGTGGAGTCTAGCCGGGCTGAGCCGTGCTGCGGCCGCATCACGTCGACATCACGTCGAGGCATGATCGACTGCGAGGATCGGCCCCACAGCGACGTCCCTCTCCCCGCAGGCAGAGCGTGGGCGTCGAGCCCGCGGGTTCCAGCGAAACGAAACTGAAATCGGATTCGTGCGATCTCACAGCGCCTCATCCCCGAGGATGATTGACATCGTCTCGTTTCACGGATGTCATGGTGATCACCAGGGTGAGGACCGACCCGCCGGCGACGGCACTGCCACGTCGACGCAGGTCGGACCAGGAACAGCCCTTGGATCAGACCTCCTTCCAGGAAGTTGGACCACCGGAGGTCAGATGGACCACTGGATTCGGCCACGTACCTCCCCGCACGGGGCAGGTGGCCGAGGGACGAGGATGCATGAGCAGCAACACTTCCCCCACTGGTGTACAGCACCAGGGAGAAGCCTCACAGAGCGAGACCCCTGTGCTCAGTACGCCCTACGGACAGTCTGAAGGCGTACGTCGCCAGTCCGTCTTCCAGGCGGCTGCGAACGCCGCGGCACCGCATGCGCGTTCGGCCAACGCTGTCTCAAGCGGCACGAAGGAGGAGCAGGGCAGCACCGAGGAGATCGAGGCGGTCGTCCCGACCCCGACCTCTGAGCCGGGCGCCGGCAGCGAGCCGGGCGATCAGCCGAGCACCGAGGGCGCCTCGGGAGCCGAGAGCATCGTCAGCGCTGCGAGCACCGGCGGTACCGACACTATCGGCAATGCCGACAGCACCGGCAGTGGCGGTCATCCCACCGCAGCCGGCCTGGCCCCCTCCTCCTTCCCCGCGGCCACGTACCCCGATGCGGAGTCGACCCTGGACGAGCCCCGGCGTCGTCGCCGTTGGCCCCTGGGGGTCGCGGCCGCCGCGCTGCTCCTGCTGGGCGTCGTCGGTGCCGGTGGCTACGCCTACGCCGCGCACTACGACGGCCGGGCCGTCCCGGGGACCACCGTGGCCGGCACCGACGTCTCCGGCAAGAGCCGGGAGGAGGTGGTCGCCGCCATTGAGGAGCGCGTGAAGGGCACCAAGGTCGACATCTCCGGGGACGTCACCGCCAGCGCCTCCCTGGCAGACCTGGGAACCACCGTGGATGCTCAGGCCACCGCCGATGCCGTCATGGCTCGAGGCAATACGCTCGGCGAGAAGTTCCACGCTCTGGTCTCCAAGGGCGAGGTCCCGGTGGTCACCACCACCGACAAGACCAAGGTGAGCAGCTACGCCACTTCTCTGATCCCGGAGGACCGCGCCAAGGCACGCAACGCCACCGTGGTCCTCGGTGAGGACGGCACCACCTTCACCACCACGAGCTCGGCCAAAGGCTCCTCGCTGGATGCCGACGCCCTGGCCCAGGCCGCGCAGAAGGCCGCTACCTCCCTGGACTCGTCGTCGATCTCTATGACGATCACGAATGCCGACCCGAAGGTCTCCGACTCCGACGCCCAGAAGGTTGCTGACGAGGCCAACAGCTGGGTCGCCCAGGACATCACCATCACCATGGGTGAGGACTCCTACACGGCGGAGAGCACGGACAAGGCCTCGTGGATCACGGTGAAGAACTCGACCGACACCGCTCCGACCATCGCCGTGGACTCCTCAAAGGTCTCCCAGTGGGTGAAGACACAGGCCGAGGAGGCCAGCTCCGAGCCCGTCACCGGCGAGCGCAACATCAATGCCAGCGGCCAGGTGGTCTCCACCCCGACCGAGGCCAAGGACGGTAAGACCGTCAACAACGCCGATGCGGTCGCCTCCTCGATCACGCAGTCCCTGGGCAGCAGCAAGGCCTACTCCGGCTCCTTCGAGGCGACGACGGTCAAGGCGGAGTGGAAGGAGCGCACCATTGCCAATGGCGCGGAGAAGCTGCCCTACCAGGCCGCTCCGGGTGAGAAGTGGGTCGACCTCAACCTGTCGAACAAGACGGTGACCGCCTACGAGGGCGCAACCGTCGTGCACGGTCCGGTCTCCATCGTCGACGGCGGGGCCGCGACTCCGACAGTCACCGGTACCTACAAGGTCTACCTGCAGTACCAGTCCCAGACCATGCGTGGTCTGGAGCCCAATGGGGATGAGTACGTTGCGGAGAACGTCCCGTGGGTGAGCTACTTCTACGAGGGCTACGCCTTCCACGGCGCGGGGTGGCGCTCCAGCTTCGGCTACTCCGGTTCCCACGGCTGCGTCAACATGCCGGTCCCCGAGGCGCAGTGGATCTACAACTGGGTCGACACGAACACAGTGGTCCAGAGCCACTACTGAGCCGGTATCAGCCGAGTCATAACTGGGGCGGGGCACTTTCCTGACAAGGAGGTGCCCCGCCCCAGTCGTGAGTCCTCAGGAGACCGCCTGGGGTCCTCCCTCCAGGAGCGCCACGAAGCCCTCCTCATCGAGGATCGCCAGCCCCAGCTCACGGGCCTTGGTCTCCTTGGAGCCCGCCTTGTCCCCCACGACGACGAAGCTCGTCTTCTTCGAGACGCTGCCGGAGGCCTTGCCGCCGCGCGAGACGATGGCCTCCTTGGCACTGTCCCGGGTGAATCCCTCCAGGGAGCCGGTGACCACGACGGTCAGGCCCTCCAGAGTGCGCGCCGACTCCTCCTGCTGGTCCGAGGCATCCTCCCGGGTACGGACCCCGGCGGACTCCCAGCGGCTGAGGATCTCGCGGTGCCAGTCGACCTCACGCCACCGCGCCCAGGACTCGGCAATAGTGGGGCCGACGCCGTCGACCTCGGCCAGCTCGGCGACGTCAGCCCGACACAGGGCCTCCAAGGACCTGAAACGCGCCGCCAGGGCGCGGGCGGCAGTCGGGCCGACGTGACGCACGGACAGGGCCACCAGAATGCGCCACAGTGGACGGGTCCGGGCCTGCCGGAGCTGGGAGAGCATGGCGGTCGCGTTCTTTCCCGGCGCCGTCGCCTTCTTGACCCGTCCGTCGGCGTCATAAGTCTGCTTGGTCCAGAAGAAGCGGCTCAGGCGCCAGTCGCCGGTGGGGACCCCCCGGCGGGAGACGGGGCGCCAGACGAAGACCTCGCGAAGGTCGTCCTCGGTCAGGTCGAACAGAGTGGCCTCGCCGGTGAGCACCGGTGTCTGCTCGGTGATCCCCGACTGCTTCAGGAGCTCCTCGACGGCCTCCACACGCTGGGAGACGTGGAGGGAGTCGAGCTCGCCGGGCGGGAGGCTGAGCCGTCCGCGTTCGGTCTCCAGGCTCCGCCCTGCCGCGAGCGCGGTCAGGGCCTCGCGGCGTCCGGCGTCGGGTCGGGTGAGGGCGCCGGCGGCCTCGTCTCCCAGTCCTTCGACGTCCAGGGCGCCCCGGGAACCGATGTGGGCGATCCGCTCGGTGAGCTGGGCGGGGCAGGAACGGGTGTTGGGGCAGCGCAGGTCGACGTCGCCGTCCTTGGCCGGTGCCAGCTCGGTGCCGCAGGAGGGGCAGTGCGTCGGCATGACGAAGTCCCGCTCGGTGCCGTCACGCAGGTCGGCGACCGGCCCCAGGATCTCAGGGATGACGTCGCCGGCCTTGCGCACGATGACCATGTCCCCGATACGCACGCCCTTGCGGGCCACCTCGGTGGCGTTGTGGAGGGTGGCGCGGGCCACCGTCGAGCCGGCGACGAGGACCGGTTCCATCATGCCGAAGGGCGTGACGCGTCCGGTGCGCCCGACCTGGACGGCGATGTCCAGCAACCGGGTGCGGACCTCCTCGGGCGGGTACTTGTAGGCAGTGGCCCAGCGGGGCACTCGGGAGGTGTGACCGAGGCGGCGCTGGAGGGTATGGTCATCGAGCTTGAAGACGATGCCGTCGATCTCGTGGATGAGGTCGTGGCGGTGGTTGGCGTAGCGCTCGATGTAGGCCTCGCGCTCAACCCGTCCCCGGACCACGGTGTTGTAGGGGGACACCGGCAGCCCCCAGCCGGCCAGCAGCTCATACCACTCGTGCTGCCGGGTGGGGAGCCTCTCCCCCGGTGCGGGGGTGATCGCGCCGACTCCGTGGGCGATCATCGCCAGGGGCCGGGAGGCGGTGACGGCGGGGTTCTTCTGGCGCAGCGAGCCCGCAGCCGCGTTGCGGGGGTTGGCGAAGACCTGCAGGAGGGGGGAGCCGTCCTTCTGCCGCCGCAGGTTGCGGGTGCGGCGCTCCTCGTTGAAGGCCTCGAAGTCCTGGGTGGGAAAGTAGACCTCGCCGCGCACCTCGAGCAGGGAGGGGTGGGCGTCGCCGGCCAGGACCAGGGGGACCGAGCCGATGGTGCGCACGTTGCCGGTGACGTCCTCACCGGTCGTGCCGTCACCGCGGGTCGCGGCCCGAGTGAGGATCCCGTCCTCGTAGGTCAGGGCCACGGCCAGGCCGTCGATCTTGACCTCGGCGGTCATGGCGAGCTCGTTGTCGCCGACCCCGGTCTCGGCGACCATGCGCTCGGCCCACTCCTGGACCTCGTCAAGGGAGAAGACGTCCTGGAGGGAGTACATGCGCTCGTGGTGCGGGGCGGGGGCGAAGTCGGTGACGGCGCGCCCACCCACGGAGCGAGTCGGTGATCCGGCTCTGGCCAGGAGGGGGTGGGCTGCCTCCAGCTCCTCCAGCTCCCGGTAGAGGACGTCGTAGTCGGCGTCGGACAGGGGGCTCTCGGCGTCGATCGCGTTGTAGTAGGCGTCGCGGGCCGCCTCGATGTCACGCACCAGCTCACTCCAGCGTTCCCGGGCGGCAGTGGGGATGACGCTCAGATCCACGGGGCTCTGCTGATCGGAGTGTGCCGAAGCGGGGGCCTGGCTAGGAGCGGAGCCGCGGGGCACGTCGGTGTCAGTCATGGGGCCATCTTCCCTCAACCGGGTTCACACCGGGTTCTGCGCGTATCCACAGTGAGCATGAGCATCCCCGAATGGGGAGGTTGTCCACACCCGGTGCTGCCCGCCGGCGACGTGACGGACGACAGCGGTGATTCTGGAGGAATGAGCGCTACCGCCGACGTCCTGGACCTCCCCTCACCCCTGCCGAGGGAGGCCTCGTTCTCGTTGTGCCGGCAGTCGGTGGGTGAGGTCGCCGCGGACGCGGCTCTCGCCGCCTTGGCCGGCCCGTGGCACCTTGCGGTCCTGGATGGACCTGACCGCGGCCTGGTGATCCCTGTCAGGGACGGCGCCTTCCTGGGGCGGGGAGAGGTTCTCAGCGACCCGTTGATCTCACGCCGTCATCTGCGCCTGCGGCTTCATGGCGGCCATGTCCTGGCGCAGGACTGCGGATCGGCCAACGGCTCCTACCGCTACTGGCACCTGGGGCTGTGGCTACGTGCTCGCGAGGAGATGCGGCTGAGGGAGGGGGCGCTCCTGAGGCTGGGAGGCAGCGTGCTCGAGCTGCGCAGGCGCCCCTGCGACCTGGTGGTGGCGGCCCCTGCGGCGCCGGCTTCGTCAACGGCATGGTTGATGGCGGGCTCACTGGTCTGCGTCCTGGTCATGGCCGGCTCGGCGGCGATAGCGGTCAGGACGGGAAGCCGCGGTGCGATGGGCATGATCATGGTGGCGCCCATGATCGCGATGACGATCATGCGCCTGGTGCCGTTCCTGCAACGCCGGCGAGCCCAGCGCACCGGGAGCGCCGGCGGGTCCCGATGGCGTGGTCGCCGGCGCCGCCGAGGACGCCGACCGGGTTGGAGGCACGGCGAGCCGGACCCTGCCACGATGCTGCTGGCCGTCGCGGCACGGTCCAGCATGTCTCATCCCGTCCGGGGTTCCGAGGCCGAGGGCCCGACGCCGGTGTCGACCTCCCAAGAGGTCCTGACCGCCTGGAGTGCCGAGCGCCGACGACGCTGCGTCCTGTCGCTCTCCGACGGCGAGAGCGTGGCCCTGTCGGGCAAGGGGGCCGGGAACGCACTGAGATGGTGGTGCACCCAGCTCCTGGCCCGCGATGAGGTCCGGGTGACCGTGATGGATGACCTGCCGGGAGACCCCCAGGATGGGCACGCGGGTGATCGGGACAGGGAGGAGCGTGAGGAGGCAGGCGACCGGCTGGGGCTCCACCTCACCTGGGGTCCGCAGGCACACCCTCATAGCGCGCTGATACTGACCTGCTCGTGTGATGAGGTCCCGCCGCAGGCACTGTGCACGCGGCCCGCTCCGGCAGGGGCGCCGTCGTGCTCACCGACCTGGTGGGATGCGGTTCGCCACCTGAGCCGCTCCCGGATCACGTCACCGCCGCAGGGGTCGTCCCATGTCGACGGCATTCCCGATCTGGTCCCACTCAGTGCGGTCATGGACGACCTCGACGCCCACGAGCTGCGGACTCGGTGGGAGGAGCAGTCACGCTCGCCGGCCCGGGATGCCCCGGCGTTGTCGGCGGTGCTCGGAGTGGGATCGCGGGGGCCGGTGAGTGCCGACCTGGTGGCGGACGGCCCGCACGCCCTGCTGGCCGGGACGACGGGTTCAGGAAAATCCGAGCTGCTCATCTCGTGGCTGGTGCAGCTGGCGCTGAGTCGGGCACCGGATCGCCTGACACTGGTGCTCGTCGACTACAAGGGTGGTGCCGCCTTCGGTCCTCTCGCCGGCCTGCCGCACACGGCCGGGGTCCTGACGGATCTGGATCCTGCCGGCACTCAGCGAGCCCTGTCCTCCTTGGAGGCCGAGGTGCATCGCCGCGAGCGGATCCTGGCCGCCCATGGCGCCAAGGATCTCTCCTGCCTGCCGCCACGGGTCGTCGTCCCCGATCTGGTGGTGGCGGTGGACGAGTTCGCCACCTTGGCCGGTGAGCACGCCGAGGTCCTGGAGTCTCTGGTGCGCATCGCCGCCCAGGGACGCAGTCTGGGGATCCACCTCATTCTGGCCACTCAGCGCCCTCAGGGGGCCGTGTCACCGGCGATTCGAGCCAATACCTCCCTGCGAGTGTGTCTACGAGTACTCGACGCCACTGACTCCAGAGACGTCCTGGGGCACGACGGGGCCGCTCGGCTCGGTCATCATCCCGGCAGAGTCCTGATCAGTGGAGCCGGCGGCGAGCAGGAGGACGACCCCGGCCCACGAGGTCTCGGCAACGGACCTATTGGCCCTAGCAGCCCTAGCAGCCAGGTGCTTCAGGCCCCCTGGTGCGGCTCGACGCGTGAGGTCCAAGAGATCGTTGACCTCGTCTCACGCGCAGCCGAGGGACACGCCTCCCCGTGGCGCCCGTGGGCGCCGGCCCTGCCCATCTCGATCAACGCGGCCGAGGCACTCGAGCTGGGACGGTTCCGAGGCCCCCAGGCACCCGGTGGGACTGAGAAGCAGGGGGAGGATGGGGCGCTCGCCCTCGCGGACCTCGCCGGCCACGCACCACCGACCATCCACGACGACCGTCTTCTTCTCGCCGTCACCGACCTTCCTCGCCAGCAGAGCCTCGGGGTGTGGCACTGGTGGGTCGCTCGCCCGTTGCTGGTCCTCGGGGCCCCGAGGTCGGGGCGTTCCACTCTCGTCGTCTCGGCCGCGACGGCGGCACTGAGCTCGGGCAGAGGGGTGCACCTGTGCGGGCTCGCTCCGCCGGCCTCCGACGGCTCCGGCGGGGCCACGGACGCTGCCTCACCCGTGCGCGGACTCCTCACACACCCCGGAGTGGGCACGGTCGTCGGTACGGAGGACCCTCGGCGCCTGGCCCGGTTGTGGGGGCTTGCGGCCAGTGGGCGGCTGGGCGGGGACCTGCTGTGCCTCGATGACGTCGACGCACTCATCCCGACCATCGATGAAGTGCTGGGCCCAGGTCAGGGCAACGCCCTGCTGGAGGCCGTCATCCGAACCGCATCCGCAACGGGCACTCCCCTGCTGTTGACCGCCCCGTTGGGCGCGTCCACCGCCCGGTGGGCCGGATCCATGGGGCCCAGGCTGGTTCTCGGTGCGTCCACTGGCACGCAGGCCGCCCTCGCCGGTCTTCCACGCGGGGTGGTCACCGGAGGCGTCCCAGGGCGGGGCGTCATCCTGGACGGAGCGGCGACGACCGCCTGTCAGATCGTGCTCCGGGAGGACCCCCCTGTGTCCGGCTCCGACCGCGACGGCGGCCGTGTGCTGCGGCTCGAGCCGCTGCCGACACGGCCCACCTGGAAGGACGTTCCGGACGGTACCTGGGCTGTGGGAGGGGACGCGGCAGCACCGGTCGCCCTCCCGGCTCACACCAGTGTCCTGGTCACCGGGCCACCCGGCTCGGGGCGCTCCACGACCCTGCGGGCACTGGCTCAGGCGATTCCTTCAGACGCGCTCGTTGTCGACGACCTGGACCTGGCGGACGTGGCCACCACCACTCAGGTGGAGGCCGCGCTGGCGCGCTCCGAGGTGGTTCTGGCCTCCGCCTCGACGGAGAAGGTCGCCACGACCTTCCGCGGCGCGATCTCCACCATGCGTGAGCGCGAGGCCATCGTCGTGCTGTGGCCCGGTCTGCGTCATGCCGATCAGGCAGCCGGCATGTCCTTGCGGGCTGTCACCGACCCGAGGGCGATGACGCTTCCTGGTCGTGGAGCACTCGTCCATCGCGGAACGTGCCTGCCCATTCAGGTCGTGCTGCCGCGGTCCGAAGACGATGACCGTCCTATTGAATGGTCTGTTTAACAGGCATTCTCAATGATGGAAAGTGGTGTTATCTCAATACCTCAGCCTCCTGTGAGGATCACGACAGGGTATCGGCACAGGTCTCATGATCGAGGTCTTGCCCGCTGCCCCACGTCATGTGAAAGTTGTTCTCAGACGCGGCCGCCGTCCCCTGTCAAACCGGACCGGCGATAGCCGTATGACCGATGACCTTGTAGGGGGCCTTTATGGACTGGCGCAGCCAAGCCGCATGTCTCACCGTTGACCCGGAGCTCTTCTTCCCCGTGGGGAACACCGGTCCCGCCATTGCCCAGATCGCCAAGGCGAAAGAGGTGTGCGGCCGCTGCGAGGTGGTGGACACCTGCCTGAAGTGGGCACTGGAGAACGGTCAGGACGCCGGCGTCTGGGGAGGCATGAGCGAGGATGAGCGTCGTTCCCTCAAGCGTCGGGCGGCTCGCGCGCGGCGATCATCCTGAAAACTGATCGACTTCTTCGTGTCGCGGTGTTCGCACGGTTAATCGTGCGAACACCGTTTTTGTCGATCCAGGTGTTTTCAGCAGCCCGGATTCGAAAGGTCAGGCTTCAGCCCTGGCAGCCCTCTGGCTAAGGCGGACGTGAATGACGACGTCGGTCCCCCCGCCGCTCAGAGGCTCCCAGTCAATGACCCCCCGCAGCTCCCCACGCACGAGCGTGGTGACGATCCGCGTTCCCAGACCGGTCATGAGGGTGTCCGGCGCAAGGCCTGCACCGTTGTCCATCACGTGGACCTCGAGGTGGTCCTCGTCGCGGTGGGCCGTGACTGTCACTCGGCCGTCACGTCCGTCAAGGCCATGCTCGACGGCATTGGTCACGAGCTCGGCCAGCACCGTGGCCAGCGCCTGAGCCGTGTCGGCATCGACCACGCCGAAGGAGCCCTCCAGCTTGGTGCTGACCTCGCCCGTGGGCGTGGCCACGACCGCGGCCATGCGCAGGATGGAGGAGAAGACCTCGTCGAAGTCCACGTGCTCGTTGACGTTGTGGCTCAGGGCGTCGTGGACGGTGGCGATAGTGGTCACCCGGCGCTCGGCCTCGGACAGGGCCTGACGGGTCTCCTCGTTCGAGGCGCGGCGGGCCTGCATACGCAGCAGCGCCGAGACGGTCTGCAGGTTGTTCTTGACCCGGTGGTGGACCTCCCGGATGGTGGCGTCCTTATTGAGCAGGACCTGCTCACGCCGACGCACCTCGGTGACATCACGGACCAGGAGCGCAGCCCCGGAGCGGCGTCCTCGGAGCGTCAGGGGAATGGAGCGCACAGACAGGAACACTCCCCCGACCTCGACCTCGGTGAGCCAGGCCTGCCTGCCCATGAGAACCACGGCCAGCGTCTCATCGACGGGGGTACGAGCAGGAATGATCGAGGTGACGGCCTCAGCCAGCAGGATCCCCTCCAGCTCTCCCTCAATCCCCAGGCGGTGGAAGCAGGAGCGCCCGTTGGGGCTGACGTAGACGATCCGCCCCTCCTCGTCCAGGCGCAGGACGCCGTCGGCCACGCGCGGCGTGCCGTGGCGGATCGTGGTGCCGGCCCCCTGGATGGGGAACTCGCCCGAGGCGGTCATCTGGCACAGGACCTCGGCGATCTCCTCCATCTCCCGCTCAACGATGCGCCCGCCCCGGATAACACCCACCGAGGTCTCCCGAGTCACGACGGCGATCGGCGTGCCGGCGTGAACAACCGGGATGTACTCCTCCTGGACCGCGGCGGTACCGGTCCAGTAGGGCTCGGCGGCGTCCTGAATCTGAGAGGTGGACAGCGACTCCATGGCCATGGCCTCACGCGAGGCCGGCATGCGCCGCCCGACGACGTCCTCGAGGTGGACGGTGGTTCCACCAGAGGGGCGGGTATGGCCTGCGGCAATGAAACGCCCCGCGCGGGTACGCACCCACAGGACCAGGTCAGAGGTGGATAGGTCCGCAATCAGCTGCCAGTCGGCCACCAGCTGGTGGATCCAGTCGAGGTCGGCCTCGGCGAGGTCGACTGCGTCTCTGAGGGCGCTGGGCAGAAGATTAGGCACCTCTCAAGGTTATCGGCAGTGAGCGGACCCGGCTCGTTGAGCCGACTAATTGCCAAGCAGGACACATGTTCGGGACCTGAGCAATCCCGTACTCAACCGTACGAGCCGCGTCACGGCTCCCGGCCCCGCCATGATCGGAGCATGCCCCGGCCCGGTGAAACATGACAGGATCGCACCATGAGGAAGACCATCACCATCACCTATCCCGCAAGTCCGGCACGCACCGCGCAGATGCTCGCCGACCCCGCCTACCAGGAGGAACGGGTCTCGCGAGCCGGGCTCGACAATGCCTCAGTCGACGTCGCTCAGCGCGGCCAGGGGTTCGTCTCCACCATCGCCGGGAGCGTCCAGCCCTCCCAGCTGCCCTCGGTCGCCTCGCGGTTCGTGCGCTCGGCGGTGTCCTTCACCGTAGCCGAGTCCTGGGGCGAGCCGAAGGACGACGGATCACGCTCCGGCGGCTACGACGTGACGATCAAGAACGCCCCGGTCAAGGTCAGTGCCACCTCCACCATGGCTCCAGCCGCGGACGCCGCCGGTGAGGCCACCACCGTCACCGTCGACGTCGATCTCAAGGTCACTGTGCCCCTGGTGGGCAAGACCATCGAGGAGAAGGCCATGGGCATGGTGGGCCGAGTCGTGGCGGACGAGGAGCGCCGCGCCACCGCTTGGCTCGCCGAGCACTGATCCCCGTCTCCATCGCATCTCGATCTCTCACCTCGGTCATTCACTGTGCGCTACGTCGCCCGGTGCTGTTATTCCCGTGCTGCGCCCCTGTCCGCCAGTGGCGCAGCACGGGGCCGTGTACCGGTTCCGACACCGAGTCGCGCCCTGTTTCATGGCACGATCAGGCCATGAGCACATCCAACACAGCCGCCTCCGCCCCTAACGCCGTGTGGGCCGAGCGCGCGGGCACCCGGCAGTACATCGGTCGCAACTCCTCCGGCGCCGAGGTCCGTATCGGCATGGGGCCGGGCGAGTTCTCCCCCGGCGAGCTGATGAAGATCGCGTTGGCCACCTGCAACACCCTGTCCGCCGACCACCGTCTGGCCAAGGCTCTGGGCGAGGACTTCGAGGCCACCGTGGGCTGCTCGACCGTCAAGAACGACGCCGAGGAGCGCTACGAGTCCTTCCAGGTCGAGATCGTCACCGATCTGTCCTCGCTCGACGCCGATCAGCGCGAGCTGCTGAACCAGCGGGTCGCAAGCGCCGTCGACCGTCACTGCACCGTGGGTCACACCATCGAGCACGGCGCTTCCTACACGACGACGATCGTCGACCCCAACGAGGACTGAGCGCTCAGCGCCCCATCCGCTGAACCGGCCGCCGTCCCCGAGGCCCCCCTGTGCCATCAGGTAAGGAGACCACCGTGAACACCTCCCGCTCTGGGCGCTCCACCGCGCTGGAACGTGCACTCGACAAGGCCATCGCCATCCCGGCCGCCCGCATCGAGGAGCGCGTCGCACGGATGCGTCGGGACCGCCCCGGGGCCGACGCCGCCGAGCTCGTCGAGATGGCCGCCTCCCGCTTCCGGCGGGACGCGGGGCTGTCGTCGGGGGCCGTCGGGGCCTCCGCGGCCATACCGGCCATCAGTACGGGCGCGGCCGCCGCTCTGACTGTCGGCCAGAGCGCCGCCTTCATCGCCTCGGCCGTCACCTACGTTCTCACTGTCGCGGAGATCCAGGGGGTCCATGTCGTCGACACCGAGCGCCGTCGGGCCCTGGTTCTCTCCGCCCTCCTGGGCAAGGAGGGCTCTGAGGCGGTTCAGGGCCAGCTGGGCCTGTCCTCGATGTTCTGGGCGGCTCAGCTGCTCATGCAGATGCCCCTGCCCTCGGTGAAGTCGATCAATGCCCACCTCATCAAACGGGTGGCCAAGCGCTCGGCCGCCAAGGGCGGGGCGCTGGCGCTGGGGCGTCTGCTCCCCTTCGGGATCGGGGCCGCCATCGGCTGGTCCGGAGGCCGGGCACTGGCCAACCAGGTCATTGAGGGGGCACAGGCGGCGCTGGGACCCCAGCTCGCTCTGGGCGGCTACGTCGACAACTCCCACGTCGAGGTGATCGACGCATGAACGGATTCGGCAGTGCCAGCGAGCCGTCGCCGTCGGCCGCCCAGTACCCGGCGCTCGCGCAGATGGGGCTCGTCCCCCCGCCGGACGTCGACGTCGCCTACGAGAACCTCCTGGCGGACGTTGTGACCAATGGGACCCCGAAGTCCGACCGCACCGGTACCGGGACGCGTTCGCTCTTCGCCCGCCAGCTGCGCTACGACCTGGGACGTGGCTTCCCGCGTATCACCACGAAGTTCGTGGCCATGAAGGCCGTCAAGGGCGAACTGCTGTGGTTCCTGCGCGGGGACACGAACGTGCGCTGGCTCCAGGAGCGGGGTATCACCATCTGGGACGAGTGGGCCGATGACTCCGGCGAGCTGGGGCCGGTCTACGGCTCGCAGTGGCGCTCCTGGCCCACCCGGGACGGGGATGCGATCGACCAGATCTCCAGTCTTATCGACACGCTGCGCACCGACCCGGACTCGCGGCGCATGCTGGTCTCGGCCTGGAACGTCTCCGAGCTGGGTTCCATGGCCCTGGCCCCCTGCCACGCCTTCTTCCAGTGCTACGTGGCCGATGGCCGCCTGAGCCTGCAGATCTACCAGCGCAGCGCCGACCTGTTCCTGGGGGTGCCCTTCAATATCGCCTCCTACGCGCTGCTCACCCACATGCTCGCCCAGCAGTCGGGCCTGGAGCCCGGCGAACTCATCTGGACCGGCGGGGACTGCCACATCTACGACAACCATGTCGAGCAGGTCCGCACCCAGCTCTCCCGGGTGCCGAGCGCCCATCCCTTCCCGACGCTGCGCCTGGAGCGGGCCGAGTCCATCGACGCCTACGACATGGATGACATCGACGCCTCCCAGGGCTACGAGCACCACTCCACGATCAAGGCCCCGGTCGCGGTATGAGCGGCCTGGGGATGATCTGGGCCCAGGACGTCACCGGCATCCTGGGGGCCGACGGCGGCATGCTGTGGCGTGTGCCGGCGGACTTCGCCCACTTCAAGGCCACGACCATGGGCTGCGGACTGGTCATGGGACGCACTACCTGGGAGTCATTGGGAGGCCCCCTGCCCGGGCGGCGTAACGTGGTTCTCACCCGTGACCGGTCCTGGCGGGCTGAGGGGGCGACCCGTGCCGGCTCGCTGCGTGAGGGGCTCTCGGTGGCGGCGCGGGGCCTGACCGCCGACCTGGGGCACGATCCTCGTGAGGGGGATGCTGCCGGGCTGCCCCGCCTGTGGGTCATCGGCGGCGGAAGCGTCTACGAGCAGGCTCTGGCCGACGGTCTGCCCGATGTGCTCGTCGTCAGCGTCCTGGACCTCGATGCCACCGAGCGGGCCCGCGAGCGCGGCCTGCCCGACTCAGTGCTGGTGCGCGCACCGGGGATCAGCACTCAGGAGTGGGCCATCGACCCGGCCCGCTCCGACCCGCAAGGGCAGTGGCGCCCCGTGTCGGGGGACGCGCGCTGGCGAGTGGAGACCTGGCGGCACCTCTAGACGCGCTCAGTGGGCACAACAGGTCTTCAGTGGGCGGCATCATAACGGGCCCGCGCCTCAGTGACAGCACCGAGGTGGTCGGTGGCCCAGGCCTCAACCTGAGCGAGCGCCTCCGCCAGCCCTTTCCCTGAGTCAGTGAGCTCGTAGGTCACTCGCGGTGGGATCTCTGGATACTGATGGCGCTCAAGAAGTCCATCGCGTTCAAGCCCCCGTAGCGTCTGGGTGAGCATCTTCGTGGAGATACCGTCGACTTGAACCGATATCTCCTTGAAGCGCTGCGGCCGGTCCGCATGATGCAGCGCCCCGATAACGAGCACGGTCCACAGGTCACCGAGCGACTTGAGTAGGGGGCGTGAGGGGCAGTTGCGGCTGTAAGGGTCGGGGGCCATCTCCCCCACCTTATGCGTGCCGGTCGGCTGCTCAGTGTCGGCCACATTGTCTCCTCGTGTGCTTGGTCGCTGATCCGTCGTCGGACGCCCACGAGTGTGAGCGGCCGACGACGGATGTTGGCGACAGGCTACCTGCGGATCGTGCGCCTCACTCAGCGACGACGGCGAGTCCCCCGGTCCAACCGATCTGCTCAGTAACGCCCAGGGCGATGCCCAGCGCCCCGAGCGCCTCCAGACGCTCTGCCCGCTTGAGCTCTCCGGCGTCCGCCCACCTCAGCCCGGCGGCTTCGACGAACGAGCGCAGGCTCGCCTTGGCCTCGGCGGAGTCGGCGGCGGCCAGAACAGTGGCCGGGCGACCGCCAACGGTTCCGGCGGCGAGGACGGCCGCGAAGACGGTGTTGAAGGCCTTGACCACCTGGGCGCCCGGGAGCTTCACGGCGAGCTCGGCGGCCGCAGAGCTACCGGCCTGCACGACGGAGTCAAGGGTGGTGAAGTCCAGGGGGTTGGTCGGGTCGACGACGACCTTGCCGGCGAAGGCCTGCGCGCCATAGGTGGCGATGACGTCGTCGATGGCGGCGTACGGCAGGGCGAGGACGACGATGTCGCCGCTCAGGGGCGAGCCGATCTCGGCGACGTCGACACCCGACAGGCCGGTGACCTTGGAGGTGTCACGGACCAGGACCTGAGTGCTGGCGCCGGCCTTGACCGCCAGGCCTGCGACGGCTGATCCGATGTTGCCGGCGCCGATGATGGAGATGGAGGGGACGGACATGAGAGCTCCTTGAGCGTTAGTTGTTGAACGAACAACTAAACTCTCTCACACGCACTCACTTTCTAATAGAGAGTGACTGTATGAAAGAGATCACTGATTGTCGTCCCGCACGCTCCCTGTCATCACTGACACGCCGAGCGCCGCGGTCCTCTCGCCGCTCAGAGCAGCTTCTTGGAGGTGAGCCAGTCGGTGGCGATGACCTTGGAGCTGAGCTTCTCACCGGTGGAGCGCTGGTTGAGGGCGCGCAGCTCGTCGGGTGTCAGCAGGGCCGAGACCCGGTTGATGGCGGTGGCCGCGATGGCCGGCAGTGAGGCGGAGACCAGCGGGGTGACGTTCTGCGGGAGGATGAGCATCTGAGGGTCGGACAGGATGACGAGGTCCTTGACCCCGATGGCGGGATCGGAGGAGTAGATGTCGGCGACGTCGACGGTGCCGTCGGTGAGCGCCTTGACGGTCAGCGGTCCGCCGGAGTCCTCCACCGGCGTGACGGAGGCGTCGACGCCGTAAACGGCCTTGAGTCCCTTGGGACCGTAGGGGCGGGTAGTGAACTCCGAGTTCGCGGCGATGGTGATGGGCCGCCCCAGTGAGGCCAGGTCGCCGATGGAGGTCAGGGAGTGGGCCCGGGCGGTGGCCTTGGTGACGGTCAGGGAGTCCTGATCCGTCGCTTCGGCCGGATTCAGGACGGTCAACGAGTGCGGCAGAGTCCTCAGCAGGGTGTCCTGGATGGAGGCAGTGTCACTGGCGGTGCGGGAGGGGGCTGCGGTGCCGGCCGCGGCGGTAGGGCTGCCTGAGGCGGAGGTCTTGCTGTAGTACTCCAGCAGGTTGCCGCCGTATTCGGGGATGACGTGGATCTTGCCGGCCTCGAGCTCGGGCAGGTAGACCTCCCGTTGGCCGATCTGGTACTGGCGGGTGACGGTCAGGCCGGTCTTCTCCATCATCTGGGCGTAGAGCTCGGCGATGATCTCGTTGGAGTAGTACTGCTGGCTGCCGATGATGATCGGGCCACCGGAGTAGCCCCCGGAGGCCCGGTCAATGGCGAAGGGGTCGGTGTCGGAGCAGGCGCTCAGGGCGAGCAGGCCGGTGGTTGCGCCGACGCCGGCCAGCAGACCGCGTCGTGTCAGCTGCTTTCCGGGGCGCGGGTTGGACTGTGCGGTCATGCTGATTCCTTCCGGTGCTGCCGGGCGCCCGGGGGTGTGACACCCCATTGGATGAGGGCGAAGAGGGCCTCGGAGGCCAGGGCGAGGGCGATGACCAGGAGCGCCGAGGCGAGCATCATGACGTAGTCCTGGGTCTTGAGGCCCAGGAACATGAGCCGGCCGAGCCCGCCGGCACCGGTGTAGGCGGCCAGTGTGGCCGTGGAGATGACCTGGAGGCTGGCCGAGCGCAGCCCGCCGACGAGCAGCGGCGCCCCCAGGGGGATCTCGACCCGCCCCAGCACCTGGAGCTCACTCATGCCACTGGCCCGGGCGCCGTCGACGGCCGTGGTCGAGGCAGCCCGCACGCCGCTCATGGCTCCGGCGAGGACACTGGGCAGGGCCAGGATGACGAAGGCGATCATAGGGGCACTCAGGCCGACCCCGAGCACAAGGCCGAACAGCGTGATGAGGCCCAGGGTGGGAAGGGAACGGGCGGCACCGCTGAGCGGCTGCACCCAGGTGCGCCCGCGTCCGGTGTGCCCCACCCACCAGCCGGCGGGCACCCCGATGAGGGCGGCGATGAGGACACCGGCCAGGGAGTAGAGAACATGCTGGACCAGCAGTGGGCCGATGCCCATGGCACCGCTCCAGTGAGCGGCGTCGGCGATGTACGCCAGCGCGGCCAGAACGAACCTCACTCCTTATCCTCCTGACTCCCGGAGGTAGCGGCGCCGGCGCGTTTCCAGGTCCAGGGCAGGCACAGCCGCCCCAGTGCGAGGACGAGCCCGTCCAGGATGAGGGCCAGGGCCGCGGTGGACACCAGGCCGGTGACGATCTCGGCCGTGATGCCGCGCTGGAAGCCGTCGGTGAACAGCCAGCCGAGGCTGCGCACACCGAGGACTGCCCCGACGGTGGTCAGTGAGATCGTCGAGACCGTCACCACGCGCAGGCCCGTGAGGATGGCGGGGCCGGCCAGTGGCAGCTCGACGGTGAGGAAGCAGCGGATGCGCCCCATGCCCATGGCTGTGGCGGCGTCCAGGACGCGTGCGTCAACGGCGTCGAGCGCGTCGGCAGTGGCCGGCACCAGGAGCGCCAGCCCGTAGAGGGTCAGGGCCACGATGACGTTGAGCGGGTCGCGGATGCCAGTGGCCAGGATGATGGGGAGGATGACGAACAGGGCCAGGGACGGGACGGCGTAGAGCAGCGAGGAGCCGGTCACGAGCACAACTCGCAACGGGCGGGCGGTGCGGGCCAGCCGGGCGATGGGGATCGCCAGGACGAAGGAGGCGATGATCGCGGGAACCGCCTGGAGCAGGTGAGCCAGCAGGTGTCCGGCGATGGTGGGCAGGTTGGCCAGGACCCAGCTCATGCCCGTTCCTCCGCCTCCGTGGAGGACTCGTCGGCCAGGCGCCCGACGGCGCGACCGGCCCGGTCCAGGACGATGCGGAACTCGGCGACATCCTTGAGCCTCAACTGGCGTGCGGCGTCGTCGAGGCCGAGGAAGCGGGCGACGAAGTCGTCGGCCGGGTTAGCCAGCAGCTGGGGGCCGCTGCCGCGCTGGGCGACCTGGGCGCCTTCGCGCAGGAGGATGATCTCGTCGCCCAGAGCGAGGGCCTCATCGACGTCGTGGGTGACGAAGATGATCGTCTTGTCCAGCTCGGCCTGGATCCGGACCATCTCGCGTTGGAGGTCGCGGCGCACGAGGGGGTCGACAGCGCCGAAGGGCTCGTCCATGAGGAGCACCTCGGGGTCGGCGGCCAGCGCCCGGGCCACGCCGACCCGCTGGGCCTGACCGCCGGAGAGCTGGTGAGGGTAGCGCCCGGCCAGGTCGCGGTCGAGATCCAGCATGTCCATGAGCTCGACGGCCCGGCGTCGGGCGTCGCGGCGGTCCGCGCCCTGGAGGCGGGGTACGAGGGTGATGTTGTCGATGACGCGTCGGTGCGGCAGCAGCCCCGCGTTCTGCATGACGTAGCCCATGGAGCGGCGCAGGGCGACGGCGTCGCGGGTGGCGACGTCCTCGTCGTCGATGAGGACCCGTCCGCTGGATGGCTCCACCATCCGGTTGACCATGCGCAGCAGCGTGGTCTTGCCGCAGCCGGACGATCCCAGCAGAACGGTGGTAGTGCCGGCCTCGATACGGGCTGTGAAGGAATCGACGGCGGGAGAACCGGATCCGGCGCCCCTCCCAGCCGGGTACGACTTGGTGACGGCATCGAAGGTAATGGTGCTGCTCATAGCAGGTGTCGGGTGTCCTCTCGTGGCCTCTGGCGGCGCGCCCCGATGGCGTATTGCCACCGTACCAGCCGCCACCTGCCGATCTGCCAGGTGGCAGCCTTTCCCAAGACTATTGGTGCAGGATTGAAAGCAAATACCCAGGTACCCACCCCCGTCCCCTGGAGGCGCAGACATGCCGGACACGATTGACGCTACTACTCCCCCAACCATGCTGGCGGCCCGGCTCAGCGAACCGGGGAGCATCAGCAACCTCCACGTCGTCGAGCTCCCGGTTCCCGCCCCGCCCGAGGGTTGGGTGCGTCTAAAGGTCATGGCCTTCGGCCTCAACCGCAGCGAGTACCACTCCGTGCACGGCATGGCTGAGGGGATGACCTTCCCTCGCATCCTGGGGATCGAGGCCTCCGGGGTCATCGACCTGGACCCCGAGGGCATCCTGGCACCCGGCACCCAGGCGGTCACGATGATGGGCGGAATGGGACGGGTCTTCGACGGTGGATACGCCCAGTACGTCATCGTACCGCGCACGCAGATCATCACCTTCCGCTCCAGCCTGCCCTGGGAGGTCATCGGCTCGGTGCCCGAGACACTACAGACGGCCTACGGAGCCCTGACCACAGGCCTGGATCTCCAGCCGGGGCAGAGCCTGCTCGTACGCGGAGGTACCTCGGCGCTCGGACTGACCACGACCGCACTCGCAACCGACATGGGCTGCCGGGTCTATGCGACCTCCCGCCGCGAGGCCGGGCTGGAGCTACTGCGCTCACGAGGCGCCATCCCGCTCCTGGACGACCGAAAGGTCGCTCCGCGGCTGCGCGAGGCAGAGCCGAGTGGGGTTCACGCCGTCCTTGAGCTGGTCGGCGTGCCGACGCTGCAGGACTCGCTGGCGGCGACGGCGGTTCACGGAACGGTCTGCTTCTCCGGGATGCTGTCTGACTCGTGGACGATCTCTGACTTCTACCCGATGGACTGGATCCCCAACGGGGTACGTCTGACCGCCTACTCCGGCCAGGCCCAGGACCTGCCGGCAGAGGTGCTTCAGCGGATCCTGGACCGGATCGAGTCGGGCGGTCTCGATCTCCTGCCCGTCCATTCCTACCCTCTGACCGACATCGCCCAGGCGCACGAGGACATGGCCTTGGGACGCTACGTAGGCAAGCTCGTCGGTCTGCCCTGGGACTGAGTCGACGCGCTCAGGCCGCCAGGGACACGGCGTCATCGACTCGGAAGTCACCCTTGATCAGGGCCTGGATGCCTTGTGCGTAGGAGCTTGCCGCAGGTCCTGCAGTGCGACCCAGCACATCCTCCAGCCACGGGGAGTAGGCGGCGTCGACGGCAATGGCAACACGATTGAGAGCATTTCCGATCATGATGGCCTCCTTGGTAAATCACTGGTATTTCAACGAGTTCTGTGTCGATCTCTTTCGACACCCACTACTGTAGGAGACCATATGATCATCTGGAATCGTCATTTTGACGTAAAGTGATCATACGTGAGCACCTTCTCCCCCACCAGTCGTCAGCGTCAGATCCTCAAGAACCTGAGCACGACGACGGTCATGAGCGTGAACGCCCTGTCGCGACTCACCGATGTCTCCGGAGTGACGATTCGTCGCGATCTGGCGGAACTCGCGCACGAGGGTCTTGTCACCCGTGTTCATGGCGGCGCCCTGCGCGCACCTCGGCGCGGGGCCAGCCAGCCGATCTCCCTGCGCCGCAGCGAGGACCTGGAGGCCAAGAGGGTACTGGCCCGGGCCACAGCAGCACTTGTTGATGACGGGGAGAGCGTCATCATCGACAACGGAACCACCTGCGAGATGGTGGCCGAGAATCTCGTTGGGCGCGACATCCGAGCACTGTGCCTGTCACTGTCGGCCGCTGCGACACTGGCCTCCACGCCCGGCCCGGTCGTCACCGTCCCCGGAGGGATCGTCGAGACCGACACGCTGGCGATGCTGACGACGACCGCGGTCGACGCCGTGCGCCGTTTCCGCGCCGACGTCGCCATCCTGGGCGCCTGCGCCGTCTCCGCGCAAAGCGGCCTGACCTGCACCGAGGATCACGACGCCGTCCTCAAGGCGGCCATCATTGGTTCGTCATCTCGGTGTCTCATGCCCGCTCCGCCACGCAAGCTGACGCGTTCCTCCACCTACGGCTTCGGCGAGCTGAGCAACCTGGACACCCTGCTGACAACGACCGACATCGACCCGGAAACACTGACAGGCTTGCAGGAGGCAGGTGTGTCCGTCGAGGTGCACGACGTGTAGAGACCGTGTAGAGACGCGGTCCCACCCAGCAGTACGGTGGGGCCACGCCGTCAAGCGCAGCCCCACCGGGGAGTACCGGGGATCACTGAGTGCTTTCGCCGCCTCTCCTGCTCAGAAGGTAGGGCGCAGGGCGACGTCGTCGGAGTAGTCGGAGGCGACGAGCTCGACACGGTTACCCTCGGGGTCGAGCACGGTGGCCTCGTAGTAGCCGTCACCGGTCTCACGGGGCCCGTCAATGACCGGCACACCGGCCTCGGACATATTGGAGGCCAAACGGTCGACTTCCTCGCGTCCCGGCAGACCGAAGGAGACGTGAGCCCACCCCAGCCTCAGGTCCTCACACCCCTCGCCCAGCTCCGGACGGGTCATGATCTCCAGGCGAGTCCGCCGCTCGTCCGCGGGAGTCTCGGCGAAGTGGAGGATGTGGGTGCGCAGGCCGGTCTTCGGATTCTCGTAGAGGCCGTTGGCGTGCCCGTCGAACCAGTGGGAGTAGAAGTCGCGGGCGCTGTCGAGATCGGCGACCCAGATGGCAACGTGGTCGAGGTGCGGCATGATCGTTCCCTTCGTGACGGTGCGGAATCACTGTTAACGACCAGAGATAATCGTACGATCACTCTTCTCAACAGCGATTTTCTGCTGTTAATTCAACGGATTGGCTGACCACATCTCCGTTGACATCAACAATAAGAGACCATACGATCATTGTCATTGCTCGTTCTCCAGCAAAACGATCACCTCATCGCTGCCGATGCGGAGGAATCATGTCTGACAGTCCCCACGAGAGGCGCCGCACGATACTGCGCGCCCTGAGCCCCACCACGGTCCACAGTGTGCAGGCGCTGTCCCGGCTGACCGGGGTCTCGGTCATCACCATCCGCCGGGACCTGGCCGAGCTGGCCCATGAGGGCCTGGTGACCCGGGTCCACGGCGGAGCTCTGCGCGCACCACGCCGTGGGGCCGCCCGGCCGGCCTCCATGCGTCGCAGGCAGGACGTGGAGATCAAGCGCCGTCTGGCGCAGGCCACCGCCGAGCTCATCGAGGACGGGGAGGCGGTGATCATCGACTCCGGGACCACCTGCGAGATGGTGGCCGAGCAGCTCGCCGGCCGCGACATCCGGGTCCTGTGCCTGTCGCTGGGCGCCGGTGCGGCAGTGGCCTCCGTGCGTGGAGCCGCGGTGACCATCGCGGGCGGCCCGGTTGATCCGGAGTCCCTCTCCCTGTTCTCCGCCGAGGCGGTCGACGCGGTGCGCGCGTTCCGAGCCGACGTCGCAGTCCTGTCCACCTGCGCCGTGTCCACCCGTGAGGGCCTGACCGTCATGGAGTCCGACGATGCCATGGTCAAACGCGCCATCATGGCCTCCTCCACCCGACGCATTCTGCCGACCGCTCCGAGCAAGATCACCCAGACCAACACCTACCGGTTCGGGCGCATCGAGGACCTCGACGCACTACTGACAACAAGTCAGATCGCCCCCGACACCCTCGAGGAGCTGCGGGGCGCCGGGGTCGACGTCGTGCTGTGCGACTAACGGAGAACGACCGGGACCGGATCGAAGCGGAGCGGCTCAGCCCAGGAGTGCTGCGAGAGTGCAGACAACGACCAGCAACGGGAAGGTCCCCTGCTTGGCCGCCGCGCTGCGGTGGGGCGCCGACGCCAGGGCCAGGACGATCGCCGCCGCCAGCATGGCTCCGGTCCCGGCCAGCATCAGGGCCGCCCCGATCGCCGTGTGCCCCAGGGCTACGAGGACGACCCCGATGATCGCCTGGAGAGCCAGGAAGAGGTTGTAGAAGCCCTGGTTGAAGGCGTAGAAGGCGTGCGCCCTGGCCTCCTCGGGAGTGCCGCCGAAGGTCTTGCGGGCCAGAGGCCCCTCCCAGGCGATGGACTCCATGTAGAAGATGAGGACGTGGAGGGCGGAGGCCAGGACGGCGAAAACCATGGCAGCAGTCAGCACGATTTCTCGATTCATGAGGACGAGCAGAAACCGGAACCTCAACTGCCCCACCGCTGTCGTTATTCCGGGGGACGATCCCCGGAACCTTCCCGGCTCAGGAGGAGGCCTGCTTGGTCACCCAGGCGATGAAGTTCTCCTCCCCGGTGCCGGTCAGCTCGGCCATCGTGTGCCCCTGCCCCCAGATGGTGGCGAAGTCGACGCTGTCGGCTCCGGCCTGCTGGAGCGCCAGGGCCAGGTTGACCTCCACGGTGGAGGCGGTGTCGCCCTGGGTGATGCCGGTGCGGATTCGCCAGGCCGGGGCGATGGTCGAGGTGCCACGCCCCTTGGAGTCCTGGGTGAGGTAGTAGAGGGGGTCGTACATCGACACGCGCGTGGCCATGTCGGTGCCGACCGAGTCCTTCGTAGCCAGGTCCTTCTCGTAGGCGGTGGCACCGTAGTCGTCGCTCCAGCCGGACAGCCCCGAGTACCTCGACTGCCCCTTGGAGATGACCTCGCGGCTCAAGGAGGAGAAGTGCAGCTTGCTCTCCCCCGAGCCCATGACGAGGTTCTCGGTCTGTCCCCGATCGACGCCGTCGAAGGCCCCCACATCCTTGGAGGCGTTCTTCTGGGAGGCGACGAAGCCCTGCAGGCCGGTGATCGTCGCAGTCTTCTTGGAGGCGTCATAGGTGACCCACTGCGAGGATGAGTTGAGGAAGGCGATGTACTCCTCCACCGTGTTGTAGGTGGTGGACTTGCTACTGCCCTTGCTGCCGCCTCCGGACGCCCCGCCCTTGGGAGGCGTGCCACCGCCATCACTGGGCGGAGTTCCCGACGGCGCACCGCCACCCCCGCCGGGCTCCATCCCCGCCATCTCGGTGGACGAGGGCGTGTACGGAAAGGTCGTGGCCGCCAGGAAGTCGTTGAGGGACTTCTGGATGACCGCGACGAGATGGTCGTAGTAGGAGCCGGCCAGGTAGGTGCCTTGGGAGGAGGACTCCAGGGTCAGGGGCTTGCCCTGGGCGTCAGTGAGCTTCAGCCCATTGAGGTAAGCGGGGAAGGCGGCCGCGAGGTCATGGGAGTAGGCCCGCGTCCAGGTGCCCTCGGCCCGAGTATCGGAGGAGGCGAACTGCCCCATGTTCCACTCGTAGGCGGCGTTGGCGCTGTCCAGGCTGGTGATCGGGCACCAGCACATGGCTCCGGCGACGGCGTCGGACAGAGCCTTGCCACTGGTGTCAGTGGTGGCGGCACCCAGAGCGGCCAGGTAAGGGGCGAACAGCTCGCTGTCCCCTGAGGCCCCTGCGACGGCGCTCTGCGCCCCTCCTCCGCTGTGCCCGAAGACGTAGACCTTCGCTGCGTCGCCGGGCACGGAGGCGGAGTTGTAGCGCCGGTAGCGCACGGCGGCCTTGAGGTCGGTGACACCCCAGGGCGCGTTGCCGGAGTAGGTCTGGGAGTTGGAGTCCTTGCCGCGCAGGCCGGCGTGGACGTAGATGAAGCCGGCCTCCATATAGGCCTTGATGGTCTCGTAGGAGTACTCAGTGGGCGGCTTCTGGGCGGAGTACCCCGGGGTGTTGACCGGGAAGACGGTGGGTGCGGTGGCGGCGGTGAAGCTGCCGACGGTGCCGGAGGCGTTGATCGTGGCCGTGTAGGTGCCGTTGCCGTTGTCGGTTCCCTTGAGATAGGCGCCGGGCACGTAGATGCCCAGGGTCTCATAGTCCGAGGCCTGGGGAGTGGTCACGTAGCGCAGCCCCAGCTGGTAGTAGACCTTGTGGTCCGCGTCGTAGCGCCAGGCCGTGTTGTCCAGGGCGAGCTTCGTGTCGGTGGGCGCCTGCGACGATGCCGTGGCGGAGGCCTGCGCGGTGGCCCCTCCCGTGGAACAGGCGCCCAGGCCCAGGAGTCCCGCCGTGGCGGGCAAGGTGGTGAGGATAGTGCGTCGTGGCAGGTTCATCGTGCTTCCCTCCGGCACAGTCGGTGGCGTGCCTCGCTCGGGTGTCTGCGTACGTGACTAGCACATCACCTTAAGGCAAGGACGACCCCAGGACGTGGCTGTGCCGCTTCTGTGAGTCGGCATCCGCCTGATGGCGAGCGCATGGGGCGCCACTCGCCCGAACGACGACGGCGCCGCCCTCGTGTGAAGGGCGGCGCCGTCGTCGGATTGAAGAACAGCCCTGAGGCTCAGTCCTCAGCGGCGCTGGGGTGCGTCATGTCCATGGGGACGACCCACTTGTCGAACTCCTCGGCGGTGACGAAGCCGAGCTCGAGGGCGGACTCGCGCAGGGACAGGCCCTTGTGGTGCGCGTTCTTGGCGATCTTGGAGGCCTTGTCGTAGCCGATGTGGCGGTTGAGGGCGGTGACCTGCATGAGGTTGGTCTCCAGGTTGGCCTCGATCCGCTCGGTGTTGGGCTCAATGCCGTAGGCGCAGTTGGTGTCGAAGGAGACGCAGGAGTCACCCAGAAGCTGGATGGACTCCAGGACGCACCAGGCCATGACCGGCTTGAAGACGTTGAGCTGGAAGTTGCCCTGGGATCCGGCGAAGCCGACGGTGGCGTCGTTGCCGAAGACCTTCGTGGCCACCATGGTCATGGCCTCGCACTGGGTGGGGTTGACCTTGCCGGGCATGATCGAGCTGCCGGGCTCGTTCTCCGGGATGAGGAGCTCGCCGATGCCGTTGCGGGGGCCGGAGGCGTACCAGCGCACGTCGTTGGCGATCTTCATGAGGGCGTCGGCCAGGACCCGCAGTGCGCCGGAGACCTGGACCAGGGCGTCGTGGGCGCCCAGGGCGGCGAAGAGGTTGTCCGCCTGGGTGAACTCGATGCCGGTCTCCTCGGAGATCTTCTTGGCGCACAGGGCACCGAACTTCGGGTGGGCGTTGAGGCCGGTGCCGACGGCGGTCCCGCCGATGGCGAGCTCGCGGGCGCGGGAGTCGGCGTAGCGGATGCCGTCGAGGGCGAAGTCGATCTGGGCGACCCAGCCGCTGATGACCTGCCCCAGGGTGATGGGGGTGGCGTCCTGCAGGTGGGTGCGGCCCACCATGACGACGTCGGCGTATGCCTTGGCCTTGGTGTCGAGGGTGTCGCGCAACTGCTGGACACGCGGGTACATGGCGGCCAGCTCGTTGACGACGGCGATGTGCATGGCCGTGGGGAAGGTGTCGTTGGAGGACTGGCCGCGGTTGACGTGGTCGTTGGGGTGGACCGGGGTCTTGGAGCCGCGCTCACCACCGGCCAGCTCGATGGCTCGGTTGGAGATGACCTCGTTGGAGTTCATGTTGGACTGGGTGCCCGAGCCGGTCTGGAAGACCACGAGCGGAAACTCGGCGTCGAGGTCACCGGCGATGACCTCATCGCCGGCCTTGGCGATGAGCTCGGCGATGTCGGTGGGCAGCTCGCCGAGCTCGGCGTTGGCCAGGGCGGCGGACTTCTTGAGGATTCCCAGGGCCTTGATCATGGGGCGGCCCCACACGAAGGTCTCACGGCCGATGTCGAAGTTGTGCAGACTCCGCTCGGTCTGGGCCCCCCAGTAGCGGTTGGCATCCACCTCGATGGTGCCCATGGAGTCGGATTCGGTACGGGTCGTGACAGCCTGGTCTGGCGTCTTTGCATCAGTTGTCATAGGTGCAAGGTTAGGCGCTCATGGTCCCCGCCGTGCGAGGACGGGCGTCCCAGGCACGTCTCAGATCGCTACCGGCCGACATCACCGAAGGCGCATCACACGGGTCGCAGCTGCTCCAGGGCCAGGTCAAGCAGATCCGCAAGATGCTCATTGCCGTCAATGGTCCGGGGCTCATGGAGATGACCCGTGATCTGCAGGGCAGCGAGCCCATGAAGCAGAACCCAGACGACGGTGGCGATCTCACGGGTGGGGCCGGGGCGCAGCAGACCAGCATCCTGAGCCTGAGCGACGAGCTCACCGACGGCGGCCATGGCGTCGTCAGCGGCCTCCTCCAGCCCTGAGTCCGGCTCGGCAATCGGAGCGTCTCCGAAGACCAGCTGGTAGTGGTGGGGACACTCGACCGCATAGTCGATATAGGCCCAGCAGCCGGCGCGCAACCGCTGCCACGCATCCCGATGCCGCTCCGAACCGTGACGAATCCGCTCTGCGATCTGCCGCAGTGTCCGTCCCGCCAGGGCACGCATGAGCGCGGCCTTATCCGCGTAGTGACGATAGGGCGCCGAGCGGGACACACCCGCAGCTTCTCCAACGGCGCGCAGCGTCACCGACTCAGGCCCCCTGTCCTCGAGCAGCGCTGCAGCGGCGTCGAGGATGGCGGCACGCGTCGGACCTGGATCACGAGGGCTCACGACTCAAGCATACCCACATGTTGACATAGTCAACTTTCCGGCTATGCTGACATTGTCAACTTAACTTGAGGAGAGGAATGAGTCATGACCGACACCACCCAGACCGGCGCCGACTTCGACGCGAACTACCTGCGCACCTGGACTGAGCCCGACGCCGCTAAGCGCCTTGCACTCATCGAGCAGATGTGGGCCCCGCACGGGTCGCTGCACATCTCCTCACCCACCTTGACCGTCACAGGAACAGCCGACATCGCCGAGCACATCAACCGCGTCCACAACGACCGCATTGCAGGCCAGGGCCTGACCTTCAGCTATGACCAGCGCATGGAGTCCGGCGACGCAGTATTGCTGCGCTGGTCGATGACCGCCCCAAGTGGCGACGTCATCGGACGCGGAGTCGACACCGTCTTCCGCGACATCGACGGCAAGGTGACACGCGCCTACATGTTCATGGGCGTGAGCTGACCCGAGGGAGCTCCAGCGACCCGACTCGACGCCGACAGCTCAGGACATCGCCGCCAGCACCGCCTCGATGCCGGCGGCGATCGTCGTGTGCGCGGCGGCCGCGAGGCGGACGACCTCGTCGGGCTCGGTGGGCGCCTGCGCGAAGGACAGGTCGGAGACGATGCTCATGCCGGCCACTCGCACACCGAGCTGGTGCAGGGCGATGGCCTCCAGGACGGTGGACATGCCCACGCAGTCGGCACCGATGGACTCCAACATCCGTGTCTCCGCCATGGTCTGGTACTCCGGGCCGCGTAGAGCGGCGTAGACGCCTGACCTTTCTGAGACACCGCCCAGGATGTCGGCGAGCTCGTCGTCCCACACGCAGCGAACGTCGGTGAAGACCGGGCCGTCGAAGGGCGAGGAGCCGGTGAGGTTGAGGTGGTCGGTGATCACCATGACCTCGCCGATCCTCCAGCTGCGCAGGCATCCGCCGGCGTTGACCAGGACGGCCCCGCGTACGCCGGCAGCGGCCGCGATCCGGGCCAGGGCGACCACCGGCCCGGGTCCGTGTCCCTCATAGAGGTGGGTTCGTCCGTGGGCCACGAGCACGCGCCGCCCTCCCCCGCCCACCTTCTGGCCACGACTGACGACATAGGAGTCGAGGCGATCCTCATGTCCCGGCGCAACCGGGACGAGGACACCGGGCAGATCGGACAGGCGCAGGCTCGCGGCCGGCTCACCCCAAGCGGCCACGGCGTCAGCTGCACCGGATCCCAGGACCACCAGGAGGTCGTGGCAAGGCACGCCGGTACGTCGGGCGATCTGATGGGCGCCTTCCATGGCCGAACCGGGGCCTTCCGCTCCGGCGGAGGCGCTCAGGGCCTCCAGACGCTCAGACTCGAGGGTGAAGATGGACGTACGGTCATTCACGAACGGGCCTCCTGGCGGGCCACTCGGCCTCGACCAAGGGCGAGGTGCCCGAGCACGCCGATGAGCAGGGCGACCAGCACGCCGAGGTTGGCTCCGGCCCAGGCCCCCTCGCGGCCTCCTAGAGGCCCGAGCAGATAGCCCTGCCAGGACAACCAGGAGGCGGCCGAGTTGACCACCAGCCCCCAGCCGACGACGGAGCCGGCCGCCACCAGGGCGATGGCCTCCCAGTTGACTGAGCCGTAGACGCCGTCGGGCGTGAAGAGAGCCTCCTCGTCGTAGTCGCGGCGACGCATGATGACCTCGGCGACCATGACGCCGGCCCAGGCGGCGATGACGACTCCCAGGGTGGTGAGGAACCCCTGGAAGGGACCGAGGAAGTCATCGGCACCGAAGATGACGGCAATGGTGCCCGCAGTCATGATGGCGGCGTCGATCGAGGTGGCCACATGCCGGCGCACCGGCAGACCAGTGGCCAACAGGGACAGACCTGAGGAGTACAGGTCCATGATGATGCCTCCGGCCAGCCCGAGGATGGCGACGACCGCGAAGGGGACGAGGAACCATGTGGGCAGGATCGTGGTCAGAGCACCGATGGGGTCGGCGTTGATGGCCTGTCCGAGCTCGGCGTCGGACCCCACCAGGAGGATGCCGAAGAAGACGAGCACCACGCAGGGCAGGGCCGATCCCAGCGTGGTCCAGCCGATGACGCCGGCCGTCGAGGCCTTGCGAGGAAGGTAGCGGGAGTAGTCGGCGGCGGCGTTCACCCAGCCGAGGCCGAAGCCTGTGGCCACCATGACCAGGGCTCCGACGAAGGCCGCAGGACCCCCGGAAGGCAGCGCCAGGATTGTGCGGAAGCTGATCTGGGGAGCGACGAGGACGAGGTAGATGATCGTGAGGATCGCGGTGGCCCAGGTGATCCAGGTCTGGACCCTCATGATCGCCTCGAAGCCAAGGATGCCGGCGCTGGCGGCCAGGCCAACGGTGAGCAGGAAGCCGAGGATCTGGGCCCCGACCTGGTTGTGCCAGCCCAGGGCCTGGAACACCGTTGCCGAGGCCAGGGTGGCCGAGACGCACAGGACGGTCTCCCAGCCGACTGTGAGGATCCAGGACAGCGCCGCGGACAGGCGATTGCCGTTGTAGCCGAAGGCCGCTCGGGACAGGGCCAGGGTGGGGGCGCTACCTCGCTTGCCCAGGACGGCCACGACACCGCACAGGAGGAAGGAGATGATGACGCCGACGCTGCCCGCGACGACCGCCTGCCAGAAGGACAGTCCGAATCCGAGGACCCAGGCGCCCCAGGACAGTCCCAGAACGGAGATATTGGCCGCGAACCAGGGCATGAAGAGATCACTCGGCCGCCCCTTGCGATCGGACTCGGAAATGACGTCAAGACCGGCGTTCTCGACGCGGGTAGCGGTGGATGCGTCAGCAGCGCTGCTCATGGGTGATCGACCTCAGTGTCGTTATCGGGAGGCTCTCGAACGAGAGGTGTATGAAGTCTATGCGTTTTCAGGTGTGGCGGACGACGCCGAAGAGACGAGCACCCCACCCCGAGAATAGGGTGTGCCACACATTTCAGGTGATCTCCATAGAAACTCCCACTAGATACTGAGCGCTGTCTCAGATGCACACATGTATAGTCTATCTGTCCTCCACGTCTCCGCCTCGCGGAGACTCACCATGGAAAGGAGCTCTCATGAGCGACAACGGAACCTTCGACAGGATCACCGGCAAGGCGAAGGAGGCCGCGGGCAAGATCACCGGTAACAAGGAGACCGAGACCGAGGGCAAGCTCCAGCAGGCCGAGGGCAAGGTCAAGGAGGTCGCCGAGGACGCCAAGGACGCCATCCAGGGCGCGGTCAACCGCCTCAAGGGCGACAAGTAGAGCGTCGCGCAATACGCCGAGCGCCCAGCCTCCCGAAGGAGGCTGGGCGCTGTTCTGTTGCCGATACCGGCGTCAGCTTTCCGCAGGAATGAGCGTCGGCGCCACGTTGACCACGCTCTGCGAGGGGTCGGCCTGACCCCAGGAGTTGTTCCCCCAGGTCCAGGTTCCCTTGTCGACAGTGGCCCAGGTGTCATAGCCGGAGGTGCCGATCTGGGTGGCCCCGTCGATCTTGTCCACCTGCACCAGCCCTGACGGGGTGTCGGAGACAGTGCCGTTGACCTGTCCGTAGCGGTTGGAGCCGAAGCACCAGACTGCTCCCCCGGTGAGTGCGCAGGTGTGCTCGTAACCTGAGACGAGCTCGGTGGGGACGGCCGGCAGCTGACCGACCTTGACGGCCTGATTGACCAGCGCCTCATCGGTCTTCTTGCCGAGCTGGCCGACCTCGTTGGCCCCCCAGGCGTAGACCGTGCCCGAATCGTCCACGGCGACGGCGAAGCCCTTGCCCACGCTCAGGGCTGAGACCTTGACCTTCTCCAGCCCGGGCACCGCCGTCGGCGAGACACGTGCGCCCTGGGTGTTGGCCTGTGCGTCAGCGCCCCAGCAGGAGACTCCGGTGCCGCTGGAGGAACAGACGAAGGAACCGCTGCCGGCACGCAGGGACGTCGGCTTCGTGGCGGCGGGGGCTGCCGCTGCGGAGGGCGACGACGGAGTCGCCGCCTCCTTGCTGGGCCACAGCCAGTGACCTCCCAGAGCGCCTCCGGCCAGCCCGAGAAGAAGCACGCCAGCCGCCACGACCGGGAGGACCCACCCGCGGCGTGGAGCACTGCTGGAGTACTGGGTGGTGCCGCCCTGGGGCGCCTCCATCTCAGTCACCGCGGGCAGCGGCTGAAGCCTGTAGCCCTGTGGTTGAGGCTGCGTCGGCGTCGCCATCTGCGGCTGGGGCGGTCCTGCCGCGGTGGGCTGAGTCGCCCCGTAATCCGCAGCCCCGTAGTCCACGGTGCCGCCACCGACGTCGTCGCCTCTGAATGGGTCATCAAAGGCCACCAGGTTTCCAGGCGCCCCGTACGAGGGCGCGGGCTCCTGAACGGGTACCTGCTGCTGAGCAGGCGAGTACCCGGCTGGCTGCTGAGGGGGATATCCGGCAGAGGCTGCGATCTGTTCGAGCTGTGCACGCTGCTCAGGTGTCCAGGCGCGTCCGGCGGCGAGGGCCTCCTGAGCCCGTTCAGGACTGCCGCCGATGAACCACAGCACCCTGTCCCCGTCGAGCATCCGGTCATCCATGGGCCAGACCTCTCCTCAACGTCAAGGACCGATGCGCGTCAGTACGTCAGCCTACGGCGCGCCATGAGCATGGCAGCGCCCGTCGCACCGGTGCCCAGCACCATCCAGGCGGCGGTCGTCCCCGCACCGGTCTGTGCGAGGGTGGAGCGACCTGCGCTGGTGGCGCCGCCCTGGCGGGGAGCCGCGGCCTGCTCGTCGCGGGGAGCGGCGGCCTGCTCACCGGAGACGTCCGCGGAGCCCGGGGCTGCACCCTCCTCGGAGGCCGCGGGAGCGCCGCCCTCAGCGGGCTGCTCGGGCGCCTGCTCCTGAGGGGCCTGCTGCTCGGGAGCGGCCTCAGGGGCGGCGGAGTCGCCCTGCTGCTGGTCACCCTGGTTCTGCTGGGGCTGCTCGGCCGGCGCCTCCGGCTTGTTCTGCTGCTGCGCCGCAGCATTGTTGGCACCGGAGGCCTGGGGGTCGACCTTGCCGGCGTCGTCCGCCGGAGCGGGCGCCGGGGCAGGTGCGGGAGCGGGCTTGTTGCCTTCAGGGCTGGGAACGGCGGGGGCGGGCGTATTGGGCTGCGGGGCGTCAGCCTTGGCCTCACCGGCCTGCGACGCCGCCTGCTCGGCAGCAGGGGCGGGGTCCGTCTCAGCAGCAGCCGCGCCGACCGGGACGACGGACAGGGCTACGGCCGCGGACGCGGCCATCCATACGCTTCGCTTCATGGGAACTCCTTCAGGACTTAAGAGCCATGGCTCTCACGTCGGGTTACGAGGATGTGGATACGGCCACCTTACCCGGCGCAGCCCCGGTCCTGTCACGCCACCGACACGGGCACCACTCCCACTGTTGGACACCTCACATATCGGTGCGTCGGGATGACGGGAGTCAGACCCTCAGCCCCAGCGCTCTCATACGTGAGACGGCCCCCTGGGAGAGTACCGAGTGGAGCTGCTCCTGAGCCATCGAGCCGAGAAGCTCGGGGAACTGCCCCAGGAGCCTCTGGAAGGTTCCGATCTCCTCACCGATGACGCGCCGGCCCCACAGCCCCAGTCGGGCAGCCAGCTGCGGGTCGGCTGCGATGACCTCCTCCAGCTCGGCGACGGCGTACGTACCGATCGGATCCTGGCTGAGCTCGTGGACGAGTCCACTGCGCAGGAGATCGTCCAGGGACTCGCTCAGCGCCATCCCGAAGTCGATGAACAGCCCGAAGGTGATGTAGGTCTTGAGCAGGCGTTCGGCCCAGTCCAGTGGCCGCAGCCGCTCGTCGAAGTCGCCCAGGACGTCAGTGAAGCGCTCGGCCGCCCCCAGGGCGTCGATGCCGTGGGTCGACGCCAGGGCCACGACTCGGTCGAAGGAGGCGACCTCCCAGGCGCTCATGCGCAGCAGGTCAACCCGGGCCGTCATCCGCGGAGCCCGGTCGGCGTCCTTGGCGTAACGGGTGCAGGCCGCCGTCCTGGAGATCGCGACGACGCCGACGACGGACAGCTCGTGAGGGCCGACCTGCATCGGAGTGGAGGCACTGGGCTGAGGTGAAGGAGTCGGCATCTGAGGCATGACCATCATCGTAGCCAGCACATCCTCGCCGAGCAGCCTTGCCGTGGCGCCCGCCTCAGCCGCCACTGTCCTGATCGTGGTTTCGTGGCCCCACGAGCAGTGCCACAACGGCGACGAGCGCGGTCAACAGCACTCCCACCCAGGCACTGAACCGGTCAGGGGGAGCCATGAGCCAGGCCCACCACTTCGCCTCGTTGAAGGCGTCGATGCCCGCCATCCAGTTGCCGGCCACCAGCAGCGTCACCGCCACACCGGCCGCTCGCGCTCCCACCCACATGGACAGTCCCAAGCCAACGGACACGAGGAACAGGCTGTTGCGCCCGAAGGTGGGGACGCCCGCCGCCCAGGCGAGGAGACTGGTCAGTGCAACCACCGCCCCATCACATCCCAGCAGAACGCCCAGTACACGCAGGCGACCTCGAGCAGACACCGTCTCCCTGACCCCCACTGCGGCCGCAGAGCTCACAATGAAAAGTGCGGGGAAGACTGGAAGCACATTTGTCACGACCGCGCGAACGTTCAGCCTTCCGGGCACTGGTACCGGCTGCTTGGGGACGACAACGCACAGGAGTGCCGTCACAAGGCAGACCCCTGCGACCTGACGCACTCGGAGATATCCGAGGGCCGCCCGCCACGGTCGATCGACACACCCCCGCGGCCGCCCGCACCAGCTCCGCACCCGAGTCAGCGGCACTGTTGAAGCCTGTGGATCGACTCACGCAGGAGCGAGTCCTGCTGATCGGTGGTCATTGACGCCAGATCCACTCCGCTGCCCGCATAAGGGGCCTCGCCCTTGACTCTCACACTGAACCAGTCCCAGATCACCGGCAGCGGGTCATTCTCACGGTCTCCTCCCCAGGTGGGGCACTTGTTGTCGCTGAGTGAATGGATGAAGGAGTTGCGCAGGGTCTGGTCATTCGGGCTCACAACATCACTGGAGTCAATGACCAATAGGTCCTGCGAGGACTCGCCCGTACCTTGCACGACCCGGTCAGGCACCTCGACTCCGGCGGCCTCCAATGCCTGGTAGTAGGGAGTCAGGACGGCTCGAACATCATGTGCCCGGCCATCGTATCCGCGGACGAGGCAGATCTCAGGATGCCCGCCTTCACAGACGAGCTGAGATGACGGATCGCTCGTGTAGCGCTCCCCCGCGCCCAGGACACCGACTACTGAAGCCGCTACGGCTACCGCACTGAGAACCGCACACGTCCTGAAGCGCCGCGACATGACGAGAACACATGCACCAATCAGGCAGGAGGCAAGTAGCGTCAGGGATAGATAGAGGGCGGACTGCCAGGCGATAAGCCGCAGAGAGACCTTCAGTCCGATGAGGCTCCCAGAGGCGCCCCCGGTGGAGACGAGCCCGGACAACGACCCGTTCCCTATCACATAGCCCATCATCATGAGGCCGAAGGCGCCTGTCGCAGTGAGTCCCGGAGTCACTTTCGCCGGGAACCGCCACCCTGCGAGGGCGCCGACGGAGCACCCGAGCGCGATGAGAAGAAAGAGCGGCACCAATGAGACAAGGTCACTCCATCGAGGGAGCAGTCCTGCAGTTCGATGAAGAACCCACCCGCCCACAAGAACGAGGGACAGAAGGACACTTGCCACCGCAACCGACCAGACGATGACGACGATAGAGAGTACCGCCCTCACTCCTCTGGGTGCCACAGATATCAGATCACGAGCCGTCGCCAACCTGCTTGCCTCGAAGGCCGACACGCCGGCACACAGCGGCACGATGAAAATTGATGAGAACGTGAGTGTCTCAACTGCCCAGAGCCACTCGAACTCCCAGTGCCATGACCTGCCGAAAGAATTGAGGACAATAATCAGAAGCAGGCACGGCCCCCAGTAACGGGTCGCCATACACGTCAGCATGTACTGCCATAACGGCCGTGGCACCCTATCGACCACCATCACCACTCCCGTCTCGAGCGCCGATGAGCGCAGAGAGGGAGGACTCAAGTCGCAGACGACGACCACCCTGCACCTCGTCGCCCGCACGGCCCTCCAGCTCGTCAACACTGCCGCTCCACACCAGCCGCCCTTGCGACAGCACGTGGACACGGTCCGCCAGCAGGTCGACATCATCCGTGTGATGGGTGGAGAGAAGGATCGCCGACTCTTGAGACAATCGCGATATCGCAGCCCGGAATGACGCCTGCTGCGTCAGGTCCAGACCGGAGGTGGGCTCATCCAGAAGCACCAGCGGTGGCTGATGGATGACTGCCTGCCCCAGCAGAACACGTTGACGCGTCCCCCCTGACAGCGACCCGAGCGGCTGGTCCACGACATCAGTGAGATTGAAACTGGACACGACGTCGTCAACCGCCTTGCGAGCATCGCCCTTCCCCATCTCCTGAAGCCACGCGGCATAGAAGAGCGCGTCCACGACGGTGAAGCCTCCCGGAAATGAAGGAATCTGAGGGAGGTACCCCATGTTCCTTCTTGCCCGCCGAAGCCCTGGACGCAGATCCACACCAGCCACCGAAACCGCTCCGGAGACCAGTGGAACCAACCCCAGTACTGCGCGCAGTAGAGTAGACTTGCCACTTCCGTTCGCCCCCACGAGAGCCGTCACACCGGAACCGCAGGACAGGGACACCTCGCGAAGCACAGGTTTTTTTCGCAGACTGACATGCAGATTATCGACATCAAGGATAGAAATAGACATGCTTTTCAGTACTCGATTGATCAGTAGTCAAAGGCGGGACCGGCATTGCTGAACAGCAATCAAGCACAGGAACCTCTCGCCTGCACACAGACCACCGCCCCCTGACAGGCAAACGACACGCTCACACCCATCCTGCAGCTACTCTATAAACACACTCGAACACCATTCATTTTTGACCACCAAACTCCTGACAACAACCCCGGTCAGCAATTTTTCAATGAACTGCCAGAGAGGTCTTACTTGAAGTCCACCTCAGGTCGACGCGAAAGCGGCAGTAGATTCAGCCCAGCCCCTCTCTCAGCACGCAGCCCCCTCCCCTCTCCTAGCGGCGCCGTGACATCACCCACACTCAAGGCGTCATGGTGATGCCCAACGACGCGAATACGTTGGAAAGCCGCTACGCTGACGGCGTCCACGGTTGCCCGGTCGTCAGATGGACTCAGATATGACTCGCGATCGGCTACCACATCCGACGGCGCCAACGCCCACGCAGCGCACCCGACTGTGCGCGCGAGCGACAGCCGCGCCGGAACGGATCAACCCGATCAGAAGACAAGGAACCTCGTGAGCAACGAGCACCACGGGGCCGACGCCGTCGAGCCCGACAACAACTCCACAGACGACCAGACCGCCATCGACGGCACCGACGCCGGTGCCACTGCCACCACGTCCGGGATCATCGAGACGGCCGGCGCCCACGCCCCCGTGCTGGACGAGGCCACTCCCGACATCACCGATGAGGGCGAGCAGACCGATCTGAGCCGCAGGACCTTCGCCGACTTCGGTGTCGAGCCGGAGATCTGCGAGGCCCTGGCCGCCAAGGGCATCACCCACCCCTTCCCCATCCAGGCCCTCACCCTGCCGGTGGCCCTGGAGGGGCAGGACATCATCGGCCAGGCCAAGACCGGAACCGGAAAGACCCTGGGCTTCGGCATTCCCCTGCTCATGGACACCCTGGGCCCCGGGGAGGAGGGCTGGGACGAGGACCCCGCCTCCGGGAGCCCCCAGGCCCTGGTCATCCTGCCCACCCGTGAGCTGGCCAAGCAGGTCGCCGAGGAGCTGTCCACGGCTGCGGCGAAGCGCACCGTGCGCATCGTCCAGGTCTACGGCGGGCGCGCCTACGAGCCCCAGATCGAGGATCTCGAGCGGGGGGCCGAGGTCGTCGTAGGGACGCCCGGCCGTCTCATCGACCTCATGGAACGCGGCGTGCTGGACCTGGCGCACGTCACCACCGTCGTCCTGGATGAGGCCGACGAGATGCTGGACCTGGGGTTCCTGCCGGATGTGGAGAAGATCCTGGCCCGCACCCGCGCCGACCGGCACACGATGCTCTTCAGCGCCACCATGCCCGGCGCCGTGGTTGCCCTGGCGCGCCGCTACATGACCCGCCCCACCCATATCCGCGCCCAGGACCCGGGCGATGAGGGCATGACCGTCCAGACAGTCCAGCAGGTCGTCTACCGCACCCACTCGATGAACAAGGTGGAGGTCGTCTCCCGGATCCTCCAGGCCGAGGGCCGCGGACGCACCATCATCTTCGCGCGCACCAAGCGCACGGCGGCCCGGGTGGCCGACGACCTGCGCGCCCGCGGCTTCGCCACCGCGGCCCTCCACGGCGACCTCGGCCAGGGAGCCCGCGAGCAGGCCCTGCGCGCCTTCCGCAACAGCAAGGTGGACGTCCTCGTCGCCACCGACGTGGCCGCCCGCGGCATCGACGTCGACGACGTCACCCACGTCATCAACTACCAGTGCCCCGAGGACGAGAAGATCTACGTCCACCGCATCGGACGCACCGGCCGCGCCGGCAACTCCGGCACGGCGGTCACCTTCGTGGACTGGGACGACGTGCCGCGCTGGCGGATCATCGCCAAGGCCTTAGGCCTGCCCATCGAGGAGCCGGTGGAGACCTACCACACCAGTGAGCACCTGTTCTCCGACCTGTCGATCCCGAAGAAGGTCACCGGCCGCCTCCCCCGCCACAAGCGCACCCTGGAGGGCTTGGACGCCGAGGAGATCGAGGATCTGGGTGAGACCGGCAGGCGCGGACGGAAGCAGTCCGGCCGGCAGGGCGGGCGTGCGGAGCGCGGCCGGGGCCGCGGCGGTCGGGACGCCAAGCGCGGTGAGCGCTCCCGGCGCTCTGCCGACGGTGAGGCGAAGCCACGGCGCAAGCGCACCCGTAAGCGCACTCGCGGCGGTCGCCCTGTTGACGGCTCGACCGGCGAGTAGGCTCACCTAGGTCTCAGACCGCCGACCAGCAGCGGCTCAGGGCGAGCCCGGGTCAGAGACGGGTCTCCAGGAAGGCGAAGACACCGTCGGCCATGATCTGGACGGCGATGGCCGCCAGGAGCAGTCCCATGACCCGGGTGAGGATCCGGATGCCGGAGGCGCCCAGCACCCGGTTGAGCCCCAGGGAGAAGCGCAGCGAGGCCCAGATGGCGATGTGCGTGCCGATGATCGCGACCGTCACGGAGACCCATCCGGCCACTCCACCTCCCGTGGTGTCCACGGCGACCATCGCCGCAACGATGGCACCGGGGCCGGCCAGCAGGGGTGTGCCCAGGGGCACGAGGGCGGCGTTGGCGGTGACGGCGTCGGGGTCGGGGCTCTCGTCGACTTTGTCGGTCAGAAGCTCCAGGGCCACCAGGAGCAGCAGCAGTCCGCCCGCCACTTGGAGGGATGGGACCGAGATGCCCAGGAACTTCAGGATGTAGCGACCGAAGACCGCGAAGAGCACGATGACGGCGAAGGAGACGACCGTGGCCTGGCGTGCGGAGGCGGCGCGCTCGGCGGGGGTCTGCCGAGAGGTCAGGGACAGGAAGATCGGGATGGCGCCCAGGGGGTCCTGAATGACCAGGAGCGTCGTGAAGGTCGTGGCGAAGACCGTGGAGTCGAAGACGGACTGCAGCATGGTGTTTTTCTATCACCGGCACTCGGTGGGCGTCTGGTGCCGTGGTCGGTCGTGCGTCAGGGTCGGATGAGGTCGAGAGCGCCCTCCTCGAGGATCCGCTCCAGCAGGTCGGGCGGCATGAGGTTCTCCCCCAGGCGGTTGGGTTTACCGGTGCCGTGGTAGTCCGAGGCCCCCGACAGTCCCAGCCCCAGGCGCTGGGCCAGGAGGCGAACCTGCTCGCGCTGCTCGGGGCCGTGGTCGCGATGGTTCATCTCCAGGGCCGCCAGGCCGGCCTCGGCCATCTCGGCGAAGGTCTCATCGGGCACGAGGCGGCGCTGGCGTGAGGAGGCGCGCGGGTGGGCCGCCACCGGGACTCCGCCGGCGGCGCGCACCAGGCGGCAGGCCTCCACCGGGTCCAGCGCCCAGTGGTGGACGTAGTAGGGCGAGCCGGTGGCCAGCGGCCCGGCGAAGGCGGCGTTGCGATCAGGGAAGGAGCCGGCCGCCACCAGGGCGTCGGCGATGTGGGGCCGGCCGATCGTGTGGGAGTCGGCCGACTGGGAAAGGACGTCCTCCCAAGTGACCGGGTAGTCCTGGCTGAGGCGCTCGACCATCTGCTGCGCCCGGCTGTCACGCGAACGGCGGGCGTGGGCGAAGGCGGCCTCCAGTCCAGCGTCGTCGGCCCGGTGCAGGTAGGACAGCAGGTGGAGGGTGACCCCGTCCGCGGCGCAGGAGATCTCGGTGCCGCGCAGCAGGGCGACGCCGGTGTCCGGGACGGCCCGGGCCGCCTCGTCCCAGCCGGCAATCGTGTCGTGGTCGGTCAGCCCGACGACGTCGAGGCCGGCCCTGGCCGCCTGAACCATGAGCTCGGCGGGCGAGTCGGTGCCGTCGGAGCAGGCCGAGTGGGTGTGGGGATCGATGCGCACCGTGACAGTGTAGGGAGGCGTGGAAGACTGGACGACATGAGCGAGCTGAGCCGAATGACGGATACCGCGCCTGCCACGCAGCGCACCGACGACGCCCCGGTCCGCTTCGGGATGATCGGGGCCGGTTTCATCGCCCGGTGGTTCGCCGAGGCCGTCTCCGGCGAGCCTGCCGCCCAGATCGTGTCCGTCACCTCCGCCCACCGCGAGCGCGCCGTCGCCTTCGCCGCCGAGCACGGGATCCCGTATGCCCACTCCTCGCTCGAGGAGATGCTCGCCGCCCACGGCCCGGGCTCGAAGGCCCCGATCGACGTCGTCTACGTGGGCTCGCCCAACTCTCTGCACGCGGAGCATACGATCGCGGCGCTGGAAGCCGGTTTCCACGTTCTGGTGGAGAAGCCCTTCGCGCTGACGTCCACCCAGGCCCACGCAATGGTGGAGGCGGCGCGGGCCGCCGACCGTTTCCTCATGGAGGGGTGGCTCTCCGCCTTCGAGCCCGGGGTGGCTCGGCTGCGCGACCAGCTGCCGCGGCTGGGGCGGCTGCACCGGGTGGTGCTGTCCAAGGAGCAGTTCTCCTCGCGGATGGAGGCCTACCGCTCCGGCGGCCTGCCGCCGGCCTTCGACCCGGCACTGGGCGGCGGCTCCCTCATGGACCTGGGCATCTACCCGGTCAGCCTGGCCATCCACCTCTTCGGTGAGCCGGACCGGGTGACGGCCACGGGAGCGCTGCTGGACTGCCGTGTCGACGCACGAGGCACGGTGGTCCTGTCCTACGACTCCGGTGAGCACGCCGGGCTGGAGGTCGTCTGTCTGCACTCCAAGACCTCCCCGGGGACGGATTCGAGCTTCGCCGGGGACCACGATGTGCTGAGCATCGACGACTGCCAGTGGCCCCGGCGCATCGAGCTGCGCGGCCCGGCGGCGGTGAGGGGCGCGGACGAGGACCTGTCGGTCGAACGTGGCGCTGCGCGGCCCGGCCACCAGCTCGCCTACGAGCTGGCCGAGGTGTGCCGCCTGGTGCGCGCCGGCGCGCGCGAGTCCGATCTGCACCCGCTGAGCCGCTCGGTGGCGGCGGTCGGGGTTCTGCAGGAGGCTCGCCGCCAGGTGGGGGTTCGTTTCCCGGCCGATGAGCAGGGCTGAACCGCCTCAGGGATCCTGACTCCCCCGCCGCTCAGCACCGACAGGGGCTCAACAGTGGGATGATGCCCCTATGGCATCGACTTCTCCCGCAGACACCCACCCGTCCGACGAGGCCCCCGCCTCCTCGCAGGAGGCCCCCCAGTCCTTGGCGGCGCGAGGCTCCAACCGCTCCCGCCAGCCCGACAACCAGGCCTTCAGGGACTTCATCGGCTCGGGCTGGGGCCCCCGACCTGAGGGGCTGCCCGCCCGCAGCGAGGCGGCACCGTGGGCGGCGGCCCGGCGTGAGGCCCTCGGAAGGCTCTTCCCCGGCGAGCGTCTGGTGCTGCCCGCGGGTGCTCTCAAGGTGCGCAACAACGACTGCGACTACCGGTTCAGGCCCCACAGCGCCTTCGCCCACCTGGCCGGAACCGGCACGGACTTCGAGCCTGACGCCGTGCTCGTCCTGGACCCGCTCACCTCTCAGGGCCAGGACGCGGGCTGCTCGGACAACGCGGATGGTGCCGCCCCGACGCATGAGGCGGTCCTCTACTTCCGGCCCCGCGCCTCGCGCTCCAGCCAGGAGTTCTACGGCGACCCCCGCTATGGCGAGCTGTGGGTGGGCGTGCGCCCCTCCCTGGAGGAGGTCGAGTCGTCCACCGGCATGCGCTGCGCCCACATCGACTCCCTGCCCGATGCGCTGGCCAAGGACGCCGGTCCCGGCGCAGTGCGGCTGCGTGTCGTCGCCGAAGCCGATGAGTCCGTCACCGCCCTGGTGGCCACCACCCGCCAGCAGGTCGGGCTGGAGACCGGCGAGGCCGCAGCGGAGGTCGACGCCGGCCTGGCCGAGGCCGCCAGCGAGCTCCGCCTGGTCAAGGACCCCTGGGAGATCGACCAGCTGCGTGCCGCCGTCGCCGCCACCAAGGCCGGCTTCGACGACCTCATCCGCTCCATCCCCCGCGCCCGCGGCCACTGGCGCGGTGAGCGGGTCCTGGAGGGGGCCTTCGGCGCCAAGGCCCGCGAGGAGGGCAACGGCCTGGGCTACGACACGATCGCCGCGGCCGGCAACCACGCCAACACCCTGCACTGGATCAACAACGACGGCGCCGTCGAGCCCGGCCAGCTGGTCCTGGTCGACGCCGGTGTCGAGGTCGACTCGCTCTACACCGCCGACGTCACCCGCACGATCCCGGTCGATGGCCGCTTCACCGAGGCTCAGCGCCGGATCTACCAGGCGGTTCTCGACGCCGCCGACGCCGCCTTCGCCCGTGCGGGCACGCCGGGCTGCCGCTTCAAGGACGTCCACGCCGCCGCCATGGAGGTGATCGCCGCCCGCCTGGAGGAGTGGGGGATGCTGCCCGAGGGCGTGAGCGCCGCCGACTCCCTGGCCCCCGAGGGCCAGTACCACCGGCGCTGGATGGTTCACGGCACCAGCCACCACCTGGGTCTGGATGTCCATGACTGCGCCCAGGCGCGCCGCGAGATGTACATGGAGGCCGAGCTCAGGCCCGGCATGTGCTTCACCATCGAGCCGGGACTGTACTTCCGTGAGGACGACCTGCTGGTGCCCGCCGAGATGCGCGGCACGGGCGTGCGCATCGAGGACGACGTCGTCGTGCGCGAGGACGGTAGCGTGGAGCGCCTCACTCAGGACGTGCCCCGCACCGTGGAGGAGGTCGAGGCCTGGGTGAGCGGGCTCATCGCCTGACTGACTGCTCGGTCACCTCCCTTGCCTCTCATCGTTATCCGCGAATAGCATCGCCGCATGACGATGAAACATGGACTGCTCCCCGAGGACCGCTCCCAGGACCACGGCGCCGTGCGCGAGGCCTCCACTGTGGCCTCCCTGCTCGACGTCCTGGGGGACGCCACACGTCTGGCGATCCTGCGTCACCTCCACGGAGGCGAGCACCGGGTGGTGGAGCTGACCGAGCACCTGGGCCTGGCCCAGTCGACCGTCTCCCAGCACCTGGCGATCCTGCGCAGCGCCGGCCTCATCTCCAGCCACTCCCACGGGCGGGCCAATGTCAGCCGGATCGAGAACCCCGAGGCCATTGAGCAGGTCCTCTCCGCGGCCGAGTCCCTGGCCGCCACCATCTCCGCGGACGCCGCGAGCCGGAGCAAGGAGCCCCTGTGAGCACCTCGGACGGCCACGAGCACCGCGACCATTCCCACGGGCACTCGCACAACCACGGCGCCAGGGCCTCGCGCGGACGGCTCCTGGTCGCCCTGTGCCTGTCGTCCACGGTTCTGGTGGCCGAGATCGTCACCGCTCTTCTCACCGGCTCACTGGCGCTGCTGGCCGATGCCGGGCACATGCTCACCGACGTCGCCGGTCTGGCAATGGCCCTGACGGCCGCCCACCTGTCCACGCGTCCGGCCACGGACCGCTCGACCTGGGGCATGCGCCGCGCAGAGGTCATCGGGGCCGCGCTCCAGGCGGGCATGCTCGCCGTCGTCGGCGTCTTCGTGGCCTTCAAGGCGGTCCACAACCTGCTGGTTGCCCCGCAGGTCGAGGCCTCCGGCATGCTCGTCATGGGCGTCATCGGCCTGGCCGCCAACGTCATCGCGCTGCTGGTCCTCTCCGGCGGCCGGGGGCATGACGGACAGAGCGAGAACCTCAACATGAGGGCCGCCCTCCTGGAGGTCCTCAACGACGCCCTGGGATCGGTGGGCGTCATCGTCGCCGCCGCCGTCGTGGCCCGCACCGGCTGGACCCGGGCCGACGCCGTGGCCTCCCTCCTCATCGCCGTCCTCATCCTGCCCCGGGCGGTGACGCTGCTGCGCTCGGCCCTGGGGGTCCTCATGGACTTCACCCCCAGGGAGCTGGATCTGGCGCGGGTGCGCTCGCACATGCTCGGCATCGACCATGTCGAGGAGGTCCACGACCTGCACGCATGGACCGTCGCCTCGGGCATGCCGGTGCTGACCGCGCACGTCGTCGTCCGCGACGAGTGCCTGCGTGACGGTCATACCGAGGAGATCCTCGACCGGCTCCAGGGCTGCGTGGCCGAGCACTTCCCGGTCAAGATCCAGCACGCGACCCTCCAGCTCGAGCCCGTCTCGCACCTCGAGCACGAGGTCGCCTACTGCTAGACCGGGGCTCAGGTACGGCGGTAGCGCTTCCGGGTCGGCTCAGGGATGTGAGCCGGCTCCCCGCCCTCGAGGTGCTCCCGGGCGAAGGCCAGGGCGCTGGCGAGCCCCTCGAGGCGCTGGGCGGCCGTCATGGACCGGGTGGTCACCTCAACGACGACCTGTCCCCCACCGGCCTCGAAGCCGGTGGCCACCAGGTGCTTGAGGACCCCGGCGCAGTCCTGGTTGCCCTGCCCAGGCAGCAGGTGGTCGTCCAGGGGCCCGGGCACGCCGTCGGTCAGGTGCAGGTGACGCAGCGTGGGCCCCAGCGAACGGGCCATGGCCAGGGCGTCGGAGCCGGAGGTGGCGGCGTGGGAGATGTCCAGCGTCACCGACTTGTACCCCTGCCCCACCGGGTCCCAGGTAGGTGAGTACGCCTGGAAGTCACGCGTGGAGTGGGCGTGGCGGGGCCGCCAGGTGAACATGTTCTCCACCGCCAGGTGGATGCCCGTGGTCGCCTCGCGCTGCGCGACCCCGGCGATGAAGGAGCGCGCGTAACGGGTCTGCCAGAAGAAGGGCGGGTGCAGCACCACCGTGGGGGCCTCGAGGTAGTGCGCCAGCTCGATGGAGCGGTCCACCTTGTCCCACGGATCCACGCCGAAGACGCCGCGGGTCACCAGCAGCGTGGGAGCGTGGACCGCCAGCACCGGCTGGTCGAACTTCTCCACCAGGGCCGCCAGCCGGATGGCGTCCTGGGATGCCTTCTCGCTCCAGACCATGATCTCGACGCCGTCGTAGCCCAGCTCCTGGGCGATGGCGAAGGTGTCGGGAACACTGCCGGGAACCACGCAGGCGGTCGACAGCCCCACCGGAATGCTCATCGCTGAACTCCCTCGTCCCTCAGCACTGGTCAGTTCTCGTCACCGGAGTCGGCCTCATCGCGGGTCTCCTGCGACGACGCCGACGCGCCCTGATCCTTCCGGTCCACCGGCCGTGGGGAACGCAGGAACGGGTCGTAGTCATCGGAGACGGTCGGGGCGTCGGAGGAGGCGCCGGCCGGGGTGGTGGGGGTCCGGTCGGGGATGCTGCTGCCGGGCTGCGGCAGCCGCACCCCGAAGCGGGGCTGCTCGTCAGGACGCGAGCCGAAGGCGGTGGGTCCGGAGGCCTCCTCCCGAGCCCGACGACGCTCCTGGGAGCGCCGCAGCGCCTCTCCTCCGCGTGAGAGGTTGCCCGGAACATCAGTCAGGGCCTGACTGGCCTCGTGGATCTCACGTGCGGCGATGATCGAGTAGCGTGAGGCCACAACCTGGCTGATGGAGGTGAAGTCGCGCCGCCCTCGGGTCAGGGCGTAGCTGAAGAGCTGGAAGACGATGCCCCACAGCACCCCCAGCAGGACACAGGCCCAGAAGCTGAGTCTGGGCCCGCTGCTGCTGGCCACCGACATGATGATGCCGAAGAACATGCCGATCCACAGGCCGTTCATGGCTCCTGACATCGCTGCGCGCCCCCAGCTCATACGCCCGGTGATGCGTTCGACCTGACGCAGGTCGGTGCCGATGATCGCCAGGTGCTGAACCGGGAAGCCCTGGTCCGACAGAGCGTCGACCGCCCTCTGCGCCTCGGGGTAGGTCGCGAAGGAGGCCACCTCCTCCCCCTGGGGCATGACACCACCACTGGACGAGGTCAGGGAGGACAACGGGCTCGGATTGGCGTTCATGGGGGCTATCGTCGCACGCGCGGGCACGCGGTACGGACCCATCGGCAGGCAATCACGCCTCAGGCGCATAGGCTTGGCTTGTGGAGAACACCAGGACGCGCACGACCAGCAGGGTTTTTGTGGCCCGCCTCATCGGCACCTCCGTCTTCGACCCCTTGGGCGATGCGGTGGGCAAGGTCCATGACGTCGTCGTCCTGCTGCAGATGCGCGGGGAGCCCAGAGCCGTTGGCTTCGTCATCGACGTCTCCAGCCGGCGCCGTGTCTTCCTGCCTCTGTCCCGGATCACCGCGATCGAGCCCGGAGCCGTTATCACCACGGGACTGATGAACATCCGCCGCTTCACCCAGCGCCACGTGGAGACCCTGGTCGTCGGCGAGCTGCTGGACCGGGTGGTCACCATGCGCGACGGCTCGGGGAACGTCACGGTGCGGGACGTGGCCATCGAGCGCGACCGCGGCATGGACTGGAAGGTGACCCGCCTGTTCGTCCAGCGGGCCTCCTCGGGCCCGCTGGGCCTGCGCCGCGGGGAGACCTTCACGGTGCGCCCCGACGAGGTCAGCGGCCTGGCCGCCAGCGCCGACCAGCAGGGCGCCACCGCGCTGCTGGCCACCTTGGAGGACCTCAAGCCCGCCGACCTGGCCGACGTCATGCGCGACCTGCCCCAGGACAGCCAGATGCGCGTGGCCGCCGAGCTGACCGACGAGCGCCTGGCCGACGTCCTGGAGGAGCTCGGTAATGAGGACGCCGTCGCCCTCCTGTCCCGTCTGGAGGCAGGGCGCGCCGCCGACGTCCTGGACGCCATGCAGCCCGATGACGCCGCCGACCTGGTCGCCGATCTGCCCCAGCTCAAGGCCACCGAGCTGCTGGGCCTCATGGAGCCCGAGGAGGCCGAGGACGTGCGCCGCCTCATGGCCTACGACGACTACACCGCCGGCGGCCTGATGACCACCGAGCCGATCATCCTGCCCCCCGAGTCGACGGTGGCGACCTTCCTGGCCCAGTCCCGCAAGGCCGAGGTTCCTCCCGCCCTGGCCGCCATCGGCTTCGTGTGCCGCCCGCCCCTGGAGTCCCCCACCGGCAAGTTCGTGGGCATGATCCACTTCCAGAGGGCGCTGCGCGAGCGCCCCCAGCGCATGGTCGGCTCCATCGTGGACACCGACGTCGACTCCGTGCGCCCCGAGGACTCCATCGGTACCGTCACCCGCCTGCTGGCCACCTACAACCTGACGGCCCTGCCGGTCCTCGACGACGCCGGACGCCTGCTGGGCGCCGTCAGTGTCGACGACGTCCTGGACCACCTCATGCCCGACGACTGGCGCGTGGCCGACGAGGCCGTCACCGACGAGATGATCGAGAGGGGCGCCAATGCCTGACCAGCTCGACCAGCCCTTGCCCGACAGTCGCCTGCGGTGGCTGCGCAGGACGCATCCGGCCCGTGCCTCGCGCTCGGACGGCTTCGGCCGCTTCGCCGAGGCGACCGCACGCTTCATGGGCTCGCCCAAGTTCGTGCTCTACATGTCGATCTTCGTCGCTGTGTGGATCGTGGCGAACCTGATCCTGGCCAAGATGCAGCGGGCCTGGGACTCCTACCCCTTCATCCTGCTCAACCTGGCCTTCTCCACCCAGGCCTCCTACTCGGCCCCTCTCATCATGCTGGCCCAGAACCGGCAGGACGACCGCGACCGCGTCACCGCCGAGCAGGACCGCCAGCGCGCCCAGCGCAACCTGGAGGACACCGAGTTCCTCACCCGCGAGATCGCCGCCCTGCGTCTGGCCATGAACGACGTCGCCACCCGCGACTTCGTGCGCAGCGAACTGCGTGACATGCTCAGCGAGATCCTCGCCGAGGAGCGCCTCACCCGTGAGGAGATCGCCGAGTTCCAGGACAGCGGCGACGAGGAGCCCGGCACCGCTTCTGAGCAGCGCACCGCTCACTGAAGGGCACACCGCCCCCACGTGGGACTCGCCACCTGTCGTGGCCCTCGACGGCACCCCTAGGATGGGGCCATGCCGCAACCGACTCATGACGCCGTCATGGAGGCGCTGGCCAGGGTCATCGACCCCGAGCTGCACCGCCCCATCACCGACCTGGGAATGGTCTCCTCCGTTGACATCGCCGAGGACGGCGTGGTCAGCGTCGAGGTGCTCCTGACCGTGGCCGGGTGCCCCCTGAAGGACACGATCACCGCCGACACCCGGCGCGAGGTCGGCACCGTCGAGGGTGTCACCGAGGTGCAGGTGAGCCTGGGCGTCATGAACGACGAGCAGAAGGCCGAGCTGCGGCGCCGCCTGCGCGGAGGGGCCGCCGAACCCGTGGTTCCCTTCACCCAGCCGGGCAACCTCACCCGGGTCTACGCCGTGACCTCTGGCAAGGGCGGGGTCGGCAAGTCCTCGGTGACCGCGAACCTGGCGGCCGCCATGGCCGCCCAGGGCCTGAGCGTGGGCGTGGTCGACGCCGATATCTACGGCTTCTCCATCCCCCGCATGCTGGGGGTGGACAGGGTGCCCACCCAGCTCGACGGCATGATCGTGCCGCCCGTGGCCCACGGGGTGAAGGTCATCTCCATCGGCATGTTCGTGGAGGACAAGCAGCCGGTCGTCTGGCGCGGTCCCATGCTGCACCGCGCCGTCCAGCAGTTCCTCTCCGACGTGTTCTGGGGCGACCTGGACGTCCTGCTGCTGGACCTGCCGCCCGGGACCGGCGACGTGACGATCTCCGTGGCCCAGCTGCTGCCCAACGCCGAGATCCTCGTGGTCACCACCCCGCAGACGGCCGCCGCCGAGGTGGCCGAGCGCACCGGCCTCATCGCCACCCAGACGCACCAGAAGGTGGTGGGCGTCGTCGAGAACATGTCCTACATGCCCCAGCCCGACGGCTCACGCCTGGAGATCTTCGGCTCCGGCGGGGGCGAGATCGTCAGCGCCTCCCTGAGCGAGACCCTCGGCTACGAGGTGCCGCTGCTGGCCCAGCTGCCGCTGGACATCCGACTGCGCGAGGGCTCCGACACCGGCCTGCCGGCCACCGTGGCCGACGACGGCAAGCCGTTCGCCGACGCACCCGCGGCCCTGGAGCTGTCCGCCGTGGCCCAGCGCCTGACTCACCGCTCCCGCGGCCTGGCAGGCAAGAGCCTGGGGGTCACCCCGGCCTGAGCCACCCCGCCCGGCTCTCTCGCAGCACTTTCACCGGGACCGGCATTCTTCGCATAGCCCGATGGTCTTTCTGCCCGGCTCGAGAGGTTCAGAAGTCGACGGCGACGCGCGCGGCCTCGGCGCGGGTGCGGGCGGCGGCGTTGGCGGCGCGCACGATGTCACGCGGGGACAAAGGGCGCACGCGGGTACGGGAGTCATCGCCCGCCGTGGAGGCATCCCCTGAATCCTCACCGGAGGCAGCGGTCTGCGGCTCGACCAGGCTTGTCGGGACCTCCACCGGCCCAGGCTTGGCCAACGGCTCAGCGGACTCCGCCTGACCGGCATCCTCGTTGTCCTCGGACTGCTCAGCACCCTCAGATCGCTCAGTATCCTTGGTCTCCTCGGCCTTCTCAGGCTCGGTCTCATCGGACCCGTCAGTCGGATCAGCCGACTCGACCGACTCAGCCGGCTCGGACTGAGCCTCGGGCTCGGTGTCATCCGCCTGCTGGAGCACTCCCCGCGGCGGAGTGGAGCCTGCGGACTGCTCAGCCCCCTCCGAGTCCTGAGTGCTCTCGGAGCTCTGGGAGCTCTCCGCGTTCTCAGCGGCCTCGGTGTCGTTCTCGGTCAGCTGCTCGGCCCGCTTGGACTCGATCTGCTTGCTCAGCGACTTGGCCCGGTCCTGCTTGACCACGTCGTTGACGGCCTGGGCGGCGTCGTCGGAGATCTCCTTGGCGGTCGAGCCGACGGAGCGGAAGGGGTGGGCGAGGTCCTCGCGGATGGCGTCGATGTCCTCACCCAGGGCGTCGCGCACGATCTTGCGGGGATCGTACTGGCGCGGGTCGAGGCTGGACAGGTCCAGGTCGGCCATCTCCGGGCCGACCTCCTCGGCGATCTGGCTGCGCGCGTTGTCCAGGAACACCCTGAGCTGACGCACCATCTGCGTGAGCTTGCGGGTGTACTCGGGCAAGCGCTGCGGCCCCACCACGATCACCGCCACCAGGATGATGACGAGGAACTCAGATCCGTTGATGCCGAACACGCCGCTCAGTATAGGGAGTCCCGACCGGCCCGGTCCGAGTCGGTTCGCCTACCGGCGGACTCACCCGGGCGAGCGCCCTTCCGCCTATCGGGCCGAACACCTGGAACAATGTGGGTCGAGGGGTGCGCCTGGCGCCCCGCAGCAGAAGAAAGGCTCACAGTGAGTGCGGACAAGACGCTGAGCTGGTCCTACACGGAGGACTTCACCGCGGAGGACGAGGCCACCGCCCAGGCCCGCATACGCGGGCTCGAGCTCGGCATCACCCCGGTGTCCTCGGGGACTGGAGCGGCGCTGCGGATGCTGGCCGCCTCAGTGGGCGCCAAGTCCGTGGCCGAGGTCGGCACCGGCACCGGCGTCTCGGGCCTGTGGCTGCTGGGCGGCATGGGCACCGACGGGGTCCTCACGACGATCGACGTCGAGCCCGAGCTCCAGCGCGAGGCCCGCCGTGCCTTCGACGGAGCCGGCTACCCCTCCTCGCGCACTCGTATCATCCAGGGACGGGCCTCGGACGTCATGCCCAGGATGGCGGCCCGCTCCTACGACATGGTGGTGCTCGACGTCGCCCCGGAGGAGGCGATCCTCCTGGCCTCCAACGCCCTGCGGATGCTGCGCCCCGGCGGGGTCCTGGCCGTCACCCGCGCCCTGTGGAACGACCACGTGGCCGACCCGGCCCGCCGCGACGTCACCACCGTGGCAGCCCGCGAGCTCGGCAAGGCGCTACGCGCCTCACGTGCGCTGCTGACAACCCTGCTGCCCGTCGGAGACGGCCTGCTCGTCTCCGTGCGCCAGACCTGACAGGGCGCCCTCCAACGGGGCGGAACGAGGAAGAGGGTCGGACCCCTATTGGGTCCGACCCTCTCTCATAGGCTGGATGAACCGGCCACCGGTTCCTCGACACCGAGGACCGAGTGGTACCGGCTGTCCCCCGGGCGCCAGGATCGATCAGATCTTGGCGTTGGCCAGGGCCTCTCCGAGTGCCTTGACCTCGTCGGCCGTGATCTCGAGAACGAGTCGACCACCACCCTCAAGCGGGACCCGCATGATGATGGCGCGGCCTTCCTTGACGACTTCAAGAGGGCCGTCTCCGGTCCGGGGCTTCATGGCAGCCATGTGCTCACCTTTCGTCAGTGCTGCGCGGGCACATCGCCGCGCGACCTGTCATATTCTACGACATTCAAGGTGCAACGTTCGAGGATGCTCACGCCATGACGCGACTCACGCCCCGGCCCGGCCATTGCGCAGCCGGCGAGCAGCACTGACCACGTAGTCCACAGCAGCCTCGGCGTCGTCGACGACGTGAAGCAGATCAGGGTCGGAGGCGGCGATCATGCCGCGCTCAATCATCGTGGTGCGCAGCCACTCCAGCAGCCCGCCCCAGTAGCCACGGTCCACCAGGACGATGGGGAAGGAGGAGATCTTCTGGGTCTGGACCAGGGTGAGAGCCTCGAAGAGCTCGTCGAGGGTCCCCATTCCACCGGGCATGACGACGAATCCGTCGGAGTACTTGACGAACATGGTCTTGCGGGCGAAGAAGTAGCGGAAGTTGACCCCGAGGTCGACGTACTCGTTCATGCCCTGCTCGTGGGGCAGCTCGATGCCCAGGCCCACCGAGGTGCCACCGGCCTCGTGGCACCCGCGGTTGGCGGCCTCCATCATGCCCGGTCCGCCTCCGGTGATGACAGCGTAGCCGGCGCGGGCCAGCCCCGCCCCCACCTCCATGGCCGCTCGGTAGGTGGGGTCCTCGGGCTTGGTGCGGGCCGAGCCGAAGACGCTGATGGCCGGCCCCAGTTCAGCCAGAGCCCCGAAACCCTCGACGAACTCCGCCTGGATGCGCATGACCCGCCACGGGTCGGCGTGGAGCCAGTCGGCGTCGGCATCACTGCTCAGCAGTCGCGCGTCGGTGGTCTGGGTGGGAATCTGGGTGCCGCGCAGCACCACTGGTCCCTTGCGGTAGGACTCGCGTGTACTCATGCGGCCATGATCCCTTAATCCGGCTGAGGTGGCGACGTGTCCGGCACACAGAAGCGGAGGACACATACAGGATAAAGGTCCCAGATGACCGCCCTCACCGCCCACTCTTTTCTCACCTTCACCACATATCTCAAAACTCCCAAAACAACCTCGAATTGTCTTGCTGTTTTAATTTAAGACATCTTATTTCAGGTGCGGTCCATCACTTCCGTGACTGAATTCTCCTTGTGTTTGGAAACACCAGTGAGGAGCGCCATTGTGAGCGTTTCCATCGGTTTTAGCGCGGTACCGTCGCAGATATGACCCGAGGCCCTGAAGACGTGTACGACGACGCTGCCGTGAACGCATGGATCCAGGATGATCCGGATCCAGCCACCCGCGCCGAGCTCACTGAGCTCCTGAGTGCCGCCCGCTCACAGGGCGAGCAGGCCCAGGCGGCTCGCAGGGCCCTCAGCGACGCATTCAGCGGCACGCTCGCCTTCGGCACGGCCGGGTTGCGAGGTCGCCTGGGCGGTGGCCCCAACCGGATGAACCGGGTCGTCGTCATCCGCGCCGCGGCGGGGCTGTCCGCATATCTCAAGGCCCGTCTCGGTGAGGGTTTCAGCGTCGTCATCGGTTACGACGCCCGCCACAACTCCGAGCAGTTCGCCCGCGATACGGCCGCGGTCGTCACCGGCGCAGGTGGGCGGGCCATCCTCTTCGAGTCGCATTGCCCCACCCCGGTGCTCGCCTTCGCGCTGCGACGTCTGGAGGCTGACGCCGGTGTCATGGTGACGGCCTCGCACAACCCGCCGCAGGACAACGGCTACAAGGTCTACTTGGGAGGGCGGGCCGTGACCGACTCGGGTCAGGGAGCCCAGATCGTTCCCCCCTATGACAGCCAGATCGCTGCGGCGATCGACGCCGTGGGCCCGGTCGGGTCCGTACCTCGCCCGCAGTCGGGCTGGGAGACGGTCGACCCGGAGATCCGGGAGGAGTACATCGATCGGGCCGCTCAGGCCGCTCGGATGACGGCCCCCGCCCCGGTGAGGATCGTGTTGACGGCGATGCACGGCGTGGGCGGGGCCACCTGCCGTGAGGTGCTCGCGCGAGTCGGGTTCACCGACGTCGTCGAGGTGGCCGAGCAGTTCGAGCCGGATCCGGACTTCCCGACGGTCGCCTTCCCCAATCCGGAGGAGCCCGGGGCGCTGGACCTGGCGCTGGAGAAGGCTCGGGAGGTCGAGGCGGACCTGGTGATCGCCAACGATCCTGATGCTGATCGATGCTCCGCCGCCATCCCGGACGCGGATGCTCCCAGCGGCTGGCGTCAACTGACAGGCGATGAGGTCGGCGCCCTCCTGGGCGAGCAGGCCGCCGAGCTGGCCGCCTTTGCCGGCAACGGGGTCCTGGCCTGCTCCGTGGTCTCCTCCCGCCTGCTGCGCCGGATCGCCCAGTCCCACGGGTTGGGCTTCCGCCGTACCCTGACGGGCTTCAAGTGGATCAGTCGGGAGCCAGGGCTGGTCTTCGGTTACGAGGAGGCGCTGGGGTACTGCGTCGATCCTGCCGCGGTGCGGGACAAGGACGGTATCTCCGCCTCGGTGAGGTTGGCGGTGCTGATCTCCGTGCTCAAGCAGCAGGGCCGGACCTTGCAGGATCTGCTCAACCGGCTCGCACGCGAGCACGGGCTGCACGCCACGAGCCCGTTGAGCATGCGGGTCGAGGACCTCGACATCATCACCAGCACCATGGAGCGTCTGCGCTCGGGCGGGGCGCCGGCCAAACTCGCCGGTTCCCCGGTCACCAAGACGGTGGACCTGCTCGACGGCATCTCGGACGGCAACGGCGGCACCCTGCCCCCCACGAACGGACTGGTGTGGGTGACGGCCTCGGATGATCGGGTGGTCGTACGTCCCTCGGGGACTGAGCCCAAGCTCAAGTGCTACTGCGAAGTGATTCTGCCGACGAATGACACTCCGGTGGCCGAGGTGCGGGAGGCGGCCGCTGAGCGCCTGGAGGCCATCAAGGAGGATCTGCGCGGCATCCTGGGGATCGCCGCCTGAGCGGGCCTCACAGGCGCGGCCTCCGCCGCGTCATCCGTTGATGAGGGTCTCAAGGCTGCGCCGATAGGCGCTGGGGCTCAGCCCGCAGGCGGCCCTGAAGGCGCCCGACAGGTGAGACTGGTCGGCGAAGCCGAGGTCTGCGGCGATCGTGGCCAGGTCGACCTCGGGACGCACCGTGAGTGCCAGAACCACCTCCTGGAGCCTGATGCGGTGCCCCACCCATCTCGGTCCGCGTCCCAGGGTGGCGCGCAGGCAGCGCTGGATCGTGCGCTCACTGACGTGCAGAGCCGCAGGCAGGGAGTCGCCAGTGCGCCGGTGAAGCCGGGAGCGCAGCTCATCAACCACCCTGTTGGCCAGGAGACCGCTCTCCGAGGGCCGGTGCTCGGCCAGCCGTGCCCGGATCGCCTCATCGGCGGCCTGGGCGCGGGCCTGGGGCGTGGGGTGGGCTGCGACCCTGCGCATGAGTGCGTGCAGTCCAGCGTCGAGCTCCTCGGTCAGGGGAAGCGCGGTGTTGGCCAGGCACTGGGGCGACAGCGCGCCGAGAACGGCGAGTCCCGCCGGTCGCAGCCGTATGGCGAAGACCCTTCCACGACCCTGGATCGTGCGGTGCCAGGCGCGGGTCTGGACTCCGGTGATCACCAGGGGCGCGGGCACGTCGCCGTCCTCCACCGTCAAGGTCACAGCCGGGGCGTCGATGATCCGCTGGTCCACGCTCTGGTCGCCCAGGTTCCATGAGACGTACCAGTACTGGTCGACGACGTCGGCCACTGTGGGATCGGGTGCCAGCCAGTGCGCGCCGTAGCGGGTGAGGTTGTCCGGTGCCAGCACCCCTGTGCGCTCCTGCGGACGGATCGGGGACTGGCGTGGACCGCAGTCCGGATCGGCTGACATGGCTCCTAGTGTGGCACGCACCCGTGCCTCGCCGGGGCCGGCGGCCTCCAGCTGTCGCCTTTCTTCTATGACGCCCCGGCCGGCGCCCTTAGCGTTCTGGTCATGAGCAGCACCAACTACACTGAGACATTCATCCGAGTCGCCGAGGACTGCCCGGCGCAGGACGCGCAGGAGCCTCCTGCCGGCCCGGCGGGCAAGCCCCCGACGATCGCCCTCCTCCAGTACCGGCTCCTCAGTGAGCGCCCCTATGAGCTGACCTCCGACGACCTGCTGTTCGAGGTGCACGCCATCCGTCAGAACATTGAGCCTCCGGAGCGGGCCGCACAGCGGGAGGCCTTCTTCGCCAAGCCCCAGGCCTGCCTGCGCTCCTCACCACTGGCCAAGCGCTACGGCTGGGGATTCCACCACGATGGCCAGGGCCGAGTGGCGCTGGTCCCTCTCGGCTCGACGCGCTACCAGGAGCTTTCGGAGGACTCCTCACTCACCCAGCTGGGAGCCATGCGCTCGCGCCGCGCCTCCTGAGGTGTTCAATCGTTCCGGTTCTCATGGAGGCCGGGAGACCGCCGGTCGTTTTCATTCGGGCGCTGGGGACTCATCCCCTGCGTAGCTGCGGCACCCGAGATCCGCTCATCACGGCCCCGTGGACCAGGGCCGAGACCAGGTAGACCACCCCGGAGGTCACCGCGATGACTCCGCCGGCGGATAGGCTGAGCCGCACCGCGATCAACAGCCCTGCCAGGGCCGTGGCCGCACCAAGAACAGGGGCGGCGATCAGCAGGTGCCGCATGGTGCGCGTCCACGGCGCCAGCGCGGCCGCGGGCGCGGCAATGAGTGCGATGGGTAGAATCGTGCCGACGGCGGGAACGAGCATCACGATGGTCAGGGTGATCATGACCATGACGGTTCCCTCGGCCCAGGCGGGGTTCAGCCCGCTGGCGCGGTAGCCCAGTGGGTCGAAGCTGTAGAAGGTGAGGAACCGCCCGGCCACCAGAAGCACGAGGAGCGTCATCACCAGGACGGCGCCGACGGCGATGACGTCGACGTGGTTGACGTTGAGCACGGATCCAGCCAGGAAGGAGTCCACCTTGATCGGCAGCGGGGCGAACCACTTGTTGAGGAAGTAGCCCAGGGCGAAGCCGAAGGTGAGGACGACGCCGGCGGCCGACTGGGACGAGACCCCGGGCACCTGGGAGAGACGCCGCATGAGCCAGATCATCGGCAGGCACATGAGGGCGGCCCCCACCAGTACCAGGGTGGACAGGAGGGTGAAGTCGGCCCGCTGACCGAGGATCACCCGCGAGAACCAGGCGGCTGCGACCACGCCGACGATCGCGCCCGGGAAGGTCGCGTGGGTGAGTGACTCGGTGAAGAAGATCCGGCGATGGACCAGTGCAAGCGCGCCCACGAGCCCGGCCAGCAGCCCCATGAGAACGACCTCGATGATGGGCAGCAGGAGGATGTCGAGACCGATGCTCATACTCGGCCTCCTTCGGCCATCGGGGCAACAGCACTCGCCGCCCCCTCTGGTCCCCCAGCACGATCAACGGTGCCGTCCGCGCTCGCCGTCGTCGAGGTCGACACAGCTGTTGCGGACTGCGCCGAGCGAACGCGCCGAGCCGGTCTGCGGAGCCTCTCGCGCACGGCGGCGACGCAGACGGCGAGCAGGAGGATCCCCGTCATCACCAGGGCCACGGTGGCCTGCGGGGAGATCGGTTTGTCGAGGGTCTCGGGCAGAGCCATGAGCAGCATGCCGAGGTATCCCCCGCCCACACCAACAGCAATGGCGACAAGGACCATGGTGCGCACCCGGAAGGCGAGGATGCGCGCCGTCGCCCCGGGGATGACGAGGTAGCCGATGACGAGGAGGATGCCCACCGCCGTCGAGGCGGAGACGACCGTGGCCGCGATGGCGGTGTTGAGGACCAGGTCGAGCATGAGGAGCCTCAGCCCGGAGGCCCGGGCACCGGTGCGGTCGAAGGCGTAGGCGACCTGCTCCTTCCAGGTCGCCATGATGAGCAGGAGCGCGACGGCGCACACGATGAGCGCCTGCGCGAGGCGCGCATCGGTGACCTCCAGCAGGCGCCCGAACATGAGGGCCTCGAGCTGGCCGGACATGTCGCCCTTGGCCAGGGACAGAATGAGCCCGATGGAAAAGAAGCTGGTGAGGACGACGGCGGTGCCGGCCTCGGATGCCTCACCCCGACGCGAGCGGTGGGAGACGATGGTCAGGACCAGGGCCGCGACGACGGCGACGACGGAGGCCGCCGGGATGATCGCGTCGATCCCCCAGTAGACGGCGCCGGCGACGATCCCTGGGAAGACGGCGTGGACCATGGCCTCGGCACTGAACTCGGCGCTGCGCAGGTTGACGATGACACCGATGACACCGGCGACGACGCCCAGAAGCACCACCATGACCAGGGGGCGGAAGAGGAAGGGGGCGTCAGCCAGGTCCGTGAGTCCGGGGACATTGACGGCCGCCAGGCGCAGCTGCTCGAGGGCCTGGCTGAAGAGCGTCATCGCGTCACTCATGACAGCTCCTGCGCCCCCGCGCCGGAGCGAAGCCCCAGCAGCCGAGTCGTGCCGTGGCCGCCGTAGGCCTCGTCGATGTAGCGGGCCACGAGCACGTCGTCGCGCGGACCGAAGGCGATCTGCCGTCCGGCCAGGAGGGCCGCCTGCTCGCAGGTCTCCTGGGCCAGAACCAGGTCGTGGGTGGAGATGATCAGGGAGACGCCCTGCTCCTTGAGGTCGGTGATGATGGACAGCAGGGCCTCGCGGTTGGGCTGGTCCAGGCCGTTGAAGGGCTCATCGAGGAGGATGAGGCGAGGCCTGGCGGCCACGCAGCGCGCCACGAGGACTCGCTGCTGCTGACCGCCGGACAGGGTGCCGAAGCGCCGTTCGGCGCGGTCGGCCAGCCCCACGTTCTCGAGGGCCTCCAGCGCCCGACGACGGACCTCGGCGCCGGGACGCCGCAGGATGCCGAGCTGTGAGTACATCCCCATCTGGACCACCTCCCGCACGGTGACGGGAAAGGTGGGGTCGAGGTCGCTGAGCTGGGGAACGTATCCGACGGACCCCCGTGGCGCTCTACCCGGTGCCGCCCCATTGACACGCACCCGGCCTTTGCTGACGGTCACCATGCCGAGCAGTGCCCGCATGAGTGTCGTCTTGCCTGAGCCGTTGGGGCCGACGAGTGCGAGGGCCTGCCCGGCCGGCACCTGACCGTCGACGCCGGTGAGCACGGTGGAGGAGCCGTAGGAGAAGGAGGCGCCCTCCAGGGTGACGACCGGTTCGGCGGTGGCGGTTGGGGTGGCAGGGGTGGCCATATCGGGAGCTCGATCACGGGGGTCTGTCATACGGTTCCTCACTTGACGTCGGACGCCTTGGGGGTCCACTGGGCGAGGTCGGCGGGGATCTCGGAGACCGTACCGCCCCAGGCCTTGGTGAGGTTGGAGACGTTGTGGAGGATGGAACCGATGTAGGTCTCGCCGTCGGATCCGGGGGTCCCCAGGGAGTCGCCGTAGAGGGCCTCGTCACCGATGACCGCCTTGACTCCGGCGACCTCGGCGACCTTCTGGACGGACTTGGGGTTGTTGGAGTTCTCAGCGAAGATGGCCACGGCCCCGGAGGCCTTGACCTTGTCCGCGGTCTCCTTGATCTTGTCGGCGGTGGCGTCCTGCTGGGCGTTGAAGTCGGACAGGGCGGCGCCCTCGAACTTCACGCCGAACTCCTTGCTGAAGTAGCCGAAGGCGTCGTGACTGGTGAACAGGACCCGCTTGTTCTGGGGCACCGAGTTGAGTGAGGCGGCGGCCCACTCGTCGAGCTTCTTGAGCTTGGCGACGTAGGCGTCCACGTGGTTGCGGAAGACGCCGGCCTGGTCGGGGGCGGCCTTCTCCAGGGCGGCACCGATGTTGGTGACCTGGACGATGGCGTTCTTCGGTGAGGTCCACACGTGCGGGTCGAAGCGGAACTCGGGCTCGCTCTCGCCCTCCTCCGGGGGGAAGGGCCACTTGGCGACCTCGACCTTGGCGCTGCCTCGGTCGACCTTGTAGGGCTTGGCCTCCTCCTTCTTCTTCTGGGCCGCCAGGTCATCGACGTCGGCGGCCCCGGCGACCCCGGAGGTCACCACCATGGTGCCCTTGAATCCGGTGGAGTCGACGGCGGAGTCCAGGAAGTGCTCCAGGTCGACGCCGGAGATGAAGAAGAGATCCGCCTCGGACAGGGCCTTGGACTGGGCCGTGGTCATGTCGTGCTCGTGCGCTGAGGCGTTGGGGGCCAGCAGGCAGGTGAGCTTGAGGCGGGACTTGGCCGTGGCGGCGTCGGCGCCGAAGTGCTGGGTCTTGCCGTCCGCTCCGGTGCGGTCGAAGGAGAGGTCACTGGAGGCGTCTCCGGTGGCGAGCTGGGTGATGTAGTCGCAGATCTGCGTGGTGGAGGCGACTGCCTTGACCGTTCCCGAGTCGTCGGCCGAGGTCGAGCTGTGACCACAGGCGGCCAGGGCGGGAGCGGACAGGGCGAGGCAGGCGAGTGCCGCGGCGCTGCGGCGACTCATACTGGGGATGGTTCTCATAGAGCCGAGTATAGTTTCGGTTGCCCGAAACTTGGCAAGTTGAGGCGACCCTTTCTGTTTCATGCCGGTGCGGACGGCAACGGGCCCGGCTGTCATGCCGGGCCCGTCAGTGATGTTCGGTGATGTGCGACGACGCACGGTTCTCTTCAGACCTCCAGCCCCTCCAGGACGGCGGCGCTGGCGGACAGACCCAGGCGATTGGCGCCGGCCTCAACCATGGCGAGGGCGTCGGCGGCGGTGCGGATGCCGCCGGAGGCCTTGACACCGAGGCGGTCTCCGACGGTGGCACGCATCAGGGCAACGGCGTGGGTGGAGGCGCCGCCGGCGGGGTGGAAGCCGGTGGAGGTCTTGACGAAGTCGGCCCCGGCGGCCTCGGCGGCACGGCAGGTGGAGACGATCTCGTCGTCGGTGAGGGCGGCGGACTCGATGATGACCTTGAGGACGGCGCCCCGGCAGGCCTCGCGCACGCCACGGATGTCGGCCTCGACGGCGTCGACGTCGCTCTCCTTGACGAGGCGAAGGTTGACGACCATGTCGATCTCCTCGGCCCCCTTGGTGAGGGCGTCGGCGGCCTCGGCAGCCTTGACAGCAGTGGCGTGAGCACCGGAGGGGAAGCCGCAGACCGTGGCCACGTGCAGTGTGTCGGGAACCTCCAGCGGCAGGAGGCTCGGGGAGACGCACACGCTGTATGCGCCCAGGGCGGCGGCTTCGGCGATGAGCGCGTCGACCTGGGCGGCAGTGGTCTCGGGCTTGAGGAGGGTGTGGTCGATGAGGCGGGCGATCTGGGCGCGCGTGGTCATGGGGGGGTCCTTTCAAGAGCGTCCATACCATCATGGACTGACCTACCTGACACGGGCAAAGCAACCACACGACATACCGTCAACGCTGGAATCACAGATGGGAAAGGACATTCACGATGTTTCCGTCCGCATCCTGGAAGAAGAAACGACGCACCCCCCACTCCTCCACAGCGAGTTCATGCACGATCTCCCAGCCGTTCTCCCGAGCGATCCGGTAGGCATCATCCAGATCATCCACCTCGATGGAGACCGCCGGGTTGACCGGAGCAGTGGGATCAGAGGCGATCAAACTGATTTGGATGGAACGATCCCCTGGCGGGGACAGGGTGGCGATCCAGCCATGATTCATGACCACCTCCATCCCGGTGAGGCGACGATAGGCTTCAATGGCAGCATCAAGATCGCGCACAGTGATGAGTGGCATGGCTCGCCGTGTCGACATGGATATCACTCCCACACAACTGGTACTCGTCATGGATTGTTTTCGGGCGCGATGACGGCGATGACGCGGGGCCAGTTGCCGAGCTCGCGGGGGCCGGGGCGGTGCGGATCGCGCGGGGCGGTCAGGTCGAGGGGGCGTACCGATCCGCTGGAGGGCTCATAGATGTGCACGCGCCCCTCACCGGGGTCGTCCTGCTCGACGGACCGCCAGGGCAGGGCCAGGACGTAGTGGCGGGGCACGGCCGGGGTTCGCGCCAGGGAGGCGCGCAGCCTCGCCCTCGCAGTGGGGTCCCCCTCGGCGTCGTCATCGAGAACGAGCGGACCACCGGTGACCAGGATGACCGGGAGCCCACCTGCAAGCACCTCACGGATCGAGGCGACCTCAGTGCCCCACGCGGGGCCGTGGTCGCTCACCCACCTCACCGTGTAGCGACGGCGCCCGCCGCCCGGGGCGCAGACGCTCGCGATCTCGGTCATCTGCCGGGCCACGGACCAGGGCGTGGAGCCGAGCACCTTCGGCCAGGGCAGGACTCCCAGGCCGTGCACGTTCATGGCCCGTTGGATCCGTACCTGGTGGTGGGACAGGACGGACAGCAGGTGCTTGCCCTCCCGGCCGGGCTGTGAGGCGGCCATCTCCTGGGCGAGGTCGTCCGTCACGGCTGCGCGCTCGCCGGGTGCCAGGAGCAGTCGGGCGGCCAGGAGGCAGGTGGGCCCGCAGGTGGTGCCGTCGGTCTGGGTCAGGGTGATGGCCTGGCCCGCCTGGGTGAGGCGCCCCACTCGTAGCCGGGAGTTGACGGCCCGGGCGATGATGGCCGGCTGCACCGGCCGGGGCGTGGTCATCCGATGCGCTCCAGGATGACGCCATGCCCACGGCGGGCGACGGCGACGGCGGCCTGTGGGGAGCCGGCCTGGGAGATGACGATGCCGCCGGCGAGCGCCTCCCGGGCGCGGGTGAAGCGCTCGGGCGTGGCGGTGTGCAGGGTGAGCAGCGGCTGGCCGGCGCGCACCTCGTCGCCCGGCTTGGCGTGCATGGTGACGCCGGCAACCGCCTGGACCGGGTCCTCCTTGCGGGCCCGCCCGGCCCCGAGGCGCCAGGCGGCCACCCCGACGGCGAGGGCGTCCAGGGTGGTCAGGACGCCGTCGGCCGGGGCGGTGACGGTCTCGGTCTCCGGGGCGACGGGCAGGGGTGCTTCCGGGTCCCCTCCCTGGCGGGCGATCATGTTCCGCCAGACGTCCATGGCGCGCCCGTCGGCCAGGGCGGTGCGGGCCTCGTCCTCCTCCACAGGCCTGCCTGCGGCGGCGCACATCTCCAGGGCCAGGGCCACGGTGAGGTCGACGACATCGGCCGGTCCCCCGCCGGCGAGCACCTCGAGGGACTCGGCGACCTCGAGGGCGTTGCCGGCGGTGAGCCCGAGCGGGGTGGACATGTCGGTCAGCAGGGCACGGGTGGTCACGCCGGCGTCGGTCCCCAGGGCCACCATGGTGGAGGCGAGCTCGCGGGCCTGGTCGATCTCCTTCATGAAGGCGCCCGAGCCGACCTTGACGTCCAGGACGAGGGCGCCGGTCCCCTCGGCGATCTTCTTGGACATGATCGAGGAGGCGATGAGGGGGATGCAGGAGACGGTGGCGGTGGTGTCGCGCAGGGCGTAGAGGCGCTTGTCGGCGGGGGCCAGGCCCGCCCCGGCGGCGCAGATGACGGCGCCGGGGCCGCCGGCATCGAGCATCGCCAGGATCTCCTCGCCCGTGAGGTCGGCCCGCCAGCCGGGGATGGACTCCAGCTTGTCCAGGGTCCCGCCGGTGTGCCCGAGCCCGCGCCCGGACAGCTGAGGGACGCTCACGCCGAAGACGGCCACGAGCGGCGCCAGCGGCAGGGTGATCTTGTCCCCTACTCCCCCGGTGGAGTGCTTGTCCACCGTGGGGCGGGTCAGGCCGGAGAAGTCCATGCGCTCCCCGGAGGCGATCATGGCGCCGGTCCAGCGGGCGATCTCGGCCCGGCTCATGCCGCGCAGGTAGATGGCCATGGCCAGGGCGCTCATCTGCTCCTCGGCGACGGCGCCGCGGGTGTAGGCGTCCACGACCCAGTCGATCTGGGCGTCGGTCAGGGCGGCTCCGTCGCGCTTGGCGGCGATGACGTCGACGGCGTCGAAGGGCTCGACGGCCGGTGGTGTGGCGGGGACGGTCACAGGGCTCTCCTCCATCTGTGGCTGCTCGTCAGCCGGCCCTCAGCTCTGCTGGCCGACGACGCGTTCGACGTCGGCGGCGGTGAAGCGGTCGGGCAGGACCTCGTCGATGCTCATCATCCCTGAGGGCATGGCCAGCACCATACCGTCGGCGGCGTGCTCGTTCAGGAGCTGGCGGCAGCGCCCGCACGGCGCGCAGGCCCGGCCGTGGGCATCCACGCAGGCGAAGGCGACCAGGCGCCCTCCTCCGGTGCGGATGAGCTCGGAGACGAGGCCGCACTCGGCGCACAGGGTGACGCCGTAGCTGGCGTTCTCCACGTTGCATCCTGAGACGAGCCGGCCGTCGTCGACCAGGGCGGCGGCGCCGACCTTGAAGCGGGAGTAAGGGGCGTAGGCGCGGGTCATGGCCTCCACGGCGAGCTCGCGCAGGGCCTGCCAGTGGGTGTCGGTCAGATCGGTGGGCACGATGCTGCTCACGGGTAGGGCACCCCCTCGGCGGCGGGGGCACGTACCTTGCCCACGAATCCGGCCACAGCCAGGATCGTGACGATGTAGGGGATCATGGAGATGATGTCGGGTGAGACCGAGCTGCCGATGACCGGCAGGGTCTGGGCCACGGAGGTGGCGAAGCCGAAGAGCAGGGCCGCCCCCAGGGAGCCCAGGGGCCGCCAGGCACCCAGGATCATGGCGGCCAGGGCGATGTAGCCGTTGCCGGCGGTCATGTCGTTCTCGAAGGACAGGCCCGAGCCGACGGTGAAGAAGGCCCCTCCCAGTCCCGCCAGCGCCCCGGCCAGGGCCAGGTTGGCCACGCGGGTGCGCATGACATTGATGCCGACGGTGTCGGCGGCCTTGGGGTGCTCGCCACAGGCCCGCAGCCTCAGCCCCCACCGGGAGCGGAAGAGCATGACGGACAGGACCGCCACGGCCGCGTACATGAGGTAGACGAGGATCGTCTGACGGAAGAGGACCGGCCCGATGATCGGGAGCCGGGACAGCAGCGGCACAGCCAGGGTGGGCAGGCGCAGGGCCCGGTTGAGGCTGGGGCTGGAGGACAGGAAGGTGGAGAACAGGAAGCCGGTGAGCCCGGAGACCAGGACGTTGAGGACGACGCCGACGACGATCTGATTGACCCGGTAGCGCAGGCCGAACAGGGCCAGCAGGAGCGCCACGAGGACTCCGGCCACGGGCGCGGCCAGGAGCCCCACCCAGGGGTTGGAACAGGCCGAGGCGACGACGGCCCCCAGGAAGGCCCCACCCAGGAGCTGGCCCTCGATGGCGATGTTGATGGTGCCCGAGCGCTCCCCGATGATCCCGGCCAGCGAGCCGTAGACGAGGGGGACGCTCAGTCCCAGCGCGGAGGACAGGATGGTCACCAGGGGGATGACGCCGGCGCGTCCGGCCCCGGTCCAGGCCAGGAAGGCGATGACGAATCCGATGCCGATGAGGGCGGTGCTCCAGGTCGGGATCCTGCTGCGACGCCGGGCCCGGTCGAAGGCGACGGCGGTGGCCGCCGCGACAGCCCCGGCGGCGACGAGGATGACCAGGCGCGCGTTGAGCTCGGGGGCCCCGAGCCGGAACAGGTCGGAGGAGGCGGTGAGGTCGAAGGTTGTCGAGCCACGGGCTCCCAGTGCCATGAGCCCCTGCAGGACGAGCACGACGACGCCGGTGATCGGGATCTTGAGATCCATGGGCGCAACCGGGGTGAGGGCGGACGTGTTCGATGCGGTCGCGGCGTGAGAATCGGCTGAAGCAGTTGATGCGTTCATGGCTCAGGCCTCCTTCGCGGCGGGAGCGGCCGGGGCTGCGGCCGAGACTGAGGCGGGGGTCGGCGCGGTGCCGCCGCCGAGGGACTCGCGGCGCTCCGGGAGCCGGAAGATGGCCCGGACCAGAGGAGGCGCGGCGATGAACAGCACGATCGTGGACTGCAGGACCAGGACGATCTTGATGTGGGTGCCGGGGGCGGCCTGCATGGCGGTGCCGCCGGCGCGCAGCGCACCGAAGAGCAGGCCGGCCAGCACGGTCCCCACGGGGCGGGATCGGCCCAGGAGCGCCACCGTGATGGCGTCGAAGCCGATGGTGCCCACGACGGACTCGTCCATGCCCTTCTGGGTGCCCAGGACCGGTGCGGTGGCGGCCAGCCCGCACAGGGCGCCGGAGATCATCATGACCAGGCTCGTCACCCAGGGCACGCTCATGCCGGCGGTGCGGGCGGCGTCGGCGTTGAGGCCGGTGGCCCGCAGCTGGAAGCCGAGGCGGGAGCGCTCCATGAGCCACCACACGGCCACGGCGACCAGCAGGGCCAGGAGGAAACCGGCGTGGAGACGGAAGGAGTCGCCGGCCAGTGAGGGGTACTGGGCGGTGTCCGCCACGGTCAGGGACTTGCGGTTGCCGGTCTCGCCCTCACCGTTGAAGGCCTTGAGGCTGAGTACCTGGGACAGCAGGTGGGCGGCGATGGAGTTGAGCATGATCGTCACGATCACCTCGTTGGCCCCGGTGCGGGCCTTGAGGACGCCGGCGATGCCGCCCCACACCAGTCCTCCCAGGGCCGCCCCGATGACAGCCACGAGCAGGTGGGCCACCGGCGGCAGGTTCCAGGCGATGCCCGCGTAGCAGGCCGTGATCGCCCCGAGGATCATCTGCCCCTGGCCGCCGATGTTGAACAGGCCGGCGCGGAAGGCCACCGCCATGCCCAGGCCCGCGATGATGAGCGGGGTGGCGTTGGTCAGGGTGTCGGTGATGGGGCGGATCATGCGCACGCCCGTGGTGGCCCGCCAGTCGAGGATGGCGCCGCGCAGCAGGGAGCTGTAGGCCTCGCTCAGGGTGGATGCGGTGGCGTGGAGGAAGTCGCCGGGGCGGTTGAACAGGTAGGTGGCGGTGTAGCGCACCTCGGAGTCGGCCGCGAGGATGAGGATCGAGCTGAGGATCAGGGCGGTCAGGACCGCGAGCAGCCCGACGACGGCCGGCGAGGAGGCTGCCTGCCGCAGCAGGGCGGCCTGGCCGGCCGGCCGACTGCCTGACTGGCCGCTCGAGCCGGGCTCGGGGCGGTCCTCGGTCTGGTGCGTCGGTGTCGGTTCGGTGCTGGAGCCGGTGGTGGGGGTGCTCATCGTGTCTGCTCCTGAGGGTCGAGGGCCTGCTCGGCAGGGGTGCCGGCCATCATGAGGCCCAGGGCGTCGCGGGCGGTGTCGGCGGGGACGGCGCCGACGATCCGTCCGCGGTACATGACGGCGATCCGGTCGGCCAGGGCATAGATCTCGTCGAGCTCGGAGGAGATGATGAGGACGGCGGTGCCGGTGTCCCGCTCGGCGACGATGCGCTGGTGGACGAACTCGATGGAGCCCACGTCCAGGCCGCGGGTGGGTTGGGAGGCGACGAGGACCTTGAGGGGCCGGGAGAGCTCGCGGGCGAGGATGGCCTTCTGCTGGTTGCCTCCTGAGAGGGTCGAGATGGCGTCGCCGACGTCGGTGACACGCACGTCGAACTCCTCGCGCATCCGGTGGGCGGCGTGGCGCACGCGCGTCGGCGACAGTGACGGGCCCCGCCCCAGGGAGGGGTCGTCGTAGCGGTCCAGGACCATGTTCTCGGCGACGGAGAGCTCGGCGACCATGCCGTCGGTGGTGCGGTCCTCGGGGACGAAGCCGAGTCCGGCTCGCAGGCGGCGGCGCACTCCGTGGCGGGTGACGTCGTGGCCGTCGAAGGCGATGGAGCCGGCTGTGGGCGGGCGCAGCCCGAGGATGACCTCGCTCAGCTCGGTCTGCCCGTTGCCCTGGACGCCTGCGATGGCGAGGATCTCGCCGGCGCGCACGTGCAGGTCGATGTCCTCGAGCAGGACGGCGCCGTCCTCGACGAGGCTGATGCCCTCCAGGGCGAGCCCGCCGTCCCCGGGGTCGGCCGGTGGCTTGTCGACGGTCAGTGAGACGTCGTGGCCGACCATGAGGCCGGCGAGCTCGGCGGCCGAGGCGGTGGGCTCGGCGGTGCCGACGACACGGCCGCGGCGGATGACGGTGATGGTGTCGGCCACCTCGCGGATCTCGCGCAGCTTGTGGGTGATGAAGACGATGGAGGTTCCTGAGGCCTTGAGCTCGCGCATGATGGTGATGAGCTCGTCGGTCTCCTGCGGGGTGAGCACGGCGGTGGGCTCATCGAGGATGAGGACCTTGGCGTCTCTGGCCAGGGCCTTGATGATCTCCACGCGCTGCTGGACCCCCACGGGCAGGTCCTCGATGAGGGCGTCGGGGTCGACGTCGAAGCCGAAGCGGCGGGAGATCTCGGTGACCTTGGCCGCGGCGGCACCGGCGTTGAGGATCCCCAGCGGCCCGGCCGGCTCGTAGCCCAGGGCGACGGACTCGGCCACGGTGAAGACGGGCACGAGCATGAAGTGCTGGTGGACCATGCCGATGCCGGCGGCCACGGCGTCGCCCGGCCCGGAGAAGGTCACGGGCTCGTCGTCGATGAGGATCTCTCCGGCGTCGGGCTGGTGGAGACCGTAGAGGACGTTCATGAGTGTGGACTTGCCCGCGCCGTTCTCGCCCAGGAGGGCGTGGATCTGGCCGGGTTCGACGGTCAGGTCGATGTGGTCGTTGGCCACGAGCGGCCCGAAGGCCTTCGTGATCCCTCGCAGCTCAAGCTTCACAACAGGCTCGCTTCCAGGTGGCGGTGGAGGCTCGGGGCGCCGGCCCCGGCCGGGCGTTCAGGAGGGGTCGTAGGGGGTGGAGACGTCGAGGGACCCGTCGATGATCTGCTGTCGCAGCTCCTCGAGCCTGGCCTTGACCGGCGCCGGTACCCGGGAGTCGAAGTCGTGGAAGGGCGCGGCGGCCACCCCTTTGTTCTTGAGGGTTCCGATGTAGGGCTCGGAGGAGAATCTCCCCTCGGAGGCGTTCTTGACGGTGTCGAAGACCGAGTTGCCGATCTCCTTGACCACGGAGGTCATGATGATGCTGCCGTCGCCGGTGGAGGTGTAGCCGTCGGAGTCGACCCAGATGACGGCGTTGGTGCCACCGGCGTCGTTCTTCTGCTTGACGGAGGCCAGCGTGCCCTGACCGACGGGGCCGGCCACCGGCATGATGATGTCCGCGCCCTGGGAGATGAACTGCTCGGTGATGGCCTGGCCCTTGGCGGCGTCGGTGAAGTTGCCGACGAAGGAGCCGCCCTTGCCGGTGGTGGTGTCCCAGCCCTTGACCTGGACCGAGGCACCGGTGTCCTTGTTGTAGCGGGCCACGCCTTTGGCGAATCCGTCCATGAAGATCTGGACGGTGGGCAGGGGCTTGCCGCCGTAGGTGCCCACGACCCCGGTCCGTGAGGTGCCGGCGGCGGCGTATCCGGCCAGGTAGGCGGCCTCGGCCGTCTTGAACAGCAGCGGTTTGGTGTTGGGAAGGGTGGTGGGCTTCCCGTCGGCGCCGATGAAGGAGGCGTCGATGAGGGCGAACTGGATGTCGGGGTTGGCCTTGGCCGACTCGGCCAGGTCGGCGGCGATGTTGAAGCCGACGCCGATGACGAGCTTGCAGTTCTGCTGGATGAGCGCGTAGATGTTGGTGGCGTAGTCGGCGGAGCTCTCCGACTGCACGGCGATGGTCTTGACTCCCAGCTCCTTGCCGGCCCGATCCAGTCCCTTCTTGCCGGACTCGTTGAAGGAGTGGTCGTCGAAGCCGCCTTCATCGGAGAGCATGCAGGCGATGAAGTCCTTGGCGCCCTCGAGGTTACGGGTGGGCCGCTGCGCCGGCGGCGTCCCGCAGGCGGCCAGGACCAGGGCCAGGGCCGCGCCGAGCGTCATCGCGGAGCAGGCCTTCTTCATGGAAACCTCCGTGGTTCTCACGTGCGACGGGGGACACATCCGAGTGTCAAGGATAGGTGAAAGCCTCTCATTCTCACACCACCTGATCCACCGGAATGACCTCATGATCGTCGTGGTTTCGATGAGGGACCCGGCGCCGGAGGAGCGTCTTCTTCCGGCACTGGGCCCCTCGAAGGGCCAGCTGACCGACCCCGATTGCCGCTGCGTGCCTTACCGCCAAGGGCCGGCGAGGCTGGCTACTCGCAGCAACTCGGGCGACGTCCAGCGTCGTCTGGTCGCAATGCACGAGGCCCGGGTACTACTGGAGGAGGGATGGGGGTACTCCAGGTAGGTAGGGCCTTCGTGCAGTACGCACAACCCTTGGCCAGTAGATCCCGACCCTCGTGGAGTAGGGGCAGCTCTGACAAGCCCCGGGCCGGAGCCGACGTCGGACCACGACCTCCAGGCCCCGATCAAGAGCCGAGCAGGGGCCAGTGGGGTCGGACCTGGGGTGAGGGCGTCGGGCTGCGCCGCAAGACCCCCGCTGGGCCGATGCTGAAGGCAGCCCAGTGTCCACAGCGCTGACATCAACGAACCCGCCGCGGAAGCGCCCGGTGCGAATCGTTGGAATGCCGCGGTTTGTCTTCGGCGCGCGGCGCCGATGCGGAACTGATGTCAGCGCTGTGGACACTGGCGAGATGCCGGATTTCTCCCATCGGCCCACCATGGCCTTCAGGGCGACCAGCCCTACCCCGGAATCGCGCCGGCGTGAGCGCCTCAGAAGTCGGGGGCCAAGACGGTCCCCGGCGCAGTGGTCCGGCTAGAGCAGATCCTCGCGACCGGCCGCCTTGAGGGCGTCGACGACGCCCTTGACGTCCTGGGCGTGCTCGGGGGTGGTGACCAGGAGGGCATCGGGAGTATCGACGACGACGGCACCCGGCACTCCCAGAAGCACAACCGTGCGTCCGGACGTCGAGGCGATGAGGGCACCATCGGAGTCAAGGGCCCGAACCTCCGGGCACGGGGCCGCGAGGGCTGCGCCGTCAACGGCGCCGACGCAGGCAGAACCGTCGACGTCGTCGAGTACGCCTGCCCCTGCCGCCACCCCCTCGGTGCGCGGCGGGACGAGCTCGGTCAGGGCGTCGAAACCGCCGACGTCGTTCCAGCCCATGGAGACCGGCACGGTGGCCACTCCCCCGGCGGCGGCCACCGGCTCGGCGATGGCGTGGTCGATGGCGATCTTCTCCAGGGCCGGCCAGCGCTCGGCCAGGACCTCCTCACGCTCGGGGGCGTCCCAAGCGGCGGCAATGGCCTCGATGCCCTGGGCCAGCTGGGGCCTGAGCTCGGCGAGGTGGTCCAGGAGGACGCCGGCGCGGACCACGAACATGCCCGCGTTCCAGCGGTAGTCGCCGGTGGCCAGGTAGGCGGCGGCGGTGTCGGCGTCGGGCTTCTCGGTGAAGCCCCGGACCCGACGACCGTCGGGGGCCCCGGGCACGTCAGTGGGGTCCCCCGCGTGGATGTAGCCGAAGGCGGTCGAGGGGCCGGTGGCCTCGATCCCGATGGTGACCACCCAGCCCTGCTCGGCCAGGAGGGCGGCCTGTCGGACGGCGTCGGCGAAGGCGGCCCGGTCGGCCACGGTGTGGTCGGCGGCGAAGGAGCCGACGACGGCGTCTCGTCCGTGACGGCGGGCGATGACAGCTGCGGCCAGGCCGATGGCCGCCATGGAGTCGCGTGGGGAGGGCTCGGCCAGGAGGTTGTCGCGCGGGATGCTCGGAAGCTGGTCGGCCACGGCGGCGATATGGGCGACACCGGTGACGACCGTCGTCGTCGCGGTCACCGGGGCGAGTCGCTCGACGGTGTCCTGCAGGAGACTGTGGCCGGCCCCGGTGAGGTCGAGGAGGAACTTGGGGCGGTGACGCCGGCTGAGCGGCCACAGCCGGGTGCCCGCGCCGCCGGCGGGGATGATGGCGTGAATGGCCGGCGCCGAGCCGTCGGGCTGTGCGGGGCGATCGGACTTGCCAGGGTTGCCAGAAATATCAGTCACCGGCACAGGCTAGCGCTCGGAACACAACCTCGCACACACCACCGCCCCGGTCTCAGCATCTACATCCCGGGCCGGGCGACCTTCTTCCGCTGAGTCGCTTTCATGACACCCGCGCCAATCAAACCAATAATGCCGAGTACCACTCCACCAGCCGCTGCTTTGCGAACCGTATAGGCACTCTCACCGATCCATCCTTGACTCTCCCACTGGGCACGAGCCCGATAGCTCTCAATGGTGACGGGGCAGTCTCCCTGGTCCGGATCGCTGAACCCGGAACTGACGGATCCGTCGGTGACGCATTCATACTTGGGGGCCGGTCCGCTCGCAGGAATAAGACTGATCCCGATGGCCCCAACGCCCGCTACCAGTAGAACCAACGCAAAGATGAGCACTCGTTTAGCCGCTGACACAACGATTCCTTTCAGGAAAAGAGAACAAGGGGTGTGTTCGACACGCAATGCTACCCGTATGGACGAGAATCTCAACCCCAGAATTCACGAACTATCGACGCGCACGCACCCCATCAATTCGGTAGGCGACCAGGGGCTCAGGAACACATCACACCATCTTTTGATTCGTGAAAAATTCACCTTCAGATGTAAGCACCACCATTCCCCATCCCTCCCAAAAAGTGTTTTCATCCACATTCAGGGGACCGGAATCGGGGGGAGGTAGTCAGGGTGCGCCGTCGGGTCCGCCTCGAGACTTCCGGTGATGGACTGCCGGGGCCAGGCCAGGGTCTCAGGCACGGAGAGCGTTACGTAGTTGGGGCGCTCGTGGGCGTGGACCTCGTCGGGGTGGCCGACGTCACGGGGCAGCGGCGGGTTGGCCATCCAGGCCGCCACAAGCAGCACGACGCGGCTGGTCAGGTGCAGCCACAGGATGAGGACGGCGATGGCGGCGAAGGAGGCCAGCAGCGGGTTACGTGTCACCGAGCCGACCGCCCCGGTTCCCACCTGGCGCAGCGCGCCCAGCGCGAAGGCGCCCAGCATGCAGCCCTGCACCAGGTCGCGTCGGGGAGGGCGGATGCCGCACATGGTGATGAGGAGCGCCAGGACACCGGTGTCGATGAGGAAGGAGAGCAGGAGCGTCATCATCCATGTCCCGGTCCCGGTCAGCGACTGCGGCAGGCCCAGGGCCCGACCGACGTTGCCCGACAGCGTCGTCGTCACCACCGAGGCGACGGCGGTCACCAGCACTCCGGCCACGATGACGAGGAACCCCGCGATATTGGCCAATTGCCCGACCACCGGTCTCATCACGGGGTTGACCAGGCCGAACATGGCCCGCAAGGCGATCTTGAGAGTACCCATGAGGCTGATGACCGAGTAGATGAAGGCCCCGGCCGCCAGCACCGAGCCCAGGTTGAGCGCAGAGGTGAGCGTCAACTGCTCGACCGAGACCAGCCCCTTGCCGTTGCCGGTGTCGATGACACCGGGCAGCAGAGAGTTGATGGAGTCCACGACGGCCGCCCGGATGGTGGGGTGCCGACCGAGCATCGCCATGAGCATGCTCACGCCGATGACGAGCACGGCGAAGACCGAGAACATACCCGTGTAGGCGATCCCGCCGGCCATGAGCGCACCGCGCGCCGTGCCGTAGCGGATCAGGGCCCGACCGACCCGCGTGCGCCGCCCAGCCGCCAGCAGCTCCTTGACACGCTCGATCACACCGAGACCACCGGAGTCGTCGGGACCGCCGATGCTGCGGGCGCCTCACTGTCGGCGGAGGTGTCGGAGGCGAGGGAACCCCCGAAGGCGAAGGCGGCAACCACTTCCCAGCCCCCCTCCGAGGCCGAGCACCCACTGCTGCTGCGGCGGGCGGGCCGACTGAGGTGGCGGTAGAGATGAAGCTTGGTGACGGTGAAGTCCATGGTCAGATCCGCCCCCTTCCTCGCCGCGGCGTCAAGGCCGTCCTCGGCGATCTCGTGGGCCAGGGTCACGTGCGGATGGAAGGGGAAGCTGAGCGAACGGGCCAGGGGGCCCCGGCGGTCGCGGACCCGCGTCTGAAGACGGTCGCAATCCTCGGCACCGCTGCGCAGACCGAGGTAGACCACGGGACTGACGGGCCGGAAGGTGCCGACCTCGTCAAGACGCACCTCGAAGGGACTCGTCCCGGCAGCCACGTCGCGCAGGTGCCGCATGACCTCGTCGAGGGAGTCGACGTCGACGGCCGTGGGGGGCAGGAGCGTGATATGGGGCGGCACGACCTCGGCCAGAGGATCCCCGGCGGCCTCCCGCACCGCTCGCACCTGGGCGGCGTAGTGGGAGGGCAGGGCGATGGCCACACCGATGACGCACTGGTGCGCGTCTGGTGCGGGGATCTGCATGACTCCTGAGCTCCTACGGGATGACTGGTCGATCGGGTTGATGTGAAATCCTGCGTCCGGAGAACGCACGCCCACGAGGGGGACCCGAACACATTACCGTGTCACACCCCCGTTATCCCAGCCGAGAGTGCAGCACGAGCGGGATAAGTGTGCCATGACCGACCGAACGGGTGAAACCGTGGCGCCCACCACCGCCTGTGCGACTCTGTGCGGGAACGTGCGAACATGGCGTTTTCTGGGCCGAGGTCTGGCAGACTGGCCCCATGCACCCCGGCCCCTCAGCCTCAGCCGTCGCCCCGCCCCGTCCGGCCCCGATGCTCGCCCGTCAGCGTCAGGAGCACATCCTGGAGCGGGTCGCGGCCACCGGCGGGGTCCGTGTGGCCGACATCGTCGAGGAGCTGGGGATCTCCGAGATGACCGTGCGCCGAGACATCACTGAGCTCGTCACCCAGGGGCTCGTCGAACGCGTCCACGGCGGGGCGGTGGCGGCCGGCCCCACGACCCTCGAGCCACGATTCACCGCCAAGTCGACTCTCAACCTGGAGGCCAAGCGCCGCATCGGCCAGGCCGCGGCCGCCATGGTCCGCCCCGGGGACTCCCTGGCGCTGTCCGCCGGGACCACCACCCTGGCGCTCGCCCAGGCCCTGACCGAGCTGGAGCACTTCCCCACCCTGACCGTCATCACGAACTCGCTGCCCGCCGCGCAGGTGCTCTTCGACGCCGCCGACGCTGCCCGCGCCGAGAACCGCGACGCCCCCACGGTGGTCATCACCGGGGGCGAGCGCACGCCGTCGAACGCCCTGGTGGGGCTGGTGGCCATCGACGCGCTGCGCACAATGCGCGTGGAGTGGGTCTTCCTGGGCGCCCACGGCTTCACACCCGAGGCCGGGCTCATGACCCCCAACCTGCAGGAGGCCTCCGCCAACCAGGCACTGGTCGCCGCCGGGCGCACGGTGGTGGCCACGCTGGACTCCTCCAAGTGGGGGGTCCTGGGGCTGCGCTCCTTCTGCGCCACCCGGGACATCGGGGTCCTGGTGACCGAGGCCGAGCCCGACGCCGACAGCGTCGACGCTCTGCAACAGGCCGGCACCCGCCTGACCATCGCCACCTGACCCCACCCCGCGCTCACCGTCCTTCTCGCCCCTTCCACAGCCCGCCCACCACCCGTCCTCTCACTCACAGAACAACCCTCACAGGAGACCACGATGACCAACGATGCTCCCGTCTTCGCCCCCGCGCTGAGCCCGCAGGAGGGCGCCGAGGCTGCGACCGCCCTGTTCCGCGAGGTCTTCGAGGCCGAGCCCGACGGCGTCTGGTACGCACCCGGGCGCGTCAACATCATTGGCGAGCACACCGACTACAACGGCGGCCTGGCCCTGCCCATCGCCCTGCCCCACCGGGCGCACCTGGCGCTGCGGCGCCGCGACGACCGCGTCGTGCGCCTGGTCTCCCCCCAGACCCGGGAGAAGGTCGACGTCATGGACCTCGACACGATCGGCCCGAAGGGAACCCCCGGGGAGGTGGCGCACTGGGCCTCCTACATCGCCGGCGTCGCCTGGTCCCTGGAGCGCGACGGCTTCGAGAGCCTGCCGGGCTTCGATGCCGCACTCGTCTCCTGCGTGCCCCTGGGAGGCGGGCTGTCCTCCTCGGCGGCCCTGGAGTGCTCTGCGGCCGTCGCCATTGACGAGGTCGCGCACCTGGGCCTGGCCGGGACTCCTGAGGAGCCCAACGACGCCGGGCGCGCCCGTCTGGTGTCCAACTGCGTGCGCACGGAGAATGAGATGGCCGGCGCCCCCACCGGCGGCATGGACCAGTCGGCCTCCCTGCGCTGCCGCGAGGGTCACGCCCTGGAGCTGGACTGCCGCGACGGCTCGGTGACCCACGTGCCCTTCGACCTGGCCGCCGAGGGGCTGGCCCTCCTGGTCATCGACACCAAGGCCAAGCACTCCCTGGACGACGGCCAGTACGGTGCCAGGCGAGCCGCCTGCGAGCGCGCCGCCGAGATCCTTGGCGTGGAGCTCCTCGCGGACATCGCGGTCGAGGACCTGCCCGGTGCCCTGGAGCGGCTCTCCGCCACCGACGCCGACAACGCCGACGAGCTGGTCAAGCGCACCCGCCACGTCGTCACCGAGATCGACCGCACCCGCCGGCTCGTCTCGCTCCTGCAGGACGGGCGCCCCCTGCGCGGTGAGAAGCTCGCCGAGGCGGGCAGGCTCATGGACGCCTCGCACGAGTCACTGCGCGTGGACTACGAGTGCACCTGCCCCGAGCTGGATGTGGCCGTGGAGGCGGCCCGTGCCGCCGGCGCCCACGGGGCGCGCATGACCGGTGGCGGGTTCGGAGGCTCGGCGATCGCCCTGGTGGACGCTGACGCCGTCCACGACGTGGCCGCCGCCGTGACCGCCGCCTACCGGCGTGAGGGTTTCAACCCACCGGCCTTCCTCGACGCGGTTCCCGCCGCCCCGGCCGGACGGCTCGCCTGAGCTGTACAGCACGCCGCTCGGCCGGCGCACCTTGACGGTGATCAGCCCTCTCCAACCTCGGTTGGAGAGGGCTTTCAGCGTTCCTCCTTCAGGATGAGGTCAGACAAGTACCCCTGCCGTAGTCTCTGTGCGTATTAGTCAGGAACGCGGGCTCCCTACCCGGTTCCGATTCCGTTGCCTTCCATGGAGGACGCCGTGAAGCGCTTCGTCTGGCCCGCCCTCAAGACCCTCATTGCGGTGATCATCGCCGTCGCCCTGGTGAAGATCGCCTTCTTCCCCTCGCAGAACGATGGCACAACCGCTGACATCTCCCCCGGTTACGCCGCTGACGTCAAGACCGCCACCGTTGCCACCGGCAACATCTCCAACACGGTGACGGTCAAGGGTCACATCGTTCAGGACGCCACGGTCGAGGTCCAGGCCGACCTGGCGGGCGTGGTGGACTCGGTCGCCGTGGAGAAGGACAGCCAGGTCAACGCTGGCGATCCACTGCTCTACATCAAGCACTCCGAGTCTCAGTCCCCGACGACCAAGACCGATGAGAACGGCAACGTCACCCAGACACCGACCGAGGACAAGGTCACCTGGTCCACGATCTACGCCCCTGTCAGCGGCACCGTGACCCCCAAGGTCATCAAGCAGCAGGAGACCGGCGTCGGCGTCGTCGTGGCCACTATCACCCCCTCGACCTACTCGGCCACCGGCACCGTCAGCGCCACGCAGCAGTACCGGCTCACCAACGCCCCCACTGCCGCGACCCTGACCCTGGAAGGGGGCCCGGCTCCCTTCCAGTGCAACAACCTCAAGGTCGGCACCAAGGCATCCACCTCCACGACCACCGGTGGGGACGGCTCGACGACGACCACCTCCGGTGACGGCACCAGCGTGGAAATGCGCTGCGCGGTTCCCGGCGATCAGAAGGTCTTCGCCGGCATGCCGGTGACCATCAGCGTTGACGCGGGCAGCGCCTCGGACACCCTGATGGTTCCGGTTACTGCCGTGGAGGGCAAGGTCGGCTCGGGCTTCGTGTGGCTGGTCCCCGAGTCCGGGGACGCCTCCAAGGCGGTCAAGACCGCCGTGAAGCTGGGGATCACGGACGGCACGAACATCCAGATCACCGCCGGCCTCAAGGCCGACCAGCAGGTGCTGCAGTTCGTCCCCAACAAGGACACGCGCCGTACCGGGACGCCGGATAGCTGCGAGCCGGACAACTCCGCCTGCTACGACTCCGAAGGCAAGGAGATCCTGTGAGCGGGCTGCTGGAGCTGCGGGAGATCACCCGTACCTTCACCGTTCCCGACTCCGAGCCCCTGGAGATTCTCACGGGAGTCAACCTGAGCGTCTCCCCCGGCGAGCACGTGGCCATCGTGGGACGCTCGGGAACGGGCAAGTCCACCCTGCTCAACATCCTGGGTCTCATCGACAAGCCGACGTCGGGCCACTACACGCTCTCCGGCACCGACACCTCCCGACTCGGGGAGAGCCGCCGCGCCCACCTGCGGGGGCAGACCTTCGGATTCGTCTTCCAGTCCTTCAACCTCATCCCGGGGCTGAGCACCACCGAGAACGTGGCCGCCCCGCTCCTGTACGACACCGGCAGGGCCTTCTGGGCCCGCAGCACGCGGGCCGCGGAGCTGCTGGAGGCCGTGGGCCTGGGAGACAAGGTGGGCTCGCCCATCTCACGTCTGTCGGGAGGCGAGCAGCAGCGGGTGGCCATCGCCCGAGCACTGTCCCGCCGCCCCAGCGTCATCCTGGCCGACGAGCCCACCGGAGCCCTCGACGTCGACACCGGCAACTCGGTCATGACGCTCCTGGAGCGACAGTGCGCCGAGAACGGCGCCGCCCTCATCATCATCACTCACGACCTGGCCGTGGCCGGCCGCGCCCACACGCAGTACCGGCTCGATCACGGCACCCTCACCCCGATCTCCGTCATGCGTCGCAAGGTCGGCAGCCTGGAGGAGTTCGGTGAGGTCGTCGCCCCTCCGGCATCCCCCTATCCATCTCCCTCCACCAGCCACGAAGGAGCCTCATGAACGGCATTCTCACCGGATTCTTCGGCGCCATCGTCGAGGCCTGGGCCCAGCTGCGCATCGGCAAGCTGAGGGTCCTGCTGTCCCTGGTGGGCGTGGCGGCGGCGGTGGCGGCCATGACCTTCGTCATCGCCCTGGGGCAGGTCTCCGTCGACGCCATCAACAAGGTCAGCGAGAAGTACACCGGCCGCCAGGGCACGGTGACGATCAACGTCAGCCCCACCGGCAAGGGCCTGGACCAGGCACTCCAGGCCGACGACGCACCCGAGGCGAGCGCCGGCAGCGACTCAGCCGGCAGCAGTGGCGCCGACGCAGGCGGGTCGGGTGGCTCGGGTGGCGCAGGAGGTGCAGGTGGCGCAGGCGGAGGCTCCACGACCAGCGCTGCGACCGCAGCGAAGATCTCGGGAGCGATGAACAGCTTCGTCGAGCGCTACGACGTCAAGTCCTGGGCGACGACCTACACCTCCAACGTCCGCTTCTCCTTCCCCGACGGGGCTCGGAGCGTGCCCACCCAGACCGTGAGCCTGAGCTACGGGCTCCTGCACCACAAGACCGTCTCCCAGGGGCGCTGGTTCACCGCGCAGGACGAGGACGACCTGTCCCCGAGTATGGTCGTCACCCAGGGCTTCCTTGACGCACTGGGGATCCAGGAGCTCACCGAGCCGGTCACCATCACCTCCTTCTCCCCCGTGCAGACCTCCTTCACGATCGTCGGCGTGCTGGAGGCGGAGGACCTCTCCCTCATGGGTTGCAGCGGTGACCCCGAGCGGGACGCGGGCCTGCCGTGCACACAGCCCGTGACCGCCTTCGCCCTCAACACGCCTTACGAGCACTGGCTGCCCAAGGACGCTTCCCGCCCCGCCCCCACACTGGAGATCTGGGCCGGTCAGGACGGCGCGAAGGAGGTCGCCAGCCTGGCCAAGAAGGACCTGGACGCGCGCTTCGGTCAGGGCTCGACCCAGACCGAGGACAACCTCCAGGGCGGCGGCATGGTCTCCAGCGCGAACACCTTCACCCAGGTGGTCACGGCCGCCGGCGTGTTCGTCATGCTGCTGGGGGCCCTGAGCCTGGTCAACATCTCACTGGTGACCGTGCGCCAACGCATCCACGAGATCGGGGTGCGGCGCTCCTTCGGGGCGACGAGCAGACGCATCTTCTTCTCCATCATGCTGGAGTCGGTGGTGGCCACCGTGGTCGCCGGCGTCGTCGGCATCGGGATCGCGATTGTCGGGATGCGCTTCATGCCGCTGAGCACCTTCCTGGGGATCCCGGTGACCACGACCCCGCCCTTCCCCATGATGGCGGCCGTCATCGGCCTCATCGCGGCCACCGCCGTGGGCGCGCTGGCGGGCATCATCCCAGCGATCGTGGCCACCCGCATCCGGCCGATCGACGCGATCCGCTACTGAGACGGATGTCGGGGTCGGGCAC
>NZ_MSKL01000014.1:0-10014 GCF_001937665.1 Actinomyces oris | reverse complement strand
GTGCCCGACCCCGACATCCGTTCTCCGGAAGGGTCAGCCGTGGCTTTAGAGGTACTCGACGACGAGCGGGGCGTGGTCGGACCAGCGTGAGGCGTAGTCGGGCGCCCGATCCACGGCGACGCTGCGGGCCCGCTCGGCCAGGGCTGGGGTGAGGACCTGGTAGTCGATCCGCCAACCGGCGTTGTTGTCGAAGGCCTTGCCGCGCTGGGACCACCACGTGTAGGGCCCCTGCTCCTCGTCCCCCACGAGGTGGCGCGAGGCGTCCACCCAGCCGGAGGCGAACCATCCCTCCAGGTGGACGATCTCCTCGTCCATGACGCCGGCGATCTTGTTGTGGTTGGGCTTCCAGTTCTTGATGTCGCGCTCGGAGCGCACCACGTTGAGGTCCCCGGCCATGACGACCTGGGGGCCGCCATCACGGGCGGCGGCCAGGAGGTCGGCCATGCGGGCGTCGACGAGCTCGAGGTGGGCGTACTTCTGGTCCATCTTCTCGGTGCCCAGCTGGCCGGAGTGCAGGTAGGCGGAGATGACGGTGAGCTGCTCGACGCCGTCGAAGCCGGTGAGACTCAGGTCGGCCTCGAGCCAGCGACCGGAGTCGACGTCGGGCTCCTCGGTTCCGGGAGCGGCCACGCCGTAGCGCAGCTCGCCGAGGGTGGCGGGGCCGCCATCGCGCACGGCGACACCCACACCCGCACGGCCCTTGATGCGACAGGGCCAGATGGCGGACTCGTAGCCGGGCAGCAGGTCGACGGCGATCTGCTCGTCGGCACGAACCTCCTGGAGCAGGAGGATGTCGGGGGCAGAGGCGGTGAGCCACTCCCCCATGCCCTTGCGGGCGGCGGCCCGGATGCCGTTGACGTTGACGGTGGCGATACGCATGGCGGCAAGCCTACGCGGTCGGCCCTGAGCCTGAGACGATAGAGCCATGAGCGACGCCGGTATGAGTGCCAGCAGCGTGAGAACCGTTCACGTCCTGGTCCAGGGCACGGTCCAGGGTGTGGGTTTCCGCTACCACTGCGCCTACACCGCCCAGGAGCTGGGTGTGGTGGGGCAGGTCCGCAACCTGCCCGACGGGGACGTCGAGGTCATGGCCCAGGGCGAGCCGGAGGCCGTGGGCCGGCTGATCGCGTGGCTGAGGCACGGCCCCCGGTGGGCCTCGGTGCGCCGGCTCACCGTCACCGACCTGCGCGCCGGCTGTCTGGATGAGCGCAGGTTCGAGATCACCGGGTGAGAGGATCGGGCCATGGATCCCGACGACGTCCGCAAGCCGCGCAGCGCACGACGACTCGGCGTATGGATGGCCGTCATCGTCATCGCCGCCGCCCTCCCCGTCCTGGCTCAGGCCTCGTTCCTGTCCCGCGTCAGCACCCTTCTGTGGCTGGCCTCCATGCCACTGTGCGTCCTGGGCTGCGCGATGCTGGCCAAGGAGCTGGCGGCACGTCGCGCCTCCAGGCAGGACCTGGACTGAGGGGCGGATCAGGACCCGACGACGCAGACCGGCCCTCAGGCATCCCAGGACGCCCGAGGGCCGGTCCGGTCAGGTGAGGCGGTCACGCGCCGGACCAGCGGCGCCGCTTCAGAGCGAGCGCTCCGCGGTCTCGACAACGTTGGCCAGCAGGAGGGCGCGGGTCATGGGCCCCACGCCACCGGGGTTGGGCGAGAGCCAGGAGGCCACCTCGTCGACGCCGTCGGCGACGTCACCGGCGATGCGGCCCTTGCCGGTGGCGGGGTCGACGACGCGCGAGACGCCCACGTCCAGGACGATGGCGCCGGGAGCGACCATCTCCGGGGTGATGATGCCGGGGCTGCCGGCCGCCGAGATGACGACGTCGGCCCGGCGCACGTGCTCAGCCAGATCCGTGGTGCCGGTGTGGCAGATGTCCACGGTGGCGTTGACGTCCTTGCGTCCCAGGAGCAGGCCGATGGAGCGGCCCACCGTGACACCGCGGCCGACGACGCACACGTTGCGGCCGGCCAGGTCGATGCCGTGGCGCTCCATGAGCTCGATACAGCCGCGCGGCGTGCAGGGCAGCGGCGAGTCGATGGGTCCAGAGGCCCGCAGCACCAGGCGCCCCAGGTTGGTGGGGTGCAGGCCGTCGGCGTCCTTGGCCGGGTCGACGCGCTCCAGGACCGCGTTGGTGTCCACGCCCGCCGGCAGCGGGAGCTGGACGATGTAGCCGGTACAGGCGTCATCGGCGTTGAGGCGGTCGACGGCGGCCTCCACCTCGGCCTGGGTGGCGGTGGCCGGCAGGTCCTCACGGATGGAGAGGATGCCGACCTCGGCGCAGTCGGTGTGCTTCCCGGCGACGTACTTGACGCTGCCGGGGTCCTCCCCCACCAGGACCGTGCCCAGGCCGGGGGTGACGCCGCGCTCGCGCAGCGCCGCGACGCGCTCCTTGAGCTCGGCCTTGAGGGCGGAGGCCGTGGCCTTGCCGTCCAGGACCCGGGCGGCCCCGTTCCAGGGCGCCCTCACTGGGCCAGCCCCGGGTAGAGGGGGAAGGCGTCGGTCAGGGCGCGCACGCGGGCGCGCAGGGCGGCCAGGGTCTCGTCGTCGGCGGTACCGGCGGCGCCGTGGATGAGGGTGGCGGCGATGATGTCGGCGACCTCGGAGAACTCGGCGTCGCCGAAGCCGCGGGTGGCCAGGGCGGGGGTGCCGATGCGCAGGCCGGAGGTGACGCGCGGGGGGCGCGGGTCGAAGGGGACGGCGTTGCGGTTGACCGTGATGCCGGCCGTGTGGAGGAGGTCCTCGGCCTGCTGGCCGTCCAGGGAGGAGTCGCGCAGGTCCACCAGCACCAGGTGGACGTCGGTGCCACCGGTGACCAGGCTGACGCCGGCGGCCTTGACGTCATCGGCCCCCAGGCGCTCGGCGATGATGGCGGCGCCGCGCACAGTGCGCTCCTGGCGCTCGCGGAACTCCTCGGTGCCGGCGATCTTCATCGCCACGGCCTTGGCGGCGATGACGTGCATGAGGGGGCCGCCCTGCTGGCCGGGGAAGACGGCGGAGTTGAGCTTCTTGCCCCACTGCTCGGCGCGGCTGGACAGGAGCATGCCGGAGCGGGGGCCGCCCAGGGTCTTGTGGACGGTGGTGGACACGACGTCGGCGTGCGGGACGGGGTTGGGGTGCAGGCCGGCGGCGACGAGCCCGGCGAAGTGGGCCATGTCCACCCACAGGGCCGCACCGACCTCGTCGGCGATCGCGCGGAAGGCTGCGAAGTCGAGGTGGCGGGGGTAGGCGGACCAGCCGGCGATGATGACCGTGGGGCGCTCGCGCAGGGCGGCCTCGCGCACCTGGTCCATCTCGATGCGCATGGTGGTCTCGTCCACGCCGTAGGCGGTGGCGTTGTAGTTCTTGCCGGAGAAGTTGATCTTCATGCCGTGAGTGAGGTGGCCGCCGTGGGCCAGGGACAGGCCCAGGAGGGTGTCGCCGGGGGTGGCCAGGGCGTGGAGGACGGCGGCATTGGCCTGGGCCCCGGAGTGGGGCTGGACGTTGGCCCACTCAGCGTCGAAGACGGCCTTGGCGCGCTCGATGGCCAGGGACTCGGCGACGTCGACGACCTCGCAGCCGCCGTAGTAGCGGCGCCCCGGGTAGCCTTCCGCGTACTTGTTGGTCAGGACCGATCCCTGGCACTCCAGGACGGCCCGGGGAACGAAGTTCTCCGAGGCGATCATCTCCAGGGTCTCGCGCTGGCGGGTGAGCTCGCCGGTGAGGACCTCGGCGATGTCTGGATCGAGCTCGGCCAGGGGCTGGTTCAGGGACGGGGTGACGGCTTGCGCGGTCATGTCTCTCCTCAGGTGTGAGGCGCAGGCCGCGGCGAAGCGTGCGGCCGTGCGCGCACTGGTGGGCGATCCGTGGCCCAGGCGGGCGACCCCGGAGTCGTGTTCGTGCCGCTCCCCGGTGGTGATCCACCCGGCGCCAGTCGCGACAGGACCACCCTACCGTGCCGGGGCGGAGCCGCGCCGCCCCCAGCGCACCGCGTTACCCTGTACCGCCCGGGAGCGAGGCTCGCGCCACAGGGGTGGACGCTCAGCCCTCCTGCCCGAACCAGTCGCCCAGGCCGTCGTCGGCGCCGATCCAGGCCAGGGCCTGGGCCATCTCCTCGGGTCGTAGGAGGATCCGGGCGAAGGCGCGACGCACCTGCTCGCGCATCTCCTCATCGCCGACGCCGGTGACCACGAGGTGGCAGCGGGGCTCGTCGGCCGCGTCGCCGCCAGCACCGGAGGGGGCGGTCGGGACCTCCGCCCAGGTGCCGGCGTCGCCGACGCTCACGGCACCTCCGGCGACCTCCCAGGTGCAGACCCGACCAGGACGGCTGGGCAGCCAGAAGCAGCCGCGAGCGCACAGGCCCTGTCCGGCGAGCTCGACGACGAGGGAGCGCAGGCGTCCGGGGTGGAAGGGCATGGTGGCGCTGAGGTCGAGGGTCCACACGCCGTGCTCGTCGGGGCCGCCCCAGGCGCTGGTGGTGGCGGGGTGGATGCGGCTCAGGGAGGCGGCGGCGTCGTGGGTGAGGGCGGTGAGGGTCTCCAGGATGGGTGCGTCGAGCCCCGGGAGCAGGAGGGCGTCGTAGGGGCGCAGGTGCTCAATGAGGTCGGCCCCGGCGGGGTCCTCGTCACGTCCCAGGGCCAGGACGAGGTCGGCGTAGCCGAGGTTGGTCAGGTGGACGGCGCCCGTGCAGCGGGAGTCGCCGGGGAAGGCGGTCAGCAGGCGGTGCTCGAGGAGCTCGTCCAGGGCGGTCGTGGCGTCCAGGACGTGGGCGGCTCCGGCCAGTCTCACGCCGGTGCCGGTGAGCTCCTCGGCCAGTCCGGGCAGGAGGTGGGCGAGCTCGATGGCCGCCGGCAGGAGGATGACGGTGGTGCCGCCCGGTTCCTGGGCGGCGCGGTCCTGGGCGACGGCGGCCAGGACCTCCCGCAGGGAGCAGGTGGGGCAGGTGGAGGGCATGGGGACGTCGAGCCTGACCGGTTCGTCGTCGAAGCCCTCGGCCGAGCTATGGCTGACGAGTCGAACCAGGTCGCCGTCGGCGTCGCTGCTCTCGGCCTGGTCATCGGCGCCGAAGTGGAGCCCGGCGCGGATGACCACAGCGTCCTGGCCGGCCAGGGTGAGGTCGACCAGGTCCAGCAGAGCGGGGTCGACGGCGCCGATAACGGCCAGGGCGTGTCGGCCGTCGGCCGGGAAGCCGGGGATGTCGGCGCAGTTGTCAACGAGGTCGTCCGAGGGGTTGGTCACGGGTGTCCTCCAGCAGAGTTGACGAAACTGAGAATCATTCTTATATCATGCTCGTCATGACCACCTACTGCCAAGTCACGGGGGCCCGGCCTGTCTTCGGCCGGTCCGTCTCTCACTCCCACAAGCGCACGCCCCGGCGCTGGGATCCCAACCTGCAGCGCAAGCGCTACTGGGTGCCGTCCTTGGGTCGCACCGTGCGCCTGACGGTGTCCGCCAAGGGCATCCGCACGATCGACAAACTGGGCATTGATGTCGTCGTGGCTCAGATGCTCGCCCGAGGGGAGAAGCTGTCATGAGCGGAGCCAAGGGCAAGGACCTGCGGCCGATCATCAAGATGGTCTCGACCGCGGGCACGGGTCACACCTACGTGACCCGCAAGAACCGCCGCAACACCCCCGACCGGCTGGTGCTGCGCAAGTTCGATCCGGTGGTGCGCCGGCACGTGGAGTACAAGGAGTCGCGCTGATGGCCAAGAAGTCCAAGATCGCCGCCGAGCTGCGGCGCCAGCAGATGGTGGAGCGTTACGCCGAGCGCCGCGCCGAGCTCAAGCGGGCCTCGATCAACCCTCACCTGAGCCAGGAGAAGCGCGATGAGGCGATGGCGGCTCTGCACGCGCTGCCGCGAGACGCCTCCCCCACTCGTCTGCGTCGGCGCGACGCGGTGGACGGTCGCCCGCGCGGACACCTGCGCGTCACCGGGACCTCCCGAGTGCGCTTCCGCGAGATGGCGCTGCGCGGCGAGCTGCCGGGCATCGTCAAGTCCTCCTGGTAGGCGGGTGCGGGCGGGGTGGGTCTGTGGGCCCGCACCCGCCGGGGGCATGCGGCGTAACGCAGCCGCAGCCGCCCTCTCGCAGCGCCGCCACCGACACCCGTCACCACGTCAGTTCTTACATTTACCCCCGTCCAAGGAGCTCACATGCGTCCTGGGATCCACCCCAGCTACCAGCCCATCGTCTTTCGTGACAAGTCCGCCGACTTCGCCTTCCTGACCCGTTCGACCCTGACGTCGTCGGAGACCATCGAGTGGGAGGACGGCAACACCTACCCGGTCTACGACGTCGAGGTCTCCAGCGCCTCGCACCCGTTCTGGACCGGCCAGGGCAAGATCCTGGACACGGCCGGCCGAGTGGAGAAGTTCGAGCGCCGCTACGGCAAGCGCAAGCGGTAGGCGAGCGGTGGGGAGGCATCGCCTCCCTCGATCCCTCACCACCATCGCTGGATACGAAGAAGGAAAGGAGCCGACATGAAGGTTCGCGCCTCGATCCGATCCCTGGCCAAGCAGCCAGGGTCCAAGGTGGTCCGACGCCGAGGTCACACCTACGTCATCAACAAGAAGAACCCCCGCCTCAAGGCCCGTCAGGGTTGAGGCGTTACGGGAAGCCAAGGAGTACGGCCCCTCCGGGACCGGCACCTGAGCCGTTTCTACGGCCAGGGCCGGTCCCGGTTAGGCTGAGACCATGGCTCTCTCCACGGCGCAACCCGACTCCGCCGCCCACCTGGTCCTGTCCCTGTCCTGCCCCGACCGCCCGGGAATCGTCCACGCGGTCACTGGCACGCTGGCACGCCGCGGCGGGAACATCACCGAGTCCAAGCAGTTCGGGGACTCCTCCACCGGCCTGTTCTTCATGCGGGTCCAGGTGCTCACCACCGTGCCGCGCGTGGAACTGGAGAAGGACCTGGCCGAACTGGCCGGCGAGTACGAGATGGAGTGGAGCCTCGATGAGGTGGGGCGCGCCATGCGCACCCTCATCATGGTCTCCAAGGAGGGGCACTGCCTGACTGACCTGCTCTTCAGGGCGCGCAGCCAGGGGCTGCCGGTCGACGTCGTCGGCGTGGTGGGCAACCACGAGACGCTGCGGGACGTCGCCGAGTTCTACGGGGTTCCCTTCCACCACATCCCGGTCACCAAGGAGACCAAGGAGGCCGCCGAAGCCGAACTGCTGGGGCTGGTGGACTCCCTCAACGTCGAGCTGGTGGTGCTGGCCCGCTACATGCAGATCCTCTCCCCCGCCCTGTGCGAGCGGCTGCACGGGGGCGTCATCAACATCCACCACTCGTTCCTGCCGTCCTTCAAGGGGGCGCGTCCTTACGCCCAGGCGCACGAGCGCGGGGTCAAGCTCATTGGGGCGACGGCGCATTACGTGACGGCGGACCTCGATGAGGGGCCGATCATCGAGCAGGACGTGACGCGGGCCGGTCATGAGGACTCGGTGTCCGTGCTGCAGGCCAAGGGGCAGGACGTCGAGCGCCGGGTGCTGGCACAGGCGGTGCGCTGGCACACCGAGCACCGGGTGCTGCTCAACGGGCACCGCACCGTCGTCTTCGCCTGAGCGGGGGCGGGGCGGCGGCGAGGACTTCAAGCAGGGAGGGAAGGGGCCGGAGAGGCCGCCTCTCTATGATCCGCCTCCTCGGTCTCCCAGCCGGGCGATGTGGGAGGAGACGCTGGCATGCGTCGTGGCGGGCAACGTCCGTCTCGAGGCGGCGCGGGTCGGGGTCACGCAGGCGGATCTGGCGCAGATTCTGGGTATGTCGCGCTCGGCGGTGTCGTTGAGGTATACGGGCCGGGTCCCTTGGCGCATTGATGAGCTCGAGCGTGTTGCCTGGTACTTGAACTTCCCTGTGACCGACCTGCTGGAGAAACCCAAGAAGGCGCACCGAATGCGCTCCTTTTGAAGCCGATACTGGTGGGGGCTGACGATCTGCTTGGCCAGGTTGAGGACTTCCTCGGCTTTCCGGGGCAGTGCCAGTTCGGCACTTGGCGGCCTGAGCTGAGCGCACTTCAGGCTGAGTGGCGGGCCCTGTGGAGTGTCGTTTTGCTGAGGTGACCGTTAGTGGAGTCGTGCGAGGTCAGGTGGCGGAGTGTGAGCGCAACTCACATAGCCACAATTCCCCTCCCTGGCTGTAAGTGCTGACCCTGCCCCATCGCCCAAACGTCGGCCCCGGCAAGGACCGGACAGTGGTGTGAGCGGAGTGACGATCTGAGGGCTGCCGACTCTTCTGGCGCATGCGGGAAGTCTTCGTTCCTGGTGTTGGTGGCCGAGGTCTTCATTCCGATTCCCCTGGCGCGCGCAAGCAGCCCTGTCATGACGAGGAGGGGCAAAGTACAAGCACCACCAGCCCCGGCTGGCTCGCTGGCGCGGGGAGTGGCTCCAGGTGATGGCCGGGACTTGTGCCGGTGTACGAGAGGGTGTCAGGCGTCCTGTTTCTGGGTTTTCCACAGGGTGGCCTCAAAGTCTGGTGGTGAGGGCGTGTGAGCGGGTAATGTCAACACACCGCTCGGATGGGCAGTGTCGCCCGGCCTGGCGGTGTGAGGAGTTGTTTCGGTTGCGAGGAGGCTTCCGTGATGAGTGCGTCCCTACGATCTGCTGCACCTGCGGGGGCGAAGCAGCCTGCAACCAACCCTTGCCAGGTGGCGGCGTCGGAGCAGCGCCCCATAATGCAAAGCCGTCACGCCTACCCGCACCGACACGACGTGGGACCGGCGGCTCTGGCTGGAGGGGTGGCACGGCCAAGCAGCCGCCCATCAGCTTCAGAGCGACGCGCTGTAGGGCAAGGCCGCAGCTCCCGCATGGACCCCGACGGGCCCAGCGAGTTAGGCGAGCGGGCAACGCTGATGCGAGGGCCGGAACGACGGAGCGAGCCGGCGCCACCGAGGCGTAGGGATTGGTCTGGTTCTCGTGTCGGGCGCCAGAGGGCTGCTGCTGGGCTGGTAGCGGTGTGTGTGCTGGCGCTGGGGGTGGCGGCTTGCTCGTTGAAGGATGCCAAGGCCGAGGCCGGCGCCAGTGCGAGTGTCAGCGCGTCTGCTGCTATCGCCCGGGCTGAGAAGGGCATTGCCGAGGCCAACGCCTCGGCAACCGCCTCCCGGGACGCTGCTCTGACCCCCGAGCTCAAGGCCAAGCGTGACGCCGCCCTGGCCGAACCCGCCCCGGAGAAACCTGAGCAGATGAATGACCAGACACGCGAGGGGGCGACACTGACGGCCTGGTACTTCCTCGAGCTCTACCGCTACGCCTACATGACCGGCAACACCACCGAACTCGCAGCCATGAGCGACGACCGCTGCCAGTTCTGCCAATCCGTTATCGATCGGGCCACCAAGCTCCACCAGAACGGCGGCTGGACCGACAAGTGGGACCAAGAAATCACGAACTACACGTACTACGAGAAAATCGAAGGATACGACTACAACGAACTCGACGTCACTGCCAATCAAGGACAGATAGTGTCCCACCCAGGAGGAGGGAAAACTCCGACAATCTCCGAATCCAAGCATAACCAAGTCCTGGACTTCGCGATACGACACAACGGAACTCGCTGGATGGTCGGCGGGGTTGAGGTAATAAATAAATGATCCTCCATCATCGTGTCGCTATGTTAGCAATAGCCTGCGTAGCAGCGTTATCACCAGTCGCCGCAAGCAATCCCGACACTTCCCAAGATTCCGGGACGGCCGTAAACTGGGGAGCGGAGTCTGGCGATAACCATGTCGTCACTCATGGGGAACGTCGTGAAACTTTGACACAACCTCAAGCTCCAGCCGCCGAACAACCCGAGTCACCTGCATCGTCTGAGACGGAGGTGCAGTACTCGGACAGCAACACCAAACTGGCAACACCGCATCGCGGTTGCAGAACCTATCAGGATGAGAACAAGAAGATGCATGCGGTGTGCAGGCCAGAGCCCGAACCAGAACCTGCGGCCGACTCGGAAGGTCCCGCAGAACCAAGAGTCATCACGATTACGACTCGTGAGGCGGCCACGCTCATCGCCTCAGGCTCGGGCATCACCCGTCAG
>NZ_MSKL01000013.1 GCF_001937665.1 Actinomyces oris | reverse complement strand
AACCTGCCACCCAGCCCTACAACAACCAACCGGGCCAGCCCGGCCAGGGGCACTAAGAACCCTCAGAGATGTCATGGCCCCGGAATCAGGTGATTCCGGGGCCATGACGCTGCGCGGCCACGCCGCACTCACCGCTGCCACACTCTCGGCACTCAGGGCTCCGACGTCGGTCCACTGCTGAGCGTCGCCATGGTCGAGCGCTGAAGGAGGGCAATGAGGAAGGTCTGGAAGGCAGGCCCGATCAGAACCATGAACCACGCAACCGCGATCCGCACGGCCGGCAGCACCCAGAAGATGATGATCGGCGCAGCCATGACCGCCAGAGCGAGCGCTGTGACTCCAAGACGCCCCACCGCGAGACGAAGCGCGTTGGACAAGTGTCGGGAGACCGAGGCTTCGAAGAAGGCGGCCAGCGGCAGCAGCCAGATGATGATCGCGGCCAGAAGCACTCCCCCGGCCAGCACCAGCCCGGATAACGCACCGCTCATGCCACCGTTCCGCTCCCCCAGGGAGGAGTCGGACAGAAGCAGGTACTCCCAGCCACTCAGGACCACCAGGACAAGCACTGGAAACCACCAGGCCAGGGACTGGCGCAGGTTGAGGCGGAAGGAGCGCCACCAGGCGCTTACGACCGCCGGGTCGTCATCGGCCGCCATCTCACCGGCCACGCGGGCGCAGGCGGTCAAGGAGGCTCCCGCTGTCACCACCGGCAAGCAGCCGGCCAGGGTGAGGACATTGAGGATGACGATGTCCGCCGCTGCGGACCAGGCCCGATAGGCCGGACTGTCGGGGCCGGGGAACAGCGCCACGGGAGCTCCTTCATGCGGACTCGAGCAGTAACAGGTGGACATGATACGGGCGGTTCTCAAGGCCGTCAGTGGGGCCTCAAGAACCGCCCGTATCAGGACTCGTGTGCGGGCATCAGCCCTTGACCGCTCCCGCGGCAACGCCCTCGATGATGTGCTTCTGACCGAAGAGGTAGAAGGCCACGATCGGGACGATGGCGAAGACGAGCATGGCCATCTGGGCGCCCATGTCTCGGTTGCCGTTGGAGCCGACGAGGGACTGGATGACGATCGGAACCGTCTTGTAACGCTCATCCTGTCCGATGACGAGGTTGGGCAGGAGGAAGTCGTTCCACACCCACATGGCGTTGAGGATCGCCACCGTGACCGCCGTCGGCTTGAGCAGCGGCATGACCACCTTGAAGTAGGTCTGCAGCGGCGAGCAGCCGTCCATGTAGGCGGCCTCCTCGATCTCCAAGGGGATCGACTTGATGAAGCCGGCGAACAGGAACACCGACAGTCCCCCTCCGAATCCGAGGTAGAGGACGATCATGCCCCAGGGCGTGGCCAGGCCGAGCATGTCGGCCACCTTGACGGTGGGGAACATGACCATCTGGAAGGGAGCGATCATGGAGAAGGCGAAGGCGTAGTAGATCATGGAGGTCCACCACGTCTTGATGCGGGTGATGTAGTAGGCGGTCATCGCCGTGAGGAACACGATGACGACGACGGAGCCCACGGTGATGAACAGTGACCAGCCTATGGCGCTGGCGAAGCCCGAGAGGGCCAGGCCGGTGGCGTAGTTGTCCAGGCCGGCGAAGGTCTTCGCAGTCGGCAGGGCGAAGGGGCTGTCAGAGATGTAGAACTTGCCCTTGAAGGAGTTGATGAGGATGAAGGCCAGCGGAATGACCCATACGAAGGCCAGGACGGCCAGCAGCCCCACGAGCGTCTTCTGTCCCGACGTCTGCGGAGCGACCTTCTTACCGGCTTGACGGGCAGGGGCGGCGGAACCGGGGGCTTGAGTCTGGACGGCGGTGCTCACGCGTCGACCTCCTTGGAACGAGTGGCGCTCAGCTGGATGAGCGCGATGGCGGCGACGATGAGGAAGAAGATGACGGCCTCGGCCTGGGCGACGCCCTCCTGGCCGATCTTCTTGTACATCGTGTTGACGATGCTGAGCGCGGCCATCTGAGTCTGCTTAGCGGGCGCACCGTTGGTGAGGGCGAGGTTCTGGTCGTACATCTTGAAGGTGTTGGCCAGAGTGAGGAACAGGCAGATGGTGATCGAGGGCATGATCATCGGCAGCGTCACGTTGCGCAGTGTCTGCCACTTGCCGGCGCCATCGATCTGCGAGGCCTCAATGAGCTCGGGCGGAACGTTCTGCAGACCGGCGATGTAGATGACCATCATGTAACCCATGAGCTGCCAGTTGACGAGCATGACCAGGCCGGCCAGCCCCAGTCGCCAGTCGTTGACGATCGTCTGGCCCCAGCGCTGGAGAATCGCGTTGAGCATCACCTGCCAGGTGTAGCCCAGAACGATGCCGCCAATGAGGTTGGGCATGAAGAAGACGGCACGGAAGAAATTGGTGCCGCGCAGCTTGCGGGTCAAGAAGTAGGCCAGGGCGAAGGCACCCAGATTCACCGTGATGATCGAGATGATCGAGACGACGGCAGTGAAAAGGAGCGCCTGCGGGAAGTCGCTGCGATCCCCCAGCGCCCTGGCGTAGTTGTCAGTGCCCACGAACCGAGCATTGGTGAGGGTGCTGAACTTGGTGAAGGAGAGATAGAGCCCCATGAAGAAGGGGACGATGAACGCGATCATGAAGGCCAACAGGGTTGGCCCTGCAAAAACTGGGAAGAACTTTTTCAGTGCCTTGGTCATATCTGCCTCGAGGTGCAACCGGTACCCGCCGGGCAGGCCGGGTACCAGAGGGCTCCCGCCGGGGCGGCAGCACGCGAGCTGAACGGCTCGAACGCGCCGCCCCGGCAGGAGAGGGGATGGGGAGATGAGTCGCCGTCACGATGCCCGCTGGAGCAGCACCCTCGGCGGGAGGCGCGGGCGACTCGCTGGTGTCAGCCCTCCTTGGACGCCTTCTTCTCAGAGGCCCAGGTGGTGACGAAGAAGTCCTTGACCTTCGCCCAGTCCCCGCTGCCGGAGGCGTACTGCGCCAGGTGCTGGCCGAGCTGGTCCTTGAAGTCCTGGCTCGGGAAGGTCGGGAAGACCCACTTGACGGGCGTGAGGTCCTTGTTGGTGATGGCCGCAGCGACCTCCTTACCCAGCGGGTCGGAGGGGGCCAGCTCGGTGTAGGCCTTGTAGGGCGCGATGATGCTGAGCTTCTCGGCGGCGAGCTTGGCGCCCTCGGCGTCGGTGAACAGCCAGGTGAGGAAGTCCTTGGTGGCCTTCTGGTCGCCCTCGGCGGCCTGGGAGTTGATCGTCAGGTAGTTCTCGGTGCCGATGGCGATGTTGGTCTTGTCCTCGCCGGAGACGCCGACGTAGATCGGCATGAAGTGGACGTCCTCGGCCTTGACCGTGTTACCGGAGACCTTGGAGATCTGCGACCAGCCCCAGTTGCCGTTCTGGACCATGGCGGCCTTGCCCAGGGCGAAGTCGGCCATGGAGTCGGTGACCGTCTTGGCGCTGGCCTCGGTGGGCTTGATCGTGGAGTTGTTGAGGTAGAGGTCGAAGATCTTCTTGTAGTTGTCCGAGTAGGTCAGCTTGACCTCGTCGAGGTCGTCGACCTTGGCGTCGCGGTACTCGTAGTAGACGGGGTAGTTGGCCAGGTGGGTCTGCCAGCGCCAGTCCTCACCGGGGGACAGCGAGGTCGCGGCGAAGACACCCTCGATACCGAGGTCGGCCTTCTTGGCCTGCATGTCCTCGACGACCTCCTTGAGCTTGTCGAAGCCCTTGATCTGGTCGACGGCGGTGGCCTTGGCGCCCTCCATGGCGAAGTACTTCTTGAGGATGGCGGCGTTGTAGATGATGCCGTAGCCCTCGATGGCCAGCGGCACGCCCACGACCTTGCTCTCCTCGCCCTTGAGGGCCAGGGACTCATCCGTCAGCTGCTTGGTGAAGTCGGCGTCGGACAGGTCGGAGGCGTACTCCTTCCAGTTGCCGTAGCCCACGGGACCGTTGAGGTTGAACAGCGTGGGCGGGTTGGACTTCGCAACCTCGGACTTCAGGGTCTGCTCGTAGGTGCCGGAGGCAGCGGTGACGACCTTGACGTTCACGCCGGTCTTCTTGGTGTAGGCGGCCGCGATGTCCTTGAACGCCTGCTCCGACTCGGGCTTGAAGTTGAGGAAGTAGACGCCACCGGCGCCATCGGATCCGGACGAGCCCTTCGAGCAGGCCGCCAGGGTCGCGGCGACCGCGATCGCAGCAGTTCCACCGAGCATGGAGCGGCGGGAGATGAGTCGCATTGGGGTCCTCCTTTGGACGCATGGGACAGGCACGGACAGAGGCGTCCGCAAGGTGCGACTGCCGTGTCGCCGGCGGCGGACCCGTCGGCTCAACGGCGACGACCCATCATGGCACACTTTCGCCCACATTGCTGCAAGGTTTGCAATCAGTGGCCCGGGTCTCAGGCTGGTACTCTTCGCGCAGCACGCCGTTTACCCCGGCAGGTAGCGCCGTTCCGCTTCCACCTCGATGAGCACCGCCGTCGCCGCCCCCTTTGCAAGAATGTAACCGATCGGTCAGCCCGTCGTCGGGAGTCTTCCCACCGTCCTCGACGCACACGCGACGTGGCCCCGGCACCACATGGGCGCCAGGGCCACGCACAGCGATCAGTCGCCGTTCATCCCTGTTACGGGGCGATGACTCACTTGCGGGCGGAGCCGACGGAGCCGAGGCGCTCGCAGGCCTCGACGACACGGGCGGCCATGCCCTCCTCGGCGGCCTTGCCCCAGGCGCGCGGGTCGTACTGCTTCTTGTTGCCGACCTCGCCGTCGACCTTGAGGACACCCTCGTAGTTGGTGTACATCCAGCCGGCGACCGGGCGGGTGTAGGCGTACTGGGTGTCGGTGTCGACGTTCATCTTGATGACGCCGTTGCGCACCGCGGTGGCGATCTCCTCGTCGGTGGAGCCGGAGCCGCCGTGCATGACCAGGTCGAAGGGCGAGCTCTTGTCGCCGACCTTGGAGGACAGGCGGTCGCCGAGGCGCTTGGCCACGTCCTCCTGGATCTCACCGAGGATCTCCGGGCGGAGCTTGACGTGGCCGGGCTTGTAGGAACCGTGCACGTTACCGAAGGTCAGGGCGGTGATGTAGCGGCCGTTCTCACCCAGGCCGAGGGCCTCGACGGCCTTCCAGGCGTCGTCGGCGGTGGTGTAGAGGTTGGCGTTCTCCTCACCCTTGATGCCGTCTTCCTCGCCACCCACGGCACCGATCTCGATCTCGAGGACGACGTTGGCGGCCTTGGCGCGCTTGAGCATGTCGACGGCGATCTCGATGTTGTCGTCGAGGGCCTCGGCGGAGCCGTCCCACATGTGGGAGTTGAACATCGGCAGCTCACCGTTCTTGACCTGCTCGGCCTCGATCTCCATGAGCGGGTGGATCCAGTCGGCCAGGAGCTTCTTGGGGCAGTGGTCGGTGTGCAGACCAATGGTGACGGGGTAGAGGTCACCCACGGCGCGGGCGTAGGCGGTGAAGGCGATCGATCCCTTGACGCGGTCGAGGCGCGAGGAACCGGACCAGTAGGCGGCACCACCGTTGGAGATCTGGACGATACCGTCGGACTCGGCGTCGGCGAAGCCCTTGAGGGCGGCGGACAGAGTCTGGGACGAGGTGACGTTGATCGCGGGGATGGCGTACTTGCCGGCCTTCGCGCGGTCAAGCATGTCGGCGTAGGACTCCGGGGTTGCAATGGCCACTGGGTGCCTCCTGATTTTCTGTATGAGTCAGTGGTGCGGGGCCGATTGTTCCACGAATTCGAACCCGCGTGAACCGGATCATGGTCCCAGGTCGGACTCCATGACCTGTTCAGGGCCGGTTTGGCCCTGCCGCCCACGAGGCGGAGCGGAACAGCGGACCGACGGCTCCCGGACTCAGTCGGGCGCCACTCCTGCGTGCTGGAGGATCCAGGTGTGCATGGCCACGGCCGCTGCGGCCGCCACGTTGATGGAGCGGGTGGAGCCGTACTGGCCGATGCGCAGCAGACGGGAGCAGCCGGCGCTCAGCTCGGCGCTGATGCCCTCGCCCTCGGAGCCGAAGACCATGAGGCAGCGCTCGGGCAGATCGGCGGTCTCCAGGGGCTGGGCTCCGGGACCGTTGTCGATGCCGATGACCTCGTATCCCTCGGCCTGCGCCCAGGTGAGCAGCTCACCGGGCTCGGGGTGGTGGCGCACGTCCAGGTAGCGGTTGGTGACCATGGCGCCGCGCTTGTTCCAGCGGCGTCGGCCGATGATGTGGACGCCGGCCACGTTGAATGCGTTGGCGCTGCGCACGATGGAGCCGATGTTGAGGTCCTGGCTGACGTTCTCGATGGCGATGTGCAGCCGATGGGCACGGGAGGCCAGGTCGGCGCGGATCGCCGCGATGGTCCAGTAGCGGTAGCGGTCGACGACGTTGCGCCGGTCGCCCCCTGCGAGCAGCTCGCGGTCGTAGCGGGGGTCGGTGGGCCAGGCCTCGGGGCCGCCGGGCCAGGGGCCGACGCCGACCTGACGGACGTCGACCGGCCGGTCCTCCTCCGGGCTCAGCGCCGACGCCGCGGGCAGGTGCTCCCCCTCAGGCAGGTCGGCGGGGCTCTCGGGCTCCGCCCCGCCCGCCTGCGGACGTCGTCGGACGCTCACTCCAGGCCGAGGTCGGCCAGACCGAGCGCCGCGTAGTAGGGCAGTCCGGCGGCCTCGATGCGCTCACGCGCGCCGGTGGCCCGGTCGACGATGACGGCGACGGCCCGCACGTCGGCACCCGCCTCGCGCAACGCATCGACGGCCTCCAGGGGCGAGCCGCCGGTGGTGGAGGTGTCCTCCAGGACCACCACGGAGCGCCCGGTGACGTCAGGTCCCTCGATGCGGCGGCGCATGCCGTGGTCCTTGGCGGCCTTGCGCACGACGAAGGCGTCCAGGTCCAGGCCACGCGAGGCCGCGGCGTGCAGCATCGCGGCGGCCACGGGGTCGGCCCCCATGGTCAGGCCGCCGACGGCGTCGATCTCGTCGGTGCCCAGCCCCGCCTCCTCGAGCATGTCGAGCATGACATGGCCGATGAGAGGGGCGGCCTCGTGGTGGAGGGTGGCTCGGCGCATGTCCACATAGAAGTCGGACTCGAGGCCGGAGGCGAGGGTGACTTTGCCACGGACAACGGACAGCTCGTTGACGAGCTCGGCCAGGCGGGCGATCTGGGAGTCGTTGGTGCTCACGGTTCCGATGGTAGTGGGATTCGGGGGTTGCGCACCGGCTAGACACCCGATGCGACAAGAGCCCGCCCTCATCCGCGTGGTGCGGAGGGGGCGGGCTCTTGGCTCTCGTGACGGAAGGAGGAGTCAGGACAGGGCGGCCACGGCGGCGTCGTAGTCGGGCTCCTGGCCGACCTCGGGGACCAGCTGGGTGTAGATGACCGTGCCGGACTCGTCGAGAACCACGACGGCGCGCGACAGCAGGCCGGCCAGCGGACCGTCGGCCAGGGTGACGCCGTAGTCGGCGCCGAAGGTGGAGCGGAAGGTTGAGCCAGTGACCACGTTGTTCAGGCCCTCGGCGCCGCAGAAGCGGGAACCGGCGAAGGGCAGGTCGGCGGAGACGCAGACCACGGTCGTGTTGTCCAGCTCGGAGGCCAGCTTGTTGAACTGGCGCACGGAGGCGGCGCACACCCCGGTGTCCACCGAGGGGAAGATGTTGAGGACCACGCGGCGGCCGGCCAGGGACTGGCTGGTGAGCGGGGCGAGGTCGGCGCCCACGAGGTCGAAGGCGGGCGCGGTCGAGCCCACAGCGGGCAGCTCGCCGACAGTGCTGACAGGGTCTCCGTGGAAGGTAATGGAAGCCATGGTGTGATCGTTGCAGGTCGCGGCTCCCCTGGCCAGTGGGGGCACTCAGCCCTGGGCGGAGCGCTCTGGCCCAACCACCCGGCGCACGAACCAGCGGGGGGCCAGACGCAGTACGGCGTTGGCGCTGCGGTAGCGCAGGCTCGGGGTGCAGATGACCTGGCCGCGCCGCACCGCCGCCAGGCCGTCGATGGCCACTCGCTCGGCGTCCAGCCACAGCGGCTCCTTCCACTGGGTCTCATCGATGCCGGCCGCCGCGTGGAAGCCGGTGTGAACCAGCCCCGGGCACAGCGCCGTGGCGGTCACCCCGGTGCCGGCGAGCTCGGCGGCCAGTCCCTCGGTGAACCGCAGTACCCAGGCCTTGTGCGCCGCGTAGGTGCCCATGGCGGTGTACGCGGTCATGGAGGAGACGTTGAGAATAGCGCCGCGACCGCGTTCCACCATGGCTCCGGCCGCTGCATGGGAGGCCACCATGACCGCCCGGACCATGACGTCGAGGGCATCCTCCTCGCGGGCCAGATCTCCCCCGATGAATCGCTGCCCCAGACCGAAGCCGGCATTGTTGACCAGGAGCCCCACGGGCTTGCTCTTCTCACGCAGACGCTCAGCGACGAGCTCGAGCTCATCGCGCTCGGACAGATCGGCCTGCAGGGTCTCCACCTGGACGCCTGCGAACTGCCGCATCTCCTCGGCCACCTCCCGCAGTCGCTCGGGGGTGCGCGCCACGAGGACGAGGTCGTGACGTGCCTGGGCGAGCTGCCAGGCGATCTCCAGGCCGAGGCCGCTCGTGGCTCCAGTGACAAGTGCTGTTCCCATGGCGGCAGACTACGAGAGCTCGTTGAGTGCTTGATGGGAATCGGGCACCGGCTAGTCTGCTGCCATGCGCCTGGCCACTTGGAACGTCAACTCCATCCGCACCCGCGTCGACCGCGTCCTGGCCTTCCTGGAGCGCGAGGATGTCGATGCCCTGGCGATGCAGGAGATCAAGTGCCGCCCCGACCAGTTCCCGGTCGAGCCCTTCGAGGCCGCGGGCTACGAGCTGGCCATCCATGGCCTCAACCAGTGGAACGGGGTGGCGATCGCCTCGCGAGTGGGACTCGACGACGTCGCCACCTCCTTCCCGGGCCAGCCCGCTTGGGCGGCCAAGCCCGAGGCCGAGCCCACCGTGGAGGCCCGGGCGCTGGGGGCGACGGTGGGTGCGGCGTCTGATGCGACGCCGGTGCGCCTGTGGAGCCTGTACGTGCCCAACGGCCGCGAGCTCACTCACCCGCACTACACGTACAAGCTCGACTGGTTGCGAGTGCTGCGCGACGACGTCGCCGCCTGGCTCGGGGACGAGCCCGATCTGCCGCTGGCGCTGGTGGGTGACTGGAACGTGGCACCGCGGGATGAGGACGTGTGGGACATGAGCGTCTTCGAGGGCGCCACCCACGTCTCCGCCCCGGAGCGTGAGGCCTTCGCCGCCTTCACCGAGGCGGGCATGCACGAGGTCACGCGCGAGCGGGTCACCAACTACACGTACTGGGACTACCAGAAGCTCCGCTTCCCGAGGAACGAGGGCATGCGCATCGACTTCGTCTACGCCTCTCCGGCCCTGGCGGGCCGCGTCACCGGCGCCGCCATCGACCGTGACGAGCGCAAGGGCAAGGGCGCTTCCGACCACGTCCCCGTCATCGTCGAGGTCGACTGAGGCCGAGGATTGACGCTCTTCAGCCCCGGATCCGACAGCACCTCACATGAACCGCACTTCTTCACGAAGCAGGAGTCCGGGACAGCCACTGTCGAGCCACTAGGACGGCGACACCCCACCCAGACAAATAAGACCAAAGCCCTAGGGGACTACTACCCATCCCAGCCAGGACCACGAAAACACACCTCAGCAGCAGGCTGTCGAAATCACCTTCGATATTCGGATTCACCTACGACAACAACGCTTCGCACGCCCCACAAAACATATTATCTTGTTCGGTCGAAACTGAATATTCCTCTCTCCCTGTCGCCTCAGGAGCCAGATTCACAGCCGAATTCACTGACCAACGGCGCTATTCTCGCGCCATGAGCTCCTCAAAACTCTCCCCAGCGCGTCGAATCGCCATCACCCTTCTTCCCATTACCGCCCTGTCCCTGGCCGCCTGCGGCAACCTGCCCTTCGGCTCCAAGGAAGCCTCCCCCACCGCGGAGACGAGCACCACCACCCCTTCGCCCACGCCCACCCCTACTCCGTCCGCGTCGGCCTCCGCCACAGACAGTGCCACTGAGATGGCCTCGGCCACCGCTTCGGAGACTCCCTCGGAGGACCCCTCGGCCTCGGCGGAGGCCACCACGAACGGCCTGACCCCTGAGAACAGCAAGGGGCGCGAGCTCAGACTCTCCGACTTCCAGAAGCCGCCAGTGACGAGCGGTTGGGAGGAGAAGCGCTACGACGTCGCCTCGATCACCAACACCATGGGAATCGGCACCAATCTGGATTGGCAGAACAGCGACGAGATTGAGCTGCGCCTGGCCAACAAGTTTCAAAAAGTCACGTTCACCGCGGGTCAGGCCAACGACTCCAAGAGCTCCAACCTCATCATGAGGGTCGCGATCTTCGCTGACGGCAAGGAGGTCGAAACAGTTGACGTCCCCTTCAATGACGCCCACGCTTTCGAGGTCAAGGCCGCGAACGTCAACGCCTTGAAGATCACTCTCACACCTCTCGACCAGAAGCAGGAGACACCGCCTTACACCGAAAGCACCACTGGCGTCATCCTCAACGTCAAGGCCGAGTGATGACCGGCAGGCCACCGTCGCCGGTGCGCCTGCTCTACAAGGCACACAAAACCTACAAGGCCAGGATCTGGTCGCCGAGCTCGGACCATGTCCGCCGGTGAACCGTCCCGAAGGGCCGGCCCCCCAGGAAGACGGCCTGGCGCTCGGCGACCGGATCCACCCAGATGAAGGAGCCCGACTGGCCGAAGTGCCCGAAGGTCTGCTCGCTGTTGCCGGCCCCGGTCCAGTGCGGGGACTTGGCTCCACGCACCTCGACCCCCAGACCGAAGGGGTTGGGGGTCTGTCGCCCGTAGCCGGGTAGGACGCCGTCGAGGCCGGGCAGGACCGGTGTGCGGGCGCGCTGCGCGAGCGCGGGCGAGACGAGCCTGGGCGCGGCCAGCTCACGGGCGAACAGGGACAGGTCGCGGGCGCTGCCCTCCCCGGAGTGGGCGGGCGAGCCGGGGATGAGGACGCTGGCCATCCCCAGGGGCTCGAGCACGGTGGTCTCCACCCAGGTCTCCAGGGGCGTGCCGGTGGCCTCCTCAAGGCGCTCCCCCAGGATCTCGATGCCGCGGTTGGAGTAGATGCGGCGCGTGCCCGGGGCCGCCAGGCGCTCATCGGAGTCGGCCGCGATCCCCGAGGAGTGGGACAGCAGGTTCTCGATGGTCGCACCGTCGGGAGCGGGCGCGCCTGCGGGGGCCTCCAGGTCCAGCAGTCCCCGATCGACGGCGATCAGGGCCGCCCAGGCGACGATCGGCTTGGTGACCGAGGCGAAGGGGAAGATCTCATCGACGTCCCCGGCCTCGAGGAGCACGCCGTCGCCCGCGGCCGGCTTGCCGGTCACGACGAGGGCCGTCGGGAAGGGGAAGGCGGCCAGTGCCGGCAGGGCAGAGGTCTGTGCCTGAGAGGTGTCCGGGGTGGTCATCGCTCCTCCTCACCTGGATCGGCTCTCGACACGGCAGGCCGAGCGCCCTCGCGACCGTACCTTACGCCTCAGGGACCGGCCCCCTGTGACCGCCCGGAAGCCGTGGGGCACGGCCATGAGTCACGGCCGCGAGCGCCGGCCGCCCGGAGTCGGGCCGGGCCGGTCAGCGCCCCGGCGCGCCATGAGTCTGCGAAACCTCCCGGCTCGCGAGAGGATCGGGGTGATGCCCTTCTATCACCGCCCGCCCGCCGACCGCGGCCCGTTGCGTCCCCGTTCCCCCTTGGCTCCCGGCCAGGCGGTCCCCGTCCCCACGGCCGCTGAGCTGGCCGAGGCGGCCGGTGTCGGCTACGCCGTCGTCGACCTGGAGACCACCGGCCTGTCGCCCGCGACGGACTCGATCCTGGAGGTCGCGCTCGTTGTCACCGACGCCGCCGGGCGCGTCGAGCGCAGCTGGTCCACGCTCGTCGATCCCGGCGCCGACGTGGACGTGGGCCCCACTCATATCCACGGTCTCGTCGCCGAGGAGCTCATCGGGGCGCCCGGCTTCGACGACGTCGCCGACCTGCTGGTGGCCGACCTGGCCGGGCGGGCGGTGGTGGCCCACAACGCCCGCTTCGACGTCGGTTTCCTCACCCAGGCGCTGGGGACGCGGGGGCTGCTCGACCGCGGTGCGCGCGTGCCGCGTGTGTGCACGATGGAGTGGGCGCGCCATTTCATGACGACGCCGTCGCGCCGGCTGACCACCTGCTGCGAGGTGGCCGGGGTGGAGATCGGCCGCCACCACAACGCGCTCGACGACGCCCTGGCCGCCGCCGGCCTGCTGCGCCACTACCTGGCGGTGGGGGCACAGCGGGGCGAGGAGCCGGTGGCTTGGGCCCGCTCGCTCGTGGAGGCTCGCCGCTTCACCGGCTGGCACTGGGATGCGGCCAGGGCTCGGGCCGGCGTCGAGCGTCTCACGGAGCGCACCACGCCCGGTGCTGAGCGTGCCCGCCCCGAGCCCGAGTCGGCGGGGCCAGGTCAGTAGACCTCAGGGCTGCGAGTGAAGGCTGGGGCACCGGTCCTGTGCGCGCCCGGCTCTTGCCTGCTCCGTCAGCCGGATGCGGCTCGGACGTCAGCAGCGGCAAGGATGTCCAAATCTGCAGCAAAGGCCGGTTCTCAGCTTCGAAGGCGGAAACAGAACCGCAGGATTCTGCGAATCGTGTGGTGGCTCTTCACGGGTGCCGGACCCTTTGCTGCAGATATGGACACCACCGACCGGTTCCGCCCCCTCCAGCGGCCCGGGGCGAGCCATCGAGCCAGGCCGGTCCGCTCGGGATCAGGACCACCGGGCCGGATGTCGCCGCGCCGCCCCTGATCGGGGACTTACTTCTCCCACGAGGACTGCGTTCTCCTCCAGACGACTGGGGTACGGCCTCAGTCATCTGGAGGAGAAGTACGTTCTGGACGGGAAACGCAGTCCTCGGTTCAGCCGACCGCGCCCCGGCCGGCTACTCCACATCCCACAGGACGTGCCGCCCAAGGGCTGTCTGCACGGGCCACAACCCCACGGCTCGGGGCGCCCCGGCCTCATCGACCAGCACCCGTTCATCGCGCTGTAGGTCACGACGACGGCGCCCTCAAGGGACCGCGCGGCGCCACGCCTCCCGGCGAGGCCCCTCAGGCCTCCTCGGCGTCCTCGCCCAGGGAGACGAGGAATCCGTCGTCGTCCACGGCCACCCCGGAGACGGCGGTGACCAGGACGGTGGCGAGATCCTCGACCAGGTCCCGGGCCGTCTGACGCTCACGGCGCCGGGAGCGGGAGACCACTTCGGCGTAGGCGTCGGCCTGGTCCCGGGGGATCCAGCGCAGGTCGTAGGACAGGACCGCCCCGCGCGCCCAGGGCTCGCCGCGCACGGCCAACGGCAGTCCGTCGGTGGCGCCGGCACGCACCTCGATGCGCCCCCAGCCCTCGTGCTCTGGGTCGACCGGGGTGACGACCGCGTAGCCGTCACGCACCTCCTCAATGACGTTGCCGGTGGCGGCGGCGACGATCTCCTGACGCATCGTGTCCTGGCGGACCTTCTCCGAGCCGCGCCAGGCCTTCTCGAAGACGTCCGGGCCGATGCGCTCGACAAGGCTCTCCAGCTGCTCGGGGTCGATGGCATCCAGTCCGACGGCGCCCCGGGGCTGCACGGCCTCCAGCGCGGTGCTCACCTCGGGGGCCACGGACTGCAGGACGGTCACCAGGTCCTCCGGGCCGAGCCACACCGGGGCGTAGACCGTCAGGGAGGCCGAGACCTCCGGGCTGGGCTCGACCAGGACCGGATCCTCCTTGTCCCCACCGGGAATGAGGCGCAGAGCGCCGGCAAGGCGCCGGGCGATGGCGCGCAGGCGGGTGAGGGCCACCAGCTCGGCCCCCGTGGGCTGGGCGTGGGGGAAGGCGTCGGAGAGCGGGTCCAGGCCGGCGAGCTCGGCCGGCAGGGCTCCGGCACGGATGCGGGGGCAGTCCAGGATCATCAGCTGCGTGGTCCACTCCGGAGCACCCAGGAGGCCGCGCATCTCGGCGTCGACCTTCCAGGGCCCCAGCAGGGAGACCCCGGGGAAGAGCTGGAGGCTGGAGACCCCCACCCAGCCGGACTGGATGTCCTGGGACAGGGCCAGGGCCTCGACCTCGTCGGGGGCGACGTCGTCGGCCAGGAGCAGGACGTGGTTGGTGTCCAGCAGCCCGACCGGCAGCATGGAGGCAGCGGTGAAGGTGCCGGTGTCGGTGGGCAGCGAGACGGCGAAGTCGGTTGAGTCGCTCATGCGTGCTTCTCCTGGGAGGTGGGAGCGGCGCCGTCGATGGGGGCCGCCGGGGTGTCGGGGATGCGGGTGCGGTGGAAGGACTGGTGGGAGCGGGAGGCCGTCGGTCCGCGCTGCCCCTGGTAGCGCGAGCCGGTGGCGCCCGAGCCGTAGGGGGCCTGGGCGGGGCTGGACAGGCGGAAGAAGCACAGCTGCCCCACCTTCATCCCCGGCCAGAGCTTGATGGGCATGGTGGCCGTGTTGGACAGCTCCAGGGTGACGTGCCCGGTGAATCCCGGGTCGATGAATCCGGCGGTGGAGTGGGTCAGCAGCCCCAGGCGCCCCAGGCTCGACTTGCCCTCCAGGCGGGCGGCGACGTCGTCGGGCAGTGTGATGCGCTCGTAGGTGGCCCCCAGGACGAACTCCCCGGGGTGCAGGACGAAGGGCTCGTCGGCACCGACGTCGACCAGGTGGGTCAGCCCCTCCTGGTCGGCGGCCGGGTCGATGACCGGGTAGCGGTGGTTGTCGAAGAGACGGAACCATCGGTCCAGGCGCACATCGATGGAGGCCGGCTGAATCATCTCGGGGTCGTAGGGGTCGAGGACGACCCGCCCGGCGTCGAGCTCGGTGCGGATATCGCGGTCTGAGAGCAGCACGGGCCCGATTGTGCCAGGTCCTCCGGGAGGCGTCACACGAACTCCGGCCCCGAGGGCTCCGGCAGCGCCGGGCCGTCACTCAGCCGCTCAGCGGCATGCCGGAGGCGTCAACGCCCCACGGCGACTCGCCGGGGCGGGCCACCAGGATGAGGATGCCCTCGATGAAGGCCCAGATGGCGATCGGAACGGCCAGGAACCCGCAGGAGAAGAGCGTGCCCAGGAGCTGGAAAAGAGCCTTGCCCGTGTAACCCAGGTAGAAGTTGTGGATACCGAAGCAGCCGAGGAACAGCGCCAGGATGCCGGCAGCCACCTTGGACTTGCTCGAGTAGACGGGGGGACCGTAACCGGGGACGGGACCGTAGCCGGCAGGCGCACCGTAGCCGGGAGGGGCGCTGTAACCGGGCTGGGGCCCGTAGGCCCCTTGAGGGTCGTACCCCGGCTGGGCACCGGGATCATACTGGCCGCCGTAGGGCGGGTACCCGTCTGACGGGTAGTCCGTGGGGACCGAGCCCGCGGGCAGCGCCGGCACGTCCGGGTGAGGGCCCACAGTGGGCTCGTGAGGGTTGAAGGGATCAGTCATGCGCTCACCACATGTGTCAAGACGTCAGGGAATCCGTCAGTGAGTGTAGCCGGTGAGAGCATCGCCGGCACGGTCCACGGGGAACCTCCGAAGGCCGATTTGCGCAGACGGCCGGAGTCTGGGTTAGACTTCCGCACGCACCTGGGACTCACGTCCGCCGGTGCCATGCGGGTGTAGTTCAATGGTAGAACTTCAGCTTCCCAAGCTGACAGCGCGGGTTCGATTCCCGTCACCCGCTCCAGGCCGAGGGCCCGGACCATCACGGTCCGGGCCCTCGTTGTCGCTGTGCTGCGCAGACGGGGACATTCGACGCCGTCGGGTGCAGGGCTGTACGGCCGGGGACGTTCGACGCCGTCGGGGACAGGATTCCTGTCCCCGCACGCGTGACATGCCCCCGTGGGCAAGAAAATGTCCCCGGCAGCGTGGAGTGACCCCACCGCAGGACGCCGGACCTATTGACACGCCCTGCCACCCGCCGACTTCGCCGACCCGTGGACGGCAAACCGGCTCATCTCTAGACTTTCTGCATGCCAGATCATAAATATTCTGTGCGCGTGGAGTGGACAGGCAACCTGGGCACGGGCACGTCCGGATACCGCACTTACTCACGCGACCATGATGTCCGGGGCGCCACCGCCGACCTGCCGGTGATCCACGGATCGGCGGATCCTGCGTTCCGAGGGGACGCTCACAGGTGGAACCCGGAACAGCTCCTGCTCGCCTCGCTCGCGCAGTGCCACATGCTGTGGTACCTCCACCTCGCAGCAGACGCGGGCGTCACCGTCACCGCCTACTCAGACACCCCTACCGGCATCATGCTCGAGCACCCAGGCGGAGTTGGGGAGTTCACTTCAGCAACCCTTCGCCCCGCAGTGACCATTGCCCCCGACAGCGATCCTGAGCGTGCAGCCGCACTGCACGACCGAGCCTCCGAGCACTGCTTCATTGCCCGATCAGTGAACTTCCCAGTCCACCACGAGGCCGTCATCACGACTGAGCAATAGGAGGCGAGGCCCCCTTCACCCCTCCGCTCTCGGCCCACCCCCTTCGGGGCGGCACCGGCGTCGTCGGCCGGCGCCGCCCGTCTGGGTCAGGACAGGACGGCCTGCAGGTTCACCTGGGCGCTGTTCAGGATGCCGGCCGGGTCGCCTCCGGCCAGCCCGGGCAGCTCGTTGTCGAAGTTGGCGATGATGTCCGAGGTGCCGGAGGCGGAGGGCACGGGCTGGGAGTACTCGACGCCGGCCTGGAAGGCCGCCTGGTCGGCGTGCTTGCCCTTCCAGGTCTCGCCGGCGGCCTTGCCCGCGGGGACCGTGCCCGCCGCACCGGCCAGGGCCACCTGCTGCTCGGCGGCGGTGAGGTACTCCACGAGCTTGATGGCGTCGGCCTTGTGCTTGGATGCCTCGACGACGCCGTAGAAGGTGGGGAACTGCAGGGTCCCCTTGCCGCCGCTGCCGGCCGGCAGCTCGACCACCTTGTAGGAGACGCCCGAGTAGGTGTCCGCCAGGGTCCTCACCAGGGCCTCCGTCTCGATCACCATAGCGGCCTGTCCTTGCCCGAAGGCGTCGGCGGCGGAACCGGCGGGGAGGTCGGCACCCCAGCCGGCCGACCCGGAGGACAGGAGCTTCTTGACCTGGCTGAGCCCCGCCACCGAGCCCTCGGAGGAGGCCGTGGCCTTCGTGCCGTCGGCGCTGGTCAGTCCCCCACCGCCCTGGATCAGGAAGGCCCCCACGCGCGCGTAGGAGGCGTCGAGGGTCAGGCCGACGAAGCCACCGGAGGTGAGCTTGGCGGCCACCTGGTCGAGCTGCTCCCAGGTGGTCGGGTAGTCCGACTCGCTCAGGCCCGCGGCCGACCACAGTGAGGTGTTGAGGTACAGGGCGAGCGTGGAGACGTCCCTGGGCGCCGCACTGATCCTCTCCTGCCGGGTGGCGCTGGTCAGCAGCGCGGGGTGCGCGTCCTTGACGGCGGCCGATCCCTTGTCCCAGGAGTGCAGGGAGCCCGCGTAGCTGGACAGCTGAGCCGGATTGAGGACGACGACGTCGATGGTCGGCTCGGCCGTGATCCCGCGGGCCAGCTCCTGGGAGACGTCGGAGACGGGCTTGACGTCCACCTCCACCTTGGTCTCCTTGGTGAATGCCTCCACCGCCTTGGACAGCGCCTCCGCGGCGGCATCACCCGAATCGGAGACGATGAGCGCCATCTTTCCCTCCTCGGTGGCCTCGTCCTTCGACTTCGACGAGCAGGCGGCAAGGGTGGCCGAGACGGCCAGTCCCAGGGAGGTCAGGCCGAACGTCCTGCGGGTCAGCATCATGTGTTCTCCTTGAGGGAATCCCGGAGTGCCCGGGAGCGGGGTGAGCCCGGGGCCGCAACGGCGCCTGTGGGCTCTCGGTGAGCGACGTCGGGCGGGGACGGCGGAAGGGCGCTGCGGGCCCCACGTCGCCAGGAGGAAGCGTAGGCCATGTGGGCCGCGGGCTCGGACTCGGCCCCCGCCCTCATCTCACAGGAGGTCGCGCAGGGCCAGCACGACGACGCCGGTGGCCAGGGCGTCCACGAGGAACCAGCTGGCCAGCCACAGTCCGGCGGGAACCCGGGTCAGGTGGGCCAGGGTTCGGTGGTCCTGCTGCGGGTCGCGTGAGGCGGCGACATCACGCAGAGAGTCCCAGGCCCCCACGAGAAGAGCCAGCCCGATTCCGGCGACGACGCCGTCGCGCCACTGTCCGCCCCACCACCACAGGGCCCCGGTCAAGACTGCCACGAGCAGGACGAGCAGAACTGTGCGCACTGAACGGGACATGACCAGCAGGACCGCCAGGAGGACCAGCCCGAGCAGCAGGACCGCGCTCGCCCAGCCGTTCAGTGCCAGAAGCACGACGACGGCGCCCAGGACCGCGGGTGCCGGGTAGCCGGCCCAGGAGGTGGCCACCCGGCCGGGTCCGGTGGACTTGCCGGCGGTCACGGCGTGCCCGGACAGGTCCCGGCTGACGACGAAGCCGAGGAAGCGTCGCCCCACCATGAGGCCGACGGCGGCGTGCCCGGCCTCGTGGACGATCGTCACCAGGGTGCGCCCCCAGCGGCGGGCCGGGGCCCAGGCCAGGACGATGAGAAGGATCGCCAGCGCCGGCCACAGCACGCCGGGATCCAGGCCGACGAGGCTCGAGGCGCGGGCCAGCAGGTCGTTCCAGGTGTCAGTCCAGCTCAGGTTCACGGGCGGAAGTCTGCCAGGCCCACCTGCGTGCGCGGCAGCCCGTGGCTCACGCTGTCAGCCAACCGCACTGTGATGAAGCGAACCGGGGGCCTCGGTGCCCTCCAGTGGCTCGGTGGCGTGGGGCTGGGGGATGGTCGGGACGGCGTGGGCGGGCTGACGCGCCCCCACCGCCCGCAGCACGAAGGCGTCCAGGCTCTCCAGGTAGGCCCGGCGCTGCTCCGGGTCCGTGGGGGTCGGGCGCCCACCCATGACGGTGGCGTGGATGAGGGGGATAACCTGCTCGGGCTCCTGGGCGGGGATGAGTCCCCGGTCCATGGCGTCGGTGAGGATCGAGGAGAGCATCTGGGCCAGGAGCGCGCCGTGGGCCTTGAGACGGCCGGCCGTCCCGCGCGAGACGGCCCCCGACAGAGGCCCGGACGTCGGGAAGTGGAAGTGCCGGGCGATGAGGGCCTGCTGGCGCACATAGATGCGCAGGCGGTCGATCGGATCCTGGGTGCCGGCCAGCGCCCGGGAGAGCTCCTCGGCGTAGCGGCCGGCCTCGTGCTCCATGAAGGCCAGGAGGAGGTCCTCCTTGTCCGCGAAGTGGTTGTAGACGGCTGTGCGCCCCACACCCGCGTGGTTGGCGACGTCGGACAGGGTGATCTTGTCGAAGCTGCGCCGGCTCATGAGCTCGGAGAGGGCTTGGAACAGGGCCGTGCGCGTACGCTCTCGATGCTCGGCCAGTGAGGAACCCAGGATCTTCGGCATGAGGCAACCCTAACTTACGAGATGACGCGAGTGATAGAAGTGTCAGGAAACTGTGCAGGGGTGACAGGGCGGCCCTGCTGACGCCCCTCGAGCGCGCGGCCCTTGGGACGGTCGGCCCGAGGGCTCGGCCCCGTCGCCATCGTCTCGGCCCCCATCAGCGCCCCAGGGCGGTCACGAGCGCGTCGATGATGGGCAGGTCCGCCTCGAGCCACGGCAGCCGGCGCAGCCGATCCGGTGGGTCCAGGCGCACCCACTCCAGCCGCTGGTGGTCGGTCCCGGCTCTGCCCCGGTCCCCGGGGCGGGCGGGCTCGGCCAGCCACACTCGCATCCTGAAGCCGTGCATGGCCGGCCACGCCGGGGCGTCGTCGCCGGGACCGCCGTCCGGCGGTGCCGGAACCTCCAGCTCCCGGGGAGCGATGAGCTCGGGCCCCAGGCGGGCACTCAGGCGGATCTCCTCGTCCAGCTCGCGGGCCAGGGCCTGCTCGGGCCGCTCGGCGGGCTCGACCTTGCCGCCGGGAAGCTCGAACTGACCGGCGTGCTCGGGCGGGTAGGAGCGGGCCGCGCACAGCAGCGCCGTCGGATGCTTCAGGTCGTCCAGGACCGCGGCCGCCACGACGAGACGGGAGGCCTTCACCGTGTCGGAGCCGCTCACCAGGGCTTCCCGCCTCCGCCGCTGCCGCCGGGCTCCTCGGTGGTCCCCGCGCTGCCGTTATTGCGGTCCTTCAGGCGCTTGGCCCGGTCATCGACCGGGGTCGGGGACGGCTGGGTGCTCGGGGAGCTGGAGGATGTCTCACCCGGTGAGCTCGACGCCGACGACGACGGGTCCGAGCTCGGATCGCCGCTGGGCTGCGACGACGGGCT
>NZ_MSKL01000012.1:81539-140261 GCF_001937665.1 Actinomyces oris | reverse complement strand
GCCGCCATTGTTGCCGCCGCCCTGGCCGCCGCCATTACCGTTCTGGTCGTCGTCACCGCTGTCGTCCTGGCCTCCTCCAGGCTTCTTCTCGGAGTCCGGTGGCTCGGTCTTCTGCCCGCCCTCAGGCTGCGGGGTGCCCTGCGGCGTCGGCTCGGCGGTCGGCTGCGGGGTGGGGGTCGCAGTCGCCTCGGGCGGAGCAGTGGGAGTCGCAGTCGCCTCCTCCTCCGGCTCACCGGTGGGCTTGGCGGTCTGAGGAACCGTTCCGCCACGGGTGGCCAGCAGCTCGGCCGGCTGGGGGAACTCCTCGACCTCAAGCCCCTCGTGGGCGACCGTCATGTAGTTGATGAAGATGTCCGCCGGATAGGTCGAGCCGGTGATCTCCTCATAGTCGCCCCAGGGCTCAATCGACTCCTCCGAGCCGTCCGCTCCGGTCTGGTAGAGGGTGACCGCAGTCACCACCTGCGGAGTGAAGCCCACGAACTGGGCGGACTTGTTGTCCGACGACGATCCGGTCTTCGCGGCGACCGGGCGATCCATCTGGGCGGCCACCTTGTCCGCACTACCGTTCGGACCGGAGACGACCTGCTGGAGGGCGTAGGTCGTGTCCGCCATGACGTCCTCATCGAACTCTCGATGACCCTTGGTGTCCGCCGCGTAGCGGTCCGAGCCATCGGGGTTCTTGAGGGAGGCCACGATGTGGGTGTCGCGCCTGATGCCCTGCGCGGCGAAAGTGGAGTAGGCCGTAGCGATGTCGATCGTGTGCGGGGAGGCCGACCCGAGGACGTTCTGGACGAGAGTCCGCTGCTCCGGGGTCTTCAACCCCTCGGTCGACTCCGGGTAGCCGGCACGGTTCGCCACCTTGGCCGTGATCCCCTCCTCGAGGTCCTCAGCATTCATGAGCTCCTGATTGAGCTGGAGGTAGGGGGTGTTGAGCGACTGCTCCGTGGCCTGGGTGAGGCTGGCCCACTTCAGGGAGACGTTCTTGAAGTTCTGGAACTCATGACCCTCAATGGTCATCGGCGAAGTGGCCGGATAACCGCTGTTCAAGGACCACCCGTTCTCCAGGGCGGCCACCAGCGCAAAGGGCTTGAAGGTGGAGCCGGCCTGGGCGATGGCATCGGTTGAGGTGTTGACCTGGCTGGTCAGGTAGTCGTCACCCCCGTAGAGCGCCAGCAGGCCACCCGTCTTGGGATCGATGGACACCAGCGCCTTGCGCAGGTTCGGAGAGGCGCCGGGCGGCAGGGATTTGACCGCGTTGACCGCGGCCTCCTGGTCCTTCTTGTTGATCGTGGTGACGATCTTGAAGCCACCGGTGTCGATCTGCTCCGGCGAGATCTTCGCCTTGTTCTCGAGCTCGGAGCGCACCATCTGGAGCAGGTAACCGTTGGTGCCGGCGTAGACCTGCTTGGTCTGGGACTCCTCGGTCTTCGGCATTCCCGTCTGCTTGGCCTCGCTGTACTGAGCCTGGGTGATGTAGCCGTCGTCGAGCATGAACTGCAGGACTCGTCCCCACCGCTCCTGGGCCTTGTCCGGGTTCTCGGCCGGATCCCAGGCACTGGGGGAGGGCAGGATCCCCGCCAGGAGCGCGGCCTGCGAGGGGGTCATGTCCTTGGCGGGCTTGCCGAAGAACGCCTGCGAGGCCGCCTCGATGCCATAGGCGCCGCGGCCGTAGTAGACCGTGTTGAGGTAGTCGCCCAGGATCTCCTTCGTGGGCTTCTCCCGGTCGATCTTGATGGCCATGATGGCCTGCTTGAACTTGCCGGTGTAGGAGCTGGTGGTGTCGACGTAGTAGTTCTTCACGTACTGCTGCGTCAGGGTCGAGGCGCCCTGGGTGTCGCCTCCGCGCAGATTGTTGACCAGGGCGCGCGCGATGCCCTTGGGGTCGACGCCCTTGTTGGAGTAGAAGGTGCGGTCCTCAGAGGCCACCACCGCGTTGCCCACGTAGTCCGGCAGGGTGGAGGCATCCACGGACTGCCGGTTGATCTCGGCGAACTTCCCCATCTCCGAGGTTCCGTCGGCGTAGTAGACCGTGCTGCTCTGAGCCAGCGCGAACTCGCTGGGCTTGGGCACCTTGATGGTGTTGTAGGCCCACATGAAGGCGCCGATGGTGCTGAGCACTCCCAGCAGGAAGACGCCCAGAACGAATCGCCAGCTGGGGATCCAGCGGTGAATCCGCCCCTTACCGGCGCGGGGGTAGTTGAAGAAACGGCGCTTGCGCCCCGAGGCGGCGTCCTTGGAGCGCTCGGCCTTTGACCGCTTGCGCTCCTTTCCGGGCTTCTTACCAGCCCCCGAGACCCTGCCCAGGGTCTGCCGACCGGCGCCGGTCACTCGGGTCGGCTTGTTGCCGACGGGGCGGCTGGGTCCGCTCCCATTCGTGCCTTCTGCCACGCGCTCCTCGTTTCGGTTGACTGTCACCAAGGTGACTGGGTGCCGCAACGGCGCGGGGGATAACGCTCCGGTTGCGACGTGAGGTCCTAATCATGACCGATGTTGGCTGCTGGCGCCGACTCGGACGCCGGTCACCATCCTGCGGGACCGCCGACGGCGATCGGGAGTGATCGCTGCGGACAAGCCACATCGGGCACCGACATACGTCCAGTATGGGGGAACAGAGGGCAGTGATGGTAGCGATGCGGGCCTGGGAACCAGCCATGACGCCGCCGACTCACGTTATCTGGATGTCACCTAAATCGCTCCGAACAGTGCACTCATGCGCTTTGGTGGCCGGTGATAGTGCAGCGGGAACCAGAATGTGAGTTCGCGCCCAGACCGCAACGAAGCACTCCGAAAACAGCCGATATCCACCAGGACAATGGTCCCCGACTGCTGGTGAGACACTGAGCCGAACCCTGACAGGTGGTCAGTTTCACGCATCGGCTCCTCGCCTGCTCGAGAAGCACCGACCCTCGCCCGTCCGGCTCAACCGGGGAGATCCGCCATGGACGCCAGCTCAACCCTTCAGACCCTCAGCATCATCCTTCAAGTCGTCATCATCCTCACCTGCCTCATCATTGGGGCGAAGAAGGGCGGGATCGCCCTCGGTCTCATCGCCGGGATCGGGCTGCTGGTTCTGGTCTTCGGCTTCCGCCTGGAGCCGGGCGAGGCCCCTGTCGACGTCATCCTCACCATCCTGGCCGTCATCGGATGCGCCGCCACCCTCCAGCAGTCCGGCGGCCTGGACGTCATGATGCAGGTGGCCGAACGGGTCCTGCGCCGACATCCCGAGCAGATCACCATCCTGGGGCCGTGCGTCACCTGGTTCCTCACCGTCCTGTGCGGGACCGGCCACGTCGTCTACACGATGCTCCCGATCATCGCGGACATCGCCATCAAGAAGGACATCCGACCCGAACGTCCCATGGCCGCCTCCTCGGTCGCCGCCCAGATGGGCATCACGGCCTCACCGGTCTCGGTCGCCACGGTCTCGATCGTCTCCATCATCGCCAAGAACACCGACCGGCACTGGTCGGTCCTCCAGATCCTGGCGATCTCCATCCCGGCGTCGTTGTGCGGGGTGCTCCTGGCCTCCCTGTGGTCAATGCGCCGGGGCAAGGACCTGGACAAGGACGAGGAGTACCAGAAGCGCCTGGAGAACCCGGAGTTCCGCGCCGCCGTTCAATCCAGCTCCGAGACCCTCATCGGCAAGGCGTTCCCATCCGAGGCCTACCGCGCCACCTGGATCTTCCTGGGCGCCATCGCCGCCGTCGTCATCCTGGGCGCCTTCGAGGTGCTGCGTCCCCAGTTCCCCACGGGCGACGACGGCGCGCTGGAGCGCCTGAGCATGAACCTGGTCATCCAGATGGTCATGCTCGCCGCCGGAGCACTCATCCTGCTGACCTGCAAGGTGCAAGCCGGCAAGATCGCCTCCACCGCCGTGTTCAAGGCCGGGGCCACCGCCATGTTCTCCATCTTCGGGGTCGCCTGGATGACCGAGACGGTCGTCCACGCCCACCTGGAGAGCCTGGAGCACAGCCTCGCGGGCGTCCTGTCCCAACACGTGTGGATGTACGCCATCGTCCTGTTCATCATCGGCAAGCTGGTGAACTCCCAGGCGGCCGGCCTGCTCATCGTCGCCCCCATGGCCCTGTCGCTCGGGGTGAGCCCGGTCGTCGTCGTCGGGTTCATCGGCGCCTCCTACGGGTACTTCATCCTGCCCACGTACCCCTCGGACCTGGCGGCGATCGGCTTCGATCCCACCGGCACCACACGCATCGGCAAGTACGTCATCAACCACTCCTTCCTGGTGCCCGGGCTCATTGGAGTACTCACCTCCTGCATCGTGGGCACCGCACTGTCCCAGATGCTCCTGTCCTGAGCACTCGACGTCGTACCTGCCACTCGACGCGGACAGCAAACGCAGGCCGGCAGGTGCGACGTCGAACACACCACTGAAGCCGTCCTTCTGGGTAGAACGTAACAGGGTCGTGTCGTCGCGTCTGTCTAGGCTCGTGCCATGACAACAACAGACGCGGCCACCACTTCCGCCATCGCCCTGCGTTTGGAGCTGCTGGGGATCTCCGCCCCGGCACAGGTCAAGCAGAGTGAGGCGGACCGTCTCATGTCCCCGATCCTGGCTCGCCAGCGCGAGCTCTCCCGCCGCCTGGCCCACCGCCCCTGTGCCGCTGACCAGCGCATTCAGACCTTCCTCGACTCCTACCTGGAGGGAGCGGCCGCCACCCCAAGGCTGCCCCGCTCAACCTTCGTCCTGGACCAGCCGGGTCTGGCGCGGGCACTGTCCCTGCCGGCGGACTCCACCAGCTTCACCTCCGACTACGTCGAGAGCTACCGGGTGCTCGGCGGCGTCCTGCACAATCCCCGCAACGACCGCCGCACCACCGCCGGCGTCTTCCACGTCGCCGAGGGCGGCCTGCCGATCCCCGACGACAAGATCGCCGTCCCGCGCGACGTCTTCGCCCGCCTGCTGGCCCACGCCGTGGAGGCCCCCGAGGACCTGCTGACCCTGCCCTGGGCCTCCCGGCAGGAGGATCCGGCGCGCTGCTTCGTGTCCCTGCTGCTGCGCCCCGTCGTCGTGCCCGAGGTCCCCGGCTTCTCCGCCGAGCGCTCCATGGAGATCCGTTTCATCGCCCCCGGCGGCCTGGTCTCCAACCTGGACTTCGTCGAGGGCATCTTCGGCAACGGCGGCGACCCCTACCTGCCGGAGAACGACTCCTCCCTGGCCCCGGAGTCCTGGACCGGTCACACCGGCTGCGTCATTCTCGCCCCGCACCTGACCACCCTGACCAAGAAGGAGCTGGGCCTGCCCTCCTGGGAGGAGGCCACCGAGCGCCAGCGCCGCGACGGCCAGTGCTGGAAGGACGAGGCCGAGCTCTACAACGGCGGCAAGGCCTTCAAGTGCGTGGCCCGCGACGAGCGCGGCGTCATCGTCACCGTCATCGCGGACAACTACTTCGGTTACTGCAAGAAGGAGGTCAAGACCCAGATCGGGTACTCGGCCAACCTCTTCGGCTGCGTGGAGGAGGAGCACGCCGGCGGCGCCGTCGCCTACCCGCGCTACAACCTGAGCCAGGAGTACACCGACACCCACACGCCCGAGAGCCTGACCCTCGAGCACGTCGTCGAGCGCAATCCCGGCCGTTTCGAGGTGCGCGAGGACGGCTCCGCCGTCGTGGTCGACGACCCGACCATCGTGCTGGTCCCCGCCGGCGCCCACTACTCCATGCGCAACCAGACGATCACCTGGACCGGCCCCGACGGCCAGGAGGCCTCGATCCCGCTGCTGGTGAGCAACACCTACGTGGCCCCCAACGGCTACCGGGTCCACGCCAAGCACCGCGAGGGCGACGCCACCCAGTGGCACCTGGTGGGCACCGCCCCCTGGTCCACGCAGGCCCACAAGCCGGCCACCGTCTCCGGCGGCGGCAAGTCGGAGATCTCCAAGTCCCTCCTGGACGCCTTCGTCTTCGGTGAGGCCTACGTCGGCGACGTCGACGAGGACTTCGACGCCGTCCAGACGATCCTCGACGGCAACTACGCCGACCGCTTCGTCGACCCGGCCAACAAGAGCGACAACCACCGCTCGATCCTCTCCGAGCGCCGCTCGCTGGGAAGCGTCATCAAGCTGCTGACGCCGTCGTCGATGTACACCGAGGAGTACAACGCCTTCCTGGAGTCGATCCCGGCCCACATCAAGGAGCTCATCTTCACCGTCAAGCGCTTCTACCAGCCCAGCTGGGGCGAGGACTGGCGCAGCCACTTCTCCGTGGGCATCATCAACGGCCGCAAGGGCAACTCCCTGCGCCTGGACGGTGAGGTCATCAAGGTCAACATGCTGCGCGTGGGCTTCGAGGACGACGGCGCCTGGCGTCTGCTGTCCCTGCGCCCGGACTTCTCGCCGGCGGCCAAGGTCCAGACCGAGGACGACATCACCGCCTCCATCGTGGCCCCCGGCGGACTGGTCTCCACCCCGGACTCGGAGCTGTCGCGCAAGTTCGTCACCAACTGCGAGTCCCTGCTCTTCCAGCGGCCCGACGACGCGATCGTGCGCGGTTACGACAAGCAGACCGAGTCGGACATGTCGGATGCGCAGGCGGACCTGTTCATCTCCAACTTCCAGCCGCTCACGCCCGCCGACGCGCGGGCGATGGCGGCCGACGCCCCCGGCCTGTCCCGCTTCACCCAGCCCATGCAGGACCTGGTGGCCCGCGCCGCGGCCCTGCCCGAGGCCGAGGACTCCGCCGAGCAGACCTACTGGGTCTCCACGGCCGACCCGCGCCTGGTCAACGGCGCCCCCACCAAGAACCCCCGTTACCTCCAAGTGCGTCCCGACATCGCCAACCCGAAGGATGTGGCGCTGGCGGACCTGACCAACCACCTCTTCCGGGACGTGCCCCTGGACGCACCGCTGCGCCACAGCGTCGACGTCGTCGCCGCCGGGCGCCGCAACAACCCGCCCGAGGACGGGGTTCCGCCGCTGTGCGCCTACAACCCGCTGCACTACATGGAGCTGCCCGAGCTGTTCATGGAGTTCATCTCGTCCATGACCGGCAAGTCCCCCTCGACGACGGGCGCCGGTAGTGAGGGGGCGCTGACCAAGTCCCCGTTCAACGCGCTGCCGGCCATCTACGACCTCAACGCGGCCCTGCTGTCCTACGCCCTCAGCGGCTACGACGGCTGGCTGTCCTCGGCCGGCTACATCGGCCCGAAGGTCCAGGTGGCCCACGACATCTCGCTGCTCATCCCGGAGATCTTCTCCCGCATGAGCGTTGAGGAGCGAGACGCCCACCACCTCGTCGAGGGCGGCTACCTCGAGCGCATCGAGGACTTCGAGTACGAGGGCCGCACCGTCCAGGCCTCGCGCCTGGGCTACCGCATGAACCAGGCCTTCGCCTCGACCTTCTTCGGCCGGATCTTCCTGCACCCCGACGTCGTCTTCACCGAGGAGATGCTGCGTCCCGAGCTGCAGGACGAGGCGGTCTTCGCCGACTCGGTGGACATCATCGTCACCACCCACAAGGTGGTGGCCGAGCACTACCGGGCCGACGGCTCCATCGAGTGGGCCGTGCCGCCACTGCGGGCCCTGCTGGAGATCATGATCGACGGCACCTCCCGCGAGGGCTGGGACCTGACGAGCCCGGAGTTCCGCGCCCTGTTCGAGCGCGAGAACATCCTGAGCTCGTCGTGGTACGCGGAGCGCCTGGACGCCAAGGTCGCCCGCGACACCCGCCAGGCCCACCAGGCCATCGAGGACCTCACCCGCTTCTACACCGCGGAGAACAATGAGGAAGTCGTCGAGCGCCTGAACATCGAGGGCCGCCTGGCCGAGGCCCGCGCCTGGCTGGACAAGGTCAGCTCTCCGGCCTACCGCGAGCACCTCGTGGGCACGCTCGGCCTCCAGCCATCGCTGGCCTGAGCGCCGTCGCGCCGGGCCCGCACCGACCTCCCGCGGGCCCGGCCGCACGCCACCTCGCTGACGACGACGGAGCGCGTGTGGGGAACAGGATTCCTGTTCCCCACACGCGCTCCGTCTCGATGAGAGCAGTACGAGCCTTTGTCACGGATCTGGACGCCCCGGCCTCCTACCCGCCGGCTCCCATTCCGGTGCCTGCGGGGGCTTCCGTGAGGTCTGAGGCGGGCGTCAGCCGACGTCGGCGTTGCCGGACAGGTGCCAGGTGGCGTTGGCCCAGGGGAAGACGTACTGCATGAGCACGTAGACGATCCCGGCGATGAGGATGAGCGACTCGATGGCCTTGAGCCACGCAGGCCCCGGCAGGTGCCGCCAGATGAAGCCGTACATCAGTTGACCCCCGGATCGTTGAGCACGGAGTCCGGACGGCCCTCGGAGCGGTCCATCCAGTACGCGAACTTCGCGTGGACGATCCAGCGCTGGTCATTGCCGAACTCACCGGCGGTCGACCCGTGGCAGGTGGTCAGCGTGATGTATCGGTCGGTGGGCTGGGCGTCCGGCTGGTTGGGCACCGGGGCGATGACCTCGACCTGCTCGGGCTGGACGAGCTCGTGACCGGTCACCTTGAACACGTACCAGGTCTTGGCGGTGGAGACGATGATCTCGTCACCCTCCTGGAGCAGGTCGATGCGGCGGAAGGAGTTGCCATAGGTGCGGCGGTGCCCGGCGATCGCGAAGTTGCCGAGCTCTCCGAGCTGCTGGGTGTTGGTGTAGTGGCCCGCCGCGGCCTGGTCCAGGACGTCGGATCCGGTGCCCTCCATGATGGGCATGTTGTTGTTGGTGACGCCGTACCACTTGGGGACGACGAGCATCCCGATGGTCTCGCCGTAGCCGACCTGCTCCATGACGGGCGGGGCGTCGGTGTGCTTCTCGCCCGCCTTCTGAGGTGACTCGACCTGCTTCTCATGGAACTGGGTGGCCACCGCCTGCGCACTCGCGTTGGCGTCAATGCCGGTCCACCACAGCTGCCAGCACAGGAAAAGGGCGACGACGAGGCCAGCGGTGATGAGCAGCTCGCCGATTCCGGTCAAGGCGCCGTTGAAGATTCGGACAGCACGACTCTGGCCGGGCGCTCGGTGTCGCACAAGACCTCCTCCAGTCATCGCCCCTCCTCAGAACTAGGGCATCATCGGGCTAGCGGCCAGTCTAAGGGGGCACACCCCCCACATGACCAGCCAGGAGTGGTGGACTCATCACAGGGTGCACCGTGAGGAAGCTTCACAGCATGTCCTAGGCTAGGGCCGGATGTATTGCGGTGGTCTCATGCCACCATCCCCCAACCAGTGAGGAGACCCAGGGTGGCCTCGGAGAAGAAGTCCACAACGGACGACGCCGACAAGAGCTCGGAGAAGGTCTCGAAGAAGAGCTCCGGCAAGAACAGCGTGAAGGGCACTGAGAAGGACAAGGGCTCGAAGAAGAGCTCGTCGTCGAAATCGAAGAAGAAGCACCCTGAGCGCTCCGGCAACCCAGCCAAGGCGGCCAAGGCTCTCGAGGAGGAGTCGCGCGCTGCGGCGAACCGGGTATCGCGCACACCCAAGAAGATCAAGGACACCGCCTCGCCGCGCTGGTACGCCCCCACCATGGTGTCGCTCCTGGTCATCGGCCTGCTGTGGGTTGTCACCACCTACCTCTTCGACGGCAAGTACCCGCTGCCCTACTTCACCGAGCATCACATGTATGACTGGTTGTACAACGGCAACCTCTACATCGGCTTCCTCATCATGATGTCTGGCTTCCTCGGTCTGTTGCGCTGGAAGTGACAGTTCAGATGCTCATGTGAACAGACATCCGCGAAGGCCCCCGAGCACCGGCTCGGGGGCCTTGTCGTTGTCGTGTCTCCTCACTTCTGAGACGCTCGCTCGGGCAGGAGACCGGGGCGGGCTGGTTGTCCCGGAGTCCACGACGGGCCGCGGGCCTGATTGACTCCACGGGCCCCTGGCGGCGAAGCCGGGCGCCCTCACCCCGGGCCGGCCCCACCTTCCCCTGCCCGGCCACTTCCAGCTCCCGCCCAGGGGCCAGGAGGTCATGGTTCAACGCCGGCTCCGGCCCACTCCTCCCCCGTCTTCCACAGATCTCCTGTGGATCCGTGGACAACCAACTCCCCACAACCCACGTCGACTTTCCCCATGTGTGGACACACCTGTGGATAACTACATGCTTGTGTTTCCACACCTGTGTCCACAGATGTGGATGAACCACAGCGGTGTTCTTCCACCTGTGTCATTCACGACCGTGCGGACCGCGGACGGCGTCTCAGGCGAGGAAGGCCCGAAGAATGTTGAGCGCCACAAGAGCCACCACGACCGCGATGGTTCCGGCAATCCCCACGGCCTTTCGCCTCCCCCGAGGAGCCCAGGCGTAGATCGCCGAGACGATCCCTCCGACGAGGAGTCCGCCGAGGTGCCCCTGCCAGGAGATGTTGGCGCCCAGGAAGGAGACGACGGCATTGATCGCCACCAGCGCCACGATCCCCGAGGTGTCTCGTCCAAAGCGCCGCTGCACGATGAACATGGCGGAGAACAGGCCGAAGACCGCTCCCGAGGCCCCCACCGTCAGCGTGATCCAGGACTCGGTGCCCGGCCAGGAGAGCCAGTAGATCGCCGTCGAGCCGCCCAGGGCACTGAGCAGGTAGACGCTGGCGAAGCGCCACCGCCCGAGCACCGGCTCAAGGGTGCCGCCCAGCACCCACAGAGCCCACATGTTGAAGCCGAGGTGCATGTAGTTCGCGTGGAGGAAGGCGGTGGTCAGGAACCGCCAGGGCTCGTGGGCTGCCAGTACCGGCAGGAAGCCCAGCCGGAAATCCAGCGACTGCGTCGCCAGGCCGGGGGCGAGGACCTGAAGCGCGTAGACGACGACGCACAGACCGAGGAGGATCTTGGTGACGAGGGCGCCGGAGACCATGTTCCCACCCAGCAGCGTGCGCGCCTGGCGTCGACCGGCCTGAGACCGACGAGCGCAGTCCACGCAGTGCACCCCCACGGAGCTGGGCACCTGGCAGGTGGGACAGGTGGGTCGGTCGCAGCGCTGGCAGCGCACGTAGGCCACCGTGTCCGGGTGCCGCGGGCACACCGGCGGTGCCTGCTGTGCGAACGAGTTCGTCGAGGTCATCGGATACTCCTGTGCGGATGATCGGGGCTGAGTGTGTTGTGACAGGTGGACCGGGTACGACGACGCCGCCGGGACGCGGGTCCCGGCGGCGTCACAGGGGCGAATCACACCCGATTCCGGTGGTTCGGTAGCGGCGCGGTGGCAGGTCGGCCGAGGCTGAGCGGCCGTCCATCCCCTCCTGGGGGACTACTCGGTGATGTCCACCGAGGTGATGATGACCTCCTGCACCGGGCGGTCACGTGGGTCGGTCTCCACGCCGGAGATCGCGTCGACGACGGCACGGGAGGCCTCGTCGGTGACGGCGCCGAAGATCGTGTGCTTGCCCTGGAGCCACTCGGTGGGGGCAGTGGTGATGAAGAACTGCGAGCCGTTGGTGCCCTTACCCAGGCGGCGGCCGGCGTTGGCCATGGCCAGGACGTAGGGGGCGGCGAAGGTCAGGGAGGCGTCGATCTCGTCGTCGAAGACGTAGCCGGGGCCCCCGGTGCCGTCACCCAGCGGGTCACCGCCCTGGATCATGAAGCCGGGGATGACACGGTGGAAGATGACGTTGTCGTACAGCGGGGCGTGAGACTCCTCGCCGGTGCGAGGATCCGTCCAAGCCTTCTGGCCAGTGGCCAGCCCCACGAAGTTGGAGACGGTCTCGGGAGCCTGTTCGGGGTAGAGCTCCAGGCGGATATCACCGAGGTTGGTGTGAAGAGTCGCTTCCATGGGTGCCATGGTGACACGGTCCTGAGCACATCGGTATGAACCCTGGGCGGCGTGCGGCGCTGTTCACCCCAGGCAAAACGTCTGGACATCGTGTGGGCCAGGCCGCTCGAGGGTGCGACCATTGGTGCACGTTGCACAACAACCGCCTGTATCCGTTTCCAACCTGGGAGGCAACCATGTCCTGCCTGACGAAGACATGCTGCGACAAGAAACTCGACACCACTCATCTGCGCAAGGAGGCAGCATCCTTCGCCGGGTCCGTCGCCGGCCAGGCTGAGAAGGCAGCCCAGTGGGCGGCTCCCCACGTCAGCAAGGCCGCCGGGAGTGTGGCCCGCGCCGCCAAGGACGCACAGGAGCGTCTGGAGCCGGTGGTCCACGATGCCCGCCACCGGGTTGTCGAGGACTACATCCCGCGTGCGCAGCGCGCCGCCGTGGCTGCCCAGGCTGCCGCAGGTACGGACGGTACCCTGACAGAGCGCGCCCAGCGCGTGGCTGTTGCCGCAAAGTCCGCCGCATTGGAGGTTCCCGTGAAGAAGCAGAAGAAGCACCGCGTGCTCAAGACCCTGGGTTGGCTCGCCGTCGCCGGCGCGGCCGCTGCCGGCGCCTACGTCGTGTGGCGTCGTAGCCAGCCGGTTGAGGACCCGTGGGCCGAGGAGTACTGGGCCGACTCCACCGAGGATGAGGCCGGCTACGGCATCAGCCCCGAGGACGCTCAGGCCTGACGGCCCCAGTTCCGTCGACGACGGCGCCGCGCGGGTTTCCACCTGCGCGGCGCCGTCGTCGTTTCTGTGATCACTCCATGGGACTTGGAGTGCGGTCGATGTCCTGCCGGCAGGCCCCGGTGTCAACGGCGGACGGGGATCGCCAGCCCCGTCGCGCCGGTGGCCGGAGCCGGCATGGGCCGGCTCAGACCCGATGACGGTGAACCCGGAAGCCGGGACCGATGTCGCCGGCCGGGACCATCTCAGCCAGGGAGGCGGGGTCGCCGAGGGACCTCGCCGCAACGAAACCGGTGATGGTGTCCACGCCGTAGTCGAGGAGAACCGGGTTGAGCGGCGTCGACGGACCGACCAGGACGGTGTGCGCGTCACGGGAGAGCTCAATGAGGCGCGGCGCGGTCTTGTTGACGAAGCTCGATGACGAGATGAAGACGAGGTCGCACTCGGGCAGGACGTACTCGCAGGCGCTGTCCGGCCAGTCGCCGGGCTGAAGGTTGCGCTCAAGACAGATGTACTCACCGGCACCGGCCAGGGCGGCCTCGGCGAAGGGGAAGTGCCCGATGACCGCCACCCTCTTGCCGACGATCATCTCCTGGTAGGGGTCGAAGACCTGGCGCCAGGTCAGTCCCTCACCGGTTGGCTCGAAACCGTTGGCTGCGGCCGTCTCCTCCCGCGAGTACCAGGAGTTGATGGCGGCCTGGCCGATACTGGCCTCAGCCAGGTTCCAGGACTTCACCAGGGCACCGACGTCGCGCAGCGGCCGCCCATCGAGCGGTCCGTCGTCGCTGAGGGCCGGGCGGCTGCGCACGTCCATGGTCCAGGCCGTGCCGACACCGCCGGCGGAGTTGAGGACGCGGCTCCAGCGGGGCCCCTGGCCCGACGTCCGCACGACGACGTCCTCAGGCAGTCCGTCAAGAAGCGCGTCGTAGATCTTCCATGGCTGTGACATGACCTCATCCTTCTGCAACCAGGTGGTAACTGAGCCTGGCCTATCCTAAGCAGTCCCGTCCGACGGCGCAGCCCTTCACTCCAGCGCCTCAACGGTTCTTCACGGCATCACGTCAGTGGAGACAGATCTGAGCGGAGCTCTTCACACCACGGCCGTGCGCGCATTGCTGATGCAAAAGAACACCGATGCATTACTTTTCGACCGACGACGTAATTCTTTGTCGACACTCGACCGTAATATTGATTGCTGTTGAGTTGCAGGGATCTTGGGCGGGCTCTCCATAGAATTTCTTGATGCTACCGTGTCAAGGCCCATACCCCTGAGACTGAGGTAGCGCTTCATGCTTCGCCGACTTTTCGTCCGCTCACACCGGCGGGAACTGACGTCATCGCGTCAGTCATCACGCCAGTCTCGTCAGAGACTGAAGAGTGGTGCCGCCGTCTCGGCAGTGGCTCTGATCGCTGCCGCACTCGGCACGGCAACACTTCCAGCACCCCCGGCCGAAGCCATTCACGGCAATTCTGCCGGGGGGTCAGGAAAATTCAGTCAGGTGATCGACTGGATCGACTGGACCGAGATGACCAACACCGTGGCGGGCAGAGGCGCGACCATCCTTCCTGATGGAAGCACCGGCGTGGTCTGGTCGACTCCGACACAGGTCTCCGGCAATATGTGGCGCACCAGTCGTTGCACCGTGTCCAACGTGCGGACCACTGCTGTAGGGAGAAAAGAGTCGGGTCTACCCACGGATCGGGGTCTGAGTATCGGATACAAACCGGGTAGCTGGAGAGGAGATGGCCTGCCTCATCTTTATAATGACGGCACGAACTACACGGCCGGGGCTGCCAAAAGTCCCTACGTGACCTCATCCAACCTCCCCCTGGGTATTGCCAACCTGCAGGACTCCTCAACCCACCAGTTCCAGGTCGAATGCAGTTCCTACCTCGTCACCTCCGCCTCCAAACCCGCGAAGAGCCAATTGGAAAGTCTCCCCAATAAGGTGGAGGTTCCCATGGAGGGCATGGTTTTCGCCGATGCGGAGTCCTCGAGCTGGCACAACCCGCACGGCCAGAAGGAGTACATCTCTGTTTCGCCGCTTCCCTACGCCTCCAACCAGGACATTTCCTTCCGTCTGTTGGAGAGCGCCCGGACAGAAGGGTGCAAGACGAGTTCCTGGGTGGGAAAAGTTAACGTCTCCACACCTTTCGGCTACAGGTCGGGCTTGAAGTTCCGCCCGGACAACGCCGAGTGCAGCTCGTTCTTCAACCCGGGTTATGGCCCCTCCTCGGTCATGCTTCTGAGCAACACCCGCAGTGGCTACGTTGAGATCCACGGAGGCGGTAAGGGCGCCGTCGCCCTCGGCATCGTCTCCTACATGGACTACGGCGACGCACCTGAGAGCTACGGCACCGCCGGCAGCGTGTTCCAGCCCGCATGGAACGGCGGGGAGCTGTCTGACAGCGGACAGCTCAACATCGCCCGCGGTACGACACCGTACGAGGGCGACCCCGGCGATTGGTACAACCTGAGTCAGGCCGCTGATCAAGAGCACGTGGCCACCACCAATTCCGCCGTCGTGCGCCTGGGCTCCCTGACGGACCACAACAGCAGCATCCCTTACACCACTGACGCCTCAGGCGACGACAGTGATGACATTGATGACGAGGACGCCCTCCCTGCTGATTGGGACCGCGTCATCTGGACCGACATCGGCAAGAAGTGGAGCCAGGAGATCACCTGCTCGGGCAACCAGACCAAGGTTGCCGGCTGGGTGGACTGGAACCGGGACGGCACCTTCTCTGCCGGCGAGCGCTCCGAGGTGACCTCCTGCTCCAGCACCGGCACGGCCACCCTGACCTGGACCGTCCCCCAGGACGCCAAGCGGAGCACCATCAACGGGAACGGCGCCGCCACCTTCATGCGTCTGCGCATCACCGGCAACCTGGCCAACGGTCAGGCAGCTGAGGACCCTCAGCCCACCGGTATCGCACTCAACGGCGAAGTCGAGGACCACCAGGTGCAGGTCCAGCTGCCCAGCCTGAGCATGGTCAAGCAGGTGGATAACACCGCGGCCGGGCCCCTGGGCCTGTCCGCCAACGACTGGACGCTCACCGCCTCTCCCAAGAGCGGTAAAACGGCCTCCGGAGCCGGCGGCTTCGACGCCGCTTACCTGCCCCAGGGCAAGACGGTTCTCTCCGAGTCCTCGTCGTCGCCCAAGGCCGCCGGGTACAAGGCCACCGTCACCTGCGTACCACACCCGAAATCAGATATCAGGATTCCGACGTCGACCGTCGACGCCGCCTCGAAGACCCTGGACCTGGCCACCGGCGAGTGGATGCAGTGCACGATGGTCAACACGGCACTGCCCGGACAGGTCATCTGGAGCAAGGTCGACGAGGCCGGCAAGCCTCTGGCAGGGACCATGTTCACACTGGCCTCGACATCACTGAACGGCGGCCAGAAGGAAGTGGCCGACTGCGTCGTCACCGGCGGCCAGGCCACCTGCCCCAACGGCTCGGCGGACCAAGACCCTCGTGCCGGGTTCTTCAGGGTCTCCGGGCTGACCTGGGGCGAGTACTCCCTCACCGAGACCCAGGCGCCGACCGGCTATCACCTCTCTGAGACCACCCTGACCAAGACCCTGGACGGATCAGCGCCCGCTGCCGGTAAGGACGACAACACCCCCACCCTCGACCTGGGGCAGGTCGTCAACACCCGGATCAAGGGGTCGGCCACCTGGACCAAGACCGATGAGCGCGGCAACGCCATCAAGGGCGCCCAGTGGTCGCTGATTCCCCTTGACTCCGACGGAAGGCCCCAGCCGGACCGGGCCCGCACCATCACCGACTGCGTGGGCACCTGCGCCCAGGGCGGCCTGGACACCGATGCGAACCCCGGGGTCTTCAAACTGGTGGACCTGGAATACGGCTCCTACCAGCTCATTGAGACCAAGGCGCCGACTGGCTACGTCCTGGACGCCACCCCCCGCACCATCACCATCTCCACTCAGGGCCAGGTCGCAGCGCTGGGCAATATTTCCAACCGCAAGTCGGCGGTTCCCGCCATCCCCTTCACTGGAGGAAGCGCAGCTGACACCTTCCTCATCGGTGGAGGGGCGGTGCTGGGGATCACCGCACTGGTCGTGACGATCCAGGCGTACCGACGCCGTCGAGGCGGTATGGACTGACAAGGGGCCCACGAGGGAGTGATCCTCCCAGCGGATGAGCGCGGCTGACGGGCTGCTGGTGCTTCGGCATCGGCAGCCCGTCAGTCGTTCCCGCACCCGCCAACTTTGTTTTCAATATCGATACTGATACTGTTCGGGCATGGCCTCCTCCGCACTGCTGCACCCGGTTCGTCTGCGCATCGTCCAGACACTGCTCGCCGACGGCGACCTCACACCTCATCAGCTTCAGGCACGTCTTGCCGACGTCCCCATCGCGACGCTCTATCGGCACATCAACCATCTCGCCTCGCACGGACTCATCGAGGTGGCCCAGGAGCGTCAGATCCGGGGGACCAGTGAGAAGACCTATCGAGTCGCACCTGGAATGGCCAACCCGACCCCACAGGACCTCGACTCCTTGAGTCGCGAGGAGCTCATGACGGTGTTCACCGTCTTCACCACCGGACTCATCGGCGACTTCGCCGCATACATCCGCGATGGCGATCGCCCTGATCTCACCGAGGACCGGGTGAACTTCACCCAGGCCAGCTTCTGGGCGACTCAGGCGGAGGTCGATGCGTTTCTCAACACCGTCTCCCGAGCTCTGCGAGACCTGATGGGGAATCAGCCCGGAGACGACCGGCGGCGTCGAACGCTGACCACGGTCCTGATCCCACGGCCTGACGGCGAGCAGAGCGACTGACCACCACCAGGACCCTCCCCACTCACCCCTCACCGAGAAAGCGAGCTTCACCGTGAACGCTCCTGGCCATCCGTCCATCTGGATCCCCGTCATCGTCCTGATCACCATCGTGATCGTGGCATGCCTGATCGATATCGTCAGACGCTCCCACGTCAAGCACCTGCCCAAGGCGGCCTGGGCTCTCATCGTGGTGCTCGTCGTCCCCCTCGGAGCGGTCGCCTACCTGGCCCTGGGACGGGGCAGGGGAACAACGCTGAGCGACGGAGACCTGTGATGCCTCCCGGCACCGCTCTTCATGTCAGCCACCTGAGCAGGGTCTTCGCCAATGGAGCCGGTATCCATGACATCTGTCTGGAGGCCCAGGACCAGTCGGTCACGGCGGTCATCGGACCCAACGGGGCCGGCAAGACGGTCCTGTTCAGCGTGATCGCCGGCCTGTGCCCGGCCGATGAGGGCGACATCGAGGTCGCCCCTGGCCGGACGGTGGCCTACTGCCCGGATGTTCCTCAGTTCGAGTCATGGTTGACGGCAACCGAGATCGTGGAGACCTCGTTGGCACTATCAGGCACCTCCGGCGACATCGGTGTCCTCGAGGCGCTGGATCAGTGCGGGCTGACCCGCGTAGCCCACCGACGGGTCGCCGACTTCTCGAGAGGGATGCTGCAGCGCCTGGGGATCGCGGCAGCACTCGTTCTGGACCCGGGTCTGCTGATCCTGGACGAACCCAACAGCGCCCTGGATCCCGTCGGCCGCGCCGACGTGCGCCGCCTCATCCAGGAGCAGAAGCAGCATCGGTGCATTCTCCTGTCCAGCCATCTGCTCAGTGAGGTCGAGCAGCTGGCCGACCATGTCATCGTCATCAGTGAGGGACGCGTCATTTCCCAGGGCACGACGGCGGATCTCCTCACTTCGGGTCGCGAGCCCTCCTGGACCCTCAGGTTCCTTCACCCCTACGAGCCCGGCGAGCAGGCACATCTGACCACGAGGCTGAGTCAGGCGTTCCCCAGTGGTTCCTTCACCACACCGACCACAACCACCTGCACGGTCCGGTTTCCGAGCCTCGACATGGGGACGGCCCTGCTTCCCCGGGTCATGGAGCAGGTGGACGTCCCCACGCTCGAGGTGACGCTGACGGGCCGCGACCTCGACGCGTCCTTCGCCCACCTTGTCACCAGACAGGAGTTCTGATGTCCACCCCGCTTCGATCGCCCACGGCCTCCGTCACCAGGACCTCCATCACGAGCTCTCTCATAGTCGAGCTGCGCCGGCTCGCGCGCTCCGGCCTCGGTCTCGGGGTACTCGTGGCCTTCGCCTTCTTCGGCCTGTCCAGTCCGGCACTCGCGATCTACATGCCTGAGATTCTCGGCGCCGCAGCGAGCAGCGACCAGCTCACGATCTCGGCCTCACAGGCCACACCGGCCGATGCCGTCTCGCTGTTCAACCAGTCCGCCATGCAGCTGGGTCTCATTGTGACGGTCGCAGTGGCGATCACCTCAGTCGGTTGGGACACGCGCCCGGGCTCCTCGATCTTCTACCGGACCCGGGTGCGCCGGTTGAGCACCGTGCTGCTTCCGCGTCTGGCCGTCGACTGGCTCATCGCATGGGCAACGTACTCGTGCGGCCTGCTCCTCACCGTCATCGTGACTGCCGGTGCGATCGGACGTCCCCCTTTTGCCATGGTGGTCAGGACGTGGGCGGCCTGTGGACTCTACATCGTCATGGCGATGAGTATCGGCCACCTGCTTGCGGCAGGTCTGCGTCGAACGACGACGGCGATTGCCCTGACCACCCTCCTGGTCCTCGTCCTGCCGGTGATGAACCAGGTGCCGGGAACGTCCCGTCGGCTTCCCACCGCGCTGCTCCTGCCGACGGGGCCGCATACGATGCCGGTGATCGCGGCCCTGGTCGTCATCGCACTGTGCTGCGCCGGAAGCGTCCTCATCGCCGGACGACAGACGCTCAGGCGCGATGCCTGACGGGACTCGTGGGTCAGGACGATCTTGATGGGTGGCAGACACCTCGGTGTCTGCCACCCATCTGCGTGCCCCCTCGGTGCGGATGCCTCACAGGAGCGGCAGGAGGATGTCGGTGACAGCGTCGACAGGCGGGGTGGTTGCCGGGTCGGTGAGGTACTCCTCGATGATCGGATGATCTCGCGGCTCCTCGCCCGAGCCCGGCAGCCACTGACCGTAGAGCCACAGGTAGGCGGCATGCATCGAGGAGTAGGGGCCGATGTAGCGCATAATCGCGTACCGGCCGGCCGGCACCACCCTCTCTGCAAGATCGTGGGGAATCTTCGTACTGGGGTCGACGACGGTTCCAGCCGCCGAGCGCAGATCAGCCGGGGGAACGGCGTCGGGATCGTCCTCATAGATGGCAACCATCAGACTCCCGGAGCCCACACGGTCTCTGACTCGGCTGAAGGCCCGGCCGATATCCATATAGGAACCACGGTGCTCGGATACGGCAAGTCGATAGCCGCGGCGAGTCTCCACGCGCACCGCCCACCCCGGGTCCTGACTCACCGACGACGTCGATCCTGAACCACAACTCGTCACTGGTGAGTCGATCGATGCCGGGCGTCCACCGATGCGGAATCGGCTGGGAGTCGTCCTATATGCGCGGAGAAAGGCTCGACTGAACACTTCGGTGCCGGTGAACCCGGCTTTCCAGGCGATCCGTTCCACCGGCCACGAGGTCTCTGTGAGCATGGCGGCAGCCCGCTCCAGACGGAGACGGCGTACGGTCTGAGCGGCCGTATCCCCGCGCACCGCCCGGTAGATGCGGTGCCAGTGATAGCGGGAGAACCCGGAGACGTGAGCGAGGGTCTCCAGACTGAGGTCCTCGTCAAGATGCGCATAGATGTAGTCGGTGACAACGTCGAGCTGGCGTTGGTACTGCTCAGCCCTCATGTGTCCGAAAGGACCCCAATGGACAGGTGAATCGAGCCATCCGGAGCGTAGTACTCGTAGTCGGCACGATAGTCACGGGTCAGGTCCTTGCGGGCCCAGACATCCACCCACGCGTCATAGACACTCTCCGGCCGAGCATCAGCCAGCGTGACGATGTCGTAAGTGGAGTTCGGGATCGTGACAGTCACCTGGCCAGGGGGAACCGGACCTCCGGCCTCGATGCGTCTGCCGATGACGAGGGTGTAGACGCCGTCGACATCGTCGCCGGGAGTCTCGTAGTCGGTATAGACCGCATAGATGCCGGGGCCGACACCGGGCTTCTCGGGTACGAGGAGCCCGGCGTCGGCAGCGGCCCGCCAGTGAGGAGGAATGGTACGGGCCGCCTCTCGGTTCGATGTCCGAAGAGGCAGGCCAACGACGTCGAAGGAACCAATCGTTTCTCTCATGCGCACCATGATGCTCATATGGCGCCCGGAGCTCACCGACGATTCTTGCGGACCTAAACAGGTCGTCAGTCCTGCGAGTGGGTCAGGACGATCTTGCCGGTGGTGGTTCCTGCGCGCACCGCGGCGACGGCCTGCGCGGCCTCCTGGATCGGGAGCCGGTCGGTGACGTGGACACGGAGCTCTCCGGAGGCCACGAGCTCCACCGCACGCCTCAGGTGGCGTCCGACGAGCGCCGGGCTCACCCGGCTGAAGGCCCCGAGGTTGAAGCCGATGACGCCGATGCCTCGCAGCCACAGCGACGTGGTGCTCACCTGCTGTTCCTGAGCCTGGGAGGCGTCCCCCAGCGCGAGGAGGCGTCCTCCCGTGCGCAGCAGGTCGAGGCTGCGCAGCCTGGCCGGGCCCGCCACCGGGTCGGCGACGACGTCGAACTGGGCGGGTTCGGCGTCATCGAGCTCCTCGGTCAGCCAGGCCTCGTCATAGCCCAGGTCCAGGATCTCCTGGCGCTTGGCCTCGCTGCGGGTGACGCCGACGACGCGGCCCGCACCGAGCAGCCGGGCCACCTGGCCCATCTGTGAGCCGAGGCCACCGGCGGCGGCATGGACCAGCACGCTCTCACCGCGGCGCAGGTGGGCGATCTCCTCCAGGGCGACGAGCGCCGTCGTCGAGTTGGCCGGAACTGCCGCGGCCAGCACCGGATCCAGACCCGCGGGCAGAGACGTCACGAGCTCGGCGGGCGCCACGGCGACCTGCCCGTAACCGCCACCTCCGGTGATGGTCAGAGCGACGACGGCATCCCCGACCCGGTAGCCATCCACCCCGTCGCCGAGAGCGCGGACGCGGCCGCTCACCTCCAGCCCGGGGGTCCAAGGCAGGTCGATGGGCACAAGACCCTCGGTGAAGAGCGCCTCGACGTAGCCGACGCCGGCATGATCCACATCCACCGCGATCTGGCCCGGTCCGGGCTCGGGAGTGGGGGCCTCCTGGTAGCGCAGCCCGGACAAGGGGCCATCGAAGCTGACGATCTGCATGGCCTTCATATCAGGCACCTTTCTATATCAGTCATCAACACTGTATCAGATACCTGATACTAGGCAAGAGGCGACCCCTTGGTGATCCGTGGAGACAGTGCGGGCCTTGCGCCTGCGAAAACAATGTTCAGCGTTGACTCGGCCGCTACTCGGCGCTGAGGTCGTCCCGCAGGAGGGCGGTGACCCGTCCGAGCATCTCGGTGAGCTGCTCTCGCTCCCTGGAGGTGAAGGCCTCAGCCATGCGTTGCTCGATGCCTCGCGCGGCCTCGTCGGCGCGCAGTACCAGGGCCTCACCCTCGGGCGTGAGTGAGGTGATGAGGACCTTGGCGTGGTCGGAGGAGGGGTGCCGGGTGACGAGTCGCTTCTGCTCCAACTTGGCGATGACGGTGGCCATCGTCTGCGGGGTGACCGCGGCGGCCCTGGCCAGCTGGGCCGAGGACTGTTGGGGCACGTAGTACAGGGAGAGCATGGCGGCGTACTGGGCCACTGTGAGGCCGAAGCTCCTCAAGGCCTCGGTCTTAGCGGCCATCATGGCCTGCTCCGCCGACTTGATGTGCAGACCCAGTCGCACCCCGGTGTCCTCGACGAGCTCGCGACGTCCTCGCCTCGGGGGCGGAATGTCAACGGTGCGGCTCACGGTGCTCATCCTAGGAGGCACCGTCATCGGGGAAGAAGATCTCCTCGATGGTCAGTCCGAAGACGCGTGCAATGGTGAAGGCCAGGGGCAGGGAGGGGTCGTAGCGACCGGCCTCCAGGGCGTTGACCGTCTGGCGGGAGACCCCCAGCTCCTCGGCGAGTCGGGCCTGAGTCCAGCTGCGCTGGGCGCGCAGCACCTTGAGATCGTTCCTCACCGGTACCGCCAGGTGGACCACAGCATCCCGATACCGAAGAAGAAGGCCCATACAGCACTGACCCATATGAGACTGACTCGAGGAGCCCCCACCTCCTCCAAGAGGCTGTAGGCGATCGAAGTGATCACCGTTCCTGCTGCAGAGACCACGAGCGCTTCCATCACCTTCCGCGCCTGCATCTCATCCGCCTCCCAGGCTAATCGCACCATTGCCCACGCACAGACGACAACACCAACCATGGGAAGCAGTGCCAGGGCGAATCGCAGTGGGTCGTCCTCCATGGATCGGGCCCATCGCAGGCCGACCAGAACTCCAACGGAGTAAAGAATGGCGCCGACACTGAATCGGATGGAGTAGGCGATACCCGCCTTACGCTCAATGGTCATGGCTGCCTTCCGTCGGTGGAGACAATGAAGCGGATCGGTTGCCGGTGATCATCCGGATCAACCCTGACCACAACAAGAATTATAAAGTAACCTTGTCATTGAGTCAAGGTCGCTTTCCTTCTCGACGGTGTTCTCCCGGCCGTCGTGTCGTCACCAGGTACGCGCCGCCCAGCGCCGCGCCGGTGATAACCGGGAAGGCGGGGATCACCCATCGATGGGGTCGCACCTCGACCCCATGGGCTCGCAGCGCCCGCTTCGCCAGGATCCAGAAGGGCAGGACGACCGGCAGCGCCGTCGCCACCCCCGGGGTGTAGCGACGGGCAAGAGCCGCTGTGGCCAGGTGGCTGAAGGTGTGCATGCCGTAGCCGTAGAGCGCGGCCTGATAGAAGGGCGAGCGTCCACGGGTGCGGTAGCCGTCCATGGAAGCGGCAGCCATGAGGACCCCCATGAGACCGATCCCCAGGTAGACGTGCTCACGCGAGCAGCCGTGACGCCGGATGTCCTCGGGCAGGAAGGGGATCGCGTCGAAGGCCGGGTGCGTCCAGCCGGGCATCGTGGCCAACTCCTCGAGGTCATGCACCAGCCACGAGAAGAACAGCCCCCCGGTCGCCAGTGAAACAGAATCCATCGCAGTCACCTCCGATACCGACAGTACCTGAGAAATAATCCCCGAGGCGGACCACCATCATGGCCCATCTCGGGGAGCAGAGAGTATAGAAATCAGTGGTGGAGCCAACGGGACTCGAACCCGTAACCCCCTGCTTGCAAAGCAGGTGCGCTACCAATTGCGCCATGGCCCCTCAGGGAGCGTCATCACCAGTTCCGTCAGCTGCTAGTCGACGGGGTCGGTGACCTCGGCCCACGCGGCCCGCTCCATGCGGGCCGCCTCGAACCTGAGCCACGCGGCATAACCCGCGGCGGCCAGGAACGAAAAGACCGCGGCTGATACGACTGCACGGTTCCTCATGAAACCTCCTCATCGTCTCACCGCGGACGGTGGGCCTAGCTGGACTCGAACCAGCGACCTCATCCTTATCAGGGATGCGCTCTAACCAACTGAGCTATAGGCCCTTGCGACCGGAGAAGATTAACCTGCCCGGCCATGACAGACCAAATCCGATCACTCGTCCGCAAGCGTGAGATGGATCCCACCAACGAGGGTGGCGGTGATGTTGTAGAGAAAGGCGCCCAATGTGGTCAGAGCGGTCATCAGCACGATATCCACCACGGCGATAATTGTGGAGACGGCCAGGGCTCGCGGCAGCTCGAGGTAGGCCACGATCGCGGAGAAGGTGTTGGAGCGTTCACCGGCGACCGTCTTGACGAGCTCCTCGATGGTGGAGAAGACGTGCATGGCGTCGAGCATGAACCACACGACCGCCGTGGCGACGATGAGCATGATGCCCGCGGCGAAGCTGAGCAGGAAGCTCGCCTTCATCACCGACCAGGGATCGACCCGGGTCAGGGCCAGACGCACACGGCGAGGCCCGGCAATGGTCTTCTTGCTCTTCTTGCTCTTGCCGCCCGACGCACTGCCGGAGGCATCCGCGCCACCCACAATGGATGCGGCACCTGCGGACTGCCCACCGTCAGGGGACATGGAAACCGGCTGGCTCATGCTTCGACCTCACTCTCGTTGTCTTCCAACGCTACCGTGTCCTCCGCTGAGTCCGCAGGAGAGTCGCCAGTGTCACCTTCTTGGGTCGCATCGGCCCGGGCCTGACCGGTGGAGTCCGCAGACTCGGCGCTCGGGGCGCTATCGGCGGCATCGACCGCCTCCTCCATGTCCCGTTCAGTGTTGCGTGCCACCGCGATGATGCGGTCTCCGGCGTCGGGCTTGGCGAAAGTCACGCCCTGTGTGGTTCGCCCGGTACGCGAGACCTCGACGACGGCGGAGCGGACCACCTTGCCCGAGGCCATGATGCACAGCACCTCATCACCCGAGTCGGTCACCAGGGCGCCCACGAGGTTGCCTCGTGCCTCAACGAGGTTGGCGACCTTGACGCCCAGGCCGCCGCGGCCCTTGACGGGGTAGTCGACGACATTGGTGCGCTTGGCGTAGCCGCCCTCGGTGACGACGAAAAGGTCGGCATCCTGCCACGAGGGGTCGACGACGTCCATGGCCAGCAGGTAGTCGTCCTCGCGGAACCGCATGCCGGTGACTCCGCTGGTGGCCCGGCCCGTGGGGCGCAGGGTGTCGTCGTCGGCGTGGAATCGCAGGGACTGGCCGGCGTGGGAGACCAGTAGGAGGTCCTGTCCGCTGCTCAGGAGCCGGGCGGAGACGAGCTCGTCGTAGTTGCCGTCCTCGTCCTGGCGCAGGTTGATGGCGATGACGCCGCCGGAGCGGTTGGAGTTGTACTCGCTCAGGCGGGTCTTCTTCACCAGGCCGCGGCGGGTGGCCAGGACCAGGTAGTCGGCCTGGTCGTAGTCCTGGAGCTCCATGACCTGGGCGATCTCCTCGCCGGGCTGGAAGGCCAGGAGGTTGGCCACGTGCTGGCCCTTGGAGTCGCGCCCGCCCTCCGGCAGCTCGTAGCCCTTGGCACGGTAGACGCGGCCGTAGTTGGTGAAGAACAGCAGCCAGCGGTGCGTCGTGGTGACGAAGAAGTGGTCGACGACGTCGTCCTCGCGCAACGTGGCCCCGCGGATGCCCTTGCCGCCGCGGTGCTGGGAGCGGTAGGAGTCGGTGCGGGTGCGCTTGGCGTAGCCGGATCGGGTGATGGTGACGACCACGTCCTCCTCGGGGATGAGGTCCTCCATGCTCATCTCCCCGTCGAAGGGCACGATCCGGGTGCGGCGCTCGTCGCCGTACTTCTCGACGATCTCGGCGAGCTCGTCGGAGACGATGCCCCGCTGGCGCTCCGGGGAGGCGATGATCTCGCGCAGGTCCTTGACGCGGGCGCGCAGCTCGTCGGACTCCTCCTGGATCTTGAGGCGCTCCAGGGCGGCCAGACGACGCAGCTGGAGGGAGAGGATGGCCTCGGCCTGGGCCTCGTCGACGTCCAGCAGACCCATGAGGCCGGTGCGGGCCTCCTCAGTGGTGGGTGAGCGCCGGATGAGGGCGATGACGGCGTCGAGGGCGTCGATCGCCTTGAGCAGGCCCTCGAGGATGTGGAGGCGCTCCTCGGCCTTGCGCAGGCGGAAGCGGGAGCGGCGCACGATGACGTCGATCTGGTGGCTCACCCAGTGACGCACGAACCCGTCCAGGCTCAGGGTGCGCGGCACCCCGTCGACCAGGGCGAGCATGTTGGCCGGGAAGTTGTCCTGGAGCTGGGTGCGCTTGTAGAGGTTGTTGAGGACCACCTTGGCGACGGCGTCGCGCTTGAGGACGATGACGAGTCGCTGACCGGTGCGCCCGGAGGTCTCGTCACGGATGTCGGCGATGCCGGTGACCTGGCCGTCGCGCACGAGCTGGGCGATCTTGTCGGCCAGGTTGTCGGGGTTGACCTGGTAGGGCAGCTCGGTGACCACGAGGCACTGGCGCCCCTGAATCTCCTCGACATTGACCACGGCCCGCTGGGTGATGGATCCGCGGCCGGTGCGGTAGGCGTCCTCGATGCCCCGCCGGCCCAGGATGGTCGCGCCGGTGGGGAAGTCGGGTCCGGGGATCCGCTCGATGAGGGCGTCGAGCAGCTCCTCGCGCGAGGCGTCGGGGTGCTCGAGGTACCACTGGGCTCCGCGGGCGACCTCGCGCAGATTGTGCGGCGGGATGCGGGTGGCCATGCCCACGGCGATGCCCTCGGAGCCGTTGACCAGGAGGTTGGGGAACCGGGCCGGCAGGATGACCGGCTCCTGGTTGCGTCCGTCGTAGTTGTCCTGGAAGTCGACGCTGTCCTCGTCGATGTCCCGGAGCATCTCCATGGCCAGGGGCGCCATCTTGCACTCGGTGTACCGGGGGGCGGCGGGCCCCAGGTTGCCGGGTGTGCCGAAGTTCCCCTGGCCGGCCACCAGCGGGTAGCGCAGCGACCACCACTGGACCAGACGGGCCAGGGCGTCGTAGATGGCGCTGTCGCCGTGGGGGTGGTAGGTCCCCATGACGTCGCCGACGACGCGGGAGGACTTGGAGAAGGAGGCGGTGGGGCGGTAGCCGCCGTCGTACATGGCGTACAGGACGCGGCGGTGGACCGGTTTGAGCCCGTCGCGCACGTCGGGCAGGGCCCGGCCCACGATGACGCTCATCGCGTAGTCGAGGTAGGAGCGCTGCATCTCCATCTGGAGGTCGACCGGCTGGATGCGCTCGGGGGCGGCCACGTTCGTCGCTCCCTCGTCGCCGATGATCTCTTCAACTTCGTCGCTCACAGGATTCCTTCGTGTTCAGAGGATGTCGCCGGCAGCGGGCCGGCGGTTCACGTGTCACTCGGTGCCGCTCAGATGTCCAGGAAGCGGACGTCGGAGGCGTTGCGCTGGATGAAGGAGCGCCGCTGCTCGACGTCGTCGCCCATGAGGATCGCGAAGGTCTCGTCGGCGTCGGCCGCCTCATCGAGCGTGACCTGCTTGAGGATCCGGGTCGTGGGGTCCATGGTCGTCTCCCACAGCTCGTGGTCGTTCATCTCGCCCAGACCCTTGTAGCGCTGGATCCCGCCGTCCTTGGGCAGACGGCGGCCCTTCTCCTGTCCGGCGGCCAGGAGCTTGTCGCGCTCGGCGTCGGAGTAGGCGAACTCGTGCTCGGCGTTGGACCACTTGAGCCGGTAGAGCGGCGGCATGGCGATGTAGGTGTGGCCGTGCTCGATGAGGGGCCGCATGTAGCGGAACAGGAGGGTCAGCAGGAGGGTGGCGATGTGCTGGCCGTCGACGTCGGCGTCGGCCATGATGACGATCTTGCCGTAGCGCAGCTTGGTGATGTCGAAGTCCTCACCGATACCGGTACCGAAGGCCGTGATGAGGCTGCGGATCGTGTCGGAGGACAGGGCCCGGTCCAGGCGAGCCTTCTCCACGTTGAGGATCTTGCCGCGGATCGGCATGATCGCCTGGTGCTCGGGGTCGCGGCCGCCGACGGCGGAGCCGCCGGCCGAGTCGCCCTCGACGATGAAGATCTCGGAGTCCGCGGCGTTCTTCGAGGAGCAGTCGCGCAGCTTGCCCGGCATGGAGGCGGACTCCAGGACGCCCTTGCGGCGGGTGGCCTCGCGGGCCTTGCGGGCGGCCAGGCGCGCGGCAGCGGCCTGGGAGGCCTTGGTGATGATGGCACGGGCGTCGCTCGGGTGGGAGTCCAGCCAGTCGCCGAGCTGGCCGTAGACCGTCTGCTGGACGAAGGTGCGCGCCTCGGTGTTGCCGAGCTTGGTCTTGGTCTGCCCCTCGAACTGCGGCTCGGAGAGCTTGACGGAGATGACGGCCGTCAGCCCCTCACGGATGTCGTCACCGGTGAGGTTGTCGTCGCGCTCCTTGAGCAGGCCCTTGTCCCGGGCGTACTTGTTGACCAGGGTGGTCAGCGCCGTGCGGAAGCCCTCCTCGTGGGTACCGCCCTCGGTGGTGTTGATCGTGTTGGCGTAGGTGTGGACCGACTCGGAGTAGGCGCTGGTCCACTGCATGGCGATCTCCAGGCTGATGGAGTGGTTCTCGCCCAGGGACTGCTCGGCCTCGAAGTCGATGATCTCGGGGTGGATGAGCTCGGCCTTCTTGGACTTGTTGAGGAAGGCGACGTAGTCGCGCAGGCCGTGCTCGTAGCAGTAGGAGTCGGTGCGGAAGCCGACCTCGGGGGCGTCGGGGGCGGAGTCGTCCCCGGCGATCTCGTCGCCGGCGTCCTGGACGCCGATGCGCTCGTCGGTCAGGGTGATGCGCAGGCCCTTGTTGAGGAAGGCCATCTGCTGGAACCGACGACGCAGCGTCTCGTAGTCGAAGTCGACCGTCTCGAAGATGCTCGGGTCCGGGTAGAAGGTCTGGGTGGTTCCGGTGGACTCGGTGGTCTCGCCCTTGACGAGCTCGGTGATGGGGCGGCCGCCGTCGGCGAAGGACATGCGCCACACGAATCCCTGCCGGTGGACCTCGGTGTCCACCCGGGTGGACAGGGCGTTGACCACGGAGATGCCCACGCCGTGCAGACCGCCGGAGACCGCGTAGCCGCCGCCTCCGAACTTGCCTCCGGCGTGCAGGATCGTCATGACGACCTCGACGGTGGGCTTGTGCTCGGTGGGGTGCTCGTCGACCGGGATGCCGCGGCCGTTGTCGCTGACGCGCACGCCGCCATCGGCCAGGATGGTGACCTCGATGTGGTCGCAGTAACCGGCCAGGGCCTCGTCGACGGAGTTGTCGACGACCTCGTAGACGAGGTGGTGCAGGCCCCGCTCACCGGTGGAACCGATGTACATGCCGGGGCGCTTCCGGACCGCTTCGAGCCCTTCGAGGACGGTGATGTCCGAGGCTCCGTAATCGTGATTCACAGTGGCGTCCTGGTCAGACACGTGTCAGTTGCTCCTCAATCTGTGCGCATCGGGACCTCAGTGGTCCGATGTCTCCGTCCGGCCCCTTCACACGACGATCCTGAGGAGGATCGTGCGCACACGTAGGTGGGTACATCAGGACGGTCCTGGGCGCACCTTGGGCGGTTTCACCGCATTCTAGCGTAGACGGGCCCGTGAACCGCTGCACCGTGAGCAGCTGGGAGCGTGCCCGTGGTCACCTCTGTCTCACGCGGATCACCGCGTCGCCCGGTGCCCGGCATCCGCCCCGTGATTTTCCGACGACGACGGCCCCGACCGGCGCGTTGACGATGATACCCGCGGTCCCACTACCCGTAGGTATCGCGCGGACCACGGGTGCCGCGCAGGCCGACACCCCGACGCTTCCAGGAGGGACCGGCCGGCCCCAGGATCCGCAGCTCCACCCCGTCGCCGGTGCTGATTCCTCCGGCCTGGCGACCGCCGGGCCCTGAGCGCAGGGCCTCAACGATCCTGGCCTCGATGGTGGGCTGGAGGAGTCGAAGCTGCTGGGCCCAGCTCGACGACGAGGCGCGCAGAGTGATGCGTCCGGCGTCGAAGGACTCGATGGTGCAGTGCTCGGCGACCTGATCGCCCACGATGGTCCGCCACCGGGCGACGACGCCGGCCACCGCGAGCTTTCCGGCCCAGCCGTTGTCGGCCACCATGCGGCGCAGCTCGCGTTGCCCGGTGCGGGGATCGAAGGGGGTGGGGCCGGGCCGGTCGCGTCCCCGTGCCAGTCCCGGGCCCCGGTCGGCCGGGTCGTCCGGGTTCTGGCCCAGTGCCCGGGCCAGCTCGCGGCGCTGGTCCCAGGGCGCCGCCTGCTGCACGTCGTTGCTCCCGGAACCACCCGCCGGTTCGCGCAGCCTGCGGGCCGGGACGCGACTGGCTCCCTTCTCCCAGGCCTGGGCGCGCTGACGGGTCAGGGCGCGCTGGGCCAGGACATCGGGAAGCGGGCCGTCGCCGGTGGGCGGGGAGGACTCAGCCATGGGTGACCTCACCGTCGGCCACGCGGTACCGGGCACCGGCGAGCTCGGCGGGGACGTCGTCGTCGACGGCGGCGGTCAGCAGGACCTGCTGGGCTCCGGCGACCATCTGGGCCAGAGCGCGGCGGCGCTGCTCGTCGAGGGAGGCGAAGACGTCGTCGAGAATGAGTACCGGCTCGCCGTCGCCCCCGTAGGCGTCGACGTCGGTACGCAGCATGTCGTAGGAGGCCAGACGCAGCGCGAGGGCCAGGGACCACTGCTCGCCGTGGGAGGCGAATCCGCGGGCGGGCAGGCCGGTGAGGAACAGGGAGAGATCGTCACGGTGCGCCCCGACGAGGTTCGCGCCGCGGTCGATCTCGCGGGCGTGGAGCTCGCCCATGGCGCTCTCCAGGCGCGTGGCGAGGGCGGTCTCATCGAGAAGCGTCTCCTCTCCGGCGAGCCAGGCCGACTCGTCGTGAGGGTCGGGCTCCGGGGATCCCTCGTGGGTCAGCAGGCTCGCGCGGTAGGCGATCTGAGCACGGGAACGCTGCCCGCAGGCCCCGGAGACGGTCTCGTAGGCGGAGGCGACCCAGGGGCGCAGGCGCCGAACGACGTCGACACGCGCGGCGATGAGCCGGGCGGCTGCCGCGGCGAGCTGGGCGTCCCAGATCTCCAGGGTGGAGAGCATGGAGGCGGTTGATGAGCGGGCCGCGCGCGCGGACTTCAGGAGGCTGGCGCGCTGGGCGAGGATCTTGTCGTGCTCGGCGCGCACCCCGGCCAGGCCCGGGCGCAGCGTGACCACCAGGTCGTCGAGGAACCCCCGGCGGACCCCGGGCTCGGCGCGCACCAGGGAGAGGTCCTCGGGGGCGAAGACGACCGCGCGCAGCACCCCGAGCAGGTCGCGGGGCCGACAGCTGCCCCGGTTGAGACGGGCCCGGTTCGCCTTGCCGGCGATGATCTCGATCTCCAGGACACTGGGTCTTTCCCCATGGACGGCCCGGGCGCGCACGACGGCGCCGGCCGGCTGGGCATGACCCGGTGCCGCCCGTCGGACGAGGGCGGTGTCCGCACCGATCCGGTGGGAGGAGAGCGTCGCCAGGTAGACGATGGCCTCGACCAGGTTGGTCTTGCCCTGCCCGTTGGGGCCGACGAAGGCACTGGGGCCGGGCTCCAGGGACAGCACCAGGCTGCGGTAGGAGCGGAAGTCGTCCAGGGAGAGGTCAGAGACGTACATGCACCGTCGGGTCTCAGGCTCCGAAACGGATCGGCATGAGCAGGTAGCGGAAGGAGGAGTCCTCGGTGCCCCCGATGGAGTCCATGCCCGTGAGCACCGCGGGCTTCGAGGCATGGGTGAAGTCGAGGCGGACGTAGGGCTGGTTGAGGGCGCCCAGGCCGTCGAGGAGGTAACCGGGGTTGAAGGCGGTGGAGATGTCATCGCCCTCGAGGTGGGCGACGAGCTGCTCGGTGGCCTGGGCGTCGTCGCCCTGTCCGGCGTCGAGCTCCAGGTTGCCCTGGGTGAAGGACATGTGGATGGGAGTGGAGCGGTCGGCGACGAGGCTGACGCGGCGCACGGCCGCCATGAGCTCGTCGGTGCCCACGGTGGCGTGGATCGAGGTGGACTCCGGGAAGAGCCGGCGCACCGGCGGGTAGTCGCCGTCGGTGAGCAGGGAGGTGGTGCGCCTGCCCCCGGCCTCGAAACCGATGAGGCTGGAGGACGCCGACTCGCTGCTGAGGGCCACGGTCACGTCACCCGAGGAGGTCAGGGACTTGGCGACGTCGGAGAGGGTGCGGGCCTTGAGCAGGGCCGTGGTTGACAGCTCGGTGTTGGCCGGCGACCAGGTCAGCTCCCGCATGGCCAGGCGGTAGCGGTCGGTGGCCATGAGCACCAGCGAACTGCCCTCGACCTCGATCTGGACACTGGTGAGCAGGGGCAGGGTGTCGTCACGGGAGGCGGCGATGGAGACCTGGCCGACGGCGCGGGCCAGGTCGTGGGCGTCGATCGTTCCGGCGACGGCGGGCATGACCGGCAGCGCCGGATAGTCGTCAGCGGCCATGGCCGCCAGGGAGAAGCGGGCCGATCCGCAGGAGACGGCCACCTTGTTGCCGTCCACCTCCAGGTCGACGGGCTTGTTCGGCAGCGCCTTGGCGATATCGGCCAGGAGTCGTCCTGAGACGAGGACGACGCCGTCCTCCTCGACGTCGGCGGCCACCTCGCAGTGGGCCGAGACCTCGTAGTCGAAGGAGGCCAGGACCAGGCTGGAGCCCTTGGCCTCCAGCCGTACCCCGGCCAGCACGGGCACCGGCGGGCGGGCGGGCACGGAACGTGCAGTCCAGGTGACGGCTTCGGCGAGGATGTCTCGGTCAACCCTGAGCTTCACGGTAGGTGCCTCCGTCAATCGTGGTCAGTCGGTCGGTAGGCGTCATGGCACTACTGAGCCGAAGAGGAAACGTGGGTGCCGGCGGGTCGCCGGCGGATCGTCGTCATCGGAGCCGCGTCGCTGGGAACGCAGTCCTGGTCGAGAGTGTAGACGGTAGTCCGTGGGAGTCACCCTGTCACCAGCGATCACTCATGCTCATCCCATGAGCCTCCCTGAATGACAAGCGCCCGGGGTCCGGTCGGGCCTCGTTGGCCGATCATGCTTCGCGATTCATGTCATTTGGGTTTGTAGGTGTAGTAGCACGTGTGGATGCTGGGGATAACAGGATCTTTCGCCGTCATGACGCCAATGGCGTTGGGGAACGACACGTGGGTGGTTCTGGTGAGCGGACAGGGGTGTCGGTGGAGAGGCTGAATGACATGCATGTCATTCCACAGTGGTACTGCCGTACCTCCACAGCGACACGCTCGCTCCTCCACGTGCCGTCCTCAGCATCGTCCACAGCAGTGGTTGACGTGGTCCGGTGAAGGCACTCTTGGCAACCATCCGCGCCGCTCGTTCCTCGCGGCGCTCCCGCCAGTCCCGTCCACGCCTTCGAGCACCTTCACCGGACCACATCTGTCAGTCGCGTGAATGATGTGTTCCGTCGTCGGGTCAGGCGGGTGACTGGGCGGCCTGCTTGATGCGACTGGTCAGCTCGGTGACCTGGTTGAAGGTGGAGCGCCGTTCGGCCATGAGGGTGCGGATCTTCTTGTCCGCGCTCATGACGGTGGTGTGGTCGCGCCCGCCGAACTCCCGCCCGATCTTGGGCAGGGAGAGGTCGGTGAGCTCGCGGCACAGGTACATGGCGATGTGGCGGGCCGAGACCATGGTGCGTGAGCGGTTGGCCGAGCACAGGTCGTCGATGGTGATGCCGAAGTAGTCGGCAGTCTGCGCCATGATGAGGGAGGTCGTGATCTCCTGGCCCTCGGGGTCGGAGATGATGTCCTTGAGGACCATCTCGGCCAGGGTCTGGTCGACGGGCTGCTTGTTGAGGGAGGCGAAGGCCGTCACCCGGATGAGTGCGCCCTCGAGCTCGCGGATGTTGGTGGTGATGCGCGAGGCGATGTACTCCAGGACGTCGAAGGGCAGGTCGAGGCCCTCGGCGGTGCCCTTGCGGGAGAGGATCGCGATGCGGGTCTCCAGGTCAGGGGGCTGGACGTCGGCCAGCAGGCCCCACTCGAAGCGGGAGCGCAGTCGCTCGTCGAGCCCACCGAGGGCCTTGGGGGGCTGGTCGGAGGTGAGGACGACCTGCTTGCCCGAGGAGTGCAGGGAGTTGAAGGTGTGGAAGAACTCCTCGAGGGTCGACTCCTTGCCCTGGAGGAACTGGATGTCGTCGACCAGGAGGATGTCAACCTCGCGGTAGCGGCGCTTGAACCCCTCCATGCGGCCGTCGTCCTGGTTGCCGTCACGCACGCAGGCGATGAAGTCTGAGACGAAGACCTCGGAGTTGACGTACTTGACGCGGATTCCCGGGTTGAGGGTCTGGGCGTAGTGGCCGATGGCGTGCAGGAGATGCGTCTTGCCCAGGCCGGAGCCGCCGTAGATGAACAGGGGGTTGTAGGCGCGGGCCGGAGCCTCGGCCACGGCCAGTGCCGTGGCGTGAGCGAAACGGTTGGAGGACCCGGTGACGTAGGTGTCGAAGGTGTATCTCGGATTGAGCTGGGAGACGTCATGGGCTGCGGTGGGCGTCAGCAGTCCGGTGGGGTTCTGGGCACCGGTGGTCCCGGGGCTGTAGGTGCCGGGAAGTCCCGACCTGGCGGGAAGGGAACCCGACATCGTCGACGGGGCCGAGGGGGCGGAGGCCTGGGAATGAGACATCGGTGAGGGGGTGGTCGCCGAGTACGGCGAGGGCTCTGCCAGCTGTTCGGCGTAAGCGGGCACCGTTGGTGCGGCCGGCGCAGCGGATATGGCCGACGCAGTGGAGGGACCCGACATCTGCGGTGAGACCGAGGGGGATGGAGAGGATGTCGGCGCGGGGGCGACAGTCGCCAGGTTGACGGGTTCGGGAGCCACAGGGGGCATGGGTGCGCGCGACACCTCTGAGGAGGTGTCGACCGTGACCTCCATGGGCATGGGGCGTCCCCAGACCTGACTGATGGCGGCGCTGATGGGAGCGCGCGCCTGCTCGACGATGTCCTTGGCGAAGGCCGATCCGACGACGAGGACGAGTGTGCCGTCGACATCGATGAGATGGGTCATGCGAATCATGGACATCTTGCCCTGACCCAGCTCTCCGGAGCTGGAGAGCACCTCAAGGGCTGAGAGCCATTTGGTGTTGGCGGCGTCGGGCACGACGGACTCCTGATCGGCACGGTGGGTGAACCCGGTGACTGCAGCCCGACCGACGCCGGCCAGGGCCCTGCGTCGATGATGACAGGGTTGTGTGGAACTGGCGAACCGGAAGGTCTTGACCGGGCGTCCCATCATGCTGGTTCTCCACAGCCTTGTCCACACCTGGGGACACAGAGAGCGATGGCTCACAGGCAGCGTTCAGAATAAACTCTGAAAACAGTATGTGTGAGTAGCTCCGATCAAGCGGTGCGAGCCCGCGGAATGACAGATGTGTAGCCGTTGACAGGGCTTCTGAGAAGATACACACAGATCAGTGAGTTATCCACATATCCGCAAGGTTGTGGACGGACTGCTTCCCACAGCCGTGGACACGGACCGGCTCGGTTGTGGATGACGTGTGAAGAGAATGTGGATGACGTCATCGGTCACAGTGGTCACAGTCGGCCACATTCGTTTGACCGGCAAGAGGGCCAAACGTAGGCTGTTGCAGACGTTCGCGCGGAGTCAGGTCCCGAACCATGGGGCAGCCGCACGAGCGACAGTGCCGTGAACCTCGCGATGCACTGTTCCGATCACCTCAAGCAGGAGTTAAGCCCGTGAGCAAGCGGACCTACCAGCCGAACAACCGTCGTCGTGCCAAGGTGCACGGCTTCCGCAAGCGCATGTCCACCCGCGCAGGCCGCGCCGTCCTCGCTTCGCGGCGCCGCAAGGGCCGCGTTCGCCTCGCCGCCTGAGGTGCTCGGCGCGGCGCACCGATTAGCGCGGGGTGAGGACTTCACTACCGCGATTCGTCGGGGTACGCGTTGCGGGAACCGCAGGCTGGTCGTGCACTACCACGCCGGCGGGAGAGGGGATGACTCCCCGGCTCTCGTCGGCGTCGTCGTGCCCAAGAAGCAGGTCCCGCTGGCGACCCGCCGCAACCGCGTCAAGCGCCGGGTGAGAGCCCTCATGGCACAACGGGTCGGGTCCCTCGAACCAGGAGCCCGCGTCGTCGTGCGCGGACTGGCAGGTGCCGACGGCGCCGACAGCAGCACCTTGGGACGGGACCTGGATCGGCTTCTGAGCCGGTGCCGGGAGCATCAGACCGAAGGGCGCCGGCGGTGAGCCGGCCGGGCGAGGGTGAGCGATGAACGGATGGTTGGCGCGAGTCCTCTTGGCTCCAGTGCGTTTCTACCAGCGCTTCATCTCTCCGGCTCTGCCGGCCTCCTGCCGTTACTACCCCACGTGCTCGGCCTACGCCGTCACGGCGCTGGAGGTGCACGGTCCGATCAAGGGCACGCTGCTGGCCCTCTGGCGTCTGCTGCGATGCAACCCGTTGACCCCCGGTGGAGTCGATCATGTCCCGGACAAGGGGCAGTGGCGATATCACCACCCCCGTGACGTTCCGAGGTTCACGGTCGAGGATCCCTGATCGATCCCGTTGAACCGATGGTTACGACGTCGGCTCAGTCCTTGAGCTCACACTGATACCGCTCTCGCACGAGAACCCTCATACAAGGAGTACGGATGGACACGTTGCTATGGCCCCTCAAGGTGGCGGTGGCCTGGGTCATGGTCACGATCCACAAGGCCCTGGTCCTTGTCGGGTTCCCCGACGGACCGGGTGTCGCCTGGGTGCTGTCCATCATCGGTCTGACGATCGTGGTGCGGCTGCTCATCATGCCGCTGTTCGTTAAGCAGATCCGCGCCTCGCGCGGAATGCAGCTCCTCCAGCCGGAGCTGCAGGAGCTGCAGGCCAAGTACAAGGGCAAGAAGGATCCCGAGTCGCGCCAGCGCATGAACGAAGAGATGATGGCGCTCTATCGCAAGCACGGGACCAACCCCATGGCCTCCTGCCTGCCGATCCTGGTGCAGATGCCCATCTTCTTCGCCCTCTTCCGCGTGCTGGCCTCACTGGGCGCTGTCGCCAGCGGCAAGTACGGCCGCCCCTCGATCGGCCCGCTCACGCAGCAGCTGGCCGAGCAGGTCCAGAACTCCAGCGTCTTCGGCGCCAGCCTGTCCTCCTCCTTCCTGAGCAGCTCCGACACGCAGGTCAAGGTCGTCACGGTCGCCATGATCATCATCATGTCGGTGACGCAGTGGTACACCATGGCGCAGCTGTCGATGAAGAACATGTCGACGGAGTCCCTCAACTCCGACAACCCCATGATCCGTTCCCAGCGGATGATGCTGTACGTGATGCCGGTGATCTTCGCCGTCTCCGGCGTCAACTTCCAGATCGGTGTGCTCGTTTACTGGGTCATCTCCAACCTGTGGACCATGGGGCAGCAGTACTTCACCATCCGCAACATGCCCGCCCCCGGCAGCGAGGCTGAGAAGAAGTACCGCGCCCGCATCAATGCCAAGCGGGCGCGCAAGGGCCTGCCCTCCCTGGAGGAGGAGGAACGGGCCGAGGCGGTCGCCAAGGCCGAGGCCGAGGGCCGTACCGGAGGCCAGCGGGTGCAGCCGGTGCGCAAGAACCGGCAGAAGAAGTCCGGCGGTCACGGCGAGTCTCGCAGTGAGACCTTTGCCTACGGCGCCGATGACTCCGATGTCGAGCAGCTCGAGGACGGATACGAGGAGAAGGACTCGACGTCGTCCAAGAGTGGTGGCCTCAGCGATGAGGAGATCGCTCGACGTCGTTATGAGCGCCGAGCTCGCCAGCGGCGCGAGGCGGCGGCCCGACGCAAGGCCCAGGCCAAGAAGAAGCACAACCGCTGACGCGTGCTCAGCGGCGAGAAACCCGGTTCCCATCACAGATACGGATGACATTATGAGTGAGCAGCACAGTAACGACTCCTCCCAGCAGTCAGCGGAGGAGACCGTGAGCAGCCCCGTAAGCAACACCGTCTCGCGCCTCGAGGAGGAGGGCGAGATCGGTGCCGACTACCTGGAGGAGCTCCTTGACATCGCCGACCTGGGCGGTGACATCGATATCGACATCGATCACGGGCGAGCCTCCATTGCCGTGGTCGCCTCCGAGGAGGGTGATGAGCGCGAGCTCGCCGACCTCGTTGGACGCGACGGAGAGGTGCTGGAATCCGTTCAGGAGCTGACCCGCCTCGCGGTTCAGGCACGCACCGGCAACCGTTCCCGTCTCATGCTCGACATCAACGGCTACCGCGCTGATCGTCGTATCGAGTTCACCAAGGTCGCCCAGGAGGCGGTCACCAAGGTACTCACCTCGGGAGAGGCCGTCAGCCTGGAGCCGATGAACCCCTTCGAGCGCAAGGTGTGCCACGATGTCGTTGCCTCCGCCGGGCTGGTCTCCGAGTCCGAGGGAGCTGAGCCTCACCGATACGTGGTGGTCCTGCCCGCCGATGAGACGGACGAGGAGGGCGTCGACGAGGCCGACGTCACCGAAGATGCGGCTGACGACTCCGCTTCGGAGCAGTCCTGAGCATGAGTGAGGAGCAGCGGGCCCAGGTGGAGGAGCCGACGGCGGAGATGCGGGAGATCTTCGGGGTCTCCTTCTCCGCGGCGGAGCACTTCGCGCAGATGCTCGCTGAGGAGGGTGAGCTGCGCGGTCTTGTCGGGCCGCGTGAGCTTCCCCGCCTGTGGAGCCGGCACATCGTCAACTCGGCAGCCGTCGTCCCCTTCCTGCCGGCCCGGGGAAGCGTGGCCGATGTGGGTTCCGGCGCCGGCTTTCCCGGTATTGTCGTCGCGCTGCTGCGACCCGACCTCGATGTGACGCTCATTGAGACGATGGAGCGGCGCACTCAGTGGCTCTCCGACGTCGTCGAGGAGCTGGACCTGGACAACGTGACCATTCGGCGGGCTCGGGCCGAGGAGGTCAAGGACCGCTATGACGTGGTGACGGCTCGCGCGGTGGCGAACCTGTCCAAGCTGGTGCGGCTGACGGCGCCGTTGCTCCGCCCGGGGGGTGCCCTGCTGGCCCTCAAGGGCATGAGGGCACAGGACGAGGTCGACGACGCCAAGTATGTCATTAAAAAGGCAAAGTTATCAGTGGCTGTCGTTCATGAGGTTGTCACCGCCGGTGACGAAAAGACAGTTGTCGTTGAGATCCGCCGCCCGAAGAACCGTTGAGATACGGCGCGCGTTCGGTGTAACGCGTAAGGATCGACCTGCTCGCGTAGACTCGTAACTGCCCGACTGGCTCGGGCTGTTGGGTCACCGTCCGAGGAGAAGCAGGTTTGTCCGGATCGTCTATCTTCGATCAGCTCCAGGCCGAGCACCTCGCGTTAGACGAGGTAGCGGGTGGAGAGTTCCCACATCCCGAGCGGACTCGTGTCATCGCAGTCGCCAACCAGAAAGGTGGCGTCGGAAAGACATCGACCGCAGTGAATCTTGCAGCTGCTTTAGCTGAAGGCGGGTTGCACGTCCTGCTTATCGACGCGGACTCACAAGGAAATGCCTCAACAGCACTGGGGGTGGAGCACGACGAGGACAGTGCCTCCATTTACGACGTCCTTGTCGATGCGATGCCCATCAAGGACGTTGTCGCTAAGACGCGATTCTGCGAGTCCCTGTGGTGCGTACCCGCGACTATTGACGTGGCCGCTGTTGAGATAGAGCTCATCTCCACCGCTGAGCGGGAGTCGCGTCTTCGGCGTGCGCTTGTGGACTACCTGGTTTCACGTGAAACCGACGGTCTGGAACCCCTCGATTACGTCATCATCGATTGTCCACCGAGCCTCGGCATTATGACGATTAATGCCTTCGTCGCTGCGGATGAGGTTCTCATCCCCATGCAGGCCGAGTACTACGCTCTCGAGGGACTTGCCCTGTTGACGCGCTCCATTGACAGGATCGCACGCATTCACAATCCGGGACTGGGAGTCTCCATGATTGTGCTCACCATGTTTGACGGACGGACCACCCTGGCACGTGAGGTGGAGTCTGAAGTTCGTTCCTATTTCCCTGATGCGACGCTGGACACCAAGGTGCCACGTTCCATCCGTGTTGCCGAGGCCCCCTCCTTCGGTGCTCCCGTGGTGTTCTGGGATCCCCGGTCCACCGGCGCAATTGCGTACAAGAAAATGGCTCGTGAGGTCGCTCTGCGGGGCGCTCCCCGAATTGAAGGCGAGGAAGCCTGATGGCTCAGAAACGGCGCGGACTCGGACGGGGTCTGCAGGCGCTGATTCCAGAGGCGCAGAAGGAGAAAACGCCTGCTGCGTCTCGTCCTTCCGATGTGTTCTTCCCTGAATCGCGGAAGGACGAGTCGCGTCATGACGATGCGGCTGCTCATACCGAGCATGTCGCCCCGGAGCCTGAGCCGGCTTCGGAAGCACGGAGCACTCACGATCTGACTGCTGCTCTTCTGGCTCCTTCTCAGCGGAAGCGTGGATCCAAGGGTCGCTCGGCCCGTTCGACGACCGCATCCAAGACGACCGCACAGAGCAAACAGACGACGTCGGTTTCACGTGAAACCACGCCGAATTCGAAGGCTGCGACTCAGACGGAGGAGAAGAAGGCCTCGAAGGCATCGTCGTCGGCCAGCTCCGCGAAGCGGACTCGTTCAGCTGCCAAGGCTGCTCCCAAGCCTGTTGCTAAGAAGGCTACGGAGACTGTGTCCGCTCCGGTGGAGGAGCCGCCGCACGAGACTGTGGTCGTCGAGGATGAAGTGACGGAGGTGTCAGTCCCAGAACCGACTACAACGCCAGCCACTCCTGATGTTTCACGTGAAACGGAGGAGGAGCAGCCTGCGGTGACCGATAGCGAGCTCTCCGGCTCTGAGAATGAGCAGTCCACAGAGACTCCGTCGTCGGATGCCTCTGATGGTGGGCATACCGAAGTTGCCGCGGAGACCGATGGCGAGCATGACGCAGCGGATGCTGATGGTCTTGTCCCCGTGCCGGGAGCCCGTTTCGCTGAGATTCCGGTGGAACTGATCCATCCGAATCCCCGCCAGCCTCGTCAGGTCTTCGATGAAGAGGACATCTCCGAACTGGCGGCCTCGATTGCAGAAGTGGGTCTCCTGCAGCCGATCGTGGTGCGGCAGGTGCCGACTGCTCCGGGTGAGGAGCTGGGGTATGAACTCATTATGGGAGAGCGTCGTCTTCGTGCTTCCAAGGAAGCAGGCCTGGAGACGATTCCAGCAGTCGTTCGGGACACGGACGATGTCGACCTCTTGCGTGATGCACTGCTGGAGAACCTGCACCGTGTCCAGCTCAACCCCTTGGAAGAGGCCGCGGCTTACCAGCAGCTTTTGGAGGACTTCCAGTGCACTCACGCGGAGCTGTCTGAGCGAATCGCCCGGTCACGTTCGCAGATCTCCAATACCTTGCGCCTCATGAAGCTGCCCCCGTTGGTGCAGCGCCGGCTCGCAGCGAATGTCATTTCAGCGGGACATGCCCGCGCACTTCTGGGCCTCCCCAATGCGGCCGAGATGGAGCGACTCGCTCAACGCGTGGTGGCCGAGGGGCTTTCGGTGCGTGCGACGGAGGAACTCGTCGCCCTCCACGAGGAACCCGAGCCGGGACCGGATCAGCCAAAGGTACTGCGTGCTCGGAGTACCCCTCTCCCGGCCCTCTCGACTCGACTGTCCGATGCCTTCGACACCCGCGTGAAGGTGACACGGGGAGCGAAGAAGGGACGTATCACCATTGAATTCGCCGGAGATGAGGACCTCGCTCGTCTGGTCGATGCACTAGCGCCTGGGACATCTCTCGACGAGGAATAGCCTGAGCTCATAGTGTGAGCACGGTGGGGCCGAGACATTGAATGTCTCGGCCCCACCGTTGTCTCTGTTCGCTGGGGCGAATAGGGGACGCTGTGGGTGGGGGGGCCTCGTGTTTCACGTAAAACCAGCATGCGCCTGTGTGTTCTTCGACGATATCAGGAGGATCAACAGGCGCAGCGAACGCTACAGAACTTGGTTGTCGGTGGTTTCGAGGTCTCACGTGAAACACGTGAGTGTGCATCTCAGCGCGCATCTATTGGTCGTCGTCATAGGGGACGGATAGGGCGGTTTAGCGTACAGCGCCGGAATCGGATCATCATCAGTATCCGCGAGGTTTCACGTGAAACAGGTTCACGTATCACTGTTGTTGCTGCGATGCCGACGGGCACAGCAAAGCGTGGCGCTGGAGTCGGAACTGTAGTGCTCCCAAGGTTTCACGTGAAACAAGGGAATCAGAGCCTATAGGGCCTTGGGGTGTACCGAGAGATGGTTGACGCTCGGTGATATGGATATGGGATCACATGCTGACTGAACGGCTCACGCTGGACGGCCGGAGCGTTGCGACATCAGCAGGTCTGGTGTGGTAGCGGATGAAGCCTCACCAGGATGATCTGTAGGGAGCCCTGCAGGCTACGCCTCAAGACACCCGATGGGACATCCATGCTCCTGTTCAGATGCTCCCGCATAGTGGTGGCGGGTACCCGACAGAACGCAGCGTAGGGAGTGGGAAATCCGATGACGCTCTCAAGCGTTCCGGTCTTGTCTACAGGTATGTCCTTGCGGGTCCAGCTGTTCCGGGAAAGGAACGCAGTTCCCTTTGGTTTCACGTGAAACCGAGGCGCGCCCTGCCCCATTCTCTCGGGGTAGGGGGCGGGTGTTCTCGGTGAGCCCCACTGCCTGGGCGTTGCAGACAGCTCGTGTGGAGAACACCGACTTCTCATCGCGCACCTGACCTACGTCGATATGCGGGCATTGATACGCGGTGCAGGAACCGTATTGGAGAGGTCAAGGCGATGCAGTCTCACGTGATGCCAACGGTTTCACGTGAAACCCAAGGCGGATGGTGCTCATCAGTACAGGGTAGGGGTGGGTTGTCCTGGCGCCCGTCATGATCAGCATCCTGGCTGACCCCTCTCTTTGATGTGCTGACTTGTTACCTCCGTCCGTCACCGAGGTTGAGACTTGTGTGCGGGTGCGCTTTCTAGAACCTGTGGGTCGGAAGCAGTGAGGTCATGCAGCGTACTGTGACACTGGCAGTTTCACGTGAAACAAGGAGAGAAGAAGCGGTGGCACTCTTCCTTCAGACTCCTCAGATGGAATTGAATCGAGTTCAGATGAGGCCCACACCGTCGGGTGTGATGATCCGGCGATCCAGCCCCCTTCGCCAGGAAGAGAGACCGGCACTGCCCTCACGTAGAAACAGTACTCAGGCCAGAATCGAGCTCTGTGTGTGCAAGGCCTGCGGTCGAATGATGCTGTGGGCATCGGGTAGGTGTGCCCGTGAGGTGGATCAGCACGAAGAGAGCCGGGCTCTGGTTCCCTCGAATCGCGCGCTAGACATCAAGGAAGGACAGGCGATTCACGTGCTTCTGCGCGTACGGAGGTACGACCGGTGCTCTATTGCGGTACGCGGGGAACCTCTGTGGGGTTTCACGTGAAACCAACGGTGGGTATGGCTACCGCTCTTCTTTCGAACTCACACCGGCGGGCGGGTTCGAACTCGCGACCCCTTCCCCAGAAGAAGAGAACGGTCCCCTCGTCGCGTACGAAGACGGCTCAGATCTGATGCTGATCTACCAGCGAGCGAGGACTGCTACCAGACGACGATGTCTTCATGGAATTGAAGGCCTACCGTGGAGATGCGTCTGCACGATGAAGAGTCTGGCTTTAGCCCCTCCTCGATTCACATGCCGTGTATTAAGAAGGGACAGCTCATCCATCGCTTCGATATGCTCCGGCAGAATGTCCTTTGCGTGTGGGCTATAGCGCTTAGTGCTTCTGAGCAGGTTTCACGTGAAACCATGGAGAACAACAGAGTGCGAAGGGCTTCGACACGTGCCGTTGCGTGTCAACGGCGTAAGACCTGTTTCGCAGGAGTGGGGCGGAGTAGGTGTCGCTCATGGCATCTTGAGCAGGAGCTCGTCTGTGGAGGCGAGACGCATTGCAGGGATAACGGAGACGCCGGCTCCAGTCGAGGAGTCCATCATCTATAGTGCACGGATTCAGGACCTCTCTCTGTGTTTTTCACGTGGGTGCACTCCCCGATGGTGGGCGCAGGGTAGTCCTGTTTCGAACGCTGGCGTCATATGGCTTCCGGAGAAAGGGGCAGGAGTCAGGCGACCAAGACCGGGGCCGGGCCTGGCGAAAGCTTCGAATACGCGGGCGGAACAGCAGCCGCCAGATTGCAACGAACGTCAGTACGGTCGCGCTGTCCGGGATGATGGTGCCCCGAACGTAGCCGCTGTTCTTGAACGCCTCGGCTCCTGGGAGAGGTTGTTCCTCTCAGGGTTCGGAGGACCCCAGCACGAGCCGTCTCGCATGTGGTGACGAGATCTCCGTCCTGGTTTGCACTGTGAGGTCCTCTCCCCGCAATCAGGCGACCATATCCCCACGTTCAGAGGCGCGCATTCGGTGATGCCTCGGGCCCCGCCTGGTTTCACGTGAAACAAGGAAGGCCATGTCGACTGTTCATACTGGGTGCCGACACATGCCCGGGCCTCTCTTTACTGGAGAGACTGCCGTCGCCTCTGCCGAAACCGATGGGGCGTGCCTTCCATGCAGGACCGCGCCAATCTCTTCAGTCTTCTTCGCCTTCTAGTGTTCTGGACATCCGCTATCTGAATGGGAACACAATGCACTCCGAATGCGTGTCTGAGCTTCCTGAGCATCAATGAGTTCGCTAACAGGGCAGGACATGACGCAGCCTTCGGAGGACGGGCACAGGCGTTGTGAAGGCACGTGAGGCCCTGTCGGACGATACGGTTGACTCCTGGTTTCACGTGAAACCAAGCCAGCCGGTCTGTATTCATCAGCGCATGACGACGATTGAGACGCTCATCCATCGTCGATAGGGCCTCCGCTTCCCGATGTAGCGCGGGTGTTGAGCGCGCACCGAAAAGAGGACGGGTGGGCGAGGATGCGAACGGTATGAACTCGAAGCAGGTCGTTCTACGGGCGAAGGAAGCGAACCTCCTGCAAAGGGCATGGGCGTGCGGAAGTCGCGGAATCAGGTTTCACGTGAAACCAGGGAACCCCGCCTGCACTCATGCTCGTCCTCTTATCGTCTCGATAATATCGCCATGCCGATGAGGCAATGTAGGAAGCTCCTGCGAGAGTCAACCCCTACCCCGCTCGGGGTTGATGTGCTCCAATGAGGGGGAAGGTCTCGCTTCAGGGAGCGATGACCGACAGCTACCTGCTCTGGTTTCACGTGAAACCAGAGACCGTGTTGCTACCGTTGATGAAGTATCCCGGGCCAAGCAACGAGTGCTGTCAATATCGACAGAATGTCGCCGTGGGGCGGTGGCAGAATATGGCGGTGGCTCCACTCGATATGAGTGGAGCCACCGTTTCACGTGAAACTGAGCCGGAGTTACGGATGAACCAGCGGGTTCCTCACCAACGCGTCATACAGCTCGTCTAACGATCCCTCTGCTTCGGCCGCAATGGGCAGCAAGGACGTCTCTGTCATTCCTGGAATGACGTTGACGTCAATGAACCACGGCGTCCCGTTATCGTCGAGAATGAGGTCGGTTCGTGAAAGGTTACCCAGTCCAAGGGTGGTGTGCACCGTGACAGCAGTGGCTTTCACCGTCTCGATGACCTCGTCATCCAGCCGAGCAGGGACGAAGTACTCCGAGCGGCCAGGGTTGTACCGTGCGTCAAAGTCATACTGTCCATCGGTGACTACTTCGACGGGGGGAAGCGCACGTGGCCCCTCTCCTGTATCGACAACGGAGACCGCAAGTTCCGTCCCGGCGACATAACGCTCGATGAGCGCGCGCTCATCGTAAGCGAAGCAGGCCACCATCGCGGTGCGCAGCACATCTGCCGTCGATGCGTAAGAGACACCGAGGCCAGAACCCCCCTGATGGGGCTTCACCACCACCGGAAGTCCCAGATGACCTGCGACGACGGAGAGAACCTCCTGCGCTCCCAGTTGACTGAAATAGGATTGTGGAAGCGTCAACGAATCAGGAGTGATCACTCGTCCGGTGCGGACGCTCGCTTTTGCCGTCGGTTTGAAGGAGGCCCGTTGGCAGCCGTCTGAGTGTGTGCCGACATACGGCAGCCCCAGGGAGATGAGCACATTCTGCAGGCCCCCGTCCTCGCCGGGGCCGCCATGGACCAAGGGCCAGACGACGTCGGGTCCGAAGGTCTTGAGTGATCCAATGGTGCGTGCGTCGATATCCAGGACGAGGACGGTATGCCCGAGGTGCTTGAGCACCTGGGCGACACGATGCCCTGAGCGCAGGGAGATGTCGCGCTCGTGGCTCAATCCGCCGGCGAGGACAGCGATACGGAGTGGAGACTGGTTCATCGTCAACCTCAGATCTGGTCGGGTGCGGGCGCGTGGACGCCTTCGGACGGATGGGGACTGTGGGTGGGGCCGAACAGATTCAGCAGCTCGAGATCACGGGTCACGACGCCGGATAGCCTCCGCACTCCTTCGCGGATATCAGCCGGTTCGGGATAGCAGAAGGACAGTCGCAGATGGTCCTGCCCCGCCCTACCACCGGCGTAGAAGGCGGTCCCGGAGACGTAGGCAACCAGGCTGGTGACCGCGCGTGGCAGCATGTCCTTGGCGTCGAGTCCCTCCGGAAGCCGTACCCACACGTAGAAGCCGCCATCGGGGACATTCCAGTGGCACATGGGCAGGAACTCTTCCAGCGCCGACACCATGGCGTCGCGTCGCTCCTGGTACATGGCACGGAAGTCCACAATCTGCTGCTTCCAGTCGAACTGGTCCAGGTACATGGAGATCGAGAACTGGCCCATCGACGACGGACACAGGATGGCTGCCTCTGAGGCCAGCTTCATCTTCTCCCGCACGGCCGGTGGAGCCACGGCCCAGCCCACGCGGTATCCCGGAGCGAAGATCTTGGAGAAGGACCCCAGGTAGACGACGTCGTCGGGCGCGAGGGTCTTGAGCGCCGTGTAGGTCTGCCCCTCGAAGCCCAGAAGACCGTAGGGATTGTCCTCCACGATGAGGATGTGGTGGCGCCGGCAGATCTCGATGATCTGCGGACGACGCCCCTCAGTGAGCGTCACTCCGGCGGGGTTGTGGAAGTTGGGCAGGCAGTAGAAGAACTTGATGCGACGCCCCTCCCGCTCGAGGCGGATGATCATGTCCTCCAGGGCCTCAGGGATGACACCTTCGGCATCAATGGGTACCTGCTGCACGTCGGCCTGGTAGGTCGCGAAGATCGACAGTGAGCCGACGTACGTGGGTGCTTCGGTCAGGACGACGTCGCCGGGGTCGACGAAGAGCTCGGCGATGATGTCGACGGCCTGCTGAGAGCCGGTGGTGACGATGACGTCCTCCGGGTCGGCTCTGATGCCCTCCAGAGCCATGACCTCAGTGATCTGCTCACGCAGCTGTGGCATGCCCTGACCGTTCCCGTACTGCAGCGCCCGGCCGCCGTCCTCGCGGATCATCCGCGAGGTCGCCTCGGCCAGATGCTCCAGCGGGAGGTCCTTGAGGTTGGGCATTCCGCCGGCCAGCGACACGACCTCGGGACGTGAGGCGACGGCGAACAGCGACCGCGTCTCCGAGGCACGCAGACCGTGGGCTCGTGCTGCATAGCTGTCCAGCCACGGATCGAGTCGGTTGCCCTTCACCTGGTTACTGCTCTCACTCACCTGAGGTCCTTCCCTGGTCGCCACTGCTGCGTCCGTGGACCCAAGTCTGCCACGGACGCAGCAGTGTTCAGGAGCCGGCGCGGCCAGGAGTATTCCGCGATGTTTCACGTGAAACACGGGAATCGCTGCGCGTGGGTCAGGACGACGAAGCAGCCCGGACAAGGACGCGCCGCACATCGTGGGCACGATGTGCGGCGCGGTGAGGAGCCTTGCGTGTCGGCGCCGGTCAGCGCCTCAGGGCGCGCTCCTCAATGAGGGCTCGCAAGGGAGCCTCCTCGTTGTCGATCGTCTCCACCTTCTGGGGCTGAGCGAGCAGATCGGCGACGACGTCGGGAGTCTCCGGCTCGCTCCCGAGTGCCTCGGCCACGGTCTGCGGGAACTTCGCGGCCTTGGCGGTCTCCATGACGAGGGTGGGGAAACCGGGCTCCATGACACGCAGAGCGACTGTGACGCCGTCGGCCGTGTGCGGGTCGATGAGGCGCCCGGAGCGCTCCTTGACGCTGCGGATGGTCTCCAGCCGGTCGGCGTGTGAGGACGTGCCCGCCACGAAGCCGAACTCCTCGCGTAGCCGCGGGAGCTGATCGCGCAGGTCGAGCCTTCCGGTGGCCTCCAGCTCCGCCCAGCGCTGCTCGAAGGCCTCCGGCCCCAGCAGTGCCCAGATGAAGCGCTCCAGGTTGGAGGCCTTCGAGATGTCCATTGACGGGCTGGAGGTGGCCAAGGTGTCCTCCGCTGAACGTGGCCGGTAGACGCCAGTGGTGAAGAACTCCTCGAGCACGTTGTTCTCATTGGTGGCCAGGATGAGACGGCGGATCGGCACCCCCATGGACCGGGCCAGGAAGCCGGCGTAGATGTTGCCAAAGTTGCCCGAGGGCACGCACACGTCGACGCGGTGGTCGGCGCGACGCCCCTCCTCCACCGCGTCGGTGATCCTCAGCCAGGACCACACGTAGTAGACGGCCTGTGCGGCGATCCGACCGATATTGATGGAGTTGACGGCGCCCAGGTGATGGGCTGCCTTGAAGCTCGCGTCATTGCTCAGCGCCTTGACCAGCGCCTGGCAGTCGTCGAAGACACCGCGCACCGCGATGTTGTGAATATTGGCGTCCTTGAGGGTGTACATCTGGGCGCGCTGCACCGGGCTCATGCGGCCGGCCGGCGAGAGCATGAAGACACTGACGCCCTCCTGTCCCCTGAAAGCGTGCTCGGCCGCTGAGCCGGTGTCGCCGGAGGTGGCTCCCAGGATGTTGAGGACCTGGCCGTGCTTGGCCAGAACATAGGGAATCGCCTGCCCCAGGAACTGCATGGCCAGATCCTTGAAGGCCATGGTCGGTCCCTCGGACAGGCCCACAAGGGCGAGACCGTCGGCGACGTCGTCGAGCCCGGTGACGGGAACGACCGGCTGCGGGAACCGCTCCTGGCCATAGGCGGCCCGGGTCAGCGCGGCGAGGTCATCCCGGGGAATGTCCGTGGCGAACAGGCCGATGACCTCCGTGGCCAGGTCGGCGTACCCCAAGGACCTCCAGGCCTCGATCTGTCCGGTAGTCAGAACGGGCAGCCGGTTGGGTACCGCCAGGCCTCCATCGGGTGCCAGGCCCGCCAGAAGAACGTCCGTGAACCCGGCTGCCGCCATCTGGCCACGGGTGGAGATGTACTGGGTGTGCTGCATGTGCCGCCTTCTTGCCGTGTCGCATGCCCTGGTGCCGCGTGCGATTCCGGTGCGATTCTACGGGGCGGTGGCGGCGGGTGACAGATGCGGTGACGACCGCCTGGCGGCGAGACCAGACATCAGACAACCGGTGGGACAGGACATCGGCCCCGCCGAGACACCTGGAGGGGTGCTCGGCGGGGCCGATGCGTGAAAGTGAGAGAAAAGGACGGGGCCTCGGGCTCAGGCCAGGACCTTCTCCACCTCGGCCTTGAAGGAGGCCTTCGGACGTGAGCCGCTGAACTGGTGGAAGACCTCGCCGTCGCGCACCACCGCGAAGGTCGGGATGGAACGCACGCCGTAGGAACGGGCCGTGGCCGGGTTGGCGTCCACATCGACCTTGACGAACTTGACCTTGCCACCGAAGTCGGCGGCGACCTCGTCCACAATCGGCGCCATCTGGCGGCAGGGACCGCACCACTCGGCCCAGAAGTCAATGACGACGGGCACCTCGGACTTAAGGACCTCCTCCTCGAAGGTGGCGTCGGTGACGGCGAGAGCCTGGGACATGATTGTTCTCCTCGAACGTTGTGAATGGGTGAGTCGGGAAGGGGCGGAGCCTGCCCGCCTGTGCCGGGTGGAGGGCGCTACCCTCAGGCCTGCAGAGTGGTCAGGTAGTGCTCGGCATCCAGGGCGGCGCGGCAGCCGGATCCGGCCGCCGTGATCGCCTGCTGGTAGGTGGGGTCGGCGACGTCACCGCAGGCGAAGACCCCGGGAATGCGGGTTCGCTGCGAGGGCACTTCGACCTTGATGTAGCCGGCCTCGTCGAGCTCGAGGACGTCGGCGACGAGCTCGCTGCGTGGCACCTGACCGATGGCGACGAACAGGCCCGTGGCCTCGATCTGGCGGCGCTCCCCGGTGACGGTGTCCTCCAGGGTGACACCGGTCAGCGAGTCCTCACCGTGAAGCTCGACGACTCGCGAGTTCCAGGCGAAGGAGATCTTCGGGTCCTCCTGAGCGCGCTTGGCCATGACGGCCGAGGCGCGCAGCTCATCGCGGCGGTGGACCACCGTCACGGAGCGGGCGAAGCGGGTCAGGAAGGTGGCCTCCTCCATGGCCGAGTCCCCACCGCCGACGACGACGATGTCCTGGTCCTTGAAGAAGAACCCGTCGCAGGTGGCGCAGTAGGACACACCGTGGCCGGAGAGGCGCTCCTCCCCGTCGATCCCCAGGTGCCGGTACTCCGAGCCGGTGGAGATGATGACCGTGCGGGCCTCGTAGACACCATCGGAGGTGGTGATGCGCTTGACGTCGCCCTCCAGCTCGAGAGCGGTGACGTCCTCATAGCGGATGTCGGTGCCGAAGCGCTCGGCCTGCTCCTGCATCTGGTTCATGAGTTCGGGGCCCAGGATCCCCTCGATGAAACCGGGGTAGTTCTCCACCTCGGTCGTGTTCATCAGGGCGCCGCCTGCAGTCACCGAACCGGCCAGGACGACCGGATTGAGCTGGGCACGGGCCGCGTAGATGGCGGCTGTGTAGCCGGCGGGACCGGAGCCGACAATGACGACGTCGTGAATCATGACTCTCCTGACGAGCGGATGGGGGCCGCAGTGTGCGGTCACTTGGGGTAACTGGTAATCAATACGGCCTGTTCCCGGAGAAGATCTTATTTGAGTGTGATCTCCGTCATTGTGGCCTTGTAGTTGTCACGCGTTTCCGTCCTCTTCAAGTTTTGGGGAAGCTGTGTGATTCGAATGACGATGGTGTTGACCTCTTCAGGCTTATCGATCTTCAACGTGGTGTTACCTGCAGTGAAGGAGTTCGTAGCGAGTATCGTGCCATTGGCGTCCGATGCGTGGACCTCGACCTGACCTCCCTCACTGGTGCCCTGAAGATCGATCTCTGAGACCTTGGCTGGGTTCTTGAGCTTGATCTCAATGTCGACCGGCTCCGTGTCAGGAGTTGCCGAGTAATGAGAGGACCACTCATTACTCGTGTCGCCATCAGCGAGGAATCCAGCTTGCGAGGCAGCGAAGTTACTGGAGTTGTCCACAACGCTGACGCCGGCGATCTCGGGTGTGGCCGGGGGTGCCTGGGTCGCGGGCTGCTGCCCGCCACCGTCGGCCTGTTGAGCACTGGCCGAGGGAACGGTGTCAGCGGCCGCACGGTCCTTGTCCGCGAAGGGGATGCCGATCGTCTGGTACACGATGTAGCTGGCCACCACCAGCAAGACGATGACCATCAGGGCGAAGGTGACCAGGACCGAGCTCGTCGTGCGCTGCTCCCGGCGAGCGGCCTCGGGGTCGATCTCCTCGTCCTCGTCGTCCTCGAAGGCCGGGAAGCTGCCGGTGAAGGGCTCGGCCGGAACCGGCGCCGGCCCGGGGACGGTCTCCGAAGCGGTTGACAGGACATTCGGGATCGGGTTCGTCGGCCCGGTGACCTGGACGTAGACGTCGTCGGCGGACTGCTCCTGCACGGCCGTCGGTTCGGGCCGCGGATCAGGGATCGGCGTGGTCGGTGCTGCGGTAGCGGAGGCGGCCTCCATGACGGTGGTCTGCTCCGCAGGTGCATCGGTGGCGGCGGGCACGGATGGTGCCGGCTCCGGCTGAACCGGCGCAGGTGCCGTCTGCCCTGCCGAGGCGCTGACCGTGGCGCTCTTGCCGGCGCCACTGCGCCGCAGCCTGTCCAGGACTCCGCGAGCCGCGCTGGCGACACCGGCTCCCGCGGCACTGACCGCGGCCGTCGCACCCGCGGTGGCGCTGGCGCCGGTGCCACCGCCACCAGTGCTGCCGCCGCTCGATGCGGGGCGCTGGGACGAGGGGACCTGTGTCGGGCCGGACTCGTGGTAGCCGGTCACCTGGTCCCAGGTGCCCAGTGAGCGCGCCACCTCCGCCGAGGAGATGGGGGGCTGGCTGCTCCAGGTGCGTTCGCACAGCTCATCCAGGACCGGGTCGATTCCCGGCACGAGCGTGGAGGGCTTGACCGGGACGCCACCCAGGCGTGGTGCGGAGGGAATGCCGGGGCGCTTGCCCGGCCACCGGCCGGTCAGACCGTAGTAGAGGATCTCCACCAGGGAGCGGGCGTCGGCACGGTCGGCGGCCGACGGGTCATGGCCGGCGACTCGGTTCTCCAGATCGAGGGCGGCGGCCTCGATTCCCAGGCCGCTGACCTTGACCGTCCCGTCGGGAAGAACGCGGATGGACTCGGGAGACAGGTTGAGGTGATGCAGGCCCCTGCGGGCGCCGGCGTCGAGCGCCTGCGCCGTCTCACCGATGATGGCGCGCGCCTGCGCCGGGGGCATGCCCCGGGAGACCAGAGAGGAGAAGGTGCGTCCGGTCAGCGGCTCGGTGACGATGACGGAGGGCTCGGCGCGCTCGACGTCATAGACCTGCTGAAGACGCTGGTCCTCAACCAGCACTGCCCGGCTGGCCGACTCCAGGACGTTGTCGCGATGAAGCGTCGCGTCGGTGAGAACCAGGATCGTGACGTCTCGATCCAGGATCGTGTCGACGCCGCGGTGCCTGACAATGCGCGGCAGAGTGGTGGACAGCGTTCCCAGGAGCCCGTAGCGACCACTGCCGATAGGCGTCGCCTCCGACATGCGTCTCCTTCCTTGAGATGGTTGTCCCTCTGAACCAGTTGCCCCCATCGTAACTGTCTGAGGGCTCCGGACCGGGGTGATGTGGCCCGTGTGGGCAGAGGTGTGTGGCGGGTGGGGAGCGGACTGCCCTGTGGCCACCCGGGAAGGGGGAATGCTGGCCGGCAGCGACGGCGGGATACTCCCGGGGGCGTTGGGCGGGACGTGCCCCGGGGTCTGCCAGTGGTGGGAGGAGCCGGCCGTGGCATCGGCGCTCGTGGGCGGTGGTGGTGGCGCAGCCTGTGAAGGGGCCTGCGGGGGTGCCGGCGGCGGCGCGAGCGGGTGGCCCGCGATGGCCTGAGACGGGTGACCGCCCGCGTGCTGCGGCCCCATTTGACCCGGCTGTCCCCAGGAGTGGGTCTGTGTCTGAGTCGGCGGCGGGGGTGCGGGCGGCACCGCCCGAGCGCCGCCGGAGGTGTAGCCAACAGCACCATGCGCCGTCGCGTCCGTCGAAACGCCTGAGGGGCCTGAAGCCGCCTGAGCCGGTGGTGGCGGCGGGGGTGCCGGTGTCTGAACGGCGGCCATCTGAGCAGTCGCCTGAGCCGGTGGCTCCGGCGGTGACAGCCAGGCCGCCGCCGCCAGGACCGCTCGTCCGGGTGCGCCGGGCAGACGACGGCCGACCGTGGACAGGATCCGGGAGAAGGGCCGGAAGGCGACCGTGATCTCCTCGATCCTGACAATGCGCCCCATCAGCAGGTAGATGAGCGACATGACGGTGGCGACGACGGCGATGTGCCCGAGTGCCGCGGACATGTTGGCCAGGGAGGAGTCGGCGTCGATGTCGCCCAGCATCGCGTTGAGCAGGAGCCCGACGACCACCGCGGGCGCCACCGCCATGATGAGACGCAGGTGAGTGGTGACGATCCTGCGGCCGTCGAGGCTGGGCAGGTGGGAGCGCATCATGGGGATGACCACCACGCAGCCCCCGATCTGGCTGATCGTGTTGGCCGCGCCCGCCCAGGTCATCCAATGGTTGGCCGGAGCGACGAAGTAGGCCAGGACGCACAGGATCACGGGGATGACGCCGACGACGACGTCGGCCAGCAGCAGCCGCTTGGTGTCGGAGTAGGCCAGCATCACCCGCTGGGTCCCGAACCAGATCCCCTGCGGGATGATGCCCAGAGCCAGAGCGATGAGCATGGGGGCGCTGGCCTGGGCCTCGGGCAGGGAGATCGAGGGGGTGAAGAGCTGAAGGGCCGGGACGGACAGGACGCAGATGCCCGCAGTGGCCAGCACCGTGAAGACACCCGCCGAGCGCAGCCCCAGGGAGAGGTCCTCGCGCACGCCGGCGGCGTCCCCGGCTGCGGCCTTCTCACTCATACGGGTGAACAGGGCGGTGATGATGGAGGTGACCACCAGGGACTGGGGCAGCATGTACACCAGGTAGGCGTTGAGCCACATGGTCGTCGAGGGCACGATGACGTCCGCGTACTCGGGCTGCTCGGAGGCCGTGACCGCGTAGGAGCCCAGGTTGGAGGTGATCCAGTTGCTCAGGCTGGCTACGCCCACCCCGGCCAGCGCCCACAGGGCCACCTTGACGGTCTTGCCCAGCCCCAGGCCCCGCACCCCGAAGATGATGCGCGGCCGGAACCCGGAGCGCACCAGGGGGATGTAGAGGATCAGCGCCTGAACCGCGATGCCCAGGGTCGTCGTCGCCCCGATGAGAGTGATCCGGCTCCCGTCCCAGACATCTGCTCCCTCACCGGTGGTGTAGCGACCGTAGAGATGGAGATAGAACAGGATCGATGCGATCGAGATGATGTTGTTGAGCACCGGGGACCACATGTAGGGCCCGAAGCTCGAGCGGGCGTTGAGCACCTGCCCCCACAGGGCGTACAGGCCGTAGAAGAAGACCTGCGGCATGAACCAGAACGCGAAGGCGAAGGACAGCGTGCGCCACTGCCCCTGAGTCAAGGAATTGGCGTTGAGGGTGAAGATGAGGGGCGCGGCCGCGGTCGCGATGCACGTGACCGCCAGCATGAGTGTGGCCGCGGCGGTCAGGAGGCGATTGACGACCTCCTCGCCGTTGCGTCGTCGCAGCGCCTGGACGATCTGCGGCACCAGGATCGCGTTGAGGATCCCGCCGATCATCATGTTGTACAGGTACGTGGGCAGGTTGTTGGCCGTGTTGAAGGCGTCGGCGGCGCCCGAGCCGGTGGCGCCGAGCGCCATGACGATCAGGGCGTTGCGCACCATGCCCAGGATGCGGGAGACCAGGGTCCCCGAGGCCATGATGGCCGAGGACCGCGCCAGGGATGCCTGGCTGCGCCCCTGGGAGGAGGAGCGCCCGGTCCGTACACGTTTGATGATGCTCATGCCGTCTCCTGTGCAGCCGGGGCCACTGCGGTGCGGCGGCCTCGTCGTACTGTCCTCACCGTACCGATCACCACGATGGAGACCAGGACCCCGACGATGACGCCGGTGCCTCGGCCCTCCCAGTCGGCGCGCACTCGCATGTTGACGGTGGTGGGTGTGCCCACGGTGGTGCCATCGGCGGCAAGCACCTGCACCGTCAGACCGACGTCGCCCGAGCCGACGGCCTGGATCGGCACCGTGACCTTGGCCTGCTGGTGAGCCGGGACCCTCACGGTGGTGGTGCGTGGGACCTGGAGGCGCTTGTTGTTCGAGACCAGGTAGACCTGGACGGTGACGTCCTGACTCAGGGAGGAGGTGATGCGCACCGGCAGCTGCGCCTCGGAGCTGATGACGTTGATGGTCGACGACGGTACCGCGGCCAGTGAGGAGGTGACGTTGGCCCCGGAGGCCTCGGCGGCCGGAATCTGGGCACTGCGGGTCTTGGGATCGGCCCGCCAGGATGCGGAGGAGACGACGGCCTCCAGGTCGGTGTAGTCGCCCAGCAACGCGGCCGGTTCGGAGAGCACCGAGGAGATCGACTGCAGGGTTCCGGCCGTACGGCCGGCAGCGGCGAGGGTGTCGGTGGACAGCTCGTCGTCGTCGATCACCGTGTCCGACAGCTCGGTGCGCTCGATCCGAGAGGTGCCCTCGTTGACGGCCGTGACCTCCTCCTGGGCCCGCTCCTGGAGGGCGCCCAGGGACTGGGAGCTGGCCCAGGGGACCGAGCGCAGGGCGGCCACCCTCTCCCGCACGACCGATGACTGCACGCCGGAGGCGGCCTGGCGGGGCATCGCCACGACGATGTCTCGTTCCAGCGTCGGGGCCTGGCGGGCCAGGATGGCACTGTTGCCGCGCAGCAGCTGGCGGGTGTCGAGCTCGGTCGCCTGGGCGCTCTGGGCAGCCTGGGGGTTCGAGGAGCTCTGGTCGGGGGCTGTGGGCTTGGCGCCCTCACCGGTGAGTGCCTCTGACAGTGACTGCTCCGGAATCAGGACCGCGTGATCCCCGGAGGCACCCAGACCGGAGGGGGTGTAGGTGAGCTCGTCGGGCGGAGGCAAGGACTCCGGTGAGGCGATGATGGTCGACGCCGGCTGTGCCAGCGCATTGACCGTGGTTTCGTCCGCGACGCTGGAGGCCAGCCAGGTCAAGGACGTCGGGGCCCCCACCTTGACAATGGCCGACTCCTGGGTGCGCCGTGCGGCGGTCTCGATGAGGCTCGTCTGCTGCAGATGCGCCAGGGCCGCGGTATCGGAGTCGCCCCAGGGCAGAGCCACCAGGCTGTTGGTGTGGATGGCCCGCGCGAGAGCGGCGGAGAGCTGGATCACCTCTTTGGAGGCGTGAGACGCCTTGTCCGACGGTGATGTCGTGGCGGTGCCCCCCGACTGCGGGGACGGGGTGGCGCTCGCCGAGGGCTCCGTCGTCGACGGTGCGGACGGGGCCGATGACGCGGAGGAGTCAGCGCTCTGGGGTGTCTGAGGGGCGGCATCCGGCGTCGCGGGCTGGGAACCGCCGTTGCGGTCGGCCTGCTCGAGGCTGGCCTTGGTGACGCCGAGGGCCTCGACCAGCGCCGGGTCGACGGCGGCGACGATGCCGTCACCGGCCATGCTCACCAGACCGAGGACTCGGCTGTGGATGCGGTTGAGGGCCTCCGAGCGCTCCTTGGTGCGCGGACCGGCCAGCACCGCCATCTCCTGCGCGGAGGCGGTGACCGGCAGGAAGACGGTCATGCGCACCGGTGCGACGGAGGCGCCACTGTCCCACACCAGGATGCTGCGGTCCTGGGCCAGGGAGACGTCCTGGGCCGCCAGAGTGACGGAGACGCCGCGCGGCCCCCACTGGTCAGTGCTGCTCAGCGGCAGCTCGCCAGCGGGGATGGTGATGGAGAACTGGGTGACGCCCCCGGGTTGGAGGTCGTGCCCCAGGGGGACCGTGACCGGGTCCGACAGTCCCGACTCATCAGTCTCGGTCAGCCACGTGCTCAGACCCCGACTCGTGGCCTCCGTGGATCGCTGCACCCTGGTCACCAGGTCCGCCCCGGTGATGGCCTGACTGGTTCCGTTGGTGACGGTGCCGGTCAGAACGAGGTCCTGGTCGGTGTGCAGCACTTCGGGGGCCAGGGCGTCGATACTCACGGTCACCTGGTTGGTGGTCTTCTCGCTCGCCGCCGCCGGGGCCGATGAGGAGGCCGTCGTCGTGGACGGCGTCGCCGGGGCGAGCGGAGCGACGTCGGCGGAGAGCCCATCGGACTGCGCGACCAGGATCGCGTTGGCACCCTGGTCCGCCTCGGCCGTGGGCAGAGCGATCACCGGCCACATCACCAGGCCCGCCACACCCAGTAGGGCGGCAATGGTCACCATCGCCCTGCTCCGCAGCCGGGAGCCCAGCGTGGTGACCACCTTCGCGCACAGATAGGTGGTGCCCGTCATCCATCCCCCACGAGGATGTCCCAGGCCGCGGCCACGATACGGCGCTCATTGGGGTAGGCCAGGCGGTGGGAGACGTCGTCGAGGGCGACCCACTCGACGTCCTCGGCCTCATGGTCCGGATCGTTCTCCGTGGTCAGCGTGCCGCTGACCGCCTCCAGCAGGAAATGGTGCACCACCTTGTGGACGCGGTGCTCGTGGCCGGCGAACCAGTAGTCGATGGTCGCCAGGTGCCGAAGAACTCGACCGGTGATCCCGGTCTCCTCCATGATCTCGCGGACTGCGGCCTGCTCGGGGGTCTCAGTGCCCTCCAGGTGCCCCTTGGGCAGGCACCACTCCAGCCGCCCGCCCCGGTTGCGCCGAGCGATGACCGCGGTGAAGGCCTGCCCGTTCTGAACGTCGACGACCAGGCCGCCGGCGCTGGTCTCGTTGACGATCGGCAGGGCGCGCGCACCCGCCCGGTGGGCCGGGTTTCCGGCGCGGGGCGTGCGAGTGCGTGGAGAGGGCATGGGGACACTCTAGGGCGTTCGGACCGCCGAACGCCTCTGGCCGAGTACGTCGTCGCACACAACTGCGCCGTGCGCGGACGGGTGTGAGGACGGCGGCGGTCGGTGGCGGCCGTGGCCGCGGTGCGGGATGGTCCTCACCACAGGGATGCTGAGGCCGACGACGACGGCGCGCCGGTGAGGGTTCATGGCAGGCTTGGGCCGATGACTGCGCACCCCGCTCCCGCCGATCCCGTCAATCCTACGGACGACTCCGCTGAGAACCGGGGCCTGACGCCCAAGGCCCGTCAGGCACTCGAGGGTCTGCCCCCCGCCCTGGCGGCCCTGGGGTACGCCTTCGTGCGCGCCGGGCACGAGATCGCCCTCGTCGGCGGACCCGTGCGGGACGCCTTCCTCGGCGTGGCCCCCCACGACCTGGACCTGACCACCTCGGCCCGCCCCGAGCAGACCGAGAAGATCCTGGCCGCCTGGGGTGAGACCACCTGGGACGTGGGCCGGGCCTTCGGCACCATTGGCGCGCGCAAGGGCTCCACCATCGTGGAGGTCACCACCTACCGCACCGAGGCCTACGAGGTGGGCTCGCGCAAACCCCAGGTCACCTACGGCGACACCCTCACCGGGGACCTCACCCGCCGCGACTTCACCGTCAACGCCATGGCGCTGCGCCTGCCCGACCTCGAGCTCGTCGACC
>NZ_MSKL01000012.1:0-81524 GCF_001937665.1 Actinomyces oris | reverse complement strand
TTGGGGGGGGGCCCCCCCCCCCCCGGGGGCCCCCCCCGCCGCGACTTCACCGTCAACGCCATGGCGCTGCGCCTGCCCGACCTCGAGCTCGTCGACCCCTGCGGCGGCCTGGCCGACCTGAACGCCGGCATCCTGCGCACCCCCGTCAGCGCCGAGCAGTCCTTCGACGACGACCCCCTGCGCATCATGCGGGCCGCCCGCTTCGCCGCCCAGCTCGGCTTCGACGTCGAGATGGACGTCATGACCGCCATGGAGGAGATGGCCTCCCGCCTGGAGATCGTCTCCGCCGAGCGCGTGCGCGCCGAGCTCGAGCGCCTGCTCATCAGCCCCTGGCCCCGGCGCGGACTGGAGCTGCTGGTCCACACCGGCGTGGCCGACGTCGTCCTGCCCGAGCTGAGCGCCCTGCGCGAGACCGTCGACGAGCACAAGCGCCACAAGGACGTCTACGAGCACACCTTGACCGTCCTGGACCAGGCCATCGACCTGGAGACCGGCCCCGATGGACCCGTCCCCGGCCCCGACCTGGTGCTGCGCCTGGCCGCCATCCTTCACGACATCGGCAAGCCCGCCACCCGCCGCTTCCTGCCCGACGGCACCGTCACCTTCCACGGCCACGACCACGTCGGCGCCCGGATGACGGCCAAGCGCCTGCGGGCGCTGCGCTTCGACAAGCAGACCATCAAGGACGTCTCCCGGCTGGTCGAGCTCCACCTGCGCTTCCACGGCTATGCCGACGCCGCCTGGTCGGACTCGGCCGTACGCCGCTACGCCACCGACGCCGGTCCCCTGCTGGAGCGCCTCCACCGACTCACCCGGGCCGACGTCACCACCCGCAACCGCCGCAAGGCCGCCATGCTGGACCGCGCCTACGACGACCTCGAGGAGCGCATCGAGGCCCTGCGCGCCGCTGAGGAGCTCGCCGCCATCCGCCCCGACCTCGACGGCGGCCAGATCATGGCCGAGCTCGGCGTGGCCCCCGGGCCTGTCGTCGGCGAGGCCTACCGCTTCCTCATGGACCTGCGCATGGAGAAGGGACCGATCGGCGAGGACCTGGCCCGCCAGGCACTGCGCTCCTGGTGGGCGGCCCGCCAGAAGAGCTGAGGGCGAAAGAATGTTTGAAGCGTCAAGGGAGCTGCGGGTCGGCGTCGTCGGCATTGGGGCCCGTTGCTACCTGGCCGCGCTCGCGGACTCCTCACCGGTCCCGGCCCGGCTGGTCGCCGCGGCCGATATCGCCCCCGACGCCGCCGAGCGCGCCCAGCGGCTCCTGCCCGAGGGCGTGGCGGTCGTGGCCGACCACCGCGACCTGCTGGGACACGGGATCGACGCGGTCGTCCTGACCACCCCCGACGACACGCACGAGGAGCTGGCCCGCTTCTTCCTCGAGGCCGGCATCCCCGTCTACCTGGAAAAGCCCCTGGCCATCACCATCGAGGCCGCCGACCGCATCCTGGAGGTGGCCCGGCGCACCGGCACCCGCCTCTACGTGGGCCACAACATGCGCCACATGGAGGTGGTGCGGCTGCTGAAGTCGATCATCGACTCCGGGCGGATCGGCGAGCTCAAGGCGATCTGGTGCCGCCACTTCGTGGGCAACGGCGGCGACTACTACTTCCGCGACTGGCACGCCGAGCGCCGACACGTCACCGGCCTGCTGCTGCAGAAGGCCGCCCACGACATCGACGTCATGAGTTGGCTGGCCGGCTCCGCGCCGGCCCGCGTCGTCGGCATGGGCGGGCTCATGGTCTACGGGGAGGCCGGGCGGCGCCCGGCCGGGACGAGCGCCGGCACCGTCATGCAGGACTGGTTCAGCCTCGAGCACTGGCCGGCCGACGAGGTCGACGACCTCAACCCCGTCATCGACGTCGAGGACCACTCCATGCTCATGATGACCATGCGCAACGGGGTCATGACCTCCTATCAGCAGTGCCACTTCACCCCCGACTACTGGCGCAGCTATACGGTCATCGGCACCCGCGGCCGGGCCGAGAACCTCGGTGACGGGGCCGGCGACGTCGTCAAGGTGTGGACCGAGCGCACGGAGCACTACGCCGAGCGCGGCACCCAGGAGTACGTCATCGCCGAGGAGGGCACCGGGCACGACAGCGCCGACCAGCTCGCCATCGACGAGTTCCTGCGCTTCGTGCGCAACGGCGGGGCCACCGACGTCTCCCCGGTCAGTGCGCGCGACGCCGTCGCGGCGGGCGTGCTGGCCACCCGGTCCCTGCGCTCGGGCTCCGTGCCCTACGACGTGCCCGAGCTCGACGCGGACCTGGCGGCCTACTTCCACCGCGGCCAACACAATCCTCACTCACCGACGGTTTCTTCATAGGCAACGCGGCTCCGCGTCATCTTTGAAGAAAATGTCGGTCTGGACGGTCGGTAGCACGTACAGTGCGAGCCGGGCGGTGCTGGTGTCTCGAGAGGGACCCGACCCGCGGGCAGGACAGGCCGGAGCCGAGGAGAGCGCATGATTCACCACATCACCCTGACCGGGCGCAGCATCGCCCTGGCCTGCGACGGCACGGTGACCACCCAGCACGGGGCCGGCGGCGCCACCGGCGCCGTCTACGTCGAGGCCTCCCACCTGACCCTCCTGCACGACATGCGCGACGGCGAGTTCTACCGCACCGGCCAGAACTCCTGGTCGCCGTCGGGCTGGCGCCGCCTGAGCGAGGCGCCCATGCGCATCGCCGATGAGCAGCGCCGTCGGACCGCCGACGACGCCCCCTGGGACGATCCGGCCCGACACCACTCGGCCTGGATGGCGGTCCTGGAGGACTCCGCCGGGGCACTGCTCGTGGGCTGCCTGGACGGGCGCACGCCGCGCCTGCGCGCCGACACCGCGGTCCTGGAGGCCTTCACCGAGTCCGGCGACCCGGCGCGCTGGGTGATCCTGCCCGGCCCGGCCACCGCCGTCATGGCCCGCTACGCCCGCGAGCTCGGCGAGAGCCTGGGTGGCCGCGAGATCGAGCCGCAGAGCGTGTGGTGCTCCTGGTACTCCTACTACGAGAGCATCTCGCAGGAGGCCCTCGAGCGCGAGATCCCGCAGGTCGCCGACCTGGGCTTCAAGACGCTTCAGATCGACGACGGCTGGGAGGCCGCGGTCGGTGACTGGGAGGCCGGCGAGAGCTTCGGCGACGGCATGGAGGCCGCCGCGGCCCGGATCCGTGAGGCCGGCATGCAGCCGGGCCTGTGGGTGGCGCCCTTCATCGCCCTGCCCGGCTCCCGGGCGGTGCGCGACTACCCGGAGATGTTCGTCCACAACGCCGACGGCGGACTGGCCGTGGCCGGCTCCAACTGGGGCGGCGACTACTACGCGCTGGACACGACCCACCCCACCGCCCAGACCTACGTGCGCAAGCTCATCGCCAAGATCGTCCACCGGTGGGGCTTCAGCTACCTCAAGCTCGACTTCATCAACGCCGCCGCCATCCCCGGCTACCGGCACCGCCAGATCGACCGGGAGGAGGCCTACCGCACCGGGCTGCGCCTCGTGCGCGACACCGCCGGGGAGGAGACCTTCCTCCTGGGCTCCGGGGCGCTCATCATGCCATCCATCGGGTTGCTCGACGCCGTGCGGGTGGGACCCGACGTCGCCCCCATGTGGGAGAACTACGCCTCCGACGACCTGTCCGACGCCAAGGCCTACAACGCCCTGCACGCCGGCATCAACCGGCTCTGGCTGGGGCGGGTCATCGGGGTCGATCCCGACGTCGTCTTCTTCCGCCACCGCCGCAACCTCCTGGACGACACCCAGATGCAGTGGCTGCGCGACGTGGCCGAGGCCAGTCGGTACCGGTGCCTGTCGGACCAGATGACCTGGCTCGACGACGAGGAGAAGGAGGCCGTGCGCGCCTACCTGGCCGCCGAGGACGAGCCCCTGGAGATCCTGGGCCGCTACCGCTTCAGCCTGGGCGAGCGCGAGATCGACCTCACCGAGGCCATCGAGGGCAAGGCGTCGGCCTACCCGCTGTGAGGCGGGGCGGAGGCGGCGTCGGGGCCGGGCGGGAGTCAGGCGGCGGGAGGTGAGGGCGCGCAGCCTCACGACCAAGACCACGCGAAGTCGAGCACGTCAGCAGCTCAGTGTCCACAGCGCTGACATCAGAGGTTCCGCCGTCGACGTGCCCAGCGGGAATCGTTGGAATCCCAAGGCTCCTTCTCGGCCCACGATGCCGGTGCGGGGTTGATGTCAGCGCCATGGACACCGACGCCCCGCCAGGCCGCCGTCAACGTCCCGCTCCTCAGCCGGCCGTAGGCCCCACACGTCTCGACGCACTCGACGGCGGGATGGGTGGTGCGCGAGCTGTCGGCGCAGCCCCGGGCCGGGAGGCCGGCTTCAGTCGAGCCCAGCTGGGACTCCGCCGTCGGGCCGGCCTACTGGGTGGGGGTGCGGCCCAGGGTGAGGTAGCCGGGAAGCGTCTGGTCCTGGCCGGCGCTGGAGAAGCGCAGCGGCTGGCCCGACTCCAGCGGGTTGACCACGCGCACCAGGATCGTGTTCTCCCCGGCCGAGTCCGCCGGGAGCTGCCCGGAGAAGGTCTGGGTCTTGCCGACCTGGATCTTGCGCAGGTCGCCGCTGAGCCTGGTGCGCCCGACCTCCATGCCGTTGGAGGTGTTGATGGCCACCGCCTCCACGTTCCAGTTGTAGTAGAAGGGGGCCACCCCGTTGTTGGCGATCTGCACCTCGACCTTGCCGTTGCGCATCCGCCAGCGCGCCACCGCCAGGTCGTAGCCGGTCTCGGCGGAGGCCTGCACGGCCCGCTCGCGCTCGGTGCCGTTGAGCGTCGTCGTGAAGGCCCAGTTGTCCACCAGCCAGCTCGCGTGCGTGGCCTTGATGGAGGCGTTGATGTCCACCGTTCCTCCGTTGGAGCCCGAGGCCATGCAGCTGCCCGGGTTGCGCACGGAGCACTCCTGGATGCCCGGGTAGACCTCGCCGCCGATCGGGTGCTGCTGCCAGGCCTGGTCCGCCTTGGCCTGCTTCAGCTGCGGCAGGAAGTGCCAGTCGGCGGTGTCCATCGTCGCGTAGCCGAAGGAGTCGTCGTGGTAGCCCACCCCGCGCTTGACCGTCTCCGCGGACGGGTAGCGCGCCAGCGTCGGCGTCACCTGGAAGGCCCCGTCCCAGGTGTCGATGAGGGTGTTCTGGTTCGCCGCCGACGGCATCCAGTTCTCGCCGGAGGGGTTGTCCCCGGAGACCTTGCCGTTCATCGGGAAGGTGTGCCCCTCGCCCCAGAAGCCCACCAGGCCGTGGGTGATGAAGGCCAGGCGCGGGTCGCCGTCGTACTGCTGGCCGAGGGCGGAGACGAAGCCGGTGAGCATCGACATCATCTCGGGGTCGTTGTAGTCCGGCGCCAGCGACTGGCCCGGCGCGTTGCCGTTGACCGTGTACTCGTGGGTCGTCACCGCATGGGAGGTCAGCAGGTAGGCCGGGATACCGCTGGGGCGCCCGGGATAGTCGACGTAGAAGCGCAGCACCGCCTGGTGCCCGCGCGAGGCGATGGCGTCGAGGTGTGCATCGAGCTTGTCCCACGCGTACGAGCCCGGCCCGGTGACGACGTCGCTGACCGGCAGCGTCAGCCACTCCATCGTGTGGGGCAGGGCGTCGTCCTGCAGCGCCGGCGAGTGCGAGGCGTCCGCCGGCGCGAAGGGCATCATGCCCTTGAGCGGATTGGCCTCCGGCGTGGCCGCCGCGGAGACCTCGGTCCAGGCCCGGTTGCAGTTGCAGGCCCGGAACCCGGTGGCCAGGGAGACCACGGCGACGAGCGCCACGAGGATGGCGCCGAATCGCGGCTTGCGTCCCCTGCGGAGCCGGTCGAGCACCTGACGGCTCAGCGGGTGCCGGCGCGCTCCCGCTCCGGATGCGCCGGACGCGTCGTCGGCGCCGGCGTGAGATTCCTGCGCGGCTCGGACGACGGGGGCCGTGGAGCCGGCTGAGGGGGTGTTGTCGTTCTGTGAGTCGATCATGAGAACTTGTCGGTAGGGACCTAAGCGTGAAGGTAACCCTAGCGTTCAGTTGAGCGGTCCACCTGTGCTATCGCCGACAACGTGCTTGGTTGACAGGGTGAGGCGGCTGTGTCACCCATACTTTCGGCGGACGTGAGAATTTCATGCAGCGTTGCGCCCTGTTGCGCCCCGTTCCGGTCGCGGGCCGACGTCGGTGGGCCTCGCCAGGTGGGACGAGATTGCCGCCGCGCGTATAAGCGGCAATGATGACTCCGTGCGCGTCTTCAATTTCTCCGCCGGTCCCGCCCAGCTCCCCCTGCCCGTCCTCGAGCAGGCCGCCTCCGAGCTCACCAGCTGGGGCGGATCGGGAATGTCCGTCCTGGAGGTCTCCCACCGCGGGGCCGACTTCGTGGCCTGCGCGGCCGACGCCGAGGCCACCCTGCGCCGACTCCTGGGCGTCCCCGAGAGCTACCGCGTGCTCTTCCTCCAGGGCGGGGCCAGCGCCCAGTTCGCCGGCATCCCCCTCAACCTGACCGCCCCCGGTGACACGGTCGCCTACCTCAACACCGGCCAGTGGTCCGCCAAGGCCATCAAGCAGGCCGGTGCCTACGAGCTCGACGTCGTCGTGCCCGCCGACGAGGCCGCCTCCTCCTACACGACCACCCCCGAGCCCGGCTCCTTCACGGTCCCCGAGGCGGCCCGCTACCTGCACTACACGCCCAACGAGACCATCGGCGGCGTCGAGTTCGACTACGTGCCCGACACCGGCGACGTCCCGCTCGTGGCCGACTTCTCCTCCACGATCCTCTCGCGGCCCATCGACGTCTCCCGCTACGGCCTCATCTACGCCGGCGCCCAGAAGAACATGGGGCCCTCGGGCCTGGCCGTCGTCATCGTGCGCGAGGACCTGCTGGGGCGGGCCCGCCCGGTGACCCCCACCGTCCTGGACTACCAGAAGATGGCCGACGCCGACTCCATGCTCAACACGCCCCCCACCTTCGCCATCTACCTGCTGGGACTCATCGGCCACTGGATCGAGGACGGCGGCGGCCTGGAGGCGATGGCCGAGCGCAACCGCGCCAAGGCCGAGCTCCTCTACGGCTTCATCGACTCCTCCGACTTCTACGCCAACCCGGTTCAGGAGCGCTCGCGGTCCTGGATGAACGTGCCCTTCACCCTGGCCGACCCCGCCCGCGACGCCGACTTCCTGGCCGGTGCCGAGGCCGCCGGGCTCACCAACCTCAAGGGGCACCGCTCCGTGGGCGGCATGCGCGCCTCCATCTACAACGCCATGCCGATCGAGGGCGTGCGCGCCCTCATCGACTACATGACCGACTTCGCCGCCCGGGCCTGAGCGCCCGCCGTTCCGGCCGGCCTGCGGGCCCGGCCGTCCGTCACACCCCTCCTCCACTCGGACCGTCCTGCAGAAAGTACCTCCGTGACCAGCAGCAGCGTTGACCACAAGTTCCGTATCCGCACCCTCAACGCCATCTCCGGGGCCGGCCTGTCCCGTCTGCCCGATGATCTCTACGAGGTCGGCGGCTCCGTGGAGCGCCCCGACGCCCTCCTGGTGCGCTCGGCCAAGCTCCACGACACCCCCATCGACGACTCGGTCCTGGCCGTGGCCCGCGCCGGCGCCGGCACCAACAACATTCCGGTCGAGGCGCTCACCGAGCGGGGCGTGCCCGTGTTCAACACCCCCGGCGCCAACGCCAACGCCGTCAAGGAGCTGGTCCTGGCGGGCCTGTTCATCGCCTCGCGCAACCTCATCCCGGCGGCCCGCTTCGCCCACACCCTTCAGGGGGACGACGCCGAGATCGCCAAGGCCGTCGAGGCCGGCAAGAAGCAGTTCGTCGGATTCGAGCTTCCCGGCCGCACGCTCGGCGTCATCGGACTGGGGGCCATCGGCGTGCAGGTGGCCAACGCCGCCCTGGGGCTGGGGCTCAACGTCGTCGGCTTCGACCCGGGCATCTCCGTGGAGCACGCCTGGCACATGAGCGCCGAGGTCGAGCGGGCCGACTCCATGGAGGAGGTCTTCCGCCGTGCCGACATCCTCACCGTCCACGTGCCCCTCATCCCCGCCACCCGTGGACTGGTGAGCACCCAGCGTCTGGCCCTCATGAAGGAGACCGCGGTGCTGCTCAACTTCGCGCGGGCCGAGATCGTCGACACCGACGCCGTCGTGGCTGCCCTGGACGAGGGCACGCTGGGCGGCTACGTGTGCGACTTCCCCTCCACGCAGGTCCACAAGCACCCCAAGTGCATCTCCCTGCCCCACCTGGGCGCCTCCACCAAGGAGGCCGAGCGCAACTGCGCCATGATGGCCGTGGACTCCCTGCGCGGCTTCCTCGAGGACGGGCAGGTCCACAACTCGGTGAACTTCCCCGAGGCCGTCATGGCGCGACAGGAGGGCACCCACCGGCTCGTCATCGTCAACCGCAACGTGCCCAACATGGTCGGCCAGGTCTCCACGATCGTGGCCCAGCACGGGCAGAACATCGCCAACCTGCTCAACAAGTCCCGCGGCGAGCTGGCCGTGACGCTGGTCGACGTCGAGGGCGAGATCGAGCTCAAGGTCCTTGAGGAGCTGCGCGCGATCGACGGCGTCCTGTCCGCCCGCTGCATCTGAGCCGGTGCCCCGCGCCATCGGGGACATATCTGTGCGGCCGGGGGCATTCGACGCCGTCGGGGACCGGAATCCTGTCCCCGACGGCGTCGAATGCCCCCGGCCGGAACGACACGCACCTGGCCGCGCGGAATGTCCCCGGCCGATGGGGCCCACACGCGCCAGATGCACCTGTGGGCCCCTGGGATGTCAGAGGTTGTTGATCCAGGCCCGGCGGTGCCCGAACAGCGAGAGTGTGGGCTTGTAGAGGAGCACGTACTGTCCTCCGGCCGACACATCAGTATCGAAGCAGACGTCGCCGCTGACCGAGCCGCCCGCGATGAGCGTGGACGAGGACAGGTGGTTGCTCGACCCCAGGAAGCCGCTGTTGCTGATCGCCCCGGCCGGGTTCTGCAACGTGAAGTCCAGGGCATTGACGTCCAGGGTGTTCTTGGAGCCGTTGGTGATCGTGATGGTCGAGCAGACGGTGGGGCCCAGGGTGGCGTCGCCCGCGGCCACGGTCGTGGCGCTCACCTTGACGCCGTCGTCGTCGATCGTGTCACCGGCGTTTCCGACGACGTCGCCGCTCTGCTTCCCGGGGAAGCTCAAGCCTGAGTTCGAGTCCGCTTTGCCGGCATCGTTGGTCGGCGCCTGCTGCGGGCTGGGGGCGGCCGCGGAGTCCTGGCCGGCGGTCTCCTGAGCGGGCGCGGTGGCCATCGCCTGGACGGAGGGCGGGGTGGCGGTGGCAGTGCCCGAGGCCCCTGAGCCTCCACCACCGTTGAGCGCGGAGGCGATCATGCCGACGGCGACGAAGGCGCCGATACCGGTGAGGATCTTGTGCCGGGCGAACCAGGAGCGCTTCGGCTCGGGGGCTGGCATGCTCATGTCTGCGGCCGGGGCGGGGAAGCCTGCGGCGGGGACACCGGCGGGCGAGGACGGGACTGGGTTGACTGGGCTGGTCATGATGGGTCCTTCGAGATGCGGGAGGTGAGGCACTGAGCGGGATGCGGCAGCGCCTTTCAAGGTGGTGAGTGGTCACTGGAGCTGATGGGATCAGCTGACGGGAACAACGATGGCCCCGGTCGTGCTGCACGCACATCGACCGATGAGTCCGAGGAGGCCATCCGAAAGGGCACTCATGGTGACTGTCCGAAAGGACAAGGCCTCCCGTGTCGTAGCGCTCGAATCGTGTCCTATCGGGCGATCATGCGCGTCAGTGCCCGGATCTACAGTGAGCACATGTCAGTCCCCGGCCACCCGCCCACTCCTGCCCTCGGCACCCCAACCGTGTCGGGCGAGAGTGCTGGTTCCGGGGGCGGTCGGCCCGGGGGTGGTCGGAATGAGCCCGCCTTCGGGGCGCCGGTCCTGCCATACCGGTCGAGTCCGCCCGCCTACCCCTATCCCACCTATCCGAGACATCTGGGATACCAGGGGCCCGCGGGATACAGCGGGCCGTCCCCGTATCCCGCGTTGCCCGCTCATCCCGCTCCTCCCGGCACTCCTGCGGCGATGGGCCCGTACGTCCGCCCCCCGATGACGGCGGCGCCCGCCGGTCCCGCATCGTACGACCCTGCGAGACCGGTGCCCTCGTTCAAGGACTCCCTGTCCCCGTCGCAACGTCGTGCCCTCGAGGTCACCCTGAGGATTCTGCGATCCCTGGGCCTGTTCATCCTGTGCGCCATGGGGTTCCTCATCGCACTGGGAACACGTTTCGATCATGAGCGGCTTCTCAAGGAGAGTCACCCACTGCTCGACGCCGCAGGAATCCTCATGGGGCTGGCGCTTCTCGTGGCGGTCTTCCTGCGTCGGCGCTGGCCGGTGCCCATCACGGTCGCCTCGGCGCTCGCGGGTGCCGCGGCCGCCCTGGACACCACCGTGGGACTCATCGCCTTCACCACCGTGGTGCGTCGGTCCCGGTCCCTGCGCGACCCTGTCCCGTGGGCCACGGGCGCGCTGCTCGCCGTCGGTACCCTGGCGGCGCTCTTCCGGGACGCGAGCTACGGATCCACCGGGAGCTCGATGATCGGCGTCATCACCTCTCCCTCGCCCGACTCCCATGCCGTGACCCATGTGTCGGCGGTGCCGGTGCTGTTCCTCGCGGTGGTGGTCATGTCCCTGCCGGTCGCCGTCGGATTGTGGCTGCGCATGCGTGACGGTGAGAAGGAGGCCCGACGCCGTGCTCAGGAGGCCGCCGACGCCTCAGCCCGGGCCGAGCGCACCGCTCAGGAGCAGACCCGAGCCTCGACCCGGTTGGCCGACACCGTCAGCCTGCAGGCTGAGCGTGAGCGCGTGGCCCGCGAGGTGCATGACGGACTCGGCCACCGCCTGTCGCTGCTCGCCCTCCACGCCGCCGCCCTGGAGCACGGGGTCCTGACGACGTCGGAGAGCTCCCCCGTCCCAGACGGATCGGAAGCCTCGGACTCAGCAGGTGCCCTCGATGAGGAGGATCCGCGGGCCGCCGCCCAGCGCGTGCGGCAGGAGGCCCAGGACGCCATGCGGGACCTGCGTTCCCTGCTCGCCGTGCTGCGCGAGCCAGTGGGGGCGGTCGAGCCCGCCCCGCGCCTGGAGGACCTCAGAGAGGTGGTGGACGGGGTCCTTGCCGCCCACCAGCCGCTCAGCTCGTCGATCTACCTCGACCGGGCTGCGGAGGCCGACGAGGTGCTCTCCCGAGCCGTCTACCGGATCGTCCAGGAGTCCCTGACCAACGCCCGCAAGCACTCACCCGGTATGAGCGTTCAGCTGCGCGTCGAGGGCGGTCCGGACACCGGTATCGACATCACCTGCTCCAACCGGATCTGCCGGCCTGAGCCGGAGGCTCACGACGCGGAGTCCTGTGAGGTGCCTCGGGCCGCCGGCGTCGACCGGGGAGCAGTGTCAGGACCCGGAGTCGTGGCCGGTGACCTCCAGAGCGGCTCGGGCCTGCGCGGCATGGCCCAACGGGCGGAGATCTGCGGCGGCTCCTTCCACGCCGGCCCCGACGGCCAGGGCAGGTTCGTGGTGAGCGCGCACCTGCCCTGGCGCTCCGCGGAGTTGCCTCAGACCGTCCACTGAGCGGTCACCGAGCGGTCACCGAACGGCTCTGCACGGCCCGAGCCGGGAGATACCGGCCGGCGCGCAGTTCACCGGCCTGAACAATCCGGGCGCCTGGGCCGTTGGGATGGTGATTGTGTCGGCGCGCGCACCTAGGCTGGTCCCCGTGCCCGATCCCTCCACCGTCCCGGCCCCCGCAGCCTCCCGGCCCGCGTCCCCCACACCGGCCTCCCCGGTCCGTGTCATCCTCGTCGACGACGACCCCCTGACCCGCGCCGCCATCAAACCGCTCCTGCGGCCACGTGAGGACTACGTCGTGGTCGCCGAGGCCGGTGACGGCCGTGAGGCGATCAACGCCGTGGGCCGCATCGAGGCCGATATCGTGCTCATGGACCTGGGCATGCCCGTCATGGACGGGATCGAGGCCACACGCCAGATCTGTGCCTCACCGCGCCACCCCCACGTCGTGGCGCTGACCACCTGGGACGTCGACGACGCCGTCGTGCGCGTCATTGAGGCCGGCGCTGTGGGGTACCTGCTCAAGTACTCCGCCTCCGAAGAGCTCAATGCCGGGCTGCGTCGGGTGATGGCGGGTGAGTCGGTGCTCTCACCGGGGGCGCTCGCCGAGCTGCTGCGATACGTGCGTTCTCAGCCGATGGCACCGACGTTGGCGGCCTACGACGCCCGCTCCGAGGAGCGGCAGCACGCCGTGGCCCAGGCCCGGCAGGCGGCGGCGGGGCTCAGCCGGCGCGAGCTCGAGGTCATTGCGGCGGCCGCCGAGGGGCTGACCACTGAGGAGATCGCGAGCCGGCTGTACATCTCGGTCTCGACCGTCAAGGCCCACCTGCGCAGCGCGCAGGAGCGGGTAGGTGCCCGCAACCGGGTGCACCTGGCGGTCCTCGCCGAGCGCGCCGGACTGCTGGGGTAGGGGCGAACCCACCCTGAGCGGTGAGGGCCGGTGACTGCGGCCTGCCGGATCCGGGTGCCCCGAGGTGCGCGCGGACGCACCTTAAGGCTCGCGGACTGTCACCGCGAGGCCCGTGCTCGCAGGCTCAGATGCGTCCTCGACGATGCACGGGGCCGGCCATCCGGGCGGAGGGCTCAAGCTCGAACTCGAGACCACGGTTAACTCAGGCGTTCAGCCGCCGTTGTTGTTACCTGCTCCGCCTGGATTGGGCTGCTGGTTGTTATTGCCCTCTCCGTCCTTGTCCTTACCACTACCAGTGGAGACCGTGAGGTTGACGGTGGAACCGGCGGGCACCTGAGTGCCGGCCTTCGGTTCAGTGCCAATGACCTTACCGGCGTCCACATCCTTGGAGGCCTTCTGATCCTGGGTAACGGTGAGACCTAGCTTCTGTAGCTCGGCAGCCGCCTCATCGGCAGTTTTCCCGTTGAGGTCCTTGGGCACGGTCACCGGGCCGTTCGGCGTCGGCGTGGCCGCGGCACCGCTGGAGAAGTGCACGGTGATCGTGTCTCCCGCTGAGGCGCTGGAGCCCGCGGCCGGGTCGGAGGAGACGGCCTTGCCCTGCTCGACATCGGCGGAGGTGACGTCGTCGCCGCGCTTGAACTTCAGGCCGGCGTCCTCGATGGACTTCTTCGCCGTGGCCTCGTCCTGGCCGGCGACATCGGGCACGGAGGTATTGCCGGTGGAGAGCACCAGGTCCACTGCGGTACCGCGCGCAACGGAGTTCCCCGCCTGCGGGTTGGTGTAGATGACCCGGTCCTTCGCGACCGTGGCGGAGTCCTCCAGGGAGGTGTTTCCGCCCTCGAGTCCGGCGTCCTTGAGGGCCTTACGGGCGTCCTCCTGGGTCTTGCCGGTCAGGTCGGGAACCTTGACCATGGCTGATCCGGTGGAGAAGTGGACGGTGACGGTGGAGCCCTGCTCGACCTTCGTGCCCTTCTCCGGGTCGGAGGAGACGGCCAGGCCCTCACTGACTTCGTCGTTGGCGACCTCGTCCTTGGCGAACTTCAGGCCGGCGTCCTCAATGGTCTTCTTGGCCGATTCTTCATCCTGCTTGGAGATGTCGGGGACCTCCACCTTGCTGATGGTGGGGCTCGGCGTCGGGGTGGGCTGGTTGTCGAAGCCCCCGGCGGCCCACAGCCCGGCGACGACGGCTAGGGTCATGAAGAGCAGGAACATGAGGATCCAGACCCAGGCGTGGCTCTTGGGCTTCTCCTCGGGCTCTTCGGCCTCCTTGGCCGCCTGCATCGGAGAGGCCCCGGAGGGCACCTGGGCGAAGGAGGAGGTGGGCTGAACCGGTTCGGCGGCCGGTGAGGCCATGACCGAGGTGGCCGGGGACCAGGAGTCGGCGGCCGGCGCGGCCACGGACATGCCCCGCGCGGCCGCCTGCAGGTCGGCGCGCATGTGGGCTGCGTCCTGATAACGGTCCTCCCGGCTCTTGGCCAGCGACTTGAGGATCACCCGGTCCAGGGACTCGGGGACATCGGCCGCCAGCGAGGAGGGGCGCTTGGGGATCTCCCGCACGTGCTGGTAGGCGATGGCCACGGCGGAGTCGCCCTGGAAGGGCGGCTGGCCGGTGAGCAGCTCGTAGAGGAGACACCCGGTGGAGTACAGGTCCGAGCGGGCGTCCACGGACTCGCCGCGGGCCTGCTCCGGGGAGAGGTACTGGGCGGTGCCCACCACCGTGTGGGTCTGGGTCACCGTGGAGGCGGAGTCCTCAATGGCCCGCGCGATGCCGAAGTCCATGACCTTCACCGCGCCGGTGGAGGTCAGCATGATGTTTCCGGGCTTGATGTCACGGTGGACGATCCCCACCCGGTGGGAGTACTCCAGGGCGTCCAGGACACCGGAGACGATCTCCGCCGCCTCCGCGATCGGGACGGCCTCGCCCTCGCTGAGGAGCTCGCGCACCGTGTGCCCCTCGATGTACTCCATGACGATGTAGGGGACGGTGCGGCTGGCGCCACCGGGCTGGAGGAGCTCCTCCTCGCCGGAGTCGTAGACGGCGACGACGGCGGGGTGGTTGAGCGCCGCCGCGGACTGGGCCTCGCGGCGGAAACGGGCCTGGAAGGTGGGGTCGCCGGCGATGTCCGAACGCAGCAGCTTGATGGCCACGACCCGCGACAGGCGAGTGTCGTAGCCGAGGTGCACCTCTGCCATACCACCACGTCCGATGAGGTCGCGGATCTCGTAACGGCCCGCGAGGACCTGGGGGAACTGACTGGTCACAGTACCTCCTTGACAGGGATGCTCAGCATCAAGGCTGGCACGACCTGATGCGCATGGGCAAGCGTACCTGTGCTGTGCAGGGTGATGAGCGCGAGGGCCGGGATGAGGACTCTCAGGGTCAGCAGGTTGAGACCGAGGAAGGACCGTCCTGAGGCGTGCCGGGCGGTGCGCGACGGCGTCGGCTCCTGGGCCGCGTGACGGCCGGGACGCACCGTGGCCGGCTGGGGCAGCTCGCGGGTCTGCGGGCCACGGCGGCCGGTGGACTCCCAGCTGAGTGCCTCACGGGGATCCCACGCATCCGTGGGCAGGTTCACCACCGCCCGGTCCAGGGCGCGGGCCACCTCGCGGGCGGAGTGCGGCCGGTCGGAGGGCTTCTTGGCGAGCAGCTTGAGGATGATGGCCTGGACCTGAGGCGGGACGGCGTCGGGAAGTGCGGGAACCTCCTCGTTGACGTGCGCGAAGGCGATATCCACCTGGGTGGCTCCGCTGAAGGGGCGCCGCCCCACCAGGGCCTCGTAGGCGATGATGCCCAGACCGTAGAGGTCGCCGGCCGGGGTGGCCATATTGCCCATGGCCTGCTCGGGGGCGAGGTACTGGGCGGTGCCCATCACCATGCCGGAGGCGGTCAGCGGGCGCTGGTTGATGCCGGTGGAGATGCCGAAGTCGGTGAGCTTGGCCAGGCCCTCGCGGTTGATGAGGATGTTGGAGGGCTTGACGTCCCTGTGCACGACGCCGGAGTCGTGGACGACCTGCAGGGCGCGGGCGACCTGTGCCAGGACCGGCAGGATCTCGGCGGGAGACAGGGTCCCCTTCTCGGCGATGATGTCCGACAGGGCGCGCCCCTGGACGAGCTCCATAATGAGCCAGCCGGTCCCGTCCTTCTCCCCGGAGTCCAGGACGACGGCGAGGTTCGGGTGGCGCAGGCCCTGAGAGTTCTTGGCCTCCGCGCGCAGACGGGACAGGAAGATCTCATCGCCGGTCAGCTCGGGGCGCAGGATCTTGGCGGCCACCGCCCGGCCCGAACGCAGGTCGGTGGCGCGCCACACCTGGCCCATACCGCCCAGGGCGATCTGTTCCACCAGCTCGTAGCGGCCCTGGAGCTGGAGCCCAGCAACAGGTTTCACTGGTCCACCGCCGCATCGATGACCTTGGCGGCGACGGGGCCGGCCACCTTGCCACCGGTGGCGCCGTCCTCGGTCTCGGCATTGCCGTCGAGCACGACGGCCAGCGCGATCTGAGGCTTGTCGATGTCGGTGCCGGCGAAGCCCACGAACCAGGTGGTCGGGCCACTGTCCGTGCCGGTCTCGGCGGTACCGGTCTTGCCGGCCACCTGAACCCCGGCGACCTGGGCGCTGGTGCCCGTGCCGTCGGCGACGGCCTTCTGCATGAGGGAGGACAGGGAGGAGGCGGTGGCCGAGTCGATCGGGGTGCGGGCCACCTTCGTGGAGGTGGCGCTGACCTCGTTGAGATCGGGGTCCAGGGTGCGTGAGACCAGGTAGGGGGTCATCTGCTCACCCTTGTTGGCCACGGTGGCGGCCACCATCGCCATCATGAGCGGGGTCGCCTGCACCGATGCCTGACCGATGCCGGCCATCGCGGTCTGCGCCTGCGAGTCGTTGTCCGGGTAGGTCGACGGCGTGACCTTCAGCGGGATGGACAGGTCGGAGTCGAAGCCCCAGTTCTTCGCCTCCTTGGAGAGCTCCTTCTCGCCGACGTTGATGGCGAGCTGGGCGAAGGGGGTGTTGCAGGACTCGGCGAAGGCGTGGGAGAAGGTGGTCCGGCCGCCGCCGCAGGACTCCCCGCCGTAGTTCTCCAGGGAGTGGCTGGTGCCCGGCAGGGTGATGGTGTCGGGGGCGTCGACCTCCTGGTCCGTCGTGATCTTGCCGGTGCGCAGCGCCGCCGCCGTGGTGATGATCTTGAAGGTCGAGCCCGGCGGGTAGCGGTTGCCGGCGATGGCCCGGTTGTCCAGGGGGCGGGAGGAGTCCTGGCTGAGGGTCGTGTTGGCCTCATTGGCGGCGTTCCCGTCCCGAGTGGCGAAGGCCGAGGGATCGTAGGAGGGGCTGGAGACCAGGGCGAGGATGGCCCCGGTGCTGGGGTCCAGGGCGACGACGGCGCCCTCGCGCCCGGCCAGGGCGTCGTAGGCGGCCTGCTGGATCTCGGGCTTGATCGTCAGCTCAACGGCCCCGCCCCGCTGGGAGTCACCGGTGATGAGGGTCTTGATCCGGGAGGAGAACAGGGAGGGGTCGTCCCCATTGAGCACGGAGTTGCCCTCCTTCTCCATGCCGGTCATGGAGGCGAAGGCGGGCGAGAAGTATCCGGTCACCGGGGCGTAGAGCGGCCCGTTGGCGTAGACGCGCTGGTAGTCCTCGGAGCCCTGACCGTCGTCGGACTTCTGGGTGCTGGCGATCGTGGTGCCACCGGCCAGGAGGATCGGGCCCCGCTCGGTGTCGAAGTTACGGCTGACGGTGCGGCGGTTGCGCGGGTCGGAGTTGAGGGCCCCGTTGGCCGACCACGATTCCCACACGGAGGGGCGGGCCAGGCCCTGGACACTGGTGACGGACAGGGCCAGCGTGGTGAACATGACCAGTACCAGGAAGGCGACTTGACGAATCTGTCGGTTCATGGCTGCTGCCTCCTGTCGCTGTCCTCAGTGAAGCCCGGGGCGCGCGATGAGCGCAGGGTCTGCCCGCCCGGTGCGGTGTACGGCGGAGACGGCGCCTCCGGACTGACGGTGACGGCGGGGCGGGCGTCATCCGACGGGCTGCCGGGGCCGGGTGCGGCTGATGGGGACGCGTAGCCTCCGACGTCGGCCTGCTCGGCTCCGGTGGGCGCGTCGTCGACGTCCTCGGCCATTGACTCCTCGGCTCCGGCGTCCTGGACCTGGCGGCGCAGGGAGAGCGGCAGCTCGGCGGTGTCGATGATCCGCGGTGCGTGGGTGGCCGGACGCCGGGCGGCGTCGGACAGGCGCAGCAGGAGGGCCAGGATGACCCAGTTGGCGAGGAGTGAGGAACCGCCGTAGGCCAGGAAGGGCAGGGTCAGTCCCGTCAGCGGGATGAGCCGGGTGACTCCGCCGATGACCACGAAGATCTGCAGGGCGATGGCGAAGGACAGGCCCACGGCCAGGAGCTTGCCGAAGCCGTCGCGCAGCGAGACGGCGGTGCGCAGCCCCCGCTGGATGAGAACGAGGTAGAGCATGAGGATGACGAGCGTGCCGGTCAGGCCCAGCTCCTCACCCAGCGAGGCGAAGATGAAGTCGGAGTTGGCGAAGGTGACGAGAGTCGGTGACCCCTTGCCCCATCCGGCCCCCATGAGTCCGCCGGTGGACATCCCGAACATGCCCGTCAGCAGCTGCCAGGAACCGCCGGCGGCGTTGTACACGGCGTTGTCGGTGGCGTGGAGCCAGCCGTTGATGCGCTGCTGGACGTGATGGAGATGCGTCGCCGCGAACCAGGCCGCCGGGAGGAACAGGGCCGCTCCGATGAGCAGCCAGGAGGGCCGGTCGGTGGCCACGTACAGGACGACGACGAACAGGCCGAACAGCAGGACCGAGGAGCCCAGATCCTTCTGGAGGACCAGGACGCAGATGCTCACGCCCCACACGATGAACAGGGGGCCCAGGTGGCGAGCCCGCGGCAGGCTCATCCACAGCACCTTGCGGCCCGCCAGGGCCAGGTTGTCCCGGTTGGCCACCAGGTAGGAGGCGAAGAAGACCGCCAGCAGCACCTTGGAGAGCTCGGCCGGCTGGAAGCTCATGGGGCCGATCCGGATCCAGATGCGGGCGCCGTTGATGCTCTGGCCGATGCCCGGGATGAAGGGAAGCACGAGGAAGACCAGACCGGACCACATGGCCCAGTTGTCCCAGCGCCTCAGGCGCCGGTAGTCGCGCAGCAGGAGGAGCACGGCGCAGAAGAGGATGACGCCCAGCAGCGTCCAGACGAGCTGCTTGGAGCCCACGTAGAACTGCCACTGCTCGTTGACCTCATAGGCCAGGTCCAGGCGTCGGATCATGGCCAGACCGATCCCGTTGAGTGCCACCGCCGTTGGCAGGAGGACCGGATCGGCCCACGGGGCGTGGTAGCGCACCCACAGGTGCATGAGGACGGTCAGGGCCAGGAAGGCGGTCGCCACGACCACGGTCTGCGTCGGGGAGGAGCCGGTGCGGTTGAGAGCGGTGAGCACGAAGCCGCCCAGGCCCAGGACCAGGGCGACGCCGAGCAGTGCCGCCTCCGCCCACCGTCCCGAGTATCGCGCGGAGCCGGCGGGCTGGATGGTCGCGACGCCCGCGGGGGCGCCCATGGGGCCCGGAGCAGCAGTCATCTCACCCCTCCTGCCCGGTCTTGCCGGGCTGGGTCGGTGTGGCGGAGGCCGGCGACGGGGTGGAGGTGGGTGAGGATGAGGGGGATGAGGGCTTGGCCGTGGGGCCCGAGGTGCTCTGCGGGGCGGCGGCCGGCTTGCGGTAGGAGCGAACCGTCTTGTCCACGTAGGTCTCCGCGTCGCTCATCGACGACTGGGTGACGGTGGCCTCCAGGCGCTCGCGGATGTTGTGATCGAGCTCCTCCACCGGCAGGTCCGCGTAGGTCTTGACCGAGTGGCTCAGCTTGAGGGGGCCGACGGACTGGGGGATCCCCTGGTAAATGGCGACCTCGCCCTTGTAGGTGGAGACGTAGTAGCGGGTCTGGGTCCAGCGGTAGAACAGGGCGCTGGCCCCGACGAGCGTGGCCAGCAGGACGAGGCCGCCCACGAGGACCCGACGGCGGTGACGGCGTCGGGCCTTCTGCTGGGTGGCGGCCTCCGCGGCGATGGCCTCGTTGGCCTCGGAGGACTCCTTCGTAGGGGTGGAGCCGGCCTGCTCCTCCAGGGTGGCCATGAGGGCTGCGGCCTTGGCGGCGGGGCTGGTGGCCTCGGTGTCCTTGGCCTTGGCCTCCCCGTCACCCGCGCGATGGGCGGCGGCGGCACGCTCCTGGGCCAGGCGCTCGGTGGCGGCGCTGCCCACCACCTGCGGGACGGTCTGCGGTTCGGGGTCGTCCTTGACGACGTCGAAGACGACGGCGGTGACGTTGTCCGGTCCGCCGGCGCGCAGCGCCAGGTCGATGAGCTGATCGGCGGCCTGACCGGGGTCGGCGACGCCGGCCAGGACCTCACCGATGGTCTCGGCGGTCACCGGGCCGCTCAGGCCGTCGGAGCACAGCAGCCAGCGGTCGCCGGGAACGGCTTCGCGGATCGACTCGTCGAGTTGGACCTCGCCCTCGGTGTCCCCCAGGACGCGCAGGAGGACCGAGCGCTGCGGGTGCTGGCGGGCCTGGTCCCGGGTGAGGCGCCCGGTCTCCACGAGGTACTCCACGAAGGTGTGGTCGGTGGTGACCTGCGTGAGGGTGCCGTCACGCAGCATGTAGGCGCGCGAGTCACCCACGTGGACCATGGCGAGCTTGTTGCCGCTGCGCATGACGCCGATGCAGGTGGTCCCCAGACCGGCGAGGTCGGGATCCTGCGAGGACAGGGTGACGAGCTCGGTGTGGGCGGCCTGGACGGCGTCGCGCATGAGGCCCAGCAGCTCACCGGCCTGGTGGGAGTCTGCGTCCAAGGGCATGAGGTGCTCGACGGCGACCGCCGAGGCGATGTCTCCGCCCGCGGGCCCGCCCATCCCGTCGCACAGGACGCACAGGTGGGGGCCGGCGTAGCCCGAGTCCTGGTTGGACTGGCGGACCAGGCCGACGTCGGAGCGTGCGGCGAAGCGCAGGGAGATGGTCATGAGCGCAGCTCCAGCGTCGTTTGGCCGATTCTGACAGGAATGTTCATGGGGAGCTCCACGGCGCCGTGCACGGGGCGGCCGTCCATCATGGTTCCGTTGGTGGATCCGAGGTCCTCCAGCCACCAGGCGCCGTCCTTGGGGAAGACGCGGGCGTGGCGCGATGAGGCGTAGGAGTCGTCAAGGACCAGGGTGCAGGAGGGTGAGCGGCCGATGATGATCGACGACGGGCTCAGGGGCACGGTCGAGCCGGCCAGCGGGCCCTCGGTGATGACCAGGCGGGTGGCGCTGCGTCGTCGGCCCCTGGGGGGCGGGCCTGAGGGCTGCTCGGAGCCGCCCGCGGAGCGTCGACGTGACGGGCCGGCGACGGGGGAGTCGGCCATATCGCGGCGCATGACGCGCACGATGAGGTACAGGAAGAACCACAGCAGGACCAGGTAGCCCAGCCGTAGGATCGTGAAGGCGAGTGCGCTCACCCGTTGACTCCGCTGTTCTGGGTGCCATCCCAGAACAGGATCTGGGTGCGGCCGATGGTGAGGGTGTTGCCGTCCACGAGGGTGACGGCGTCGACCCGCTGGCCCTCGACGAAGGTGCCGTTGGTGGAGCCCAGGTCGCTGGCGATGGCGTTGCCGTGCGTCAGGCGGATCTCCAGGTGACGGCGTGAGACGCCGGAGTCGTCGACGATGATGTCCGCCTCCGAGCCGCGCCCGATGACGGTGACCGGTCCGGTGAGCAGGTAGCGCTGGCCGTTGATGTCGACGATCGGGTGCGCCGGGGTGGCGGTGGCGGAGGCGGCCGGGGCGGCGGCGCCGCGCCGCGTGGAGGACTCGATCTCGATCGCCGGGGCGTTGGGGTTGTTGTTGACGAGGAAGGAGACCTCGACCGGGCCGACGAAGGAGTAGCCCTGGTCCGCGGCGTGCGAGGTGGCGACCTCCTCCATCTGACGCACCATCTCGTCCTGGCCCCAGGCGGTGATGCGTTCGATGCTCGGTGGGGTGAGGTGGATGCGGAAGATGTTGGGAACCACTGAACGGTCGCGGGCGAAGGACGCCGCGCGCTTGTCCATGGTCTCGCGGAGCTTCGAGGCGATCTCGATGGGCTCGATGTCGTCCGAGAAACGGGACATGGCGCGGTTCGTGACGTTCTCGACGCCTTTCTCGAACTTGTCCAGGAATCCCATGGACAGTACCTCCCCCAAATATGGTGTGGCGGCCCCCGGGATGGAGCCGGGAGACGGGACTGTCCCGCCTCGCTATGGGCCTGCACGGTCCTGCGTGCAGGCCGATACCGTTCCCATCGTAACGGTAGCGAAGCGATTGCAGGGGAGACGGCCCCCGCTGTGTGAGGTAATTGTGTCGTGAGCGGTCTCACGGCCGGATGTGGTGGTGAGGATTGGACGGCGGCGGGGGTGGCAGGCTAGTCTCATGCTCGCTTCTCGCGCGAGTGGCGGAATTGGTAGACGCGCACGGTTCAGGTCCGTGTGATCTTACGATCATGGGGGTTCGAGTCCCCCCCCGCGCACAGAACGGAAAGGCCCGGGCCGCATGGTCCGGGCCTTTCGCTGTCCCCGTTTCCGGGTCGGCCCTGCTCCGGATCCCGCGGGCCGGCCTACTGTACGAGGGCCGGGATCTACTGGCCGAAGGTTGTGCGTACTGCACGAAGGTCCCGCCTACGTGGAGTATCCCCGACCCTCTTCCAGTAGCACCCCACCCTCGTGTGGTGCGCGCACGGTGCCTGAGCGTCCCCGCCCTTGAAGGGACGCGGTCCGCTCGTGACGGTGCGGCGTCGTTCCGGTGATGACGGGGGAGTCAGGCGGCGGCGGGCCGGGGGTGCAGGCGGTGCAACAGGTACCAGGCGGTCAGGGCGCCGGCCCAGGCGCCGACGGCGTTCTGGCCGACATTGGCCAGCGAGGGGCGCCGCTCCAGCATCGGCAGGAGGCTCTGGAGCACCTCGGCGCTCAGTCCGACGACGCAACCCACCAGCGCCCATATCCACCAGGGGATGTCCCGCCATCCCGCGACGGCGCAGAAGGTGGCCGGCGCCAGCATCACCAGGTTGAGGACGACGTCCTTGCCCTCGGAGCTGAGGAAGCCCGGTCCCATGGTGTCCTTGAGCTCGGCGACCTCGCGTCCGGAGGGCCATGTGACCGCCACGCAGATGACGGCCAGGAGGATGACCGCCGCGACGCGGGCGATCCGCTCGTAGGAGGAGTGGCCCGGGGGGAGGGCCTCGGGCATGTTCGGGCCCGTGGTGCGGCCGGCGGACGGCGCACCGGCCGACGCCGGTAACGTCCCCCAGGAGGTGTCGGGGGAGTCGGCGGAGGTCCGTGCTTCGGGCGCGGGCTGCTGGGCGGGCACGCTCACGACGCTACCGCCCGCCCTCCGGGAACCCTGGAAGGCGGGCGGTAACGATCGGAGCACAGGGGCGAGTTCCCCGGGACTCAGCAGCAGCTGGCGTTGATCTCCGTCTCAGCCTGCTTGGCCCGGGCGCGCCAGAACTCGCGCTCACTCATGGGGCCATGCCCAGAACCGTGCTCGGAGCCGTGGGAGCCCCCGTGCCCGTTGGGGCACTGCGCGTGCTCGCGGGCGTAGCGCTCCAGGTAGCGGTCATAGGCGGACTCCCCGGTCATGTCCCGCCACAGGGTGCGGGCCCGGGTCAGGACCTGGTGCACCCGACGTCGGGCGCTCACCCGATCCGCCGGCTGCGGTGTCGGAGGAGTAGCCGTCATGACTTCTCCGCGTGGGCCTTGTGGGGGATGAGGGCCGGGTCGCCCACCTGCTCGTACTCCCGGGAGACCTTCTTCATGAGCGAGGAGGCGATCATCGTCTCAGGCGCGTAGAAGTTGGACTCCTGGTACGGGTCCTCCGACGTCGTCGTGTCCCGGTTGCGGATCGTCTGGACGATGCGGATGAGGGCGCAGACCATGACGAAGGCGACCATGACCAGGAAGACGATCGACAACGTCCCCTGAATCATCGTGTTGCGCACGATCGCCTTGGTCTCCTCGATCTTGGCCGGGTCGGAGAGCGTGCCCAGCTTGGCGACGGCCTCGCGATGCTGCTGGAAGTAGCCCACGAGCGGATCGGTGGAGAAGATCTTCTGCCACGAGGCCGTGAAGGTGACTGCCGTGTCGAAGACCAGCGGGATCGCGGGGATCCACACCCACTTCGTGTAGCCCTTGCGCACCACCATGACGGTGACCACCAGCAGGGCCACGGCGGCGATGAGCTGGTTGGCGATGCCGAACAGCGGGTAGAGCGTCTGGATGCCGCCGCGCGGGTCGGTGACCCCCATAAGGAGCAGAGCCCCCCAGGAGGCGACGACGACCGCCGTGGTCCCCCAGGCGCCCACGTGCCAGGACGGGTCCTTGAACTTGGGGAAGGCGTTGCCCAGTGCGTCGGAGAGCTGGAAACGGGCCACGCGGGTGACGGCGTCGACGGCCGAGAGGATGAACAGGGCCTCGAACATGATGGCGAAGTGGTACCAGAAGCCCATCATGGCCCGGCCCCCGCCGATCTGGTGGAGGATGTGGGCGATGCCCACCGACAGGGTGGGGGCGCCGCCGGTGCGCGAGACGACGTTGGGCTCGCCGACGTCGCTGGCCAGGCGCTCCAGGGCCTCGGCGCCCGTGTAGGTCTTGGGGGTGCCGTTGTCATCCCAGGAGTCCCACTCGGGGGTGAGCTTGCGGCCCTGGGCGTCGGTGACGCCGAGCTTGGCGACGGCGGCCTCGGCGAGCTTCTCGCAGTGGCGCTCCGGGTCGTCGGTGGTCTTGCAGGGGGCGGCGGCCACCGTCTCGGGGCCGGCGAGCTTGTTCATGGTCGCCGTCGAGGTGTTCATGGAGAAGTAGATGCCCGGGCTCAACGAGACCGCGGCCGCCAGCGCCATGATGGCCACGAAGGACTCCATGAGCATGCCGCCGTAGCCGATCATGCGGACCTGGGTCTCCTTCTCCACCATCTTGGGGCTGGTGCCCGAGGAGACCATGGCGTGCATGCCGGACAGGGCGCCGCAGGCGATGGTGATGAACAGGAAGGGGAAGAGGGTGCCGGCGAAGACGGGGCCCGCGGTGTTGAAGGCGAACTCCGTGACGGCGGCCATCTCCACCAGGGGGCGCACGATGATGATGCCCAGGGCCAGGATCGTGATGGTGCCGACCTTCATGAAGGTCGACAGGTAGTCACGCGGGGTGAGCAGGACCCACACCGGCAGGACCGCGGCCAGGAAGCCGTAGATGATCATGGCCCACACCAGGGTGGTGGGGGACAGGTGCAGGTAGTGGCCGAAGGAGGACTCGGCCACCCAGCGCCCGCCGATGATGACGGCGATGAGCAGGCCGAAGCCGACGAAGGAGACCTGGGTGATCTTGCCGGGCTGGACGAAGCGCAGCCACAGGCCCATCCCGATGGCGATCGGGATGGTCATGCCCACCGAGAAGACGCCCCACGGGGAGGCGGCCAGGGCGTTGACGCAGACCATGGCCAGGACCGCCAGGACGATCATGAGCATGACGAAGACGACGATGGTCGCCACGATGCCACCGATCTTGCCGATCTCGTCAGTGGCCATCTGGCCCAGGGAGCGGCCGCCGCGGCGCATGGAGAAGAACAGGACGAGCATGTCCTGGACCGCGCCGGCCACGAGGACGCCGATGATGATCCACAGAGTGCCGGGCAGGTAGCCCATCTGGGCGGCCAGGACCGGGCCGACCAGCGGGCCGGCGCCGGCGATGGCCGCGAAGTGGTGGCCGTAGAGGACGACGCGGTGGGTGGGGTCGAAGTCGCGCCCGTTGTTGATGCGCTCGGCCGGGGTGGCGTTGGTGTCGTCGGGGCGCATGATGTGCCGCTGGATGTAGAGGGCGTAGAAGCGGTACCCGATCGCGTAGGTGCATACGGCGGTGACCACGAACCAGATGGTGTTGACGTGCTCGCCGCGCACGACCGCCAGCATCCACCACCCCAGGACGCCCAGGGCGGTGATGACCACCCATGTGGCGATTCGTGCGGGTGTCCACCGATTATCAGGACGTATGCCGACGGGGACGCCGTCGGCGTTGCGGATGATCCGCTTCTCCTCCTCCGGTGAGTAGGTGGGTAAGGAGGCTTCTTTCTGGGGCATCGGGATTCCGTTCTCGTCGTCGAGAAAAGGTGTGACGTCATCGTCTCCGGTGACTCCTCCAGGGTATTCCTCCTGGTGGCGGAAGGGAAGCAATGGCGAGTCCGGTGGCGGGGTGCATGTCTTTCACCCCCGACATCAATGCCATTTATCCCACCTATTGAATAATGCTTCCGGTGGCCGCTGTACGGCGTCGCGCATGACGTTGCCGGGCTCGGGCCGAGACTGGTGCGCGGGGTTCGGGGTGCTCGGGGGCCTGCGGCTACCCTGGCGTCGTGTCCGTGCTCCATCCCGTTCTCGACGTCCTTGCGCAGGCGCCGATCCTCATCGTCTTCCTCGTCATCGGCCTGGGGACCGCCGTCGGGCAGATCCCACTGGGACCGATCCGCTTCGGCGCTGCCGGGGCGCTCTTCATGGGCCTCGCAGTGGGTGCCCTCGACCCCCGGCTCGGCGCCGACCTCACCCTGCTGCGCAGCCTCGGCCTGGCCCTGTTCTGCTACACCGTGGGCCTGGCCGCCGGCAACACCTTCTTCCGCGACCTGCGCAGGCAGCTGCCGCTCATGGCTCTGTGCGTCGTCGCGCTCGTGATCGCCGGCGGGGCGGGCGGCCTCTACTCCCACTTGGCCGGTGTGAGCCCCGCGATGGACTCCGGCGCCTACGCGGGCGCCCTCACCTCGCCGGTGCTCGACGCCGCCATCGAGGCGGCCGGCACCCAGGAGCCCGCCGTCGGCTACGCCCTGGCCTACCCCGTGGGCGTGGCCGTGGCCATCCTCATCGTGTCCGGGGTCGTGGGACGCTCCTGGCCCGGGCGACGCGACCCGCGGCCCGCCAGCGCCGACGGCATCACCGCCACCAGCGTCTACCTCCTCCAGCGGGTGGCGCTCGGCGAGATGAAGGCCTTCAAGGAGGGGAGCATCCGCATCTCCTACCTGGAGCGCGACGGCGAGACCCGGGTCGTGGCCCCCGGCGAGGTGCTGCTGCCCGGGGACAAGGTCGTCATCGTCGGGGCGCCGTCCGCCGTCGAGTCCGCCGTGCACGACCTGGGCACCGGGTTTCACAACTGCCTGGCCAAGGACCGCACCGCCGTCGACTTCCGGCGCCTGACCGTCTCCTCGACACGGGTGGCCGGTCGCACCATCGCCGAGGTGGACATGCCCGGGCGCTTCCAGGGCGTCATCACCCGCGTCAAGCGCGGCGACCTGGACCTGCTGGCCCGCGAGGACCTCGTCCTGGAGCTCGGCGACCGGGTGCTGGCGGTGGTCCCCAGCGACGAGCTGGAGAAGGCTGCCGACTGGTTCGGCGACTCCGAGCGCTCCATCGCTCAGATCGACGCCTTCTCCGTCGGGGCCGGCATGGCGCTCGGCGTGCTCCTGGGGCTGGTGGCGATCCCGCTTCCCGGAGGCATCACCCTGCGGCTCGGGGTGGCGGCCGGGCCGCTCGTCGTCGGCATGGTCCTGGGGCGGGTGGGCCGCACTGGCCCCTTCGTGTGGGGGCTGCCGCACGCCGCCAACTCCACCATTCGCCAGCTGGGGCTGCTGTTCTTCCTGGCCGCGATCGGGCTGGCCTCCGGACCGGACTTCGCGGCCTCGGCCTTCTCGATGACGGGGCTCAAGGTGGGGGTGCTCGCCGCGCTCGTCGTGGCGGTCAGCGCCATCGTCCTGCTGACCGGGGCGCGGTGGGCGGGGGTCTCCGCGCAGCGCGCCTCCGGCGGCCTGGCCGGGCTCGTCGGGCAGCCCGCGATCCTGGCCTTCGCCCTGTCCAAACGCGATGACGAGCGCATCGAGGCCGGCTATGCGACTCTGTTCGCCCTGGCCATCGTCGTCAAGATCGTCATGGTCCAGGTCCTCGTGGCGCTGTAAGGGGTGACCTGACGGCGGTGGGCGGGGGAGTGCTTCTCGGGCCACCGGATCCGGGCCGAGTGAGCCCAGAGGTGTCCATATCGGTGACAAAGGAACCTGCGGCCCGATCAGGCCGTCAACGGAACCGCGGAATCATGCGGTTTCTTCGCGGCGGTGTGCACCCGGAGCCCGCCTTTGTCACCGATGTGGACACGCTGCCTCATTTTGAGCCCCGCGCTGCGACCTGCTGAGGCCGCCGCGATACGAGCCGACACGGACGATCAGTCGGTGGCGTCGCGTTCGGCGAAGACCTCGCGTGCCGCGAAGGTCGCGTTGAGCGCCCGCGGGAAACCGGCGTAGACCGAGGCGTGCAGGATCGCCTCGATGATCTCCTCGCGGGTCAGCCCCACGTTGAGCGCAGCCCCGATGTGGATCCTCAGCTGCGGCTCGCAGCCACCCAGGGCCGTGAGCACGCCGATCGTGACGAGCTGGCGGCTGCGTGGGTCCAGGCCGGAACGGGCGTAGACGTCCCCGAAACCGAAGGCCGCGATGTGGTGGCCGAGCGCCGGGCTGATGTCCGCCAGCGAGTCGATGACGGCCTGGGCCGCCTCGCCGTCGACCGAGCGGGCGACCTCCAGGCCGCGCTCGCGCCGGGCCAGGTTCTCGGGGCTGTTGACGTCGTGCTGGGGGTGAGAGGTTTCAGCGGTCATGAGGGGGTCTCCTTGTCAGTCTCGGAAGTGTCGATGTTGTCCGTGGCGGCCTGCCCCTCCAGCTCCCGCGTGTAGGCGGCGATCTTGTAGTCGGTGGCGGACAGCGCCAGCCGGAGCTCGTCGATGCGGGTGCGCAGGCCGTCGCGGTGCTCGGTGAGCAGGGACAGGCGCTCGGGCACCGTGTCCCGGCCGGCCTCGACCAGCGCGACATAGCGCCGCAGATCGCGGATCGGCATTCCCGAGGTCCGCATCCGGGTGAGGAACACCAGACGCCGTACGCCGGCGGCGTCGTAACGACGATGTCCCGAGGCGTCACGGTCCACCCGCACGAGTCCGATCCGCTCGTAGTAGCGCAGCGTGTGGGCGCTGACCCCCAGGTGATCGGCAGTGGTCGCAATGTCCCATCCGGCTGCACCAGGCCCGGTTTCCGGCCCGACGTTGTCACTGGGTGGGACGGAGTCGAGGCGGAGCGCCTCGCGGAGCCGGACGTCGTCGGGCTCGCTGCGTGAAGCGGTCGAGCTGGTCATGACGCAGACCGTAGGACTTCGAGTGCGCTCAAAGGCAAGAACGGACAGAGCGGCGGCCCGGATGGTGCCGCGAGGCTAGCCTGGCCGCATGCTCATCGCCTTTTCCGTGTCCCCGACCACCACTGACGCTCCTGACGGATCGGTCTCCGAGGCGGTGGCCCGAGCCGTGCGCGTGGTGCGCGATTCGGGGCTGCCCCATGAGACGACGTCGATGTTCACCACGGTCGAGGGGGAGTGGGACGAGTGCATGGACGTGGTCAAGCGGGCCTGCGAGGCGGTCGCTGAGGTGAGCCCGCGCGTGGCGCTTGTCCTCAAGGCCGACATCCGTCCCGGTTGGACCGACCAGATGACCGCGAAGGTCGAACGCGTCGAGGCCCGCCTGCGCTAGGCCGACTGAGCGGCGCCCGGCAGACGCCCGCAACCTGCCGCGCCCTGCTGTCGCCTCGATGCCGCGCCCGGGAGCCCGCGCCGGCAGATAGATCGACCAAAACTTCAGAAGCGACCCGGAGCCGCGTCGTTTCTGAAGTTTTGGTTGGTCTGTGAAGAAAATGTCGGTGAGTCCGGTTATGAGACCGCCAGGTCCTCAAGCCATTGCTCGATCGGGCGCGGCCGGAGTCCCAGGAGCTCCTGGGCGCTGCTGTCCTCGGCGATGGTGTTGCCGTCCTGCGCGTTGAGCGCCCGGTAGAGGTCAACGACCGGCGCCGCGGCCGGCCCGAAGAGCGGTGTGATGAGCTCGCCGAAGGTTTCGGGCGTGATGGCCTCGAAACGGACCTCGAGGCCCAAGCGGCTGGAGAAGGCCGTGGCCAGATCCGGTCCCGTCAGTCCGGGCAGGTGGCCGACGCCGACCGTGCCCGTGGTGGGGGAGTCATCCGTGAGCAGGCGGGCGACGACCTCGGCCACATCCAGGTGCGAGCTCCAGGAGACCGGGAACGACGCCGAAAGCGGGTAGCGCAGCACGCCCTCCTCGAGCACGGGGCCCAGGACGACCGGCAGGAGCAGGTTCTCCAGGTAGAGGCGCGGGGCGACCACGGCCGTGGGGACGCCGCTGCCGGTCACGCCGTCGATGAGCGTCATGATGGGGCTGTCCGCGGGCGCCTGCAGCGGTGAGTCCGGCTGGTCGACGATCTGCCCGCTGGTGGAGATGACGACGCGGCCGGGGCGGGCCCGGGTGATCGCCTCGACGACGGCCCGGGCCTGGGCGGCCACCGCCTCGGCTGCGCCCATGGGTAGGTGGACGAAGACGCCGTCGGCGCCCTCATAGGCGGCGGCGAGGGAGTCCGCTGAGGCCAGGTCGACCTGCCGGGCGGCGATGCCGGCGGGGACTGCCTCAGGGTGCCGGACCGCAGCGATGGCAGTGCGCCCGGCGGAGGTCAGAGCGGATAGGACGGGAGAGCCTTGAGCGCCTGTGGCGCCGTGAACGATGTCAGCCATAACTCCATTAGTGCATACGATGCACCAGTTACGTCAACTGCACTATTGGGGTAGGTTTCGATGTCATGAGTGAGGTCGATCTTCCCGAGTGCGGGGTGGCGAGGTTCCTGCTGCTGTTCGACGGGCCGTGGGCGACGCTCATCGTGCGCGAGCTCATGCACGGCCCGCAGCGTTTCGGGGAGCTGCGTGACGCCCTGCCGGGGATCAGCGCGCACACGCTGACCAACCGGCTGCGGATGTTTGAGTCGCGTGGGATCGTCACCCGACACGCCTACCCCGAGGTGCCGCCCCGCGTGGTCTACGAGCTCACCGACCTGGGCAGGAGCCTGCGGCCGGTACTCGATGCGATGTATGAGTGGGGCATCAGCTGCCCGACGTCGGCCTTCACGCCGCAGCCCGACTCGCGCCGGTGAGGCGCGCCTGCGTCAGGCCGACTAAACCGACACATTCTTCATAAACGACGCGGTTCCGGGTCGTTTCTGAAGAAGAGGTCGATCTGTGAAGAAAATGTCGGTGAGGCTCGGGGCCGTCAGTGGATCAGCTGAGCAGAGCCAGGACGACCGCGGCACTGCGGGCGGCGGCCTCCTCAGCGGCGATGTGGAAGTCCTGGCCCGCCTCGGGGCCGCACAGGTCGGACACGCCGCGCACCGAGACGAAGGGGACGCCGGCGCTCGCCGCCACCTGCGCCAGCGCCGTCGACTCCATGTCCGTGCTGAGCGCCCCGGGGAAGATCTCGCGGGTGTCGGCCACGTTCGCGGCTGTCACGAAGGAGTTGCCGGCCAGCATCTGACCGACGCGCAGCCGCGCCGAGCCCGACGACGCCGTGGCGCCGCGCAGGGCCTGCGGGCCCACCTGCTCCAGGCGCTCCAGCAGGGCCGGGTCCCCGGTGAAGGTCTCCGGCTGGCCCGGGGTCTGGCCGCGGGCGTAGCCGAAAGCGGTGGCGTCGGCATCGGTGTAGGCCAGGCTCGCTGAGGCGCACACGTCGCCGACCTCGACCTGTCGGCCGAGCCCACCGGTGGTCCCCGCCGAGACGACGGCGCCGGGGTGGACCTGAGCCAGGACCGTCGCCAGCGCGCTCGCGGCCGCCACAAGCCCGATACCGCTGCGCATGAGGATGAGCTCGCGCTCGTCGTCGGGGAGCTGAAGGGACCAGGCGCGCGCGGAGCCCGGCAGGGTCGGCGCCTGGGCTGCCGCGCGCTCGGGCAGGGCGTCCAGGAAGGGCTGGGCCTCCTCAGCCATGGCGCAGGAGACGATGACGGGCGCGGCACTGGTGCGACTCACACGCTGAGCCTACAGAGGGTGCCCGAGCCCTGAAAGTGTCCAGATGGGACGGCTTTGACGGTTGATCGAATCCGGTATCTGTGAGTAACAGGGTGATGACCTGGGCCTTTGTAAACCGCGGTGCGGCTGCTGTGATTCAAAGTCGTCCCGTACGGACAGATTCGCCGCATGGTGGCTCTGTTGGGGCGCTGTAGAGAGCGTGCAGTGGGGGTCGGCTGGTAGCTGTGGCCTTCTGCCGCCGGGGATGATGTCGATGTGCACCTTGTGAGGGGGCGGGATCTGGCTTCGACGGGAGGCGGGCTCTGGTGCGGAGCGACTCAGGCGTCGTCAGCGTTCGTCGGCGTGCTCAGCCCGATGATGACCGCCTCGATGAGGTCGCGCAGCCTGCTGCCGTCGATGCTCTCGGTGATCGAGTCCATGAAGAGCAGGCTGACGAGGTCAGCCAGGCTCGCCGTGGGGACGGTGGGGCGGCGTCCCATGCGGATGAGCACCTTCTCGACCGTCCCGGACAGTCTGGCGGTGAAGTCGGCGCGAGCCGTCCCGGGGATCGTCGGGCTGTCGGGGTTGCGCAGCTGGAAGAGGGAGTACTCCGTGGTCAGTAGGTAGATGGTGCGGGCCTCGGGGCGGATGGCCTCGAGCAGCTCCATGAGCGAGTCCATTGTGGGAGCGCCCTCGAAGGAGTCGATGGCCTGCGTGACCCGTGACAGCAAGGTGTTGGAGCGCGTGACGATGGCCTCGGTCAGGATGTCCTGGAGCGAGGAGTAGTTGGAGTAGAAGGCGCCCCGGGTGAAGCCGGCCTGCTTGACGACGTCGTCAATACGAGTGCTGGCGATGCCCTTGGAGGCGATGATGTCCGCAGCCGCCTCGATGAGACGGGCGCGGGTGTTCTCCCGCTTGCGCAGTGTGCGCTCGGCTGCTGGCGGGTCGGTGCTCGGTGTCATGAGACCGCCCACCTTACCGGCGCTGTGGGGGTGCGAGGAGTCACAACGTCCTGGGTTTCAATACATACATGTATCCAGTACGTTTGCGTATCGAATTCGATCATCTCCGTACCTTCTGAAAGGGCTGCCATGTCCAACTTCCTCCTATCCCTGGGGCGATGGTGCGCTCGTCACGCCACCCGGGTCCTCGCCGCCTGGGCGCTGCTCATCGCTGCCCTCGGTGGCGTCGTCGCCACCACCGGTATCCAGCTCGACGACACCTTCACCATCTCCGGTACCGAGTCGATGCGGGGCCTGGAGGTCCTCTCCGACCGGCTTCCCCAAGCGGCCGGCACGAGCGAGCAGGTCCTCATCACCAGCTCCAACGGCCGCATCGAGAACCACGCCCCGGCCGTCAACGCCTTCGCCCTTCGGGCCTCGCAGATCGACGGCGTCGCCACGGTCTCCCCGCCCTTCGGGGACAAGGCCACCGGGGTGGCGTCGACCGTCTCCGCCGACGGCACCCACGTGCTCGTCCAGGTGCAGGCGGACGCCTCGGTCGGCTCCATCACCACCGGAACCACGCCGAAGGCCAAGACCGTCGCCCAAGACCTCGATACCCTCGCCGAGCGCACCGAGGCCATGGACTCGTCTCTGACGGTCCAGCGCAGCGGCAACATCGACCAGGAGGTGGGGATCGGTATCTCCGCCGTTGAGCTCGTCGGCGTCGCCATCGCCGCGATCGTCCTGCTCATCTCCTTCGGTTCCCTCGTGGCTGCGGGCACCCCGCTCATCGCCGCCGCCGTCGGTGTGGGAACCGGCATGCTCGGCATCCTCGCGGCGGCGAGCATCACCGACATCAACTCCACCACCCCGGTCCTGGCCGTCATGATCGGACTGGCGGTCGGCATCGACTACGCACTGTTCATCGTCTCGCGGGCGCGTGAGTACCTCGCCGACGGCATCGAGCCGGCCGAGGCCGCAGGGCGGGCCACCGCCACCTCCGGAGGGGCCGTCGTCTTCGCCGGTACCACGGTCATCGTGGCCCTGTGCGGTTTGAGCGTGGCCGGCATCAGGTTCCTGACCACGATGGGACTGGCCTCGGCGGCGGTCGTGGCGGTGGCCGTGCTCGTGGCCCTGACGGTCGTCCCGGCTCTCATCGGCATCCTCGGGAAGCGTCTGCTCCCGCGCCGCGGCAAGGTCGCTGCCAGCGGCGCGGACGCGGACCGGAGGCCGGCGTCCCGCTGGGTGCGCGCTGTGACCCGCCGCCCCTGGATGACGATCGGCGCCGTCGTCGTCCTCCTGGGACTGTGCGCCGTCCCCGCCAGCGGCCTGCGCCTGGCCCTGACCGACAACGGTTTCGCCGAGAAGGGGTCGCAGCAGCGCGAGACCTACGACGCCGTCGCCGCGGCCTACGGCGAGGGCTACAACTCCCCCATCGTCGTGATTGCCGACGTCTCTCAGCCCTCCGGTTCCGTCGCCGCGGTTCAGGGCCTGGCCCGTGACCTCTCCCAGCTCGACGGCGTTGAGGGAGTCTCCCTGGCCACCCCCAACGAGGACGGGACCCTCGCCTTCGTCCAGCTCCGTCCCGAGAAGTCGCAGGCCGACCCCGCCACGATGGAGCTCGTGCGTAACATCCGCTCCCACGCCGGCGACTATGAGAGCCGCTACGGGCTCGACAACGTCATGGTCACCGGCCAGACCGCCGTCGCGATCGACGTCGCCGAGGAGCTCAACGCCGCCCTCATCCCCTTCGGCATCGTGGTGGTGGGCCTCTCGCTCATCCTCCTCATGGTGGTCTTCCGCTCCGTCGCCGTTCCTGTGACCGCGACCCTCGGGTACCTGCTGTCGCTGGGGGCGGGCATGGGCGCGGTGGGCGCCGTCTTCGGTTGGGGGTGGGCGGCCGACCTCCTGGCCGTCTCCAAGGTCGGCGCCGTCATCTCCTTCCTGCCGGTCATCGTCATGGGAGTCCTGTTCGGGCTGGCCATGGACTACCAGGTCTTCCTCGTCTCGCGCATGCGCGAGGAGTGGAGCCGGCGGCGCGGTGACGCGACTTCCGTGACGCCTGCGGCTCGTCGTGAGGCGGCCGCGGCGGCGGTCGAGACCGGATTCCTGGGCAGTGCGAAAGTCGTGGTGGCGGCGGCCGTCATCATGGTCGGCGTCTTCATGGCCTTCGTTCACACCGACAACGTTTACGTCAAGCCCATCGCCCTCGGTCTGACCGTCGGGATCGCCGCCGATGCCTTCCTCGTGCGCATGACCCTCATTCCCGCGCTCATGGCGGCGCTGGGGGAGAAGGCTTGGTGGCTGCCGGCATGGCTGGACCGGCTGCTCCCTGTCGTCGACGTCGAAGGGGAGGGCCTGGAGCAGGCACTGGAGCAGAAGGAGGTCGACGCCGGCCAGTCGGCCCGACCGGAGACGGACTGCGCGGACAATCAGGCCGAGAACGCTGAGGATGCTGCGGATAAGGAGGCCGCTGTCGTGTCCTGAGTCCGGTGCTCGCGGTGGCCGGCGAGGGCGGGTCAGGCGGATTCCCGTCGGCCCGCCCTCACGGGTGGGGACATTCCGCGCGGCCGGGTGCGTGTCTTTCCGGGTGGGGGCGTTCGACGCCGTCGGGGACCGCAATCCCGTCCCCGAACGCGCAGGATGTCCCCGGCTGTGCGGACATGTCCCCGAACGCGCAGATTGTTCCCGCCTGTGCGGGTCGCCCCGCCGGGCCTGGCCTATGACGGCCTACTTGCCCGCAGCCTCGTCGTCCCGGGAACCCGTGGCGGCGGTGACGGCCGCGGCCGGGTTGATGGGCAGTGCCCTGCGCGACTGGTCGCGGCGCAGCAGGAAGTTCCCAAGCCGGATCGGCCAGGCCACGTGGTTGATCCGCGGCCAGCGCAGCATGACGTAGTCGACGGCGTCGTCCACCTCCAGGCGCCGCGTCGAGTTGCCGACCCGTACCCACAGTGCCGCCCCGTCGCGTCCCTTGGCCGGCTTGAGGTAGACCGGCAGTGGGGACGGGGGCGCGGTCACCCGGCACACCTCCGCGGTCCCATCCGGGGTCGGCGCGAAGTCCACCTGCGGCAGCGCAGCCGCGTTCGTGCCCATGCGTGTGCGCCACATGCCGCGCAGCCACAGCTCGAAGCGGTCGGCGTCGGGCTGTTTGAGGGTCGTGTAGTCGGGGCCGAGCCCGATGAGATTGCCGCCGTCATCGACACCGAGCAGGAGTGTGCCGCCCGCGGAGTTCATGAAGGCCGCCACCGTCTTGGCCACGACCTCCTCCATGGCCTCGTCGCGCTTGTCCGTGCGTAGGTTCCAACGCGCTGAGGACTTGAACTCCAGACGGTCGGACTCGCCCATCTGGGCGACCTCCGCGATCGGCAGCAGCGTGCGACGGTGCTGGACGCGCGCCAGCACCGCGGAGGTCGCCACCAGCACCACGACCGCCACGCCGCAGGAGGTCGCCAGCATCTTGATCGAGAACAGGTCGCCCTCGTCGAAGATCCATCCCGCCAGCAGCAGCCCCAGCCACAGGCCGACGAGCGCGATGAGTGTGGCCGCCGCATCCGACACAGCGACCCGCCCGCGCAGCAGGAACCGCGTCAGCCGCCCCACGAGGAAGGACAGCAGGAGCAGCAGCGGCTGGGCGATGACCCACCAGATGAGGACGGGGTTGGCGGGATTGGTGATGGTGACGGTATCGATGCTCTCCACGTGCGTCAGGTTCTCTTCGGGTCGGTGCCTCGCGGCGCGGGCACGGGGTGGGCGGGGGTGGGCTGAGTGAGGCTCAGGATACGGTCGGCGCCGGTGCCGGACCGGGCTCGACGTCGGAGCCCGGTGACGGCGCACCGTCTCACCCCGTCACTCTGCCGGCCACGGTGTTGCCAGGATGTGAGGACTGGCCTCTCCTCGGCTTCTGCCCTCACCGGCGGGGACATTTCGCGTGGCCGGGTGCGTGTTGTTCCGGACGGGGGCATTCGACGCCGTCGGGGACTGCAATCCCGTCCCCGCAGGCGCGAAGTGCCCCCGGCTGGGAGCGAGTGTCCCCGCACGCGCGGGATGTCCCCGACCGCGAGTAAAAGTCCCCGGCCGGGAGAGGCGGATGCCTCAGGCCATGACCCGCGTCCACTCCTCGCGGGCGGCGAGGAAGCCGCGCACCGCCTCCTGAGCGGCGGCCAGCGAGTGGTTCGCCCCCCAGCCGCACTGGACCTCATTGGCCGCCGGCACCTCCTCGGCGGTGAGGATGTCGCGGAAGGTCGCCTCCAGAAGCGGCAGGAACTCCTCGGTCCCCACCCCCAGCATGAGGGCGTAGAAGCCGGTCTGGCAGCCCATGGGGGAGAAGTCGATGAGCCGGTCGGTGTGGTTGCGCATGAGCTCGGCGCTCAGGTGCTCGATGGAGTGCACGGCCTCCATCTCCAGGTGCTCGCGGTTGGGCTGGCAGAACCGCACGTCGTACTTGACGAGCACGTCCCCGCCGGGCAGCTCCTTGCGGTCGGCCACGCGCACGTAGGGCGCGGCCACCTTCGTGTGGTCCAGGTTGAAGGACTCGACGTTCATCCTCGGCGTGCTCTGCTCGCTCGTCTCGCTCATGGGGTCAGCCTACGGGCCGGGGACGAGGCAGGATGGGGGCATGACTTCACTGGCGCGCATCGTCACGGGGCCCGACGGCGCCCCCACCCTGGTCCTGCTCCACGGCATCACCGGTTCCGCGGTCTCGCTGGCCGAGGCCATCGACCACTGGGCGGACCGCGGGTACCGGGTCGTCGCGGTCGATGCCCGCGGGCACGGCTTGTCCCCGCGGTGGACGCAGGCCCAGCTCGAGCGCGCCGGGGAGATCCTCGTGGAGGACCTCATCGCCGTCCTGGAGGATCTGGAGGCCGCCTCGCGCGGACGGGACGCCCTGGGACTGTCGAGGCCGCCCGCCCCGGTCGTCATCGGCCACTCGATGGGCGCGGCCACCGCCATGGTGGCCGCCGGCCGCCGCCCGGACCTGGTCTCCGGCGTCGTCCTGGAGGACCCGGCCCGCTTCGGCACCCGCAGCCCGCGCGAGCTCCTGGCCCGCGGCGCCGCCCGGGAGCGGGCTCGTACCGCCGAGGTCGCCGACCTGCCCGCCGCCGTCGGACGCGCCCTGGAGACCATGCCCAACGCCGAGGCCCTCCCGGGCGTGTGGGCCTCCCAGCGCACTGATCCGGCCCTGCTGCTCTCCGGCGTCGTCACCCCCGAGGTCCCCTGGGACGAGGCGATGGCCGCTCTCGACGTCCCCGCCCTGCTGCTCACCGGTGACCGGCCCGGCAGCGCCCGTGTGGGACGCGAGGGCCTGGAGACCGCCGCCCGCAATCCCCGCATCTGCCCGGTCCTTATCCCCGGGGCCGGCCACCAGGTGCGCCGCAGCGACCCGCAGGCCTTCTACCGCGCCGTCGACACCTGGCTGGCCGAGGTCCTGCCAGTGGGGTGAGGCGAGTCCCCAGGCAGTCGGAGCGCTACCGGAGTGCCGCCGCTGGCCGTCGCCGCGGGTGCGAAGGACGGGGAGCTCCCGCGGCGCGCTGAGGCCGTGGCGTCGGGGTGCGTCGTCGGTCCGTGGGAGGATGCGCCCATGGCAGCTGTGTCGGAAAAAACTCGGAAGGCCTCCGTCCCCGTCCCCGGGGAGCGCACGCAGGGGGAGACCGTCGCCTACCTCCTGGCGGCGCTGACGATCGGCTCGGTGGGGCTCTACCTCATTCAGGACCTCTTCGCCCCGGCTTTCTTCGCCCTCACCCTCGTGGTGACGGTCCGGCCACTGGTGTCCTGGATGACGCGCCATCGGGTACCGCGCTTGGTCGCGGCGACGGCGGCGATCCTGCTCATCTTCACCTTCGTCGTGCTGCTGTTCGCGGCCCTGGCCGTCGCGGTCGCCCAGCTCGTCGACACCCTGCCGCAGTACGCCCCCAAGTTCCAGGCGATCTGGAAACAGGCCGAGACCCAGCTCAACGGCATGGGGGTCGACCAGTCCACGGTGCTCAAGCAGGTCACCGACATCCTGGACACCTCCCAGCTCGTCACGGTGGCGCAGACGGTCCTGGGGCAGCTGACCTCGGCCAGCGCGATGCTCGGCGTCATGGCGATGGTGGTCGTCTTCCTCATGTTCGACACCGCCAAGATCGAGATCCGCGCCGCCGCCCTCAGCGTCCTCAAGCCGGGTATGGCCGCCGCCATGGTCTCCTTCTGCGAGGCGGTGCGCTCCTACTGGATGGTCTCGACGGTCTTCGGTCTCATCGTGGCCGTCATCAATGTGCTGACCCTGTGGTACCTGGACGTACCGATGGCCATCACCTGGGGCGTGGTCTCCTTCATCACCAACTACATCCCGAACATCGGCTTCGTCCTGGGTGTGGTCCCGCCGGCGGTCCTGGGACTGGTGGACTCCGGGCCCTGGACCGCACTGTGGGTGGTCCTGTCCTACGTGGCGGCCAACTTCGTCATCCAGTCCCTCATCCAGCCCAAGTTCACCGGGGACGCGGTGGGACTCAACACGACGACGACGTTCCTGTGCCTGCTGTTCTGGTCCACCGTCATCGGGGCGCTGGGGACCATCCTGGCGGTGCCGCTGACGCTGTTCGTCAAGGCCCTCCTCATCGACTCCGACCCCCGCTCGCGCTGGGTGGGGATCTTCCTGTCCGCCGGCGACTCGCCCGTGCGTGACCCCGATGAGCTCGACCAGGAAGTGCTCGACCAGCTCGACCTCGACGGCGACGGCGTCAGCGAGGCGGATCCCAACCACGGCCGGCCGGTTGTTGAGCGGATCGCCGACAAGGCTGAGAAGGTTGGGGCAACGGCCCAGAGTGCCGACAGCGCCGAAGACGTCGACAGCTCCGTGCCATCCGGCAGCCGTCAACGCTCCCAGGCGGACTGACCGTCTGAGGATGAGCTGGGCGCCCCTGGGAATCGGCGACTGCGCTTCGCCGCGAGAACGTACTTCTCCCGCAGACGACTGAGGTCCACCCCCAGTCATCTGCGGGACAACGCAGTTCTCGCGCGGAAAGTACGTTCTCGATGACGCGATCTGCCGTTCAGCTGGCCGGTGCGGGAGCCCTCGGGCTCAGGCCTCGGCGCGGCCCTGGCGCCAGTAGCCCATGAAGGCCACAGAGCGCCGGTCGATGCCACGTTCGCTGACCAGGTGGCGACGCATCGTCCGCACCGCAGCCGCCTCCCCGGCGAGCCACGCGTACAGGGTGGTGCGCTTGAGTGCGTCCCCGCCCTTGGCGTGGCGCGGCACGTCCCACAGCAGCTCACGGTCGACGTCGATCTCCTCGACCTCCTGCGGCACCCCTACCGGACACAGCTCCTCGGCGGCCCGGCGTACACCCTCGACGAGCAGCTCCCCGTGCGAGCGGCCGTTGCGCCCAGCCACCCGCACCTCGATCCCGGGGTGCGTAGGCAGGTAAGGGGCATCCGCGTCACCGGGCATCTCGACGACGGCGACTCCCCGCGCGCTCGCGGGCAGGTCCTCTAGGATCCGGGCGATCGCCGGTGCCGCCGTCTCGTCCCCGCCCAGCAGGTAGCGCTCGGTCACTTGCGGAGGTACGAAGTCCACGCCCCCGGCATCGCCGTCCCACTGCCGGTTCGGCCCCAGCAGGACCGCCTCGGTACCGACCTCAGCCTCAAGGATCCACCGAGAGGCCGGGCCGAGCGGATCGTGCACCACCATGTCGACGTCCACCTCCGCACGCGTTCCGTCCGGAACCTCCGCCTCGTGGCGAACCGTGCGCGTCGTGTAGGTGCGGATCGGGCACCGGTGCTCCTCGGGCAGCTTCATCAACCGGCCGTACCAGTCCTCGCCGTCGGGTAGCTGCTTGTAACCCGACGCCGGCGCCGGCAGCACCAGCTTGATCCGCTGGTCCCAGCCCGGGTCGGCGTAGTGGACCAGATCATCCCCGATGAAGGTGAAGCGCCGCATGGACGGCGTCACGTCGCGGACTGCCGCCACTGTGACACGGAAGAAGCGGAACGGAGATGTCGGTGAGGCGGACGGTCTGGCTGGGCTCATCTCGGGACTCCTTCGTGCGTCTGGTGGTGTGGTGTTGGGGAAGCGCCCTCGAGGCCGCTCTGAGGACTGCTTGAGGCGGCTATCAGACGGCACCGGTAGTTGGGCGATCGGATGGGGCTGCTCCCGTTCTCCGGTGCCGTGCACGCCATGGCGGCCCTTGGGAAGGATGATGGGCGTGCCGAAGGCCGGACCGGAGATGGGCCTGGAGGGCGGGGCGAGTATGTCGACGCTAACCGAGGTAAGGCATACCTAACAATGGGAGGGTCGGTGCAATAGCGCACGCTGACGCCGCGTCATCTCGCAAGGTTCCCGTAAGAGCCCGGATGGCTGATGGTTTCCAGGCCGACCCGAGGATGGTGCCCGGGTGGTTCAGGGCTGGCGGGCCAGGTCCGCGGCGCCGACGAGCCCGGCCTCCTGACCTCCCTCGGCCAGGACCACCGGAATGGTGGGCCGGTAGGTGCCGGCCGTGAGGTTCTCGGCGAAGGCCTTGCGGGCGGGAGTCAGCAGGATGTCGCCGGCCTCGGCCAGGCCACCGGCGATGACGATGACCTCAGGGTCCAGCAGCGCGCACATGTCCGCCAGCCCCACCCCCAGCCAGTGGGTGAGCTGCTCGTAGCACTCCAGGGCGGCCGGGTCGCCCTCGCGGGCCGCGGCGGTGACGGCCTTGCCCGAGATGTGCTCCGGGTTGCCGCCGGAGAGCTCAATGATGCGGGCCGCGTAGCCGGGGCGGAACTGCGCCAGCTCCCAGCCGTTGACCCCCAGGGCCGTGCCGGCGCTGTAGCGCTCCAGGCAGCCTCGCAGTCCGCAGCCGCAGGGGCGCCCGCCGGGGACGACGTTGATGTGCCCGATCTCCCCGCCGAATCCGGCCGCCCCGCGCAGGAGGTGGCCGTCGACGATGATCGCCCCGCCGACGCCGGTACCGATGGCCACGATGAGGGCGTTGCGCTTGCCCCGGGCCGCCCCGAAGCGGGCCTCGGCCCACCCGAAGGCGTTGGCGTCGTTCTCGACGACGACGGGCAGGCCCACGCCCTCGGAGATGACGTCGCCGATCCGCATCCCGGTCCAGTCCAGGTTGGTGCCGTGCGCCATCGTGTTGCGGTCCGAGGACACCATCCCGGCCGCCCCGATGCCCACGGTGGCCACGTCGGGAAAGTCCTCCTGCAGCCGGTGCACCACCATCGTGATCGTGTCGATGATCGCCTGGCGGCTGAAGGCGGGAGAATCGCGCCGAATCGTCTGAAGAACCTTCCCGTCGTCGTCGACGACGCCGGCCGCGATCTTCGTTCCGCCGACATCCACGCCGATGCTCAGTGCCATGCTCGCGCTCCTTGTTGAAACAACCGTTGTTGACGTTGCCATCCGCGTTGCTGCTCGTCAGACGATCGATGGGACAGGTGGTGGAAGAATAGCGTCCCCCGGCCCGCCGGTGGGGCGAGTCGGGGGATGAACCCTAAGGCGGATCGAGTGAGCCCGCCGCCCGAACCCGTCGTTGCTCCGCTCCGTGGTGGTCAGTTAGCCGACGCCGACGCCGACGCCGGTGCCGCGGGGCTCGTGGCTCCCTTGGCCTCCTTGGCCTTGGCGGCCTGGCTCTTGACGACCGCCGTCATGTAGTCGGCGTCCTGGTAGCCGTTGATATAGGTCTCGCCCACGATCATGAACGGGGTGCCCTGAATGCCGATGGAGTGGGCATGGTTGGTGGCCTCGGAGACGGCCTTGACGGTCTCGTCGGCGGTCATGTCGGCGCGGAACTTCTTCAGATCCGGCACCCCGGCCTTCTTGGCGAAGTCGACCAGGGAGTCCTCGGTGTAGGCCGGGTGGTCCTTGGGGTCGGCGGCGGCGTAGACGGCGTCGTGGAACTCCCAGAACTTGCCCTGTTTGGCGGCGGCCCGCCCGGCCTGAGCGGCCAGGGGCGAGGTCTCACTGATCTGGGCCAGGTCGCGCCATTCAATGCGCAACGTTCCCTGGTCGACCAGCTTGTCCAGCTCGGGCTCGACGTTCTGGGCGAACTGGGTGCAGTAGGGGCAGGCGAAGTCGGAGTAGATGACCATGACGACCGGTGCGTCGACCTTGCCCTTGGCCTGGCCGTCGGCCGGGTCGCGATGGGTCTCGGAGCGGATGAGCTCCAGGGTCTGCTGGTCGGCGACCGGAGGGGCCGGTACGGGCTCGCGGACCGCGGTGGAAGAATCGGAGCCGGAGGCCTGGCTGGTGGCGGCGGCGTCATGGCGCCGGGAGGCGACGTTGTGCAGCAGCACCGCGGCGAGGACGGCCAGGATGACGGCGATGACCACGAGGGTGATCACCGTGGCGCGGTTGGTCCTCGACTGGGTCGGCGTCGGAGAAGGCGGCTGAACACTCATGGCAGCGAGTCTGTCAGAGGAGGCACGCCCCACAGCACGCCTGATACGGCAGATGAGAGCACAGTTCGTCACAGCCGTCTCAGGTTGGTCTCGGAGCGACGTCGTCGCGCATACTTCGACCGAATCTTCACAGGCGACACGTATACGCGTCGTTTTTGAAGATTCGGTCGAAGTGAGTCGGGGCTCCCGGCCGGACGCAGCCCTAGCGCAGTGCTGCGCCGCCGGCCAGCCCGAGTCCGACGGCGCCCAGCGTCGCCACCGTCATGAGGGTCGTGTGCACGATGGCCGGCCCCCACCGCCCTGCCAGTACCAGGCGCGCCCCCTCGACGCAGGCCGTGGAGAAGGTCGAGTACCCGCCCAGGAATCCGGTCCCCAGAACAGTCAGCGCGGTGGCGGCCCAGCTCCCGGAGTGCGGTGGGCCTCCCGCCCACCCCACGAGCACGCCCATGAGGAGGCAGGCCGTCACGTTGACGACGACGGTGCCCCACGGCATCCGCAGCGCCCGCACCCCGGAACGACGCCGCTGCAAGGCGCCCGCTGAGGCGTCCCGGACGGCTCGGCCGCTGAAGCGGCTGACGGCGGTGTCCACGCACCAGCGGCAGGCCGCCCCCACCCCGCCGGCCATCGCCAGGGGGAGCCAGTCGGCGAGCCAGGTCGCCAGTCCGGGGGCAGCGGCCCCGCTCATGACGCCTCCGGGAGGAGACCGCCGTCTGCGTGGCCCGGGCGGTGCAGGCGAGAGGCCAGCCACAGCCCGAGGCCGGCCGCGCCCAGCCCGGCCGCCATCGACCCCACCAGATAGGCGGCGCCGAGGACCGGGTGGCCGGCGTCCCCTCCGGGGGCCAGCAGCCGGTGGCTCTCCAGGATGAAGGTCGAGTGCGTCGTCAGCCCGCCCAGCACCCCCGTGCCCAGGGCCAGCCTCAGGCGGGGACGTCCTTCGCCGAGCGTCCCGAGCAGCAGACCCAGGGCCAGGGCCCCGACGACGTTGAGGGCGAGCGTCGTCACCGGCAGGTGCCCGGGTGCTGTGGGCCAGGCCCGCGCCAGGGCCGCGCGCACCAGCGTGCCCGCGCAACCTCCCGCGGCGACCAGGGCCAGGGAGGCGGCCACTGACGGAGCCCGCCCGACCACTGGCGGGGAGCCCGCAGCGGCCGTGGGTGATGGCTCAGCCTCTGGGTCGGGGACAGCCCCTGGTTTGGGAACGCCCACGGCCTCGGAGGCGTCGTGGGTGTCAGCATCGGCGCCGGGGCCCGCCTCAGTCATCGCGCTTGGCGATCTGGTAGCCGTCCTTGTTGAAGATGAGGGAGTAGGTGGCCCCCCGCGTGGTGTGCCTCTCGCCCCAGGTGGCGGCGTCGGTGGTGCCCCACTGGTTGTTGCTGTTCCGGCTCATGACGATGTACTCCTTGTCGGGGCCGCTCGTGCCCGACCAGGAGACCTCGGCCCGGGGTACCAGGTAGGCCAGCAGCGACAGGTCGGTGACCACCGTGGCCCCCTCGGGGATGGTGGCGATGACCTCGCGGGCGGTGGCCACCCGCCGCGTCTCGGGCTTCTTCGCCTCGTCAGTCTCCTTGGCCTCGGCGCTCAGTGGGTCGAAGTTCTGGTCGGTGGCCTTCCACAGCGGGAGGTAGGGGCCGGTCAGGACCCCGGTGACCACGGCGGTGAGGATGCTCGTCGCGACCACGAAGCGGTGCCGCATCGGCACCGTGAGCCAGGTGGGGAAGGCGGTCGGGTGCCGGTGCGGGACGTCGACGTCGGACTCATCGGCGGTGCTCTCGTCCTCGGAGGTCTCGGCTGAGGAGTCCATGACCTCCCGGCCGTCGACCCCCACCTCTCTGACGGGGCGGTCGGCCACGTAGGAGCCGTGCGCTCGGCGGCGGGCGACGACGTCGAGCAGCGCCCCCAGGGCGATCGGCATGAGGGTGACGTTGTAGTGCCAGTTGTCCCACACCCAGTAGAACTCCACCGACCCCAGGAACCGCCACGCCAGCGTCGGCAGCACCACGAGCAGCCACGGTGAGGTCACCCCGACGATCCCGCTGGTGAGAATCAGCATGACGACCACCTTGACCTTCTGGGCCAGGGCGTCCGGTGAGGTGGGCTTGTCCTGCGAGCTCAGCCCGTAGTCCCACACCCCGTTGATGTTGAAGGCCGGCAGGAACACCAGGATGGAGAAGAGGAAGGCCGCGATCCCGCCGACGATCATGCCCACGCCCAGGCGCAGCCCCCGACGCCGGTTGCGGGCGGCATCGGCCTCAGCGGCGTCGTCGAGGACGTCGGCTCCCCGGCCACCGGCCCCGCTGACCGTGCAGCTGCGGTACCAGGCCGGCACCAGCGAGGTGAGCATGACGGCCACCCCGATCATGAGGACCGTCAGCCCCATGTCCTCCTTGACCAGGACCAGTGGCGCCGACCAGGCCGTCACCGCCACCCAGCGCCGCTCCACGAAGGCGACCGAGGCGCAGGCCAGCATCGGCATGGCGAAGGCGATCTCGTGGAACTGCGCGGCCACGGCTCCCTGCATCCCCCAGGACAGGACGTAGACGAGCCCCAGGGCGCCGCCCACCCACTGATTCGTCAGCCGGCTGGCCAGGCGGGTCAGCGGCCAGGCCGAGACCGCCAACAACAGGTCCTGGGTGATAAGCAGGCTCAAGGGGGTGGGGAAGAGCCGCCAGATCGGCCCCAGGAGAAGGAGAATCGGGTGGAAGTGATCACCCAGGAGGTTGTACCCATCACCCTTGACCGGCACGATCGGGGCCTGGAAGTGGGAGTAGGCCTTGGCCAGCTCGGAGAAGATCGCCAGGTCCCAGCTGGGGACCTGCTTCATCGTCTCCCACTGGACGATCGAGTAGTAGATCATCACCCAGGCGCCGATGACGACGACGATCGCAGCCGGAATCGAGTGGCGGACCTGCTCCTTGAAGTTCACGGCGCTGAGCCTACCCGTGTGAATCGGGGATGAACCTCGTAGCGCTAGGCTCGTGGCGTCACCCACGATCAGGAGACGAGATGTCCCACACGCCGCCGCCCGCCGATTCCACCTCGGCGGCCGAGTCCTCAGCGCCGCCCATGCGGCCTGACCTCGACCCGATGGTGGACCACGACGCCGAGCCCCGGCTCCAGCGCCACCTCACCAACCGCCACGTCCAGCTCATCGCCATCGGCGGGGCGATCGGAACCGGGCTGTTCATGGGGTCGGGAAAGACGATCGCCCTGGCCGGTCCCGGTGTGTTCCTCGTCTACGCGATCATCGGCGCCATCCTCTTCCTGGTTATGAGGGCCCTGGGCGAGGTGCTGCTGTCCAACCTGTCCTACAAGTCCTTCGCCGACGTCGCCCATGACCTCATCGGGCCGTGGGCCGGTTTCTTCGTGGGCTGGACCTACTACGTGTGCTGGCTGGTGACGGCCGTGGCCGAGGTCATCGTCATCACCGGGTACGTGAGGTACTGGTGGCCGGACCTGCCGCTGTGGATCACGCCGGTGGTCACCGTGGTCCTCCTGTTCAGCCTCAACCTCGCCACCGTCAAGGCCTTCGGGGAGATCGAGTTCTGGTTCTCCATCATCAAGATCGTGGCCATCATGGCGCTCGTCGTCGTCGGTGCCTTCATGGTGCTGCGCGGGTTCACGGCGCCCAACGGCGCCCACGCCCAGCTCTCCAACATCTGGAGCGGAGGCCTGTTCCCCAACGGTGCGAGCGGGTTCTTCGGGGCCTTCCAGATCGCCATCTTCGCCTTCGTGGGCACCGAGCTCGTGGGGACCGCGGCCGCCGAGGCCAAGGACCCGGAGATCACTCTCCCGCGGGCCATCAACGCCATCCCGGTGCGCATCGTCCTGTTCTACCTGGGGGCGCTCGCGGCCATCATGGCCGTCACCCCCTGGCAGGAGATCAACCCCAAGGACAGTCCCTTCGTGGCCATGTTCGCCCTGGCGGGGCTCAGCGTGGCCGCCAGTGTCGTCAACTTCGTGGTGCTCACGGCCGCGGCGTCGTCGGCCAACTCCGGGGTCTACTCCACCTCCCGGATGCTCTTCGGCCTGTCCTGGGCGGACAACGCCCCCCACATCTTCCGCAAGCTGACGGCCCGTTCGGTGCCGGGTGTGTCCCTGGCCGTCACCTGCGCCAGTCTGCTCACCTCGATCCCGCTGCTCTACACCTCCAAGTCCATCATCGAGGCCTTCACGACGGTGACCACGGTGGCCAGCGTCCTGTTCATTCTCGTGTGGTGCATCATCGTCGTGAGCTACCTGCGGTTCCTCACCCTGCGGCCCGAGCTGCACCGGGCCAGCGCCTTCCGCCTGCCCGGTGAGCGCTGGGCGGCCTGGCTGTGCCTGGCCTTCTTCGCCTTCGTCGTCTGGACCCTCACCCAGGCCCACGACACCCGTATCGCGGTCTTCGCCTCACCCCTGTGGCTGGTGGTGCTGGGTGTGGCCTGGTTCGTCCACAGCCGCCGACTCTCCAGGCCGCAGGAGCTCCAGTCGTGAGTGCTGGTGGTGGAGGGGCAGTGACACCGAAGCCGTCGGAGGGGTCGACGTCGTCGGCCTCCCTGGAGGACCTGCTCGCTCGCGGGGTGGCTGCGGTCCGCCGGGCGGCCGCCTTCGCCCTGAACCCGGGTGAGGAGCTGCGCGTCGAGGCCAAGGCGCACCGCAACGACCTGGTCACCCAGGTCGACCGCGGCGTCGAGGAGCGCATCGCCGACAACCTGGAGGCCACCGGCATCCCCCTCCACGGCGAGGAGGCGCACCGTGTCGAGGACTTCGAGGACTACCGCGGGCGGGCCTGGGTGCTCGACCCCATCGACGGAACCCTCAACTACGTGGCCACCCACCGCGACTGGGCCATCTCCCTGGCCCTGGTCGACGACGGCGAGCCCGTGGTCGCAGTCCTCGCCGACCCCGTGGCGGGCCGGCTCTACACGGCCATCCGCGGACGGGGCGCATCGGTTCAGCCGCTCACGGTGGAGGCGGCGGGCGCCGACGGTGCGATGCCGCGGACGCTGGAGCCGGTGGAGGACCTGCCTCTGAGCGAGGGCATGCTCATCGCCCACTACCAGCTCACGCAGGACGCGGGCATCGGTCGGGCCATCGAGGCCTCGCGCGGCATGCGCTGCTACGGGGCGGCCGCCCTGGAGATGGCGGAGGTGGCCGCGGGCGGCGCGGTCGTCTACGCCCAGCCGCTGCTCCAGCCCTGGGACGTCGCGGCCGGGGCGCTGCTGTGCACCGAGGCCGGCGTGGTTCTCACCCGGATGGACGGGGCGCCCTTCGATGTGCGCCGCGCCGGCTCGCTCCTCGTGGGCACCCCGACCGCCCACGCCGAGGTGCTGAGGCACCTGCGCGCCGTCGGCGACTGAAGCTCGCAGGGCTGGGCCAGGGGGTGACCCGCCCTCGCGCGTTCGTGCCTTATGCCGCGCGTTCGAGGGTTAAAGGTACGACCGAGCGACCTACCCCGCGAACGCGCGGACGGTCAGCTGGCGGCCGGGGAGACCTGGCTGGAGAAGGTCTCCTTGCCCTGGTTGTCGGTGACGACGGCGGTGACGACGGCCTGCTCATCGGCGGGGACCGTGGTGGTTGCCCGGGCACCGGTGAGGACCTCCTCGGTGCCGTCGGCGTGCTGGAGGTACCAGTCGACGCTCGCGATAGCGCCGTCGGTGTCGGTGGAGGCCGAGGCGTCCAGGGCCAGCTGATCGCCGTTACGGGAGACGCTGATCGCAGCCACGGGCCGGGCATTGGCGGCCTGCGCCTCGACGTCGGCGAGCTGGGCCGGCTGGGTGGTCCGGTTGGCGACGCCCAGGGCCTTGATGACGGCGTCGGCCGTGGCGCGGTGACCGTCGATGTTGGGGTGGAAGCGCCCGGTCTCGAGCAGCCCGAACATCCACGAGCCGTGACGGCCGCACAGCTCGTGGCGCTCGAAGTTCTCAGTGGGGTCGGCGAACAGGTAGCCGTGGCGCAGGGCCGCGGCCTTGAAAGCGGTGTTGAGCTCGTCGGTCTTGGCGTTGATCCAGCGCTGGTCCACCTTGGTGACGCCGTGGCAGCGGCCCAGGAGGAGCCCGCCGGATCCACCCTGCTCGGGGAAGAGGCGCGGGTAGCCGACGGCAACGACCGCTGCGTTGGGGGACCGGGTGCCGATATCGGTCATGATCGACTCGTAGCTGTAGACGCCGTCACGCGTGGTCTTGCCGGCCAGGGCGTCGATGGCGCCGTCGACCGCACCGGTCACCTCCGCGTCGCTGCTGCAGCCGGCCGCTGAGAGGAAGCCCCGGTCTCCACCGCCGATGCAGTCGCCGAGGATCCTGGCGAAGCCGGCGTCATTTCCCCCGATGGAGAAGGTGACCAGGCCGGTGGCGGGGCCGAGTCGGTCGAGCTGGGCGACCTCTCCCCAGGACTCGTTGGCCTCGTAGAAGCTGCGGGTTCGGGCCCCGGAGCAGGCGCCCATCTCCAGGGTCCGCCCGATCCTCTTGCTCACGATGTGCGCGTAGGAGCCTGCTGAGCGCCGGCAGGTGTTGCCGTCCGTGACGTCGGTGCCCTCTGCGTAGGGCGGCACCCCGAAGCCCGAGGCGTAGGAGTCGCCCAGAGCCACGTAGGCCCCCTCCGGCAGGCCGCTGAGGTCGGGTGGGTCGAGATGCACCGCGGGTGTCGCCTGGCTCGCGCCGAGCAGAACCGCGATGACCGTGAGCAGCACCAGCCGCCCGGCCGGGCGGCGCCGACGGCGTGGGTGGTGAGTGGTCGAGTCGGTAGAGCCGGCCTGGTCGGCGGGCTGCGGCGGGGTGCCGGACGCGGGCAAATGGCGCTCCTCGGATCGTGGTAGGGCGTTGAGTCAACCACGACCCGGCAGCGGGACCAAGTCGGCGACTTCGGGAAGGGACGGATGCGCCGTCGGCGCCCTGATGGCCGCGCTTTGCCTTTCTAACAACAGATTCTTCACAGACGACCCGGAGCCGCGTCGTCTGTGAAGAATCTGTCGGTATTGGGCCGGGATTCTGGCTGTTAACTGATGGTGGGGGAGGTCTGGGTGGTGAAGGTCTCCTTGTCCTGGTTGTCGGTGGGGACGGCGGTGACGACGGCCTGCTTGTCGGTGGGGACGGCGGTGACGACGGCCTGCTTGTCGGTGGGGACGGTGGTGGTTGCCCGGGTGCCGGTGAGGTTCTCCTCGGTGCCGTCGGCGTGCTGGACGTACCAGTCGATGCCGGCGATCGCGCCGTCTGTGTCGGTGGAGGCTGAGGCGTCCAGGGCCAGCTGGTCGCCGTCGCGGGTGAGGGTGAAGGAACCGGTGGGGTGCGGAACTCCGCATGCTGGCTTACCTCTGCCTGCTTTACCCAGGATGTGGTGGAGCTGGGCCTTGGAGATCGGCTCGGTCAGACGAGCGCGATTGTCTGCTCCAAGGCACAGCCATCCACAACCGCCTCGCCCAGCCCCAGACGGGCGTAGGCATCGTGTAAGGCCTCCCACAGGACTTGGACACGATCTGCACCGCCGGGCCCTTGCGAGTTTCGTGGATCAGTTACTGTACACTTTGAAAGGGCCGTCCCAAATGTCTCGCTCCGTCGTTCTTACGTGAGTGTGATTGGAACGGAAGTGAGCGGTGGCTGTGCGATTTCCGCAAGCAAGCAGGCTTTCATGTCGAGGCGCTTGCGATGATCCGGGCGTGTAAAATTCGATGTCGAGTTCGCGGCACTTTCCGGCACCGGGGCCGGTGACGCTGAAATCGCGCTCGATAACTGCAGCATTGGCTGATGTCGCCAGGCTACTTGCCAGGATCACGCCAACGACGCCGGCTGTTAATGCCCCCTTGATTGATGTCTTCATTCTATGTCTCCCTTTTTAATGCTGAGGTGATGGTGGGCCGGTGTGCACCACAGTCCTTTGTGGTGCACACCGGCCGATGTTGAACTGTGACTACGCGGATTTCCTGAGCTGTTGTCGACAGTTGCGCGAGAACTGAGGGCTAGGGGATTCAGATACGGTACACTCGGTTACCGATGATCCGCCACTTAGTGTGGTTCGAATTGTAGTGCCGAACTGTTTTGCCAGTACCGCACTTAGTCATGCGTTCGATCCTTGAGTGCTGTGCGGATCCCGGCGTGTAGAACTCAATAGTAATCTCATGGCACTTTCCCGGTCCGGGGCCCGTCACGTAGAAGGGGCCTTTGATAGCGGCGGACGCGGGAGAGGCCATTCCTCCTGCAAGGATGATGCCTGCGGCGCCTGCAGTGATTGCGCCCTTCAGATACTTCTTCATGATCGCTCCTTGTTTCTGTGGTGATGACTAGTGATGTCGTCAGTTGGGTGAATAGCGCAGCCATTCGGAGAGTGTGTGTAACCATGCTATTCGTGCGGTTCGATATGCGCGATGTTGGGTGCTTTTTATTGCGTGATGTGATCCCCTTTCCTGGAATGTTCTGTATTAGAAATAAGGTCGATGGGTGGCAGTGTGGTTGTTCGTCGTGAAAATCGTCAGCAGAACCCAATAAGCCAACATGCCCAATCAAGGCCAGATTTTGGATTAGTTGGATTTGGTAGGCGCCTGGATGGAAGGAAGAAAAACATTGAGACTCCCTTTTAGGTTGATGTGGTCGGTGTGACGAATCAATAGTGGCACCACTTTTACGCCAGGGGATCGGCCGATCGGTTGGGCCATGTGGATGATAGTCGCATTGATAAGATCTAAGACTCCCGCCGCGTATATTGACAGTTTTTGCTTTTAAATGTTTTCGGCATTCCACTGTTATGGAGTGGGGAGGTGAGTCCGTCTCTACGTGACGTTCTGGGCAGTCTCAGAGTGATGGCCGTGCAGATCGCGATCAGAGGAGAGATGTTGAAGCAGAAGCGATTGCCAATACGGGCGCGGTCAACAACACCGCCGATGAGAATGTTACCAATAATGATTATCGCTGCGTTGCTCTGGGGTAGCCAGTCCCGGACCCTATCCCGCGCTGTCGATGATTCGTCGACTTCGGCCGGTTCGGCCGGTACTCGGTGATGTGAGTTGAGCCTAGTACTCGGTCGCTGCGGAAGATGCTTGAAGGCGCCTTTGTCCATTTGGCGGCGGCAACAGGATCGACAGATCTGCCTGCCCTACGTCCCCGCCGATGGGACTGACGTGTGCTTGTACGACGTACACTCCTGCACCTCATACGTTGTGGTCGAGCGCGAGGACGACCTCAAGAAAATCCGCTACTCCAAGGAGAGACAGGATGCCTCAGGTCATTGCTGAGCTACTGGCCTTCCGCAACGGCCTCCCACTTCAGACCGGGTGCAAGGGTGACCGTGCTGAGCCTGTCGTGATCATCCCCATCGTCGAATCCTTACCAAAGCTCATACCATTCGGAAGTCTGTAGCTATCGCTGACTCAGAACCGTTCACAATCGATGTTTCTCACTCGTGATTTCCCGCCATGGCTGGTTAGTTGCATGCCCTCATTTGTCGAAAACTATGCACGTTTATCGGAAAAATTCTAGGCGAGTCCGTGACGCAATGCTTTGACCACTGCGCCTACTCGATCGTGTACTCCAAGTTTAGCGATGAGTGTAGAAACGTGAGTTTTCACTGTTGCCTCACTGACGTTGAGCCGTCTGGCGATTTGCTTGTTAGATAAAGCGTCAATCATGAGTTTCAACACTTCGATTTCGCGAGGTGATAGGCAGCTAAGTTCGGGAGGGCCGGAGGCATCTGCTGCCTTCGTCTCCTCAGTGGGCCTTGGTTTGGCTTCGTCCGCCGTTGATGGAGTTCTCGTGCGTAGCTGGTTTCCAGGGCCGGGGGATAGTACTAAATTTCCTCCGACCGCTTGACGAATTGCTCCGGCGATGGATTCGATCGAGTCTTCTTTCGCGATATAGCCGTTCACTCCGACTGCCAGGGTACGGTCAATTAGTTCTCTATTGATAAACGTCGTGAGTATCAGTATTGCGATGTTGGGCAGCTTTTTGTGAACGATAGTTGATAAGGTGATCCCATCCATTCGGGGCATTTGAATGTCAAGAAGAATGGCCTGGACAGACGAATTCTTGGGCGAGCCGAGAAGTTGGATCACTTCTTCCCCGTCGCTAGCCGTCCAGGCCACAGAAATGTCACTCTGTGCATTGAGAAGCGTGGTGAGTGCGTGGCGAACAAGGGCGTCATCATCGACAATGCCGACATCAATCACGTGGTGTACTCCGTGTCCTTAATCGAGGGGATAGGAATGATTGCGCTGACGAGCCATGTTCCGTCCTCATTTGAGGTCGTGAGTGTGCCATCGAGTGCTGCCAGTCGTTCTTGCATACCCAATACGCCCATACCAGAAGAAGGTAGAGGTGAGGTTCGACTCTCGCGCACAGAGTTGGTGGAAAGCAGCCGGACATGCTGCTGGTTCTGAGAGATAAAGAGACTTGCAGGTTTATTGGGATCGCCATGTCGGATGATGTTTGCGGCCATCTCCCTAAGAACGCGAGACAAAATTGATATTTGACCTCGGTTGAGATTCACGTTGTCCGCTATATGACACTCTATCTGAAACCCTGCGTTGCGAAGATCTTGCGCCACGAGGCGCATGGATGCCTCGATGCTCTGACGTGGCTGCATGGACACCTCAAGCGTAGGAAGTGAAGAGTAGTTGGAACTTTTTCGTAGGGCGTAAAGAAGTATTCGCAGTTCATGGAGGGCGTCGGCTCCGTTTCCGGCAAGTGCAGAGAAGTCATTACGAGCTTCTTGAGGGTAAGATGGATTCTCGGCTGCGAGCCGGGCACGAAGCACGGTTTGCGACATGGAGTAGGCAACGAGATCGTGCATCTCTTTAGCGATCTCATCCCGAACTTCATTTAGACGTTGCTCAGTAGCACGAAATTTGTTTTTCCAATATTTTTCAGCCTGATAAACCGTGACGCCGATTGTGATTAATATTATACCTGAGATGGCGTTAAAAAGAAAAGTCCTTATCTCTTGAGTCGGAGGCTTGGTGGAGGCGAGAGCGAGTGCGTATGCCGACTCATTGAATAGAAAAACTATGGCTAGTTTATTTACGGGCAGAAAGCGACCGAGAAAAAAGTGAAATAGTAAATTGGTTATTATCATGTCGCTGACGGACGCATGCGGTGCGATGAGCAAAACGAGCCAACATACAGAGTATGCAATGCTTGCCGGATGGGGGAAGAAGGGGATGAGCGAACATAAAAGGGGTGCCAGCGTGACGAATGGAATGTCTGAGGGGATCATAACGTCGCGCGCTATTGGTAGGGAGATGTTGATGAGAGCAAAAACTATGCTGATGATAATGTAGGGCGTCGGTACGGTTTGAGAGCTTTTTCTGACATGCTTTAAAATCCTCAAAAGAGCACGCTGGACAGAACGGAACGCTGCTATCACGATGTCCGTCCCCCCTGACTCATGCCAAAAACAACCACACGATCGGATCCTGCTGGTATAGCGTACGACAGGGGCGGAAGGTCAGACAAATTTCGAGTATGGAGTGTCCTCCTCTGACATCAGCGGTGTGCGTCGCTACCCGATCCCGACTTCACATCATCTTCCTGCTGCCTCATCCGAATGGATGAGCGATCGTTCCTTGGTGGGGCCGACCCTCATTCTTTGGTCGGTGCCGCTGGGCACTCGTGGCAGGCGAAGGAACGCTGTGCGGCAGGCACAGGTCGCGTTTGTAGGATGCCGGACATGAGAAGAACAGCGAGGCAGCGCCCGGTCGACTCAGGGCGCGCCAACCCGGCGCAGACGGCTGCGGAGTCCTCGATGACAGGCGGCTCGCCGCGCCGTCGACGTGCGGGGATCAGCGCCTTGGCGGTCCTCGTCGGCGGGTGCCTGAGCGCCTGCGGGACAGGAGTCGCCCCCGCAGCGGGCGGCTCGGCCACCGTCCCGGGCCCGATTCCCTCCGGCCTGGAGTCCTTCTACCGTCAGGCCGTCAACTGGTACCCCTGCGGCGCCGCCGACGGCATGGAGAAGACCTCCGAGAAGACCGCCCAGGCGAGTGCCTCCACGACGACCGCAGCCACGACGTCGGCGCAGACAACGGCCGCCCCGAGTTCCGACGGCGCGACCGAGACGTCCGACTCCTCCGAGGAGGAGACCGATAACGCCAGCTTCAGCTGTGCCGTCATCACTGTCCCCCTCGACTACGCCAATCCCAAAGGTGAGACCATCTCAATCGCCATGAAGAAGCGCGCCGCCACCGGCGGCCACTCGCAGGGCGCCCTGTTCATCAACCCCGGTGGCCCCGGCGACTCCGGGGTCTCCTTCGCCGAGCGGGCGGGCAACGCCTTCAGCCCCGATCTGCTCAGCGCCTACGACATCATCGGCTTCGACCCGCGCGGGGTCGGCTCCTCCACGGCCATCACCTGCTCCAGCGACGACGACTCATCCGGTAGCACCGCCGAGCCCTCCGCCTCCGGGGAGACCTCGGCGTTGCCGTCGGCCTCGAGTGCACCCTCCGCAGGTAGCACGGCTTCCGCAACGGCCTCCGCCGGGACCGCCTCGAGCGGCGACTCCTACGAGGAGTGGGCGGAGTCGACCCGGCAGTCCTTCCAGGAGCTGACCGAGCAGTGTGCCTCCAATACCGAGCCCGCCGCCCTGCTCGACCACGTCGATACCGTCTCCGCGGCCCGGGACCTCGACATCCTGCGGGCGCTGGCCGGTCAGGAGAAGATGAACTACCTGGGCTTCTCCTACGGCACCTACCTCGCCTCCGTCTACGCCGATAACTTCCCCGCCAACACCGGGCGCATGGTGCTCGACGGCGCCATCGACCCCTCCCTGTCCCTCGCCGAGCAGGGGCTGGGGCAGGCCAAGGGCTTCGAGCAGGCGCTGCGCACCTACGTCGACTACTGCCAGGCCTCCGCCGGCTGCCCGCTGAGCGGTGGCACCGACGCCGGAGTCCAGCAGGTCCGTGACCTCATCACCTCCGCCAACAGCACGCCCCTGTCGACCGGTGACCCGAACCGCACCGTGACCGGCTCGGACATCGTCACTGCCCTGAGCGAGTACCTCTACACCACCGAGCAGAACTGGGAGCCCCTGAACAAGGCCCTCGACCAGGCCATCAACCACCGCGACGGCTCGGCCTTCGCGGCCACCGAGGAGCAGGACGCCGCCTCGAAGGACGACAGCGGTGGTGCCTTCCAGGCCGTCACCTGCCTGGACTACCCGGTGGAGGGCGACAAGACGACCTGGGCCGCGCAGTACGAGGAGGCCAAGCGTGTGGCTCCGATCTTCGGGAACACCTCGGTCGGCATGGACCTGGTGTGCAGCGTCTGGGGACACAACGGGACCCGGAAGCCCACGCAGATCCACGCCCACGGCGCCGCGCCGATCCTCGTGGTGGGAACCACCGGGGACCCGGCCACCCCGTACGCCTGGTCGAAGTCCCTCGCTGAGCAGCTCGACTCCGGCCAGCTGCTGACCTGGGAGGGCAACGGACACACCGCCTACGGCGGCGACGCCTCCTGCGTCAACGACGCCGTCGACACCTACCTGATCTCCGGCACTATGCCCAAGGAGGGCCTGACCTGCCGCGGCAGCGAGTAACCGTCGCATGAGCGGGCGGGGCCGGGTTCGCTCGGCCCGCCCGCGCGGAGGCAGCGCCCTCAGGTCCGAGAGTCGACGCGGTTGAGCACCGCAGAGGTGACCAGCACGACGACTGCGCTCAGAACCGCGCCAGTGGCGACCGTGACAGCAGCACTCGTCCAGGTGAGGTCCTGGGCGGCGAAGACAAGGGCAGCACCATCGCTGGTGGCGCCGATCTGCGTCGTGCGAGTGACCAGGGCGTGCGGTAGGAGCCAGGCCGCCGGAATGTGCACCAGCAGCGCCGTCGTTCCCGCTCCCGTCAGCGCCAGCCCGATCGCCACCGGCACGGCGAAGGACCGGGTGAAGGCCGACAGGACCGACTGGACGGCGCACACGGGCGCGCAGGCGACTGCGATCAGCAGCCCCGCCACCAGGTACCGTGACGGCAGAACGCCCGGCAGCCCGAGGACGATTGCCCCGACGGCGGCCGCCGCCATCACCAGGACGAGCTGCATGACGGTCGCGAGCAGCCAGGCAGCAGCGGCCTTGGCCGCCACCGTCCTCCATGTGGGGACGGGGCCGGTCATGAGGGCCAGCCCGTTGGACCCCTGGTGCTCAACCCTCCAGACGAGGGATGCCAGGACACCGAGGGATACGGGGAGCAGCACCATCCCGTAGAAGCCGATGGACCGCACCCACAGGAGCTGCCAGTCCGTAGGACGCACGAGCACGCACGCGCAAAGGACCGAGACCGTCGGCAGCACGAGTACCACGCCCCAGCTCGCCGAGCGGCGCAGCTTGAGGAACTCGATGATGACGGAGGACATCTCACACCCCCTGATGATCGAAACGGGTAGTGACCAGCGCAAACAGTGCGCCCCCGACGCCGGTCAGAACCGTGAGGCCGACCAGGTGCGTATCGAGGTCCACCAGGTCCGTCCCGGCGAAATCCGCAGGGACGATGAGCCCGTAGGCGGTCCACGGGCTCAGGTGCCGCGCCCACAGCGGCATGACCGGGGCGAAGACGCTGAGGAGAATGCCGATCAGCCCCAGCGCCAGCGGCCCGAGCTGGTTCTCCACCCGCGCTGAGACGAGCAGCTGCGCGCCCAGCACGGCGAGGTTGATGGCCGCCAGGCTCGCTACCAGTGCAAGCAGCCGGGGAACCGGAACCGGCGCCGTCAGTCCGACGGCGCGGCCAACGATCATCACGAGCGCTCCCCAGGCCGCCGGGATGGGGGAGATGAGCAGCCCCAAGGCAAGGAGCTTTGCCCGGCACAGCCGGCCCGGGGTGGTGCCCGCGGTCGCCGAGGACATCCAGCCCTGCCCCGAGTGCTCCACCTCCACCTGACGGCTCGCCATGACGGCCAGGAGAAGCGGTGAGGTCAGTCCGACGGCGCCATGGAGACTCGCCATGAGGAGCCGCCACCCGTCGCCGTCGGCGTCGAACCGGTGGTCGACCAGCCCCGAGCTCAAGGCCGACAGAACAGTGAGCGCGCAAACCCCCAGCAGGAGGAACACGGCGATGAGCCCGATCCGCAGGTGGCGCATCTTGGCGTACTCGTTGCGCACGGTGCGCACCGTCATGGCGGTCCTCATAGCCCGCCTCCTCGGGTGAGGGCCATGAAGACGTCCTCCAGGGTCTGCTCCTCCTGGCGGACCTCGTGCACCCCGATGCCCTCGCGGACCAGGAGGGCGACGACATCGGCCGTGGCTTGCTGGCTCAGACCCGGGACACGTAGGAGCCCGTGCTCATAGGTGGACGCCGCACCCCGAGTGAACAGGAGGTGGGCAGCAGCAAGGGGATGCGAGCAGCCCAGGAGCGTGTCCGGCGCGGAGGCGCTCATGAGCTCGGTGCGCGTTCCCTGGAAGAGGAGCCCGCCTCGCGAGACGATCCCCAGTACGGTGGCGATACGGTCGATCTCGCCCAGCAGGTGGGAGGAGACGATGACCGTGACGCCGTCGGACGCCAACGACCTCAGGAGCCGGCGAATCTCCTCGATACCGGCGGGGTCGAGACCGTTCGTCGGCTCATCGAGGATGAGCAGCGAGGGTCTGCGTGCCAGCGCCATGGCGATACCCAGGCGCTGCTTCATGCCCAGGGAGTACTCGCGGACCCGCTTGTCCATCTGCCCGCCCAGGCGCACGGTGTCCACCGCGTCCTTGACGTAGTGGTTGGGAAGATCGAGCAGGCGCTGGACGATCCTCATGTTCTCGGCGCCGGTGAGGTGCCCGTAACCGGGCGGGGACTCGATGAGCGAGCCGATGTGGGCCAGGTGCCGGCGTCGAGTGCTCCGGTTCATCGGTTGCCCGCCGATGAGCACCTGGCCGGAGCTCGGCTCCACCAGGGACAGCAGCATCTTCATGGTCGTGGACTTGCCCGCGCCGTTGGGGCCGAGGAATCCGTAGACGGAGCCCTGCGGTACGCGCAGGTTGAGGCGGTCGACGACGGTCCGCTGTCCGTAGCGTTTGGAGAGATCGATCGTGCGTACGAAGTCATTCATGACCTCGAGCCTCCCCGCCGGTGCGGCTTCCCGCCTCCGCCGCGAGGAGCAGCCTCGACTATGCAATGTGCATACGGGCGCAGTTACGGTGCATACGTTATGCCGACGTCGTGCTTGACGTTTTCCTGACGCAGTGCTTACGGCTCCACGCGCCCGTCCCGTTGCAAGTCCCGATCCGCCCGGCCTGTGTCTTTACGTGGGGAGACCAGGCCCGACTCGTAGGCCAGGACGACCGCCTGCGCCCGGTCACGCAGCCCCAGCTTGCCCAGGATCCGGCTGATGTGGACCCGCACCGTCCCCTCGGCGACACGCAGGTCGCGGGCAATGGCCTCGTTGGACAGCCCGCGGGCAACGAGCACTAGAACCTCGCGCTCGCGGGCGGTCAGATGTGCCACGGCCCGACCCCTGTCATCACCGTCATCGATCACCGGGGGCGGGAGGGTGAAGTGCTCGATGAGTCTGCGGGTGGTGGAGGGAGCCATGACCGCGTCGCCGGCGTGCACATGGTGGATCGCAGCCATGAGCTCCTCCAAGGAGGCGTCCTTGAGGAGGAAGCCGCTGGCGCCCGCCCGGATCGCCTCATAGGCGTACTCATCGAGGTCGAAGGTGGTCAGGACGATTACCCGAGGGCCGCTGGCAGCGCCCTGGACGATGGTGCGCGTTGCGTCAATCCCGTTCATCCGAGGCATGCGCACGTCCATGAGGACGATGTCCGCCTCGACTCGGTCGATCAGATCGACGGCGGCGTGTCCGTCCTCCGCCTCTCCGACGACTTCGATGCCCTCCTGGGTCTCCAGCAGCATGCGGAAACCGAGTCGGTACATCTCCTGGTCGTCGACGAGGATGAGTCGAAGAGTCATGCGTTCTCCTCTGTGCTTTCCGGTGCCGGCTCTGAAGGCGCCGGGGGTTCTGGGAGCTTCGCCTCCGCCCGCTCCTTCCACGGCAGCACCGCTCGGAGGCGGAAGCCGCCGCCGTCGCGTGGCCCGGCCTCCAGGGTGCCTCCGTGGGAGGCGACCCGCTCGTGCATGCCACGGAGGCCGTGACCGGGAACCGCTGGTACGGCACTCGGCGTAGGCAGACCTCCGCCGTCGTCGAGTACCTCGACGACGACGCCCGCGGGCTCCCGGCGCACACGGACCTCGACGCTGCTGACGGTGCCGGCGTGCCGACGCGCGTTGGCCAGTCCCTCCTGGACGATCCGGTAGACGGTCAAGCCGATCCCTGTCGGCAGGTGCAGGGCGTCCGGCACCTCGAGACGGACCGGCAGACCCGTATCTCGGGCTTCGGTCACCAACTCCGCCAGATCCTGCTCACCGGGTTGAGGGACATGCGGAGCCTCGTCCTCCCCTCGCAGGACGGCCAGCATGCGGCGCATGTCACCCAAGGCCTCGCGCCCGGTGTCACGGACGCGGCGCATGGCCACCGCCGCCCGGTCCGGATCCGAGGCGGCCGTCGCTGCCGCGCCGTCGGCGACGACTACCATGACCCCCAAGCCGTGGGAGACGATGTCGTGGATCTCGCGAGCGATTCGTGAACGCTCCTGGTGCTCGGCCTGCTTATGGCGCAGCTCGGACTCACGCAGCCGGTACTCGGTGTTGCGCGCCAGAGCGGCCAGGTGGGCGCGGCGCGTGCGCTTCAGGACGCCTGCCGTCCAGGCCCACAGGACGGCGACGACGCAGAGTGCGGGCAGGCTCAGACGGCTGTACCCCATGCGGATCACAGGGATGAAGGCCCCGACGACCCAGGCGCTGACGAGTGCCGCGCAGGGAAGGGAAACCGCCCATCGGCGGGCGGACGCCAGGTGGTGAACCAGCAGCGCCAGCAGGAGGTCCGCGGGAAGGACGCTGGATCCCGGGCCCATCGGTAGCTGGGCCCAGGCGAGGAGAATCCCCACTGCGAAGGCGACTGTGGGAGAGCGGCGTCGCAGGAACCAGCACAGCCCGAGTCCTGCACTGACTGCCTCCAGCAGCCACAGATGCGCCGTCGACGCCCTGGTGGCCGGCAGGACGAGCTGGCTGTAGCCCAGGATGAGGACAAGCACCGTGAGGTCGACGGCGCGGCGGTGACGCTCCAGCCATTGCTGGGGCCTTAGCACAGAAGCCTCCCCCGGGCTCGACGACGGCTCGGGCTTGTGCTCCATGTCCCCAGGCTACGGGCTGGCCCCCCATTGCCGTCGGTGGGTCTACAGGTCTCCGACCTTCTGGAGGCGCTGGAGGCTGAGCCAGCCCACTGGGATCGGGATCCAGAAGGTCACCAGTCGGTAGACGATCGCCGTGGACAGCGCCACCCCGTAGGGGACGCCGGCGGCGACGAGCCCCGCGGTCAGGGCGAGCTCGACCGGCCCGATACCACCGGGGGAGGGCACGATCGAGCCCACCGTGTTGGAGGCCAGGTAGGTGATGGCCAGGACCGCGAAGGGCACCGTGTAGCCGAAGGCCCACAGGCTCGCGCTGAAGGACAGGATGTAGGACAGGGTCAGCATGAGCGCACCGCCCACGCCCAGCACCAGGCGCACCGGGTTGGACATGACCCACACGAGCCGCGGCCACACCTGGCGGTAGGTGGGTTCGATCTTGGCCCACGCCCAGGTGCGCGCCTTGGGAATGGTCAGAACAACCGCCGCCACCACGACGATGGCGCCCGCGGCGACCAGGACCCAGCCCGAGGGCAGAGTCAGTCCCGTGGACTGGCCGGTCATGGCCGCCAGCACCACGAGCAGCACCACGGTGACGACGAACTGGACCACCTGGACCAGGGCCACTGTGGCCACGCCGACCGCAGTGGGCACCCCCTTGCGGTTGAGGAAGCGCAGATTGATGGCCGCCCCGCCCACACCGGCCGGGGCCACGAGCGAGACGACGGCGCTGGCCAGGTGCACCTCGGTGGAGCGCCACAGGGAGAGCCGCTCGGGGCTGAAGGCCACCAGCGTCAGCCCGGCGCCCACGTAGGTCGCCACGGAGAAGACCAGGGCCGCCAGCATCCACCAGATATTGGCCTGCGAGACGGCGGCGGAGACCTGCTGGAAGTCCATCCCGGCCATCAATGTCCACACCGCGACCAGCCCAACCACCACCATGAGAACAACACGCGTGGAGAAGCGGTTGAGGCGGGCCGGCTCGGCGTCGGCCGTGGGGGTGAGCGCCACGAGGGCGTCACGTAGATCCTGGAGCACCTGCCGGCTGGCACCGCGCCGTCCCATGACCTCGCGGGTCTGGCGCGGCAGCACCACCCGCTGGAGCATGGGGGCGATCGAGGCCAGCTGCGCGATGGTCAGTGAGCGGGAGGCGGCGTCGATGGCCCGCTCGGCACCGACCGCCAGCGCCGTCAGCGCCAGCGCCTGAGCCAGGTCCACGCGGCGGGAGAGTTCGGAGGAGATCGTCTCGCCCGAGGCCCAGTCCAGGAGCCAGAGCCTCCCGGTCGCATCGACGACGACGCTCGATGCGTCGATGCTCCCGTGCGCCAGCCCCGCGGCGTGAGCGCGCTGGAGCTGGCTCCACAGCTGGTCCAGGACGTCGTCGTCGACCTCGGCCCCCAGGTCGCTGATGGACCGGGCGCCGACGACGTGGTCGGTCACGAGCAGCACGGACTCGGCGGCCTCGGCCATGCCCAGTAGGCCGGGGGTGCGCACCTGGGCGCGGCGAGCCTCCATCGTCATGAGGGCGGCGTGCTCGGCGGCCGGGCGCAGGGACAGGTCACGGGTGGGGGACAGGCCCCTGACGCGGATCTGGTCCCAGATGTTGGAGAGGAACCCGGCCACCTGCCGATCGGCGTCGAGGAGGGTGACGTTGCGGCGCTCGCCGGCCGAGTCCCACACGGCGTACATCCGGTGGACCGAGGCCCGCTCCTGAGACAGGGCGTCGCTGGAGGCCTCGGCCAGAACCGCGGCCAGGTCGACGTCGGAGGCCGGCCTGATCGTGTTCGCGTCCGCCGACGTCTCCGTGCTCCCGGCCCCCGCCGTGTCCGACGGCGTGGGGTCGAGGGGGGAGGCGGACGCCCCGCTCGACGATCCGGCGGTCGCGTCGGTGACCTGCTCGTCGGCTGGGGTGGAGACGTCCCCGGCGGGGCGCTCGAGGCTCGCCGGCTCCTGCGGGGCCGGGTTCAGCGGGTTCTCGCGCACCTGCTCACGGACCTGCTCGGTGTAGCCCAGGGGGGCGTCGGTGGTGACGACCCAGGCGCGCGCCTCGGGGGCGCGGTCCATGCGGACCACGCGCACGGCGTCGATCCCGGCCCGACGCAGGGCGCGCACGAGCGTGACCCCGTGGGCGCGGCGGTCCTCCACTCCGAAGACGTAACGGACCAGCAGGCCGACGGTGCGGCCCAGCAGCAGGGACAGCACCGCCCCCGGCAGGGTCAGGGCGCCGCGCAGGACGGCCATGCCGAGGACCACCCACAGGGCCGCCCAGCCCGAGCGCATCACGGTGGAGCTGTTGCGGTCACCGGCACCCGTGAGCAGGCCCGCCATGGAGGCGAAGACCGTGGAGACGCCCAGCTGGGCGGTGCCCGAGGCGGTGACCGTCAGCCCCATGACCAGGGCGGTGGGACCCCAGGCCACGAGGCCGGTCATCGCGGCGATGGCGACCGAGTAGCCGGCGATCCCCGACAGGACGGCCTGGCCGCAGGAGTGCCAGGAGCGGCGCAGGACCCGGTCCAGCAGGACCGCCAGCGGCACGATGAAGGTGGCCAGGCCCTCAATGGTCTGCAGGGGGAAGACGAGGATGCGGCGCAGCACCACCGCCAGGGCGTTCTGGACGTCCTGGGTGACGCCGGTGGTGGTCTCTCGGGCGTAGATCGCCAGAACGAGGACGGCGAAGATGCCCAGGAGCGTCAGGGTCAGGTCGAGCAGGTCCTCGGTGCGGCGCAGGCGGTGCGCGGTGGTGTCCACCAGCAGCGTCGTCGAGCGGGGGGTGGCGGGGCTGGAGACCGCGGCGGGCTCGGCCATCGGGGCGACCCCGATGACGGGGATGCCGACGGGGGAGGTGGAGGCCGACTCGGCTGATGGTGCCGAGGTTGCCGATGGGTTGGATGCCGCAGATGCCTGCTGGGCGACGGCGCTGGGCGGCTCGGTGAGCGTCGAGGCGTGGTCGAGGTCGCCGGCCGGCGGGGGCGAGCCTGGTGCGGCATCTGTCATGGCGGCGATTCTAGGGGGCGAGCCTGTGCACACCCTCCTACGTCGGAAGGAACCGCTCGGCAACGGCTGACTCCTTCAAAGTAGTTTGCAACGCAAACTAGAAGCCGCTATCCTGGAACTGGTTTGAAACGCAAACCACTGTTCACGAGGAGGTCCACCATGAGTGCTGCCACTGAGCACCAGAAGGTTCCGGCGGGGCCCGACGAGGCCCTCGCTGTCATCGACGCCCAGCGGAGCGCCTTTCTCAAGCGGCACGGGATCAAGGCGACCCCGCTCCTGACCGCCTGGGGGCTGGCCTGGCTGGTCGGCTACGCCGCCCTGGCCTTCTACCGCAGGCCGGACTACGGTCTGCCGCTGGCGCCGTACCTGTTCTTCTGCGGCTGCCTCGCGGTGGCCCTGCTGTTCACCTTCGCCTACGTCGTCCCCAAGGCGCGCGGTATCCGCGGTCGGAGCAGTCGCGAAGGCACCTACTACGGCCTCGCCTGGGCTCTCGGGATGCCGCTGGGCGCCATCATCCTGAGTCGAGTGAATGCCTTCCTGGCCACCCTCAACACGAGTCAGGCCAATGAGGTCTCCGGCGTCGTGTCCAACGCCGTGCCCTGCCTCGTCGTCGGCGTCATCTTCCTTATGAGTGCCGCACTGTGGAACGAGACGGTCATGGGGGTCCTGGGCGGCTGGATCCTCCTGGTCACCCTGGTGGTCACGATTGTCGGGATGCCCTGGGCCTGGTGGATCATGTCCGTGGCCGGTGGGGGCGGCATGCTGGTGGCCGCCGTCGTCGGTGCCGCCACAGGATCGAAGTGAGGTGTGTGACATGACCGGAGTGGTGCGGGCGCAACGGTCCGGAGGGGTGGAGGACTCCGGCGGGGCAGCGGAGTCGGCAGGGCCGGCCGGTGCTGGCGCCTCCGCTGCCTCCACGGTCTCCGCCGTCGATATCGACCCTGTCATTCACGCCCAGGCCCGCCTGCGGATCATGGCGACCCTGGCCGCCGTGCCCGTCGGCGACGAGCTGCACTTCCCCCGGCTGCGCGAGCTGCTGGACATGACGGCCGGCAACCTGTCCACTCACCTGTCCAAGCTGGAGGGGGCGGGCTACGTTCAGCAGAACAAGACCTACTCCGGGCGCAGTCCCGCCACGTACCTGGCGCTGACTCCTGAGGGGCGGGTGGCCTTCGAGCGGTACGTGCGCAATCTGCGTGCCCTGCTCGACGCCTGAGGTCCTCGGGGGTAGGTCTCGACAAAGGGGTTTTATTAACCGTTCGGTTAGCGTATGGTGTGAATCAAGTCTCATAGGTGGGTGCCGATGGGGGTGCCGCCGTGAGGCCCTGTCGCAAAGGTCGGCCGGTGTCCGTCGGCCGACCGGACTCCGGGGCGGGCCGCCCGCCCCGCCATTCCCGTCACCGTCGACCACCCAAGGACACACCATGCCTCTCAGTGCACAGACCACGCCCACCGACTCGCCATCCCGTCTCCAGCCCAGCCGTGTCTGCGCCCATCGGCTCAGCCGACGGACCCTGCTCAAGGGGGTGGGCGGGCTCGCCGCCGCCTCCTTCATCGGGGGCGGCGCCGTCGTCGCCGGATCGGCCCCGGCGCAGGCCGCCCTCACCGTGGCCGAGCACGAGGACCACGGCCGCATGCAGTACTACAAGCTGGCCACGTCGTCGGTCGGCTTGCTGCCGCGCGTCAATGTGCTGCTGCCCGAAGGCTACGACACCTCGCGCCGCTACCCGGTGCTCTTGCTGCTGCACGGCGGCGGCGAGAACTACTCGACCTTCGACACGAAGTACGACATCCGCAACCACACCGCGGGGCGCGACCTCATCGTCGTCATGCCCGACGGCGGGGCGGCAGGCTGGTACTCCGACCCCGAGTCCTCCAACGTGGGGCCGCGCAACTGGGAGACCTTCCACATCAAGGAGCTCATCCCCTGGGTCGATGCCACCTTCGCCACCACTGCGCAGGCCTCCGGCCGCGCGGTCTCCGGCTTCTCGATGGGCGGCTTCGGGGCCTTGAAGTACGGCGCGAAGTACCCCGAGCTCTTCGGGTCGGTCTCCAGCCACTCGGGGCCGGCCGACCTGCGCATCCAGGACGGCGCCGTGGTCCACTGGGCGAACTTCACCGCCGGTGCCACCGACCTCAAGGGCGGCACCATCTACGGGATCCCGTGGGACCAGGCGCGGGTGAGCGCCGACAACCCGGTCGAGCACGTGGAGAGCTACCGCGGCAAGCGCGTCTTCCTGGTCTCCGGCACCGAGAGCGATCGGTACGAGAGTGTCGTCCTGCCCAGCCAGCAGAGCTTCGGGAAGGCGCTCGCCGGCGCCGGGATCGGCTACGAGCACTACGAGGACACCGGTGCCCACATCGTGCGCTGGGGCCGCATGCAGCAGGACATCGACTCCCTGCTCAACCACTTCGCCAAAGCCGGGTGAGAGCCGGGCGGGTGCGTTGGGCCGATCTGCTAGCGCACGCCGCCGGTTCGGCGGGCGACGAGGACCAGCAGACCCCACATGACAGCGCCTACGCCGACGGTGGAGAGCAGGAGAGGAAGCGTGCTCGTCGCGTCCAGTTCCCCGGCTGTCATGGCTGTCGATCCCAGAGACAGCGTCATGCTGACAAGCCCTTGGGGAGTGGCGTAGGCCAGAGGGCTCTGTGCCGCTCCCAGGCCGAATCCGATGATGCAGCCGACGAATCCCAGTGCCACCGGTGCGGCGAAGGACCGCATGAGCATGCTCAGCAGTGACTGCAGGGCGATGAGCGGGATGATGCTGACCACTGCCAGAAGATTTGAGGCGACGATGGTGCCGGGCATTGCAAGACCGAGACCCATCACGAATGCTCCTGAGAGCCAGGCCAGCACGATGAACGCCACCTGCATGGTCAGCACCGGAAGCAGAATGACCAGGGTCTTGGCGAGGACGACGGATACCGGGGAGTGCGGGGAGGTCCGCATGGCGTTCCAGCTCGTGCCCCGGTGCTCCATCCGCCAGGCGGCGGAGGCCAGCAGGGCCACACCCAGCGAGCAGAAGAACATCGAGTAGAACAAGGATATCTGGGACGTCAGAACTCCCCATTCCGCGGAGAAGACCGCCTGATTTCGGTAGAAGTTGAAGGTGCCGGTGATAACTGCGAGCAGCGGCAGCAGGACGGCCACCACCCACACCGAGGAGCGCTTGAGCTTGATGATCTCGGAGGCCAGCAGGGACGGGAAGCCACCGCTGCCCACGCTGCGGGCCGTGGCGGGGGTACGTGCAGGAGTGCTCACGGGGGCTACCTCTCGATCCTGTTGAGCCGGTGGGTGACAACGGTGAATATGAGGGCCGTCAGGATGAGGAATCCGGCGATCCACCCCGCCGGGACGTCAATGTAGGTGACGTCCGGCTGAGAGTGCGCGGTGGCGCTCATGGCGGCGGGAGTGATGAGGGCGTAGTACCCCCAGGGGGTCCATTGGACTATCTCAGGTGGTACGAGCAGGGTGAAGATTCCGATGAAGCCGCTGAGTAGCCCGGTGCTCATGACGATCATCTGGTTCTCCACCACGGCTGCGAGCCACAGGAAGTAGGTGCACATGGCCAGGTCCACGCAGATGAGGAGGGCCGTGTACGTGACCCAGGGGCCGACATCGAGCGCCACCGACAGTCCTCTGAAACGGGCGAGCATGATGATGCCCAGACTCTGAACCGTCACGGCTGGGACGATGAGGAGTGACAGCGCCGCGAGCTTGGCCCGGCACAGGGTCCCCGGTGTCAGGCCGGAGGCGGCGGCCAGGTTCCAGCCGGAGCCGGTGTGCTCGATATCCGTCTGCCGACTGGCGAGCACTGAGACGAGGATCGGTCCGACCATCGCGTTGAAGAAGCCTGTTGTCAGTAGCAGCCTTGCCCACGGCATCGCATGTGGGTCATGGGAGAGCTCCGTGAATGACGTGCCGAATAGGTTCATGCTGCACAAAGCCACCGATGCGCTGACGATCAGCATCGTGATCGCAGGGGCGCGCAGCCGACGCATCTTGAGGATCTCGACACCCACGGCCGTCAAGAAGCCAGGTGCGGATGAGCTTTGGGAGCCCGGAGAGTGGTGAGACGACGTCGGAGCAACGACGGCGGGTGCTGACGAGAGTGCGGCGCTGGTCGTCACAGCACACCTCCGCGACCGGTGAGGTCCATGAAGACGTCCTCGAGGCTCTGGGCCTCGCGCCGCACCTCGTGCAGTTCGACGCCGGCGCTCACCAGCCGGTTGATGAGCTCGGCGACCGTCTCCTTCGACATCCCCGGGATGCGCACGCCCTGTGGCGTCAGCGTCGGGCCTGTGGCAGAACCGGTGACGGGAACGGCGGTCGGGTTGGGTGAGGCGGACGCGTCGGGGGCACCGGCCGCCGTCAACGCCGCGAGTGCTTGCGTCGGCACCAGCCCGGCCAGGACCTGAGGGTTCAGGACGGCCTGCGGCGTCGGGGTGACGACGAGCACGTCCGGCACCGAGCGTTCCATGAGCTCGGCGCGCGTGCCCTGGAAGACGAGGCGGCCGGCCGACAGGATGCCGAGCGTGGATGCCATGCGGTCGATCTCGTCGAGCAGGTGGCTGGAGACCATGACGGTGACGCCCTCGTCGGAGAGCTCGACCAGCAGCCGGCGTACCTCCTCGATGCCGGCCGGGTCCAGGCCGTTGGTGGGCTCATCGAGGATGAGTAGCTCGGGCTGGCGGGCCAGCGCCAGCGCGATGCCGAGACGCTGCTTCATGCCCAGTGAGTAGGTGCGCACCAGGCGGTCCTTGTGCTCGGTCAGACGTACGAGCGCCAGGGCGCGGCTGACCTGCTGGTCGCTCAGTCCCTGCATCTTCGCCGCGATCCGCATGTTCTCCGCGCCCGTGAGATGGCCGTAGCCGGGTGGGTTCTCGATCATGGAGCCGGTGCGCGACATGATCTCGGCGCGTGTGGCGGAGCTGAAGGGCCGCCCGAGCACGCTGATCCGCCCGCGCGTGGGCGCCAGGAGTCCCAGCAGCATCTTCATCGTGGTCGACTTGCCCGAGCCGTTGGGGCCCAGGAAGCCATAGACGCTCCCGCGCGGCACCACGAGGTTGAGTCCCTCAACGACAGTGCGCTTGTCGAAGGTCTTGGTGAGGTCGTGGGTGAGGATGACGGCGTCGGAGGCCGCCGCTCCGGGGCCCGGTCCGCCGGCCTGCGGGAGGGGAACCGGAGGGGCGGTCCGGGCTGGCTGAGGCGGCGCTGAAGGCGCTGGTGGGATGCGATGCGAAGTCGTCATGGGAACAAGGCTGCTCGTACCGGGTCGGGCGATCATCAGCCCGTGGTCTGCTTCTGGAACCGGTGACATGGCGAGGCTCATACCCGGGTATGAAATCCCAGCGGCGCCCTCTGGGGCTCGCGATCGCGACGGTACGGTTCAGGCATGAGAAAACGGCTGGGTCGCGAGGCGGCGCGGGCGGACTCGGCGGCACCAGCGCCGACGTCGGCCGGGCGTGTGCCCCCGGCGGGTCCGATCTCAGCCGCCTGGCGCGACCTGCGCTCGGCCCCGTGGACGACGGCGTCCGACGTCATCATCGCGCTGGCCTTCTTCTTCCTGTTGTGCATCAGCCGGCCCGACTCGGCTCCATGGCTCATCGAGGGGGCGGGGCCGGTGTTCCACTCCCTGCTGGTGGGGGCTTGCGCCCTGGCTCTGGTCGTCCGGCGCCACTCCCCGCTGCTCTTCGTCCTGGTGGCCGGCATCTGCCTGAGCGCGCACCTGGTGCTGTTCACGGAGTTCTCCGTCTTCTTCGTCGTGACCGGCTTGATCGCGGTGGAGACGACGCAGTCCCGCCTGGAGGCGCCATGGCGATGGGTGGCGCTCGTCCTCGAGCTCGTGGGCGTGGGCCTGGCGACAACGCGCGTGTACCACCTCATCGGTGGCTACATCCACGCGGGTGAGGCGCGGATGGTCGTCGTCGTCAATATCTGGCTGGTGACGATGGTGACGGCCTTCGTCGGCGCTGCGCGGCGCCGCAGCCGCGACCGTTACAACCGGGCCCTCGAGCGGGCCTCAGTGCTCGAGGCTCAGCAGGCCGCCGAGCGGCGCCTCGCGGTCATTGAGACCCAGCAGCGCATCGCCCGCGACGTCCATGACCTGCTCGGCCACAGTCTCACCGTCATCGCCATGCAGGCCGAGGGCGCCCGCGCCATCTTGGCCACCGATCCGGCAGCTGCCGACGAGGCCCTGGCTGTCATCGGAGAGACCTCCCGCCGCTCCGTCGATGAGGTGCATGCCCTGGTCGACATGCTGCGTTCCGATGCCGATGCCGCCGATGTCGATGCGGCCGCGGCGCCCGGTTCCGCTGCTGGTAGGGGCTCTGATACCGGTGCCGCCGGTGTGGGCGGTTCCGGGGCTGCCGGCCGTCCCTCCGGTGGTACCGGCGGCGGGGCTTCCGGCACTGTTGAGGCCGGAGCCGAGGATGGCACCGGAACCGGAGAGGCGACGTCGGGCCAGCACGTGGAGCTTCTGCGCGAACCGGTGCGTCAGGCGCAGCGGGCGGGACTGCCCGTCACCCTGGAGGCCGACCCGACTGGCCGGATCCCCTCGGCGGTAGCGCAGGTCCTTCACCGGGTGGTCCAGGAGTCGCTGACCAACGTGCTGCGCCACGCTCCCGGTGCGGTCACGAGAGTCTCGCTGCGCACCGAGGCGGGGCTCGTCATCCTCGTCGTCGAGAACGCCCAGGTCCCGAAGTCGCTGGTAGGAGATGCGGACCCTGCGCCGAGGACTGACGACCGTTTGTATCGCCAGAACACCGAGGAGCAGACGGACGCCATGCCGGCGGAGGCGCCGTACGAGTCGGTCGCGATGCCTCGCCTTGCGGTGAGCATCTCCGAGGGCACGAGGCACTGCGGCTTCGGTCTCATCGGCATGCGCGACCGGGTCGCCCAGCTCGGAGGCACCTTCACCGCAGGTCCCACGGCTGAGGGTGGATGGAGGGTGACGACAGAGCTCCCCTGTGTTCCACAGTGAGAGCCGATTCCGCTCGTATGGCGAACCTCGCAGGGTGTCGTCGGCACTTCGTCAGTACAAAACCGCACAAGCCGACCCTGGAGGGCGGATACTTCCGGTGAGTTGCCGTCAAGAAGGAGAGGTGCCTGTGATCCGCCTGGGTCTGGCCGATGATGAGCCGCTGTTCACCATGGGGCTGGCCATGCTGCTGGGGGCGCAGCCGGATATGGAGGTCGTCTGGCGCGCCGTCGACGGCAACGACGCCCTCAGGCGCAACGCCGCCGACCCCGTCGACGTGCTCCTCCTCGATGTCCAGATGCCCGGGCTGGACGGACTCGCCGCGACTCGAAAGCTCATGGCCCGCGGCACCACCGGACGGGTCGTCATCCTGACCACCTTCGACACCGACGGCTACGTCATGGGTGCCATCGAGGCCGGTGCAGCCGGCTTCCTGCTCAAGAACACCCCGCCCCAGGACCTCATCGCCGCGATCCGCACCGTTCACGACGGCGACTCCGTCATCTCCCCGGGGCCCACTCGCCGGCTGCTCACCGCCGTGCGCACCGGCCAGGTCAGCGGCGTTCTTCCCGGGGGCGGTGCTGGGCGCCACGCCTCCGAGGACTCGGTCGAGGCGGTTCGGACCGCCGAGGCCTCCCAGCAGGTCGCAGCCCTCACCCAGCGCGAGCGCGAGATCCTGACACTCATCGCCCTGGGGCTCACCAATCAGGAGATCTGCGACCGGGAGTGGCTGTCCATGCCCACGGTCAAGACCCATGTGAGCCACCTGCTGTCCAAGACCGGCTGCCGCGACCGGGTCCAGCTCGTGCTGCTGGCCCTGCGCGGCGGCGTCGTCGACCTCGACGACGTCCTGGGCCGGGCCTGAAGGCGAGCACTCAGGCCGCTTGCCGCTGCACCAGGACGGCCACGGTGCGCGCGGGAACCGAGATCGTTCCGCTGGCGCGGTCGAAGCCGGTGCGGCGCACCACCTCATCGGCCCCCTCGGCCTGGATGGGGGAGAGGCGGAAGTTCCGGCCCGCCAGCTCGGGCAGCGGCTGAGTGAGCGTCTGCCCCGAGGCGTTGAAGACAGTCAGGACGGCGTCGAGCTCGGGGTCCACGTCGCTCCCACCCCGGGTGTCGTCGATGAGCATGACGATCACCCCCGCCGGCGCCCCGAAGCCCGCCCCCGGGAAGCTCAGCTTGTCCTGGATGAGGCGGGCGGACCCCAGGCTGAACAGTGGCGTCGAGGCGCGCAGCCGCAGCAGGTCCAGGGCCTGGGAACGGGCCGCCGCGATCTCCTCGGGCGAGGGCCGCAGCCAGTCGTCCTGCAGCAGCGGCCCCTGGATGCCCCAGGAGCCCTCATTACGGCTGGCCGGCGGCAGGCCCCGCCCGAAACCATTGGACTGGCCCGTGAAGTCGATGGCATTGAACCAGTCCCCGGAGTTGTAGGAGTCCCGGTCCAGGGACTTGCTGCGCAGCAGCTCAGTGCCCGCGCTCCAGAAGGCCGGCGACTGCGCCAGCGCCACCGTGGCCAGGCACACCGTGTTCATCCGCACCCGCTCGGCCACCGGCATGCCCTGAGGCAGCTTGTAGGCCAGCAGGTCGTAGAGCGTCTCGTTGTCGTGGGCGTCGACGTAGTTGACGTTCTCCTGGGGGTGGGAGGCGAAGGCCGCCGGCGCCCCGTTGTGGATGAGGTCGATCCCGCGGCGCACCGACCCGTCCGAGATCGTCATGACGTAGTCCTTGAGATTGCCCGCCAGCCCTAAGCGCACCAGGTCCGTGCGGTGCGCCAGGTCCGCCGACTGCTCGTTCCAGCTGCGGTGGTCCAGGCCGCTGGGCTGAGTGAGCAGACCGGTGCCGAAGCCCTGGAAGACGCGGTGGTCGGAGTCGAAGGCGCCCCCGCCGTGGACCGCGTCGCGCAGGCGGTCGTTGAAGGCGCCGATCCCGGTGCCGTCGAGCTGACCCTGGGTGGCCTGCACGAACAGGGCATTGCCCGCGACCTCCCCGAAGTTCCAGCCCTCCCCGTACAGGTAGATGGAGCGGCCGTCGACGCCGTCTGCCTCCAGCGTCAGCTCGTCCAGGGCAGCCCGCACACGCTCCATGACGGCGCGCGGGTGGTGGCCCATGAGGTCGAAGCGGAAGCCGTCGACCCGGTACCAGCGCGCCCAGCGCACCACCGAGTCGACCATGAGGCGCGCGCACAGGGCGTTCTCCGTGGCCGTGTTGGCGCAGCAGGTCGAGCTCGTCACCCGCCCGACGGCGTCGAGCCGGTGGTAGTAGCCCGGCACCACCCGATCCAGGACGCTGCGCGGGTCCTGCCCGCAGGCCGCCGTGTGGTTGTAGACCTGGTCGAGGACCACCTGGAGGCCCAGGCCGTGCAGGGCCCCTACCATCTCGCGGAACTCGACGACGCGCGCCCCGCCGTCCTGGTGGTCCTCGGTCGCGTAGGAGCCCTCCGGTGCGCCCCAGTGGAGCGGGTCGTAGCCCCAGTTGTAGGCGTCGTCGTCGGCCACCTCCGCGATGGCCGCCTGCTGGTCGGTCGAGGCCGGGTGAGCGCCGTCGGGGATGTTCGGGGAGCGCTGTGAGCCGCGGTGCTCGGGGATGGTGGCGATGTCGAAGGTGGGCAGCAGGTGGATCGTGTTCATACCGGCCCGGGCCAGCTCGGCCAGGTGGCGCACGCCCGCGGAGTCGGCCACTGTGAAGGCCCGGTAGGTGCCGCGCAGCTCGGGCGGGACGGTCTCGTCGGCGGCGGAGAAGTCCCGCAGGTGGAGCTCGTAGATGCTGCGGGCCGAGTCGTTGCGGACCGCCGGCGCCCGGGTGGCGGCCCACCGCTCGGGGGCCAGATGCGGGTCGGCCAGGTCGACGGCGACCGAGCGGGTCGAGTCCGTCGTCAGCGCCGTCGAGTAGGGGTCGGTGACGATGTTGGTCTCCACGCGCCGAGTGGAGGGCACGTAGACCCGCACCTCCCACAGGTACTGGCAGCCGGCGGTGATGGGGGCGCCGGGCCGGCTCGTCCCGGCCTCGTGGCCGGGGGTGCTCGCGGCGGAGGCGGCAGGGGAGTCAGGACGGTTGGCGACGACCCAGCGACCGTCACCCGAGCGGACCGCCGGAGTGCGTCTCGGCGGGCCGGGAACCTCGGGCACCGAGCCCAACGGGTCGCCGGTCTCCCAGGTCAGGAGGGTCACGGCCTGAGCGGTGGGTGCCCACAGGGCGAAGGAGGGGCAGCCGTCCGCGAAGGTGACGCCCAGCTCGGCGCGGGTGGCGGTCTCGGCGTAGAGGTGATCCAGGAGGATGGCGGTCTGCACCCCGGTGAAGGCGTCGAGGTGGGCGCCACTGACGTCGGCGGTCTCGGAGGGGTCCGGGACCCCGACGTACTGGGCGATCGCGACCTGGCCGGTCAGGGCGGAGGTGACGGCGTCGTCGTCGAGCAGGGGCGTGCCGGCGGCGTCGGTCGCACTCAGGGCGATATAGCCCTCCAGGTGGGGGTGCGCGGCCAGGACGTCGCCGGGCAGGTTCCCGACGATACGCAGGGGCGTGACCGTCGGGGCGGGCATACCGTCCGCGCCCAGGATCCGGCCGTGGATGGCCGCGGCGCCGCCGTCGGGCGCCGTGATGAGACGCATGGCGAGGCCGGAGTCCGGGAGGGGGTCACCGGCGTCGGTGACGACGACCTCGCGGTCCATCCCCCTGGGCAGCAACGACAGCGGCCACGCCAAGGTGGTGGGGGTGACCCAGTAGGCGCGCTGCTCCTCGCTGCCGGCCACGGGTGGGAGGGCCGCGGTGGTGTCGAGTGTGCAGGTGAGCGTGTAGGTGAAGGTCATGGTGGTGTCCTCCCGAGTGGAGGCGCCGTGGTGGGACGCCGCCGGTCCTGCCGGTCGTGTCGCGTGCGGCCCCGTGGTGCGGGGATCGGCGGTGGGACCGCTCACCTCGTAGTCTCCCCTGGGCGGTGGGGCCCTGTCAGCCCGATGGTGGAATTGTCCTGCCCCGCCTGTGGACGTCGGACCGGGCGCCTTGAGCCTGGCAGGTGGACGTCTTTGTCGCCGCCTCAGGCGCTGTGGGCCGCCTTCGTGTCCAAATCGGTGACAAAGGCTGTTCTCGACCTCTGCGTGCCGATATAGAACCGCATGATTCCGCGGTTCTGTCGGCGGCCCGCTTGGGGCGCGGGCTCCTTTGCTGCAGATTTGGACATCCCACGTCCGCTGTGCGCAGTTCCGGTCGTATACGACTGGCCCGGCTCGCCCAGACTGTGGGGCAGACCGGGTCGGACTGTCGAGTCCCGGCTGCGGTGGCCGTCTCGTCTACTCGCTGCTCGCAGCGGGACCGAGGCTGTCGGACGGCTCGGCGGTGCGGATCTTGCTGCCATCCTCCCCGCCGTCCTTGCGCGGTCGGCCCCGCCCACGCATGGGGGCGGCCTTGACGCCGCGTCCGGCGTCGTCGAGCGCGCGGCGCAGCAGGACCTCGATCTGGGCGTTGACCGAACGCAGGTCGTCCGCCGCCCACTTGGCGATGGCCGCGTGGACGGCGGGATCCAGCCGGAGCAGGACCTGCTTGCGCTCTCTGCCGGACACGGCTCAGGCGTAGAGGGAGCCGGTGTTGACGACGGGCTGGGTGCGCTGGTCGGAGCAGAGCACCACCAGGAGGTTGGAGACCATCTGGGCACGGCGTTCGTCATCCATGGTGACGATGTCGTCGGCCTCGAGGCGCTTGAGGGCCTGGTCGACCATGGACACGGCGCCCTCGACGATCTGCTCGCGGGCTGCGATGACGGCGCCGGCCTGCTGGCGCTGAAGCATCGCCTGGGCGATCTCGGGGGCGTAGGCCAGTGAGGAGATGCGCACCTCGACGATCTCCAGGCCCGCCAGTGCCACCCGGGCCGCGACCTCGGCCGCCAGCTCGGCGGAGACGAGATCCGTGCCGCCGCGCAGCGAGGTCTCGCCCGGGCCGGGCTCGTCGTAGGGGTGGGTGGTGGCCACGTGGCGCAGCGCGGACTCGGCCTGCGCCTTGATGAACTCCTCGTAGGCCTCGACGGCGAAGACGGCGCGGGCGGTGTCGGCCACCTGCCACACGACGATGGCGGCGATGTTGACGGGATTGCCGTCCAGGTCGTTGACCTTGAGCTCATGAGTCTCGAAGTTGTGGACCTTGATGGAGACCTTTCTGCCGGCGGTCAGCGGCGGGACGAGCACGAGGCCCGTGTGACGCACGGTGCCAATGTAGCGGCCGAGGAACTGACGGACGCTGGTCTCCCCGGGCACCACGACGGTGAAGCTGCTGAACAGCGGAAGGGCGATGAGGAACCCGACGCTCCCGGCGGCGATGCGTAGCACGGCTCCCGGCTCGCCCGCGTCGGCGGCGACGCCGCCGACGATGAGGAGGGTGATCGATCCGGCGGTGAGCGCCAGGATGAGGAGCAGGGCGAGGAAGGCGGGGCCGGAGCCCGCGGCCAGGGCCGGCTTCTCCGTGATGTCGACGCGGCTGGAGGCGTGCTCGGGAGCGTTGACGGGCTGGTCGGGCGCGTCAACAGGGGCGGGGGAGTCGGTGGCGTGAGACGAGGGTGTGGGCATAAGAACCTCCTTGGGGTAGCAAAATGATATCTATTTTTTGCGGAGGTGCAAGCGGCGCTGTTCGTGCGATGTTGCTGGTGGACCGAGCGGGGTGGTGCGGGTCGGAGGAGTCGGACAGGTGGGTGCCGGTACTGATGTCACCGCCAGGTCCTACGCTCGGGGCATGGCTCGTTACGCGTCCGAACCGGACTCGCCCTCACTGTTCGACGCCGCCGGCCCCGACGGCTCCGGCCTCGTCGACGACCCGTCCCGCCCGCTGGCCGACCGACTGCGCCCGCGGGCGCTCGACGACGTCGTCGGCCAGGACCAGCTGCTCGCCCCGGAGGCCCCGTTGGGTCGCATGGTGGCCTCCGGCCGTCTGTCCTCGATCGTCCTGTGGGGCCCGCCGGGCTGCGGCAAGACGACGATTGCCCGACTCCTGGCCGACCGCACCGGCCTGGTCTTCGAGCAGGTCTCGGCGACCTTCTCCGGGGTGGCCGACCTGCGCAAGGTCTTCGCTGCCGCGGCCCGCCGCCGCGAGATCGGGCAGGGAACGCTCCTGTTCGTCGACGAGATCCACCGCTTCAACCGGGCCCAGCAGGACTCCTTCCTGCCTTACGTTGAGGACGGGACGGTCGTTCTGGTCGGCGCGACCACCGAGAACCCGAGCTTCGAGCTCAACGGCGCCCTCCTGTCGCGCTGCCAGGTCATGGTCCTGCGTCGCCTGGACGAGGCCGCCCTGGCCGAGCTGCTGGCGCGCGCCGAGTCCCTGACGGGCCGCAGCCTCGCTCTGACCGAGGAGTCCCGCACCGCCCTGCTGTCCATGGCCGACGGCGACGGCCGCTACCTGCTGGGCATGGTCGAGCAGGTCCTCGCCGCCCAGGACGCGGCTCTCCGGGGTCCGGCAGGACCGAGGCCGGGCAGGTCGTCAGGGGTGGGTGGCGACCGGTCGAGCAGTGGCGAGTCAGACGGTGCCGGCGGTGAGAGCGGGTCCGGTTCGGGCAGCGGCGCCGGGCGGGGCGGCCTCGAGGCGGGAGGACCCGAGCCGGGCGGCCCGGAGCTGCTCGACGTCGAGGGGCTGCGCGCTGTGGTCGCCTCCCGGGTGCCCTTGTACGACAAGTCCCGCGAGGAGCACTACAACCTCATCTCCGCCCTGCACAAGTCGATGCGCGGCTCCGACCCGGACGCCGCCCTGTACTGGTTGGCGCGGATGCTGGGCGGGGGCGAGGACCCGCTCTACGTGGTGCGTCGGCTGGTGCGATTCGCCAGCGAGGACGTCGGCATGGCCGACCCGGCCGCGCTCCAGATGACGCTGGCGGCCTGGGACGCCTACGAGCGCCTGGGCTCACCCGAGGGGGAGCTCGCCGTCGCCCAGGCGGTCGTCTACCTGGCCACCGCGCCCAAGTCGATCGCCGTCTACCGCGGTTACGGCCGGGCGGCGCGCCTGGCGCGCGAGACTGGTTCGCTCATGCCGCCGGCCCACATCCTCAACGCTCCCACCCGGCTCATGAAGGAGCTCGGCTACGGCGAGGGCTACGAGTACGACCCGGACACGGCCGACGGATTCTCCGGCGCGGACTACCTGCCCGACGGCGTCGAGCGCCAGGCCCTCTACGAGCCCACCGCCAACGGCCACGAGCGCCGCATCCGTGAGCGGCTGGAGTACTGGGAGGGACTGCGGGCGCGCAAGCGCTGACCTCTCGACGCCGAGCCCCGGCTCGGCGGGGTGGGACGGCAGCGTGAGACGGTGGGGTGGGATGGAGCGGAGCCGCTACTCCTCGCCGCGGCGCACGGCCTCCAGCATGAGGGTGGCGACATCGGTGACCCGCACGTCCGCGCCCTCGGAGGCGACGCCGTCGGAGAGCATCGTGGTGCAGAAGGGGCAGGCGGTGGCGATGACCTGCGCGCCGGTGCCGATGGCCTCGCGCGATCGTTCCACGGCGATGCGCGTCCCGATCGTCTCCTCCATGAAGGCGCGCGCCCCGCCGCCCCCGCAGCAGAAGCCCCGCTCGCGGCTGCGTGGCATCTCCACCGTGGTCGCGCCGGTCGCCTCCAGCAGCTCGCGCGGCGGAGAGTAGACCTGGTTGTGGCGGCCCAGGTAGCAGGCATCGTGGTAGGTGATCGTTGGGATCACCGGCTCGCCCGCCGCCTTGCCGGGCGCCTCCCGGTTCGACGACTCTGCCGGGGTCTCGCTCTGAGGCGCTGCGCTCTCTGTGCTCTCCGCAGGAGTATCGGCGGCCGGTGAGTCTTCGGCCGCCTCCGAGGCGGGCGTCGACGTGGCCGGGGATGCGGAGACGGATGGGTTGTCGGGCGCCGTCGAACCGTCCGCGGCCTGTGGCGGCAGGGGGCGCAACCGGCCCTCGCGCACGAGCCGGTTGAGCAGCTGGGTGTAGTGGAGGACCTCGTAGCGGCCCCCGATCTGCGGGTACTCCCGCGAGATCGTGTTGAAGCAGTGCGCGCAGGTCACCACGATCCTCTGCGCCCCGGCCTCGTTCAACGTCTCCACGTTCTGCGCGGCGAGCATCTGGTAGAGGATCTCGTTGCCGGCGCGCCGGGCCGGGTCGCCGGTGCAGGTCTCGGCGTCGCCGAGCACCGCGAAGCTCACCCCCGCGGTGTGCAGCAGCTCGGCCACGGCCCGCGTCGTCTTCTTGGCCCGGTCCTCGTAGGCGCCGGCGCAGCCGACCCAGAACAGGTAGTCGATGTCCGCGGTGCTCTCGACGTCGTCGCCGATGACCGGCACCTCGAAGTCCAGGTTCTTGGCCCAGTCCATGCGCTTGCGCGCCGGCAGGCCCCACGGGTTCCCCTTGGACTCCATCTTGCGGAACATGCCGCCGAGCTCCTTGGGGAAGGCCGACTCCATGAGCACCTGCTGGCGGCGCACGTCGACGACGTGGTCGACGTGCTCGATGTCCACTGGGCACTGGTCCACGCAGGCCCCGCAGGTGGTGCAGGCCCACAGGACGTCGGCGGGGATGACCTCGCCGGCCAGGGGGGCCGGCCGCGTGGCCACGCCCGTCTCGGTGGGGGCGGCCTTGGCGGCCAGCAGCGCGCCGAGCACGTCGCCGGTGTGGGCGGTGCCCGGCTCCAGGCCCAGGTTCGTCTCACGCGCCAGGCCGTCGTGCATGCCCAGCGCCTTGCCGACCAGCCCGCCGGAGGTGGGGCGGGAGGCCACCATCTCCTCGGTGACGTCGTCGGGCTCGACCCCCAGGGCGCTCGCGGCCCGCAGGTAGGGGGCGGCCGCTGCGTGGTGGTCGCGCAGCGCCATGACGAACAGCTTGGGGGACAGGGGCTTGCCGGTGTTCCACGCCGGGCACAGGTCCTGGCAGCGGCCGCACTCGGTGCAGGTGGAGAAGTCCAGCAGGCCCTTCCAGGTGAAGTCCTCGATGCGGCCCACGCCCAGACGCACCTCGGGGCCCTCGCCGGAGTCGGCGGCCTCCATGGCCTCCTCCAGTGCGTCCATGGTGGCCTCGGTCAGGGGCTCGTCGCCGACCATGAGCGGCTGAAGCGGGCCCAGGGCCTTGGAGCCGTCCACCTCGCGGCGCGCGTAGACGTTGAGGATCGCCAGGAACCGGTGCCAGGCCACGCCCATCGAGGGCTGCAGGCCCACGACGACGAACCAGGTCATCGACAGCACCACCTTGATGGTGGCGACGACGAGGATCGCGTTGCCCAGGGCACCGGTGCCCAGGGGGCTGAGCAGGCCGCCGGTCCAGGCCGTCAGCGGGAAGTGCGTCCAGGAGGCCAGAGCCCGCTCGGCCGGGTCGGGGGAGGCGGCCAGATGGGCGTGCTCCAGCATCCGCAGCGCCAGCACGCAGGCGACCACGCCGATGATCGTGGCCTCGACGAACTTTGCCTGGGCCGACGACGAGCCGGCGAAGCGCGAGGTGCGTGGACGTTTGCCGCCGTCGGAGTCCGGGGCGTAGGGCGGGGCGGCCCGGCCGGCCCGAGTCAGGTGCCAGCGCAGGATCGTCAGCCCCACGATCCCGAAAGCGGACAGCCAGCCGATGATCTCGACGACCCAGGCCCACCAGGCGGCGTGCCCGATGAGCGGCAGCGCGAAGTCGGCCCCGCCCAGCACCTGCCCGTAGCCGGCCACGAGCGTGAGGAACAGCAGCGGGAAGGAGACCATGACCAGCCAGTGGGCGGCCTTGATGAAGGGGCGGCCCTTGAAGGCGGTGTGGCCCACGAGCGCACCCAGCGTGAGCGCCAGGCGCCGGCCGACCGGGCGCAGACGCTCCGGCGCGGTCGCGCGGCCCACAGCCATGCGGGCGCCAATAGTGAAACAGGCGCGTGCGAAAACTGCGATACCGATCGTCGTGGCGATGACGACGATGACGACACAGACGATCTGCACGGCACTCATCGGGGCGGGCTTCCTCAGGTCTCCGAAGGCAAAGGCGGAAGCGCTGGGAGATGGCCGGTGGCGCCCCGGAGGGTCGCCTGCGCGGCACACCGTTGGCGCTTCCCTTCAGCCTACCTGTGGGTCGGCGGGGAGCTGGAAGAGGCGGCTGAAGCGCGGCAGAGGAAAAAGTGTCACGATTGGCGACTTTTCGAGGCGCGGCCGGCGGCCCCGAGCCCGGCTGGATCCCCGGAGACTAGCTCTGACCTGCGCAGACGCCGTGGCGCCGAGTGTGCGGAGGGTCTTTGCGAACGGTGTGCCGGCGGGAAAAGTCGCCAATCGTGACACGTAGCCACCAAAAAGTGCCGGCCCCGCGATGGGGCCGGCACGGATGGAGTCCTCAGGCGCTGATGGCGCGCATCGCGTAGGGGGAGTCGGGGCGGCGGGCGCTGTACCACTTGGCGGCCTGGCGCAGCCCGAGCTCACGCACCAGGGTGACGGTGGCCCCGGAGATGATGGCGAAGGTGATGATCTCGGCCAGCTTGTAGTTGAGGAGCTGGTCCTCCTCACGCGGGGCGGGCCGGCCGGAGATCGCCCGCCAGCCGAGCGCCACGACCTTCTCGGCCACGAACCCGGAGGCGAGCGTGGCCACGGCCGCGGTCGCCTTCCACATGAAGTCGGTGGTCTGGTCGATCTCGACGGGGTCCTGTGCGCTCATTGAGTCCTCCTTGCGCCCCGGTCGGGCGGCGTCGTGGGTGCCTGCGTACTGGTGGTGGGCCGGCGGAGTCGGCCCGTTCCGTCCCGATCATGCCGCACCCGGGCCGACGGCGCAGCCAGTGTCCGCCCGCGTGGCGCCGACTGCGGGCCTGCGTGGTCGTACCTTAGGTGTACT
>NZ_MSKL01000011.1 GCF_001937665.1 Actinomyces oris | reverse complement strand
CTGCACCCACCGCCCCGGCACCGGTGAGCTCTGGAGCCACGGGCTCCTACGTCACGCCGATCGTGCGCAAGCTCGCCAAGGACAAGGGCGTGGACCTGTCCACCGTCACCGGCACGGGCGTGGGCGGCCGCATCCGCAAGCAGGACGTGGAGGCAGCCGCCAAGGCCGCTGAGGAGGCTCGCGCTGCCGCATCCGCCGCTGCTCCAGCCGCTGAGGCGCCTGCACCTGCCGCTAAGCCGGCCTCGGCCAAGCCCGAGGTGGACACGACCCTGCGTGGCCGCACGGAGAAGATGAGCCGCCTGCGTCAGGTCATCGCCGATCGCATGATCGACTCCCTGCAGACCTCCGCCCAGCTGACCACTGTTGTCGAGGTGGACGTGACTCGCGTGGCCGCGCTGCGGGCCCGCGCGAAGAACGACTTCCTGGCCAAGAACGGCACCAAACTGACCTTCCTGCCCTTCTTCGTCCAGGCGGCCACGGAGGCTCTCAAGGCCCACCCGAAGATCAACGCCTCCATCGAGGGCAAGAACGTCACCTACCACGACGTCGAGCACGTTGGCATCGCGGTGGACACGCCGCGCGGCCTGCTCGTGCCCGTGGTCAAGAATGCCGGGGATCTCAACATCCCCGGGCTGGCCAAGCGCATCAATGACCTGGCCGCCCGCACCCGGGACAACAAGGTCAACCCCGATGAGCTCAGCGGCTCGACCTTCACGATCACCAACACCGGCAGCGGCGGTGCTCTGTTCGACACCCCGATCATCAACCAGCCGGAGGTGGCGATCCTTGGCCTGGGCGCCATCCAGCGCCAGCCCCGCGTCATCAAGGACGCCGATGGCGGCGAGGTCATCGCCATCCGCTCGGTGTGCTACCTGGCCCTGTCCTACGACCACCGACTGGTGGACGGTGCGGACGCGGCCCGCTACCTCATGACGGTCAAGAAGCGCCTCGAGGAAGGCGACTTCGGCGGCGAGCTGGGTCTGTGAGCCTGCCCTCGGCAAGCTAGGCCGTCAACGGGGCCCCGCACCATCACGGTGCGGGGCCCCGTTCGTTGTACCCGGTCTATCGGTTCCCGATGATCGGGCGCATGACAACCACCTCGGTCTGTTCACGGGTTGCGGCTCGGCTCAGGAGTCCTCTGCCCCAGCCCGTGCGATACCGGCGAGCGTGTTGTCCAGCCCCAGACGAGTTCCTCGCCAGAAGAACGGGTACAGCAGCGCTCCCAGCCGCCCCCATGTGCGATGCGCCAGAACCAAACGGACACGAGTGCCGCCCGGCGCCTTGATCAGGTGAAGGTCACGAACGAATGCCACCTCACCATCGCGAGGCCCTGAGACGACGGTGCACGACCAGGTAACCCTTGCGGCCACGGATGTTTCCAGCCGCCACCTCAGGAAGCCGGTTCGGCGGCGCCCCTCCACCCTCTGCACGGCCCCGTCGGAGAGAACCTCAACGAGCTGCTGTCGGGGCAGAACCCACCACGTGAGCCGGTTCGGGTCACAGAGCAGGGTGGCCAGACGGGCTACCGGAGCTGAGATGAAGCGTTCCTGACTCAGCTCCCGATCCAGGCCGTACCCACGGTACTCATCAGTCATCCGGTAGCGTCCCAGAGCTGGTTCCTGATCGGCCACCATCTCAGTGAGCTCAGTACGCAGGCGGTCGACATCGACACCGCAGCGAGTAAGGAGCCTGACAGCAGGGGGCTGGAGCGGAGCGGCGGATGAGGAGATGAGGGCTTGCAGAGCCTGTGTGCTGGTGCTTAACGAAGTCCCCTTACTGTCAATGAGCTCGGCAGCAGCGTCCGAGAGAGGGATCTCCTCTCCTGCCCTCACGGCCAGCTCTTCAGTGGCGATCGGCACAGGTCTGAGAGTGTCGAAAAGGTTGATGCCCACGCGCGCAAGGTCCGTATCAGTCATTTCGTCGACGGCGGCGCGCGCTCGCGCGAGAGTCACGCCCTGAGCCGCCAGGACGGCTGCAGCCGTCCCGCCTTGTGCGAGAAGACCGAGGAGCATGTGCTCCGGCTCGACCTCCCGGTGACGAAGGCGCGCGGCCTCCGTGCGCATGGCTTCGAGCCAGGTCAGGTAGTGGGCAACAGCAGGCATCGTCATCTCCTCCGGGTCGGGGCCAAACCGGGCTGAACTCGCTTGGCGTACTTCTTGTGGACCGCCTGACGAGACACTCCAAGACAGGAGGCCATCTCGCTCCACCCCATGCCCGCGCGCAGAGCGGCCTCGACCTGCGCAAGCTCAAGGCTGTCCGTCAGTCGTCGCAGAGCCGCCACGGCTCGTAGCCCATCCTCGGGGCGAGTGGTGTCAGCAGCTTCGGTGGCTGCAGTGAGCGCATCCATACAAGCAACATAGGTTGACAGAACTATATTGTCAACTTTTGTTGCTATTCACCTCCGACAACGACATTCAGTCAAGAGACCGAACGCCCTTCCGCTTCCGCCGTACACCCACCACTATGCCGATTCCCGCACCCGCAGCCCCCGTCAACCACGGGCACCTCGACCAGGCCGACGACACCTCGAGCGAAGTCGATGCGCTCCTCCATCGAGCCGAACTCGCCCACCAACGGCCCGTCGAGCAGTAACGAGGCCAGGCCGTGCACGCCGGACCAGATCAGGACCTCAGCCTCGAGCTGAGCACCATCGCCCATCATGGCCCTCGCCAGACGGGCCAGCTCATGACGCGCACGCTCACCGGCCTGCACCACCTCCGGAAAGCGCTCGGGATCGCAGACATCGGGCCGGAACATCACCCGGAACACCCCGGGGTGACGCAGCGCGAACTCGACGTAAGCGTTTCCCGAGGCCACCAGGATCGCATGCAGATCCGCGTTCCCAAGCCCCTCGTGCGCCGCAGCGAGCATGTCGGCGAGCTCATCGAAGCCCTCACGCACCAAAGTCGCCAGGATGGCCTCACGGTTGGCGAAGTAGTGGTAAGGAGCCTGGTGCGTACAGCCGGCACGACGCGCGACCTCCCGCATGCTCAGTGCACTGGGGCCAGATTCATCGAGGAGCTGCCTACTGGTTCGCAGCAACTCGGAGCGCAGGTCCCGGCCGCCGCGGCGCCCTGAGGCGCCTGTCGGTTCAGAGGTCATGGCAGAAGTCTAGAACCGCACTACTAGACAGTGTCCAGTTCACTGCTATGCTGACTTGACGCTGTCTAGTATGTGAGGGGTAAGGATGTCCTACGACGTCATCGTGATCGGTTCGGGTATCGGAGGCCTGACGACTGCCGGACTGCTGGCGCGCGCCGCCGGTAAACGAGTCCTCGTCCTTGAGCGGCATACGGAACCGGGCGGCCTGACTCACACCTTCCGGCGCGATGGCGCTTCCTGGGACGTGGGGGTGCACTACATCGGGCAGGTCGGCCCCGGAAGCCAGGGCCGTGCCTACTTCGACTATCTCTCCGGCGGAGAGCTGGAGTGGAACCGCATGCCCGACGCCTATGACAGGTTCGTCTACCCGGGAGTGGACCTGCGCGTCAGCAGTGATCCGGTTCGGTACGAGCGCGACCTGGTTGCCGCCTTCCCTCAGGAGGCCAGAGCAATCCGCCGTTACTTCCAGGATGTTCGCCGGGTGATACGGTGGGCGACACTGGGCTTCGTCCAGGGGATGGTCCCCCGAGCCGCGGCCTCGCTGCTCAGAGCGGCTCAGCGTCTGGGAGGACGACGAGCCACCGGGACGACGAAGGCGTATCTGGATGCCCACTTCCGCTCCCCCGAGCTCAAGGCCGTCCTGGCCAGCCAGTGGGGGGACTACGGGCTGCCGCCGTCCCGATCAGCCTTTGCCGTGCATGCGCTGATCGTCTCCCACTACCTCCAGGGCGCTTGGTTTCCCCGCGGTGGCAGCGCTCGGATCGCCCGCACTATCGAGAAGGGTATCGAGCAGGCCGGAGGCGCCGTCCGCGTCGCTCAGGAGGCGACGGAGATCCTTACCGAGAACGGGGCGGCCGTCGGGGTCCGAGTCATGGACCACCGCGGCGCGCAGGTACGGGAACGCATCTACCGTGCCCCTGTCATTGTCTCCGCCATCGGCGCCTCCAACACCTTCAACCGCCTGCTGCCCACATTCGGTGAGATCGGGCGGCGCACCGAGTCAGCACGCCGCACCCTGGAGCATCTGGGCACTGGCACATCAGCGGTCAGTGTGTTCCTGCGACTGCGTGATGACCCACGCAGTATTGGCATCGATGGCGGCAACGTCTGGGTCAACCGGGATCTCGATCACGAGGGCTCACAGAGGAGCAACGATTCGCTGCTCGAGGGTCATCCTCACGACGTCTTCGTCTCCTTCCCCTCCTTGAAGTCCGGCGAGTCCCCGCACACCGCCGAACTCATCTCCTTCTGTGACGTGAAAGCCTTCCAGCAGTGGGCCGAGCACCCCAGAGGACACCGTGGCCCCGAGTACTCAGCCCTGAAGGAGCGCATCGCCCGCGGCATGCTGGAGCTGGCTGAGAGCGCGGCTCCGGGGTTGACCGGACTCGTGGACTACGCGGAGACCTCCACGCCTCTGACCTACGAGCACTACACCGCCCACCCTGCCGGCGCCTTCTACGGACCTCCTGCCACTCCGCTGAGGTACCGGTCCCGGCCTCTGGGACCTCGCACAGCAGTTCCCGGCCTGTTCCTCTCCGGCCAGGATGCCGGCAGCACCGGCATCATGGGAGCCATGATGGGCGGGGTGGCGGCCGCGTGCCAGGTCCTCGGGCCGCGTGGGTATCCCACCATCACCTCCGCCCTGCGCACGCCCCCCACACCTTCCGCCTCTCGCGGAGGACACGCGCTGCCCGAGGGCAAGCACCGTGCCACCCTGGTCTCCAAGCGTCTTCTGACTCCCAGCGTGTGGGAGGCGGTGCTGCAGCTGGACGGCAGGATCGGCCCGTGGACACCAGGACAGTTCGCCCGCCTGCACGTGGGTGATGACGCATGGCGCGACTACTCGATCGCGGGACTGGAGGAGGATCGTCTTCGTCTGCTCATCTCCACCCGAACAGGCGGCCGAGGATCCCAGTTCATCGAGAACGTGGACACGGGTGCACGTACAGTGGTGGAGTTGCCCCTGGGCGGATTCGGGCTCGCCGACTCGGGTAGGCGCCGCCTGTTCATCGCCACCGGCACGGGAATCGCCCCCATGCTGGCCATGTTCGCTCAGGCTCCCGGTCTGGAGCACGACACGCTGCTCTTCGGGTGCCGTCACCAGGAGGAGGACCTGACCACCAGGATCAGTTCGCCGATGCCGGGGACTGTGGTGCGCTGCCTGAGTCGCGAGGAGGTGCCGGACGCATTCCACGGACGAGTCACCCAGGCCGTCACCGCACTCGCTCACGATCTCCAACTCGACCCCGACGGCACGGACGTCTACCTGTGCGGCTCGGCGGCAATGGTGGCGGACACACGGCACGTGCTCGAGCACGAGGGCTACACGTCAATCCTGACCGAGCCCTACTGAGCGCCACGCGGGCCGTCCCCACCCCGAGTCCGCACCGATCATCGACCACGCCTGGCGGGCAGCGCACCTGGGGGTCACTCCACGGTTCGAATGTCGGCGACGCGCCACGGCGCCGGGACGACAATAAGCACGACCTGCCGGGGCTGGAGGGCCGGAACCGTCCGCGTTCCCTCAGGTCCCGAACGCGTTGAGGCACTTTGAGACAGCATCACCTGCAGCGCTCTGGCACTGGGCCACTGTGCTGCCGCGTCGTCAGGCAGCGTCACCTCAGCGACCTGGCTGATGGAGGTGTGCAGCTCCCCGACGCCTTCACCGGAGTCCAGCAGCTCGGTGAGAACCCGGGTGTCAGCTTCGGCCGCGGGCGACCCCGGTACCGTCGTGGCCGCCAGCGCTGTCGCATCGCCGGCCATGAGGGCCCGGTCTCGAGCCGCGGACAGTCCGACGACGACACTCGCCATGTCCGAGCCACCGTTCCCGCCAGGACCCGGTGTCGACGCCGTTGCGGCCGGACTTCCGGCGGCGACGGGAGATGGGCTTCCCGCGGGGAGGGCGGAGGCCACCGGTCGCGCCGGGCTCGATGGGCTCGTGGCCGCACCGAGCGCCCATGCGGGCCTGTACGACACCAGTGCTTTGGCAGGCCCCCAGGCAGCCAGGCAGACGGCCGCCAGCAGTGCCGCCGCAAGCCCCCAGGCGCGGGAACGTCTGCGCCCCGCTCCTCCTCTTCTCCCCCACCGTATGGCCGCAGGCCCTCGCCCGGTGCGGCCGGCGCCGCCACGGTCCTTTCGGGGCTCGCGCTTCGTCATCGGCCGGGCGCCCGCCCTGGCCTGAGGTCTGAGCCTGGAGCCGATCGTGCGAGTCGGGGTGCGGGCCGCTGCTCGCAGAGAGCCTGCAGCGAGGCGGGCGCCGTCGGGCAGCTCGATGGGTGAGGCGTTCCCCAGCTGAGGCGCTCGGGCAGTCAGGTCCCGGGCCGTGGGACGGTCGGCGGGGTCCTCGGCCAGAGCGTCGGTCAGGAGCCCCGCCAGACGCCGATGGGCGGCACCTCCCTGCCCCGAGCACTCGGTCAGCAGACGAGCAAGGGCGTAGACGTCGCAGGCCGCGGACGCCGGAGCGCCGGCAAGGCGCTCCGGCGCGGCATACTCCTGCGTGCCCATCTCCGTGACGGAGCCCAGCAGGTCGACGAGGACCGGTTGCCCCTCCGTGGTCACCAGGACGTTGCCGGTCGATACGTCACCGTGGGCCGCACCGTGCTCATGCAGGTAGGCCAGTGCCGAGCCCAGAACGTCCAGGAGCGTGGCCAGGTAGGAGGCGCTCAACCTTCCCCGTGCCCCCAGAACCACGTCGAGTCCCGCCCCTTCGACGAGGTCCATGATGACGCCCGCACGGTGCTCGGGCAGCGAGACCACCTCCCGGACGGTCACCAGACCGGGGTGGCGCAGGACGCGCAGATCGGCCAGGCGTCGCAGGACGGCCGCACCTGCGCGCCCCTGGGGCAGGTCGACGACCCGGATGACCACATGATGGCCCTGCGCATCCAGACCGCGACGAGGCGCGCTGGGGGCCGTGGAGCGTCCCATGACCTCGCCGATGGTGTAGCCCTGCTGCGACAGGGCACTGAGCGCCGAGTCGGGAATGCTCGGCTCGGCGTCGGATGTCGGGAGCGAGGGAGGGCGAGCAGCGCCGGCACGGCGGGGCCGACGTCGAGGCACGGGACGGCGCCGGGGCCGCGCACGGTTGGAGGCGCCGTCTCGAGGGCGGTCGGCAGGGCGGGGGCACGTCATCGGGCTCATGCATTCCATGGTCATCACGGCGCTGCGGGATGACCAGCCCATTCGACCGACCTGTGGATAACTCGAACTCCGGTTCCGGTTGTGGTCACGTAGACTACGCCCGTGCTGCGCGAGGACATGGAGCTCGGTTCCCGGCTCATCCCCTTCCATGAGGGCTGGCAGCGGCAGCGGGATCTCCATGCCGAGGTCGTGGAGGGACGGCGTCCCTCCACGCTCCTGCTCGTGGAGCACGAGCCGGTCTACACCGTCGGCAGGCGGACCCACTCCTGGGAGCGGCCCAGTGCCGACGTCGTCGAGCCGGGGCACGTACCAGTGGTCGACGTGGACCGGGGCGGCAAGACCACCTGGCACGGGCCGGGCCAGCTGACCGTCTACCCGATCCTGCGCCTGGCCCAGCCGATTGACGTCATCCGTTACGTGCGGGCGTTGGAAGCCGCCGTGATCGAGCTGTGCGGCCTCTACGGTCTGGAGACGATCCGCGTCGAGGAGCGCTCCGGGGTCTGGCTGCCGGCCGATCCTGAGACCGCGGGCGGAGCCGACCGGCTCCCGCGTCCCGAGCGCAAGATCTGCGCCCTGGGGGTGAGAGTCGCCCGCGGTGTGACGATGCACGGAATCGGCCTGAACGTCGACCCAGATCTGGAGGCCTTCTCCCTGGATCGCATCATTCCCTGCGGAATCGACGACGCCGGCGTGACCTCGTTGAGCGCGGAGACCGGCCATCACCTGTCGACCAGCGCTCCCGCGAACGCATTGGTCTCTGCCCTGGAGAATCATCTGACCCCCTTGGTGGCGGACACCACGTGACAACAGGAGTCACTCCTAGGTCAGAGGTCCTATAAGCCTCGGGAGAGTACTAGACTCCCTGTGGAAACGTCGTCGGCGAGGAGAGGTAGACGTGAGCACCACCGTGGCCCCTGAGGGACGCAAGCTCCTGCGGGTCGAGGCGCGCAACGCCCAGACACCCATCGAGTCCAAGCCCGACTGGCTGCGCACCCGCGCCGTCGTCTCCGACACCTACCAGGCGGTCCGCGGCCTGGTGAGGGAGAAGAGCCTGCACACGGTGTGCGCCGAGGCGAACTGCCCCAACATCTACGAGTGCTGGAACGACCGTGAGGCCACCTTCCTGGTGGGCGGAGAGATGTGCACCCGGCGCTGCGACTTCTGCGACATCGCCACCGGCCGCCCCACCGAGTACGATGTCGATGAGCCCAGGCGCGTGGCGGTCTCGATCAAGGAGATGGAGCTGCGCTACGCCACCGTCACCGGGGTGGCCCGTGACGACCGTCCCGACGGCGGCGCCTGGCTCTATGCCGAGACCGCCCGCCAGGTGCACGAGCTCTCGCCGGGCACCGGGGTCGAGCTGCTCATCCCCGATTTCCGGGGCAACCCGGAGGCCCTGGAGGACGTCTTCTCCTCGCGCCCCGAGGTTCTCGGCCACAACCTGGAGACGGTCCCACGCATCTTCAAGCGGATCCGACCGGCCTTCTCCTACCAGGGCAGTCTCGACGTCATCACGGCCGCCGCGGAAGCGGGTCTGGTCACCAAGTCCAACCTCATCCTGGGCATGGGCGAGACCCGCGACGAGATCGAGGCGGCCATGGCCGCCCTGGTGGAGGCGCGCTGCGACATCCTCACCATCACGCAGTACTTGCGCCCCTCCAAGCTTCACCACCCTGTTGACCGCTGGGTCAAGCCCCAGGAGTTCGTGGATCTCAGCCGTCTGGCCGAGGAGATCGGATTCGCCGCCGTGATGAGCGGGCCCATGGTGCGATCCTCCTACCGTGCCGGGATGCTGTGGGGACGGGCCATGGTCAAGCGCGGCCGCCCCATCCCTGAGCACCTGTCGCAGCTCGCCGAGCCCGCCACCGCCCGCCAGGAGGCGTCGGCCCTGCTGGGAGCCCATCCCCACCTCGTCGCCGCCTGCTGAAGACGGATCGCCACTCCCACGTAGCCGGATTATCGATGCGTTCCAGCCAGGCACGCTGACGGCGAGACCGTGTGTGCCGGCCAGCGACGTCGTCTATTGTGTGCCCGTGAGTAGTGCCCAGTCCCCCCAGCCGAAGAAGAAGCGCCGGCTGGCTCAGTACCTTCAGAACATCAAGGACTCCTACACGATCTCGCGGCGCAGCTATCCGTGGATCGGGTGGGCGATGCTGGCGGCGACCGTCGTCTGCGTCGCCGTGGGCCTGGCAATATCGTTCGCCAGCGGAATGTCCCTGTGGTACTGGCTGTTCCTGGGCATCCTCATGGCGCTCATGGTTGACATGATCATCCTGTCTGTCACCGTGCGTCGCGCCTCCTACTCCCAGATCGAGGGAATGCCGGGAGCGGCGAAGGCCGTTCTGGACCAGATCGGCCGAGGCTGGTACGTCGAGTCCGAGCCTGTGGCCTTCACCAAGGATCAGGACCTCGTGTGGCGGCTTGTGGGACGCCCCGGGGTCGTTCTCATCGCCGAGGGACCGAGCACCCGCACCCGGCGCATGCTGGCTGAGGAGGAGCGCAAGGTCCATCGGCTGCTGTCGACCGTTCCCATCCACACCCTTCAGGTGGGCACTGACGCCGGACAGGTACGTCTGACCGACTTGTCCAAGACGCTGCGCCGGCTTCCGACCAAGCCCACCTCGCTGACCGACAGCGAGATCACGCAGGTCTCCAAGCGCCTGACGTCGATGGCGGGCAAGAACCTGCCGATTCCCAAGCACATTGATCCGAATCGGGTCCGTCCCGACCGCCGTGCGATGCGCGGCCGCTGAAACGCCTCCCGGGTCACCTCCACCTTCCATCACTCAGCGCCTGCCGCCTCAAGGGGCCGGAGAATAACGGGCGAAACACTCAGGCAACACTGGCGCCATTCCTTTGTCACGGCAGCGTCAATATAGTTGCCGATGTCAGCCGCAGTGCATACGTGTGGAGTATGTGCGCCGTTCCCACTTGGAGGAGATATGTTCAAGGACGCATCCGAGGCACTGACGTTCATCGAGAAGGAGAATGTCGCGCTGGTCGATGTGCGGTTCTGCGACCTACCCGGCGTCATGCAGCACTTCACCATTCCTGTGGCCGCTTTCAAGGACGAGGCACTGACCGACGGCCTCATGTTTGACGGCTCATCAATCCGAGGCTTCACCGCGATCCACGAGTCGGACATGAAGCTGGTTCCCGATGTGACCACAGCCTTCCTGGACCCGTTCCGTGAGGAGAAGACCCTGGTCGTCAACTTCTCGATCGTCGATCCCTTCACGGATGAGGTCTACTCGCGCGACCCTCGCTCGATCGCCGCCAAGGCGGAGGACTACCTGCGCTCCACCGGAATCGCCGACACCTGCTATATCGGAGCGGAGGCCGAGTTCTACCTCTTCGACTCGGTGCGCTACGAGTCCTCACCGGCCGAGTCCTTCTACGCCATCGACTCCTCCGAGGCGGCCTGGAACACCGGTCGTGAGGAGGAGGGCGGCAACAAGGGTTATAAGACCGCTTTCAAGGGCGGCTACTTCCCCGTCTCACCCAACGATCAGATGGCTGATATCCGCGATCGCATGGTCCGCACCTGTCTCACCTCCGGCCTGGAGATCGAACGGGCGCATCACGAGGTCGGCACTGCCGGACAGCAGGAGATCAACTACCGCTTCAGCTCTCTGCTCGCGGCGGGTGATGACATGATGAAGTTCAAGTACATCATCAAGAACGAGGCCTGGCGCAACGGCAAGACGGCCACATTCATGCCCAAGCCGATCTTCGGCGACAACGGCTCCGGCATGCACACCCACCACTCGCTGTGGAAGGACGGCAAACCGCTGTTCTTCGACGAGCGGGGCTACGGCCAGCTCTCGGACCTCGCTCGTTGGTACATCGGCGGGATCCTGGCTCACGCCCCGGCACTGCTGGCCTTCACCAACCCGTCGGTGAACTCCTTCCACCGCCTGGTCCCCGGTTTCGAGGCCCCGGTCAACCTGGTCTACTCGGCCCGTAACCGCTCGGCCTGCATCCGCATCCCGGTCACGGGCTCCTCCCCCAAGGCCAAGCGGGTGGAGTACCGCGTACCGGATCCGTCCTCCAATCCCTACCTGTGCTTCGCCGCCGTACTCATGGCGGGTATCGACGGCATCCGCAACCGCATCGAGCCCCGTGAGCCCATCGACAAGGACCTCTACGAGCTCGCTCCCGAGGAGTACTTCGACATCGACAAGCTCCCCGACAGTCTGGACCAGGCCCTGGAGGCCCTGGAGGATGACCACGACTTCCTCACCGAGGGGGACGTCTTCACCCCTGATCTCATCGAGACCTGGATCGAGTACAAGCGCACCAACGAGATCGAGCCGCTGCGGCTGCGCCCCCACCCTTACGAGTTCCAGCTCTACTACGACCTGTGAGTTGTTGACTCAGCTCAGACGGCGGCCCTGAGCCTCCTACGCACGAGGCTCAGGGCCGCCGTCGTGCTGTACGCCACCCTCCCTACTTGCATATCTATACTGCATTGCGGATATTCTTTCTTTGTCTTGACCCACTCCGAAGAGGAGATCCCACAATGAGGATCCGCCAACACGCCGCCCTCGGGCTGGCAGCCACAGCCTGCCTGGTCCTCAGCGGATGCACCAACGCCGCTGACTGGAACGCGGACCGGAGCTCGCAGATCCACTCCTACGACACCTCCTCGATCCAGGCGCAGCCCGACATCATCGCCAAGCTCCCCCAAGGCGCTCTCGAGGACGGCGTCCTCAACGTGGCGGCGTCCACGGACTACGCACCGGCGGAGTTCCTCGATCCCTCGGGCAAGGCCGTCGGCTACGACGTCGACCTGACCAACGCGATCGCCGCCGTCCTGGGCGTCAAGGGCACGGTGCACACCGCCGAGTTCGACTCCATCATCGCCTCAATCGGCTCGAAGTACGACGCGGGCATCTCCTCCTTCACCGTCACTCCCGAGCGGATCGCGGAGGTCAATATGACCGCCTACATCAATGTGGGTTCCCGATTCAACGTCCAGGCCGGCAACCCCAAGGGCGTTGAGACCTCCGACCACCTCAAGCTGTGCGGACGGACCGTCGGTGTCCAGGTGGGAACCGCCCAGGAGACCACCATGCGCAGCGCCGCCGAAAAATGCGCCAAGGAGGGCAAGGCGGTGCTGTCCGTACGTTCCTACTCCAAGCAGTCCGAGGCCACCACCGGCCTGGTGGGCGGCACCATCGACGCCACCTACTCCGACTCCACCGTGGCCGGATACGCCGTCGAGCTGACCGACGGCCAGGTCGTCACCCTGGGCGAGGTGGAGGACGCCGCCCCCCAGGGGGTGGTGACCTCCAAGGCCGATCCGCAGTTCACCGCCGCGATCCAGGCCGCCATCCAGTACCTCATGGACCAGGGCATCTGGCAGAAGATCCTGGACAACTGGGGCGTGAAGGACGCCGCCTTGACCACCGCAGAACTCAATCCCGCAGTGAAGGAGTGAGCCGTGACCGCCTCACCCGCCTCTGAGGACGACAAGGTCGTCCTCAACAACCCCAAGCCCGTCCCCCGCCCGGGGACGTGGATCAGTGCCGCGATCGTCTCGATCCTGGGGGCCATGCTCATCCACGGGCTGGTCACCAATGAGAAGTTCCACTGGTCCACGGTCTGGTTCTTCCTGCGTGAGGTCCACGTGGTCAAGGCCGTCGGATGGACACTGCTGCTGACCTTCATGGCCATGGCCATCGGCATCGTGCTTGCGGTCACCACGGCGATCCTGCGCCAGTCCTCCAACCCGGTCCTGCGCTGGGTGGCGCTGGCCTACCTGTGGTTCTTCCGCGGCACCCCTATCTACACCCAGCTCGTGTTCTGGGGGGCGCTGTCCGCGCTCTACCAGAAGCTGAGTCTGGGAATCCCCTTCGGCCCCGAGCTGCTGACCTTCAAGACGACGACCGTCTTCACCCCCTTCGTCGCGGCGGTCCTGGGACTGGGCATCAACGAGGGAGCCTATCTCTCCGAGATCGTCCGTTCGGGCCTGAACTCGGTGGACAAGGGCCAGAGCGAGGCCGCCGGGGCCCTGGGCATGAGTAGGAGCCAGATCCTGCGCAGGATCGTCCTGCCGCAGGCGATGAGGGTCATCGTCCCGCCCACCGGCAACGAGACGATCTCCATGCTCAAGACGACCTCCTTGGTGCTGGCGGTCCCCTTCACCCTGGATCTGACCTTCGTCACCAACTCCTACGCGTCGCTGACCTACCAGATCATTCCACTGCTTCTCGTCGCGGCCATCTGGTACATCATCATTACCTCGATCCTCATGGTGGGGCAGCACTACATCGAGCGCTACTACGGCAAGGGCTTCGACCCTGACAAGTCCTCCGCCTCCCCCGGCCGGGGCCTGTCCGCCCGCCAGCAGGCCATCCTCGATGCGCACACCACCAAGGACAATCCCTTCCTGGAGGTCACCCCATGAGCACATCCACCCACGCCGCGGCGGGGACGCCCAAGGTCGAGATCAGCGACCTGCACAAGTTCTTCGGCGAGCTGCACGTGCTGCGGGGCATCGACCTCATCGTCCCGCCCGGCTCAGTCACGGTCCTCATCGGCCCATCCGGCTCGGGGAAATCGACGCTGCTGCGCTGCATCAACGAGCTGGAGTCCATCGACGCCGGCCGGGTCAAGGTCGACGGCGAGCTCATCGGTATGCGTGAGGTCGAGCGCGGTGGTCGCACCGAGCTGCATGCCCTGTCGGACAGGGCCCGTGCCGCTCAGCGCGCCAAGATCGGCATGGTCTTCCAGCGTTTCAACCTCTTCCCCCACATGACGGCTCTGGAGAACGTCATGGAGGCACCGATCCTGGTCAAGAAGACTCCGAAGGCCAAGGCCCGCGAACGCGGTATCGAGCTGCTGGAGCGGGTGGGACTGGGTGACCGGTTCGACCACTACCCCTCCCAGCTCTCCGGTGGTCAGCAGCAGCGGGTGGCGATCGCCCGCGCCCTGGCGATGGACCCCGAGCTCATGCTCTTCGACGAGCCGACTTCGGCCCTGGATCCCGAACTGGTGGGTGAGGTGCTTCAGGTGATGAAGGATCTCGCCGCCTCCGGCATGACGATGGTCGTGGTCACCCACGAGATGGGCTTCGCCCGGGAGGTCGGCGACCAGCTGATCTTCATGGACGGCGGTGTCATCTGCGAGTCCGGTGACCCCGTCAAGGTCCTGGACGATCCCCAGGCCGAACGTACCCGGGCCTTCCTCTCCTCGGTGCTCTAAGGCGGGCCGGTCAGGAGGCGGCCCGGTCCCAAGCTCCGTCATCCCAGGAGGTCAGGCTCCACCCGGCACCGGGATCGCCGTCGACGATGGTGATCCCGGTGTTGTGCATGGGGCGGTCGGCAACCCACAGCGGGTCCACACCGCCTCCGGCCGCGGCCCTCAGAGAGGTCCACAGGCGCAGCGCGGTGCCGTGGGAGACGAGCAAGGCCGCCGAGTCCCCCGCCTGGGCGGTCTGCTCGTAGATGCGGCCGACGGCGTCGTCGAAGCGCTGAAGCGTGTCGTGTCCATCCTCCGGGGATCCGGGGATGCGGCAGGCGGGGCGCCCCGCCATCCATGCCCGGGTGGTGTCCACGTAGCAGGCCACCGAGCGCGCATCGGTGTTCATCTCCAGGTCGGCGGCGAGGACCTCACGCAGTCCTGAGTCGACGGTGGCGCTCAGGCCGGTGGCGGTCTCGATGGGGGCGATGGTCTGCCTGGCGCGCAGAATCGGGGAGACCCACAGTGAGCCCAGTCCCTGAAGCAGGCCGGCCTTCTCCAGGCGGGCCGGCAGCCCGTCGGCCTGTCCCAGCCCCACGTCATCCAGGGGATTTCCGGGGAAGGCGGTGTCGAGTGCCTGCATGACATTGGCCGCGGTGCGACCGTGGCGTACGAGAATGAGCCTCACGGCGCCAAGTCTGCCAGGTTCGCGGGGCGGCGGTCCTCGACGACGGTGCGATCCTCATCGCCCGGCAGCATCCGCCTGGTATCCGGCTGGTGTCCAGCTGGTACTGACTCTGCCTGGTCAGCTCCAGGGGTAGGGTCCCTCCGGTCGCCTTCTGGTGGCGCGGCTGCGGTTTGCCCGCCTGGAGCTCTTGGAGCCTGCCGCTTCTGCACCCCGACGGGGCTGCGCGCGAGCGTTCCGGGCCCAGCCTGTTGAGTGGGGCGGCGGTGAGTCCGCGCTGTGCTGCTGAGCCTGCGACGTGGTGGTCGGCTGCGTTGATGCGGAGGAGCCGTGGGCGGCGGTGTCGGTGAAGACGATGCGTTCGGCCACCGCGCGCGCGTGGCGGGCGCTGCGACGGTAAAGGTCCTCGAGCTCTCTCTCCCTGCCCGCGCCCAGGCCGATGAGACGCCCCACCAGACGGATCTCCCGGATCTGGGTAGGAAGGACCTGGGAGCGCGGCCCCGAGGCGCGCCCGGTTCCCAGGACGATCGCCGAGCGCAGCCGACTGGCCAGGATCCAGGCCGCCACCAGCTCTCCCCCGCCGTCCGCGCTCAGTACCCCGGCCTGGACCGCAGCCTGGAGCGCGCCGACGGTCGAGGTGGTCCGCAGCTCGGGTATCCGACCGGCGTGAGCGAGCTGAAGTACCTGGGCACTCCATTCCACGTCACTGAGCCCTCCGGGGCCGAGCTTGAGGTGTCGGGCAGGGTCGATGCCCCGGGGCAGGCGCTCGGCCTCCACCCGTGCCTTGATCCTGCGGATCTCCCGCAGGTCCTGGGGCTGCAGTCCGTCCTGCGCCCAGCGCAGGGGGTTGATAAGCTCCTCGAACCGCCGGCCCAGGTCCCGGTCTCCGGCGCAGGAACGGGCGCGCAGCAGCGCCTGACGCTCCCACAGGGCGGACCAGCGGCCGTAGTACTCGCGGTAGGCGTCCAGCGAGCGGCTCATGACGCCGTTGCGGCCCTCGGGCCGCAGATCGCAGTCCACTTCGAGGGGGTGCGGGAGCGCCGAGGCCAGAAGCCCCATGACCTGCTTGGCGACGGCCTCGGCCTCCTGGGCGGCGGCCTCCTCACCCACCCCGTCACAGGCCTCGTGGACGAAGAGGACATCCGCGTCGGAGGCGTACCCGATCTCGCGGCCTCCCAGGCGTCCCATGGCGACGATGGCGTGGCGGGCGAGAGCGGCCTGCCAGCGCCCGTCGGCGTCGGGTCCCGAGGAAACGGCCTCCAGCCCGTCGCGCTGGGCGATGACCAGCCCGGTGGCGACGGTCAGAGCCCCGTCCAGGACCGCGTCGGTGGCGTCGGAGAGGATGGAGGCGGTGCGTTCGGGGTCGATGCAGTCCAGGCAGTCCGCCAGTGAGGCGCGTACCTCCTCACGGGCTCGCACTCTCAGGATCGCCTGGGTCGCCTCGAGCGCCTGCTCGGCAAGGGCCGCGTCATCGGGGCCGGTGAGGCTGCGACGGCGCAGGACGGCGGCAACCTCCTCCGCCAGGGCGACGGATCGGCGGGGCTCGAGCTCACCGTCGTCGTCGAGCCAGGCGATGGACTCGGGGAACTCCGCCAGGCGCTCGGTGGCCCAGTGGGCGCTGGAGAGGACCTGGCACAGTCTGCGGGCCGCCACCGGCGAGTCCCGCAGCATGGCCAGGTACCAGTGCGACCCTCCGATGGCCTCGGACAGCCGTCGGAAGGACAGCAGGCCGAAATCGGGGTCGGCTCCTTCACCGATCCAGCCGATGATGACCGGCAGCAGCTGGCGCTGGATCGCGGCGCGGCGGCTGACCCCTTCGGTGAGTGCCTGGATGTGGCGCAGTGCCCCGTCGGGGTCCGTGTAGCCGACGGCGGCGAGGCGCTCACGCGCAGCCTGAGGGCTCAGGGCCATCTCATCGGCGCTGAGGGCGGCTGCGAAGCCCAGTAGGGGACGGTAGTAGATCTCCTGATGGAGGGACCGCACTCGCCGGCGCAGGTCCTTGAAACCCTCCCACAGGCTGTCGCCCCGGCCCAGGCAGTCGCTGATGCCCCGCTCGATGCGGCGCAGGTTCTCCGCCTTCTCAGGAAGGTTGTGGGTACGGCGCAGGCGGAAGAGCTGGCTGCGATGCTCCAGCAGCCGCAGGGCCTTGTAGCAGCCGCTCAAGGCCGCGGCATCGGTTCGGCTGACGTAGCCTCCTGCGCTGAGAGCGTCGAGAGCCTCCAGGGTGCCGCGCACGCGCAGGCTCTCATCGGAGCGGCCGTGGACGAGCTGGAGGAGCTGGACGGTGAACTCGACGTCTCGTAGGCCACCGGGTCCCAGCTTGATACGCCGGTCCTCTCCGCCGCGCGGCACTGACTCCTTCTCCACCCGGCGCCGCATGGCACGGGCGTCCTCAACGAAGTTCTCCCGTCGGCTGGCCTCCCACACGTAGGGCGCCACGCCTTGCTCGTAGAGGGTGCCGAGCTCCGCGTCCCCGGCGCAGGCCCTGGCCTTGAGCAGGGCCTGGAACTCCCAGGAGGCGGCCCATCGGCGGTAGTAGGCCAGGTGGGAGTCGAGAGTGCGCACGAGCGCACCGTCCTTGCCCTCAGGACGCAGCGCCGTGTCCAGCGGCCACAGGGGCGGCTCGGGCGCGGTGGCGGAGACGACGTGGGCGAGCTCTGTGGCCAGGTGGGTGCCGACGTCCACGAGGTGCTCCTCGCTGATCGGTTCTTGAGCGTCCTGGGGCTCGTGGGCGGGGCCGACGACGTAGACGACGTCGACGTCCGAGATGTAGTTGAGCTCGCGGGCCCCGGTCTTGCCCATGGCGATCACGGCGAGAGCCACCTCATCCGCCTGCGGCCCGACGGCGGCGCGGGCGACGAGCAGAGCCGCGTCCAGGGCGGCGTCGGCGAGCTCGGCCATGCGACGGCAGACAGTGGGCACGTGCTCGATCGGGTCGGCGCTGGTGAGGTCATCGGCGACGATCGCCGTGAGCCGGTCCCGGTAGACGCGCCGCAGCACCGCGGTCGCCCGGCTGACTGCCGGGCCCGCTCCTGCGGGGTGAGGGGTTGTCTCATCACTGTCTGACGGGTCTGCCTCCGCAAGGTCGGCCTGCCCCAGCACGTCCAGGACGGCTCGTTGCAGCGTCTCACCGACGCCGGGCTCCTCCGGGGAGCCCCACGCCCTGAGCGGCGCGAGCGCCGTGAGACGCTCGGGATGGGTCACGAGGAAGTCGCCCAGGGCCTGCGAGGCGCCCAGGACCGCGAGCAGACGGTGCCTGTGCTCACGCGGCTCTGCGGCCGGATCACTCAGGATGCTGCGCAGGAGTGCCGCCGGTGTCGTCGTGCACCCGGGCTCGATACCGCCTTCCGATACCAGGTGGCCCGACTCGGATGCGGTGGCGGCCTCGGCGAGTCGGACGAGGCTGAGCAGGGCCATGTCAGGATCCGCGGTGAGCGCCAGGGAGTCGATGAGGTCCTCGCGAGCCGGCCCGAGCCGCACGTCGGCGGGTCGGCCGCCTGGACGCCTGGAGCGATCCGCTGAGACACGTCCGCCGGGATCTCCCGCCTCGCCGACGTCGTCGGCCTGGGCATCCGCCGGGAGGAAGGGCAGCAGCGCCGGGTCGCCCAGGAGCGTTCCGGCGCGGGCGGGGTCCTGGAATCCGGCCCGCAGCAGCAGGGTCCTGGGCGAGGAGCTGTGCCGGGAGGGGGACCCGATCGGCGGTCGCTTCTCGCTGCGGTCTCTCACAGCTGTCTCCTGCTCCGCTCAGGCGCGCGGGAAGAACTGGCTGATCTCGAAATCGGTGACCTGGGCGTCGTAGGCCCGGTACTCGCGGCGCTTGTTGCGCAGGAAGAACTCGAAGGTGTCCTCACCGAAGGTGTCTGCCACCAGGTCGGAGCCCTCCATGGCGGCAACCGCGCTCTTGAGTGAGGTGGGCAGGGCGTGGATGCCCAGGGCCCTGCGCTCCATCTCTGACAGGGCCCAGACGTCGTCCTCGGCCTCCGGAGGAAGCTCGTAGCCCTCCTCGATGCCCTTGAGGCCCGCAGCCAGGATGACCGCGTAGGCCAGGTAGGGGTTGGCCGAGGAGTCGATGCCGCGGAACTCCACCCGCGCCGACTGGGCCTTGCCGGGCTTGTGCATGGGAACGCGCACGAGGGCGGAGCGGTTGTTGTGGCCCCAGCACACGTAGCTGGGGGCCTCGTCCCCTCCCCACAGGCGCTTGTAGGAGTTGACGTGCTGGTTGGTGACCGCCGTGATCTCCGAGGCATGGTGCAGCAGCCCGGCGATGAAGGAGCGACCGGTGGCGGAGAGCTGGTACTGGCCGGAGGGGTCGAAGAAGGCGTTGCGGTCGCCCTCGAACAGGGAGAAGTGCGTGTGCATGCCCGAGCCGAACTGGTCGGGGAAGGGCTTGGGCATGAAGGTCGCCAGGCAGCCCTCCTCCAGTGCGACCTCCTCAACGACGGCGCGGAAGGTCATGATGTTGTCCGCCATGGACAGGGCGTCGGCGAAGCGCAGGTCGATCTCGTTCTGACCGGGGCCGCCCTCGTGGTGGGAGAACTGCACCGAGATCCCCATCTGCTCGAGCATGAGGATGGCGTGGCGGCGGAAGTCGTGGGCGGTCCCCCCGGGTACGTGGTCGAAGTAACCGGCGTCATCAGTGGGGCGGATACGCCCGTCGGCGTCGCGCTTGACCAGGTAGAACTCGATCTCCGGGTGGATGTAGCAGGTGAAGCCGGCCTCGGCGACCCGGGCGAGCTGGCGCTCGAGCACGGAGCGCGGGTCGGTGCGGGCGGGCTCGCCGTCGGGCGTGAGAACATCGCAGAACATGCGGGCCACACCGTTGTCCCCGTCCCGCCACGGCAGCATCTGGAAGGTGGAGGGGTCAGGAGCCAGGAGCATGTCGGACTCAAAGACGCGGGTCAGGCCCTCGATCGCCGATCCGTCGAAGCCGATGCCCTCCTCGAAGGCACTCTCGACCTCGGCAGGTGCGATGGCCACGGACTTGAGCTGTCCGGAGACGTCAGTGAACCACAGGCGGATGAAGCTGATGTCACGTTCCTCGATGGCTCGGAGCACGTACTCCTGCTGCTTGTCCAATGGGGCCTCCTCAGCATGGTGGTGCGGTAGCCGGCCGACGACGTGGCCGGCGGTCTTGTGCCTGAGACGTTCTACTGGGACCAGCCTAGTGCGCGGGTGCGTCAGGCAGGTTTCGGAGAACCTCCTCGCGAGGGACGTCGGCGGGCAGTCCGGCGAGCCGACGCATTGGGGCACCTCGGGTAGCCTCGTCCCATGGCTACACCCGAGTCCCCTTACGGAACGTCCGCCACCGTCGTCGGAGGCGGCAAGCCCGTGCGCGTTCATCACCTGGCAGCCGCCAAGAAGGAGGGCGCCAAGCTGGTCATGCTCACCGCCTACGACGCCGTGACCGCCCAGCTCCTGGACGCTGCAGGAACCGACCTGCTGCTGGTGGGCGACTCGATCGGCAATGTCATGCTGGGGCACGACTCCACGCTTCCAGTCGAGCTCGACGAGATGGTAGTGGCCACGCGCTCGGTGGCGCGGGCGACCAAGCGTGCGCTGGTGGTGGCGGACCTTCCCTTCGGCACCTACGAGGCGGGCCCCGAGCAGGCACTGGCCAGCGCGGTGCGCCTCATGAAGGCGGGGGCCAACGCCGTCAAGCTCGAGGGCGGCAGACCGCGGGCCGCCAGCGTGAAGGCGCTGACCCAGGCGGGCATCCCGGTGGTAGGTCACTTGGGTTTCACCCCGCAGAGCGTCAACATGCTCGGCGGCTTCCGGGTTCAGGGCCGCGGCGAGGCCGCGGAGGAGCTGCTGGCCGACGCGCAGGCGCTGGCCGAGGCGGGGGCGATCGCTCTCGTCCTGGAGATGGTGCCCGAGCCCTTGGCCGCGCGCGTCACCGAGTCGCTTGCGATCCCCACGATCGGTATCGGCGCGGGTGCACGCTGCGACGGCCAGGTCCTGGTCTGGACGGACATGGCCGGAATGACGGACTGGTCCCCGCGCTTCGCCCACCAGTTCGGGCAGGTCGGCGAGGCCCTGCGGCAGGCGGCCGCCGACTACGGGGCGGCGGTGCGCGAGAAGTCCTTCCCCGCTGAGAAGCACTGGTTCAGCTCCTGACGGTTCCTGACAGTGATAAGGCCCATAGCGTGATGGCGGAGGCCCTGGACCAGTAGCTGGAGGGAAGGTCCCGCGAACCGGATGCCTCCTTCTATGCTGAGGCCATGAGTTCTTCGGCTTCCTCCGTGCCCTCGGTGCCCTCCTCCTCGCTGGCCGATCGCGCACCGCGCGGCACGCTCACTCCCGGGACGATCAGTCCTGGGCGGCATGTCCCGGCGTCGATCGCACGCCCCGAGTACATGTTCCACGACGGCCCCGAGCGCGTGACGGCCTCGGAGATCAAGGACGCGGAGACGATCGAGCGGATCAGGGTGGCGGGTCGGTTGGCCGCGCGCGCTCTAGCCGAGGCCGCCAAGGCGATCACGCCGGGGGTGACCACCGATGAGCTGGACAGGATCGCCCATGAGTACCTGTGCGATCACGGCGCCTACCCCTCCTGTCTGGGCTACATGGGCTTCCCCAAGTCGATCTGCACCTCGATCAATGAGGTCATCTGCCACGGCATCCCGGACTCGACCCGCTTGAATGAGGGAGATCTCATCAATCTTGACGTGACCGCCTACATCGGCGGGGTCCACGGCGACACGAACGCCACCTACGCCGTCGGTGAGGTCGACCGTGAGACGGAGCTGCTCATCGAACGTACCCGCACCGCGATGGAGCGGGGCATCAAGGCCGTCAAACCGGGACGCGAGGTCAACGTCATCGGCCGCGTCATCGAGGCCTACGCCAAGCGCTTCGACTACGGGGTGGTGCGCGACTACACGGGCCACGGCGTCGGCGAGGCCTTTCACTCAGGACTCATCATCCCCCACTACGACGCCGCTCCCCTGCACGACGACGTCATCGAGACGGGCATGGTCTTCACGATCGAGCCGATGCTCACTCTCGGCGGCGTCGAGTGGGAGCAGTGGGCTGACGGCTGGACGGTGGTCACCAAGGACCGTTCCCGTACCGCGCAGTTCGAGCACACGCTCGTGGTGACCGAGGAAGGCGCCGAGGTGCTTACCCTGCCTTGAGGTTCTGGGTATCGCTACCCATCCACGTCCAGGCTGATCGGGCCCCGTCACGTTGCCTCACGATAAGGTGACGACGTAAGGTCCTTGGACAGCGGACATCTGCATTCTGCCCAGGAAGCCCGTGCGGGTTTCTCCCTGTTTATTTCCTCCCGGAGGTTCTCATGGCTTTGCGCTTCAATCCACCGCCGAACTGGCCCGCACCACCCGAGGGCTTCGAACCACCTGCAGGCTGGCAGCCCGACCCCGCCTGGGGGCCGGCTCCTGAGGGCTGGCAGATCTGGGTCGATGACTCCGCCGCCTCCGGTGCGTCAGCCGCTTCTGCCGCAGGTGCCGCTACAGAGGCCGACCCGGCGTGGGCTCCCACCCAGGCGGTGTCGACTGCCCCGACGGCCTCGTTGAACACCAACGCACCGGTTGCCGACCCGACGGGCATGTCCGCCTCCGCACCCTCCGGTGACTACGCCGGGCAGCCCGCGGCTGCCGGTGCCAGCCCTTACGCGGCCAGCATGGACTATGCCCAGTCGCCCACGCCCTACCAGCCCCAGGGGGCTGCGGGCGGCATGCAGCCCCCTGGCGGTGGATGGCAGCCCGCTGACGCCGCCGCCCCGGCAGGCCCTGGCAATGGCTCCAAGCCGCTGACCCAGCAGTGGTGGTTCTGGACCGGTATTGCTGCGGTCGTCGTGGTCGCCCTGGTCATCGGCAGCGTGTTCATGTTCAAGGGCGATTCCGGCAATAGCGACAACAAGGCGGACAGCACGTCGAGCTCGGAGTCGAAGAAGGACGAGAAGAAGGCTGACGACTCGGAGCCCACCGAGGATGCCGGCGACTCGGACGCGTCTGACAGCTCGGATTCGAAGTCTTCGTCTTCTCAGAGCAGCAAGTCGAGCAGCAACGACCCCGGTAGCAGCAAGTCCAAGCCGCTTGACCCGACGTCAGGCCCCGTTGAGATCAAGGCTGGAAAGTACGACGAGGACCCCAACGCTTCGATCTCGGTCAAGTTCAACCCTGTTGAGTGGGATGTCAATGCCGCAGATCTCCAGGCGATTGACCGGCGCACCTACACCGACCCGCCTGAGGGAAAGAAGTACATTCGTGTTCCGGTCGAGGTGACTTACCACGGCGAGGGCCAATTCCAGGGACGCTCCCTGAAGATCGACTACGACTACCAGGGGAACACGTCCAGCGCCATCGAGTCCTACAGTGACAGTGGCCTGTTCATCCGGCAGGACTTCCCCCGTGATGGTGGAACCGCGAAGGGCTACTACGTCTTCCTGGTCGATGCAGCCACCGCGAACGACGGCAAAGCCGTCTTCGCCGTCAAGGCCTTCTACGACAGCTACAACTCCAAGGAGAAGTACGTGACGGCCAAGTAGCTCACCACGTACGCTCAGCATGTGGCGCCTCACCGGATTAACCGGCGAGGCGCCACATGTTTTCTCACTAGTTCAGTACGTCGTCTGCACGTCAGCGGATAAGAGAGCGCACGCAAGGATGGGCGGACGAGCCGACCTGTACGCCGGGTTCTGTTGCCGCCCGCCGTTGCCGGCCTGGGCGGTGGCGACCATTCATCTTGGACCGCTGTTGCCAGCGGCCTCATGCGACCTACCCGCTGACTTGGGCGAGCAGCCTTCAATCGCCAGCTGTGCGGTCTTGCTCCGGGCGGGGTTTACCGAGCCGCGACGGTCACCCGTCGCGCTGGTGGGCTCTTACCCCACCCTTTCACCCTTACCCACCGGTATTCGATGGGCGGTCTACTCTCTGTGGCACTGTCCCGCGGGTCACCCCGGGTGGCTGTTAGCCACCGCCCTGCTCTGTGGAGCCCGGACGTTCCTCAGCCCTGCACCGTCATGAAGGCGGTGCCGGTACCGCGGCCGCCCGGTCGGCTCGTCCGCACGGATCAGTGTAGCGGCATGAGGCATCGAGGGTTCGCGCCCACCGTGCAGCCCTGGTCTGCCGGCGGCCGTGTCACGACCTATCATGTGCGGGTGCTGATCCTGCTTCCTCCCTCTGAGGGAAAGACTGCTCCTGCCAGTGGACCATCACTGGATCTCGACTCGCTTCTGGAGGCGGACAGGCTCACCGCTGCGCGCCGTGAGGTGATGTCCGCGCTGGCTGAGGTGAGCCGGAGCGCCGAGGCGGCCTCCGTCCTGGGGTTGGGGCCTCGTAGCGCCGAGCAGGTGGGGACGAATCTGGTGCTGGAGACCTCGCCCTGCGTCCCCGCCCATCAGCTGTTCACCGGGGTCCTGTACGAGGCCGCGGGGCTCGACTCGATCGCCGAGGATCCGGCGGGCCGCTCCGCTCTGGAGCGCCACTGCATTGTCTTCTCGGGGCTGTGGGGCATCCTCTCCCCCACTGACCTGGTGCCCGATCACCGTCTGTCGATGGGCACGTCCCTGCCCGGACCGGGACGTCTGTCGGCGTTCTGGAAGCCGTACCTTGCGCCGTCGCTCACCGGTTTGGCTGCACAGGGGTTGGTGATCGATTGTCGGTCGGCGGACTATGCGGCCGCTTGGAAGCCGTCTGCGCGCGACGGCATTGAGGTCGTCACCGTGCGTGTGGTGCGCACCGCCGACGACGGTTCCCGCAAGGTGGTATCCCACATGGCCAAGCACGCTCGCGGGCTGCTCACCGGGGAGCTCCTCCGGGCCGTTGCCGGCGAGTCCCTGCCTGCACCGGTACGCGTGGACGACATCGCGAGTATCGCCGAGCGCCTGGACAGCGTCGACGCCGTCGAGGTCTCCGAGCCGGACCGGCAGTGGCGACGGGTTCTCACCCTGGTGACTCACTGACGCCGCTGGCGAGCACCATCGGCACCCGGGCCAGGGGCCGGCGATATAGCGGTTGGCTGAGACGTGGCCGCTGTCAGATGTCCATCCGTACGACGATGACGTCGTTCTCCTCGGCGTGGATGACCTCCTCCTTCGGGGCGGCCACGATGCGGGCCAGCTCCTGGGGGCTGATCTCGACGGCACCGCCCTCGATGGTGCGCCCCCTGAGGGCCACTGCGCCGAGTCCACCGGTGGAGGTGCGGACGGCCTCGTAGTCCGCCAGGAGGGGTGTCTCGATGGTTCCGGCCAGATCTGCCCGCTGGTTCTCCAGGGACTCGATCTCCTCGTCGAGTCGGGCGAACTCGGCGTCGCGCTTGGCGGTGAGCTCTCGCCCGGCCGCGCGGATCTCGGACTCCTCCTGGCTGAGGCGCTCCGCCTCCTGCCGGGCGGAGTCGAGCGCCTCCATGGCCAGGATCTGCGCCTCCTCCAAGGCTGACTGCCGTTGACCGAGCTGGTCGATCTCCCCCTGGATGGCTGAGAGGTCGCGGGCCGCGCTGGTGCCGGAGTGGAGGCGCTCGCGCAGTACCTCGGCCCGGCGCACCACCTGAGAGACCTCGTCCTCGCTGCGGGTGGCCCGCTTCTTGGCCTCGTCGAGGGCGGCCTCAGCCTGGATGGCGGCTCGCTTATTCGTCTTGAGGCGTTCGATGACCAACTCGATGCGGGTGAGGACCGGAAGGTGCTTGCGCTCGTGACGCAGCCGTGCCAGGCGGGAGTCGAGGTCCTGGAGGTCGATGAGAAGGCGCTGCTGGGCGATGGGGGCGCTTGTCACGGCGTGTGCTCCTTCAGGTGCGTGCAGGTTGATGCTGCGAATCCTCTCATGCCCGGTCTGTTCCGGTGGACAGGCGCAGCGCCCAGGGGTCCGTGACAATCCGGGAGACCTGGACGGCCAGTGAGGCCCCATGGCAGTGGGCGCCGTCCTTGAGCCTGCGGGCCAGGGGCTCCAGGCCGACCCACTCGGTGGCCCAGTGGGTTCCGCACAGGAGGTAGGGGCGTCCGTCCTCCAGGTGCTCGGAGGCGGGGTGGTGGCGCAGGTCGGCGGTGAGGAACACGTCGGCTCCGGCCTCGCGGGCCCGTTGCAGGAGAGAATCGCCCGCCCCACCTGAGACGGCGATGCGCTCAACGACGACGTCGAGGTCCCCGCCCACGAGGAGGCCGGGGGCCGAGTCGGGGAGGGCTGCGGCGACATCCGCGGCGAACCAGCGCAGAGTGACGGGCTGTGGGAGGGTGCCGATCCGTCCGATGCCCTGATCCGGGGAGGCGGGGTCCGGCTCGAGCGGCACGGTTGAGATGAGCCCGACGCGGTCGGCGAGGGCGTCCGCCACTCCCCCACGGGCGGCGTCGAGGCTGGTGTGGGCGTTGAGGAGCGCGATGCCGGCACGGATGAGGCGGTGGATGGAGCGTCCCTTGGGGTCGGTGGCCGCGACGTGGTCGGTTCCGCGCAGGTAGAGGGGGTGGTGGGTGATGACCATGTCGACGCCGGTGTTGATGGCCTCGTCGACGACGGCCGTCACCGGGTCGACGGCCAGCAGGATACTGCGCACCGGATCGGCGGGGTCACCGCAGATGAGCCCGTTGGAGTCCCACGAGGCGGCCAGTCCGGGAGGCGCGGCGGCCTCCACGAGGGCGACGACGTCACCGACCGTCAGATGGCCTTCCAGGGTGTTCCGTGAGGGCTCGAGTCCGGCCTCAGAGGATGCGTGGGCAGGAGTGTGACTCATGCGACCAGGCTAGCGGTAAAGCAGGCAGTTCCTCAGAGGTGAGGAGGTCGATGCCCCGTGGCACCCGCATGAGGGCGTGCCTGATGGAACACAGTGAGAAAACGACCGACGCGGCCGCCATCTGGGGTAACCTACTTCCGCGCTGCTGGGCCCCTCCGGTGCTGGTAGCGTCGGCCTCCTCGACGCCGTCGATGTCGCGGCCGCGCCCCCATAGCTCAGCGGTTAGAGCAGCGAGCTTATACCTCGTGTCGTGCCTGATAAGCACAAGGTCCTGGGTTCGAATCCCAGTGGGGGTACTGACGCCCCAGTTGTTCAAACATTGGGCCGCGTCTCGCCTCCGTGGTGGAATCGGTAGACACCGCGACCTTAAAAGTCGCTGCCTACGGGCGTGCGGGTTCGAGTCCCGCCGGAGGCACCAACCAGCTCTTATCCAAACCCTCTCCAGTCGAAACAGGCTGGGATGCGGTTCCAGATGTTGAACAACGCTCACCCACCAGGGTGGGCGTTGTTCGTGTTGTGGCGCTCATGAACGTGTCGTCAGCTGTGGGCGGCGTGGTCGGGGTGTCAGGCTGAGCCGGGTGCTGCAGGTGGTGCGTATGGGCGGCGGCGTGCAGGCTGGGGCTGGCCAGCTGGTCGAAGGGCGGGACGAGCAGAGCGCTGAGGCGAGTGCCGGAGCCGGTGTCAGTGAGGTCGACCGAGTGCGGTGTGACCCCTCCCCTACTGGCATCGCCAGTTCCTTCTTCTCCAGCGCTGTCCTCACCACCCGTCTCCTTACCAGCTGCATCCTTATCCGCTGGCCCGCCAGCATTCGCACCGTCGCTTGTTCCTTCGCCTGGCAAGATGACCCGTCCCTCATCATCGACCAGTGGGTTGACCAGCACGCGCTCGAAGAAGACCTGGTTGAGTAGTTTCTTCAGGTGGTCTGGTGCTGCCGTGTAGAGGCGGTGGCAGTCTTCGAGGAGGTCAAGGGCTTGGGTGAGGTGCTGGCGGACTTCGGCGGCGTCGGCCTGGTAGGCGGCTAGCTGGCGCTCGATCTGGCTGAGCTCGGTGGACAGCTCAGCCTGCTCCTCCTTGAGTAAGTCAAGGGGCACCGCGCCTTCGTAGTGGGCGTGGAGGAGACGGCGTCGTCTGTCCTCGATGTTGGTGCGCCGCGTCGTCAGGGAACGCACTGCCTTGGCCTTGTCCCCTTCGATCTGAGCCAGCTCGTCGTGGAGGTAGTGCTCGATCTGCGTTCTGTCTGCTGCGCTGAGCTGGATGGTTTGGTAGAGCTCTACCACGCGGTCTTCGACGACGTCGATGAGCACCGCGGTGAAGGCGCAGTCGTGGAGGCGGCAGCGGCGGGCGCAGACGAAGTAGGGGTAGATGCTGCCCTTGCTGTTCTTGGCGTTCTGGACGGACAGGCGGGCACCGCACTGGCCGCAGACGACGGTGCTCTTGAGGAAGTGGTTGTGGATGCGCTGGCGCTCCCCGTAGCGCCGTGAGGCCAGGATGGTCTGCACGGTCTGCCAGGTCTGGCTATCTACCAGCGGCTCGTGCTTACCCGGGTACTCCACGCCTTGGAACGTGACGATGCCTTTGTAGTAGGGGTGGCGCAGGATCTCGTGCAGGCGCGTTGCCGTGATGGGCTTGGCAGGGCGCCGCGGCGTAGGCGGGATAGAGAGTCCGAGAGTGTTGAGATGGTCGGCCAGCTGCCGCACCGTCCAGTTACCCGTCGCATACTCCGTGAACGCCAGCCGGATCAGCGGTGCGCGCTCCTCATCCAGGGCGATGGTGCGGACTTCTCGGCCGTTCTCGTCTCTGGCGCGGACGTTCATGTAACCGAGCGGTGCCTTGCCCAGCGTCCCACCATTCCTGGCTTTCTCGCCCATCCCCTTGATGACCTCATTAGCCAGGTTGCGGGAGTAGAACTCAGCGATGGAGCTCATGATGCCGTGTAGGAGCATGCCACCTGGCGTCTGGTCGATGTTCTCCGACGTCGACACCAGCCGCACACCCGCCTCCTCAAACGCCCGGTTGATCTCCACATCGTCCGCCCTATTGCGGGCGAGGCGGTCGAGCTTGTGGACGATGACGTAGTCGATCCCACCATCTTCTTTGAGGTAGGCCAGCATCTTCTGCAGCTCAGGACGGTTGGCACTACGAGCCGACTCTCCCCGGTCGGCGAACTCCTTGACCACCAGCGCACCCATCGACTGGGCTTTGCGCTTGTTGGCTTCACGCTGAGCCGGCAAGGAGAAGCCCTCCTCCGACCCACCACGCTGGGCCTGCTCGCGGGTAGAGACGCGGATGTAGGAGACGGCGCGTTTGGGGGTGAGCTGGGCGGCCATGGCGGTGAAGGGATCGGGGGCGAGTGCGTCAGGCATGGTGCACCTCCTTATACTGTTCACTGGCTTGGCTGGTGGCACTGGGTTGGCGGGGATCGCCGGTTTCGCTAGGCTGGCTACGCTCTCTGGTCTGTTCGCGCTGCCTGTGCTCTTCCTCCCTGAGCGCATCAAGCTTCCGCATCCACGCACCTTCCTCGTCGTTCCACCAACCTGGTGGGGTGCCGTCGCCGGGGTGCCAGCTGTTGAGGCAGACCAGGTGGGTACCGGCCTGAGTGAGCTGGTCGACGACCATGTCCGCTTCGGTGGTGGTGAGGTTGGGGGTGGGCCAGCCCGCCGTGATGACGTACTCCACCCCACCGCGCTGGCAGGCATCGAGCAGCATGCCCAGGCCGTACTGGTGCTGCTGTCGGTCGTGGAACTCGGTGACCAGGTTGAGACTGGCCGTTTCGGCGTAGTCCTCCACCAGGTCACGTTGCCGGGCCAGCTCGAAGGGGTAGCGGGCCGCGCCGTAGAAGATGGCGATCGCCCCGGTACCCGTCTGGCCGTCCAGCGCGGTGGTTGGTACGGCGGAGCGCACGCCCTGTTGCTTCCCCTGTGCGTTCGTCTTTGTCTGCGTTGTCATCGGTGTCCTCCTCTCGTATTTCTTATTCTCTATCTGTTGTTCCAGTGTTTCTCCTCTTTCTATTGACGCTCAGATGGACGGAAAAGTCCAGTCCGATTTTCTCTTACCCCTGGCAGCAATCCGCGAGTTTCCGCACGAGCCACGGCTTGGCGGTTGTCTGCTGTGCGCAGTATTCGCCTCACCCCTCCATATATTTCGCCTCATCAGATGGGATACTGCCGCGTTTCTCCTTTCTCGGGAGGGATATGCCTTCTTTTGGTGTGTCAGCCCACCTGGTTGGTGGCCTGTGGGGTGGGAATGGCGGCGGGGCCGCCGTGGATCAGGGTGGGCAGCTGGTCGAGGCGGATGACGCGGAAGAGGTCGCGCAGCAGGCCGGTGCTGTGGGCGATGGCTCGCTCCAGGCGGTGGCGTCTGCGGTCGGTGGGTACCAGCCAGACCACCAGGGGGAAGACGTCGCCGTCGCTGGCCTGGGCGCTGGTGGCTTGGTGTTCCTGGTAGCGCCAGCAGGTGGCGATGACGCGGCCGGGGTTCTCGGTAGCCCGGTCGACCTCGATGAGGTAGCAGTCCTCATAGGCCGGGCTGGTGATGGTCACGGCCAGGTCGGGGCGCAGCACCTGCACCTGACCGCTGGGGCTGAGCGCAGTGCGCCAGCACTCCGGCTCCAAGGCCACCGCTGCCTCGGTATCCGCCTCCTGGCGGACGGCCTCCTCAATGCTGGTGCGCACCTCCGTTATCGCGAGGAGGTGGTCCAGGAAGGTGGTCGACACCTCACGGGGCCGCTGCCGCCGCGGCACCTCCTCCCCCTCGTCTACTGCCACAAGCCGGTGGCCTCGAGTCGTGGCGGCCCAGATCGTCACGGCTGAGCCGCCCTGCCAGCCACCGACCCGCCGCTCCAGGCTCGTCAGCAGGCGCTGCTGAGCCAGGCTGGCCAGATGGCGCTGCGTCTGGCGCAGAGCCGAGGCCGGCGACGCATACTCCGGCGCGGTCAGCCGAGCCAGCTGCGTGGTGGTGGCAAAACGGTGGGCTGCCACCAGGGCGAGCAAGCGCGCCTGCATCGGATGGATCGGCGGGGGCACCAGCGATGAGAACCGGGCCGCTGCAATGGTGGATGACCGGTTCATCGCTGGCCGCCTCCGCCGAGCCAGACGTGACCACACCAGGTGGGGTCAGTCACCGCCACAAACGACCACAAAAGGGCTTGGTGCCGCCGCTTGCCGCGAGCCGTGAGTGCAGCGGTGCGTCGACCGACACGTCCACCGAGACGACGCCCCCATCCAGTGGTTCGCTGGCCACCATCGCTGCCATCACGGTATGTACTTCGCCTGTAACAGCGGCAGCTCAAAGTCTTGTGGTTGCGTACCAGTGGCGTCATGGTCGCCTCCTGCGGCCAATCGCGGGGCGAGGCCGACCAGACTCAGACTCAGCCCTACTCGTGGATCCATCCGCCCCAGACTCATCCAGAGTGGCGGGCTTCAGATCATTAGCCGCTCCTTCGCTGGTCTCATCACTAGTGATATCAGTGGTGGCAGTGGCGTCCGGCAGCTTCGTGATCGGGTTGCGTTGCTCATTCACATCGACAGAGGTCGTTGTACTACCGCTGGTCAGGGCGATGAGCTCGGCTTCGGTCTGCTCGGCAGGGATGCCGTAGCGGGCGTGGCTGGCGGCGTAGAGCAGGGCTGGGTCGCGCACCGCTGGCGGGGCAGGCCGAGTGGCTAGGGAGAACCAGCCCGAGCGGTGTCCGTGGTGCATGACGGTGGCGTAGGCCTGGTACTGGGCCAGCAGCTGGAAGTCGGCCGCCTCCAGCTCCGGGGCCAGTCGGGCTGCCGCGGCCGCATCGGTGGCCGACAAGGCGAAGTACACCTTGGAGCGCGTGTTGCTCTCCACCGCCTGGATCATCTCGGCACTGAGCTGCCCGCGGTACTGGTGCGCCAGATGGAAGGCCGCCCCGAGTGAGCGGGCCTGGGCCAGGGCGTCGGCCAGGCTGCCCGGCAGCCCGGCCAGGAAGGCCTGGACCTCATCGATATACACGCTGACGATCTGCCGCCGCTCAGGCGGCTCTGCCTGGCGTGCCAGCAGGTGCTGCCACAGCTGAGAGACCAGCAGGGTCCCCAGCAAGCGGGCTGCTCCGGCTCCGAGTAGGCCCTGGTTGAGGTTGACCACCACAATGCGTCGGCGCTCCAGCAGATCCGCCAGCCCGAAGCGGGGCTGGGCCTGTCCCAGCATCGCCCGCAGTCCTGGGCACAGCATCAGCTGGCGCAGCTTGTTGAGCACCGGGGCGACCTCCACCGCCTGGGTCCGTACCGGCTTGGCCTCGTACCCCTGCCAGAAGACATCCGTGCCCAGCGGGTCAGCTGGGGCCAGTGCCAGTACCCGGCGTCGGAAGGCCGGGTTGGTCAGCAACGGCACCAGCCACACCAGCGTCGCCTGCGGGATGCGCGCCAGCGTCAATAGCGCAGCGGAGAGCACATCGGCGGTGCGGATGCCCCAGCTGTCGCGAAACAGCTCGGCCAGCACCCCCAGCACCGCCTCCGCCGTCACCACCGCCAGCTCCGGCGGCCCAGCCAACGGGTTGAACCCCACCGGGCAGGGATTGGTCGGATCCAGCACCACCACATCCGCAGCCCGTTCCTCGGGCAGGCGCGCCAGAAAGTCCGTCGCCAGATCTCCCTTAGGGTCGAGCAGGAGCAGACCCCGACCCTCAGCCGCATCAGCCAGCGCCAACGACAGCAGCACCGTCGACTTACCCACACCAGTCGGCCCCAGCAGATGCGTGTGGTACACCGCATCGGTAATCGGCAGACGCACGAGCCCAGTCTCTCCTGGCACCGCACTGGCCCCGACGACGCGTTGCGATGAGCCGGACCCCACCTCCGGCGGCGGGGCCACCAGGCGCGGGTGCCCACTACCCAGCAGCGGCAAGGGCAACTCACCAATAGGCCAGCCCGCCATCGCCACAATCTCTCCTGCTCCAAGCTCCAGCCCCGCCCGCCACGGCCGCCGCACGCTATCGAGCTTGGCGGGGTGCTCCGTACGGGCGCGCAGCCGCACCCCCGGGCCCTCCAGCAGGCGCAGTGCCCCGAGTAGCCCCTGCAGCAGGACCCGCTGGCGCAGCGGCGAGGCCGCCCGCACCCCCAGACGGAGGCAGACCGCCGCCCGATGCCGCCCCACCTGCGCCCGCATCCGCCGACCCCGCTCACCACTAACCGATGGAGTCGGTACGAGGCCGAGCAGCTCCAGCCAACCCTGCGGCTCCACCCGCCCCAGTACCTGCGGTGAGAAGCGCCGCCCCAGCTGCAGCTGAACCACCAGCTCCTCGTCCTTAGCCGTCACCGCCAGTGCCGCCAGGACGGCTCGCACCACCGCCGCTAGCCGCTCCGTCGCCAGTCCCGCCCCAACCGGGCGGGCCGACACCACCACCGCCTGGCTCACCGCCCGCCGCGAGACCCCACGAGATACCCGGCAGCCCGGCACCAGCTCACGCACCACCCTCGCCAACCGCTCACCCCCGCTCGAGCCCACCGCCCACGTCGCCTGACCGCTTGAAGCGCGCAGCTCCAGCACCACCCGACCAAGCGAACCATCCGCCAGAATGCGCCCCACCAAACCGACCGCTGTCTCTGTCGCGAGCGGCAGAGCAAACCGCAGTTGGTGCCACACCAGAGGCTGAGTTGCGGGGGCCATCACGGGGTGCCTCCCGGCGTGGAGGAGGCAGCGGCGGCCTCGTCGGTCTTAGCCGCACCAGCGCGATCCGGCAAAGTATGGGAACCAGCGGAAGAGGTGCCATGAGCCAAGTAGTGAGCGCCCTCATGACGCTGGTGAGCACACCGGCCTACCGAGCCACTCCCAGGCGATGCCGAGAAGGGCTCATTCGCAGCGCAGCGCCCCGCCGTGGTGCCACCACGGGCACTCTGCCCGCGATGAGCGCTAGCCCATGGAGCCGCAGCATCATCACTCCCGGTAGCCGACACATCGCTGGTACCAGGCTCGCTCCTCGAGCAGCTCTCAGCACCTGAGGAAGCCGCATCATCCGCTGCCGACTCCACAGCCTCATCCGCTGCCATCTGCCGCGCCATTGCCAGCACGATCCGTGCCACCGCCCGGTGATCCATGCCGCTTTGCCGCACCGGGACCAAGCGCACCCGACGCGACGAACCAGGCCGACCACCGGCGTAGCGGGCCATCATGGCTGCCTCCTCGAAGCATGAGGCCACCCATCGTTCTTTCGATGGTCTCCAGCAGTGGAGTGAGGACTGCGACGCCGGCGGGAACGTGCTCGCTGTGTTTTGTCGTCGACGGGCCAACTCGGGCACTGCTCAGCCTGACCCACCTGACGACGCCTACCTGTCTGCCGCTCACTTCTGAGCGGCTCCCTCACCACTCCCGTCGGCTCTGCCACCAGCGCACTGCCAGCCAGGCGGCGGCGCTCACGGCGAGCAGCCCGACGAGCCAGGGCCAGCTGCTTTGCACGATGGCGACGATCCACCTCAGCCCCATCGCGATCAGGAGCAGGCCGACGCCGCATCGCAGCAGACTGCCGGGCAAAGAATGCCTCGAATCGCTCATCATCACCATCTCCTCGAAGACTGCAAAGTGGGTACTTGTCTCGCCACGGCCGACTCATCACAGGACCTCCTCACCGTTACCGTCAGCACTGTCATCTCTGTCCTCACCACGGGACGCAGCAGTCACCGCCGCGTGTACTGGCTCCGCCTGCTCCGCTGTCGTGGTCGGTGTCTCAGCCTCTGCCTCACGCGCCCGCTCGCTGTACCGCGGCACGGCAAAGCCGGGGATGCGGATATCGGAGTCCACCTGGTCGCCCCACACTGCCCAGGGCTGGTTCGACTCTGGCCTGCGGCGGGCAAACAACTCCAGGTACGGCCCAGGGCTGACCCGCTCGATAATGGCGAACTGCTCCGCTGGCTTGCGCGAGTGCTCGGTGACGGGTGCGTTGAACCAGGTCGGCTGGGAGTGCGACCCTAAGGGTGCCTTCCCCCGGGTGCAGAACAGCAGTTGCTCGGTGGCATTACGCAGCTGGTAGCGGCCACCCAAACCAAGGCGGAACTTCACCCAGGTCAGTGGGCTACGCACCGTAAAGCCCCAGGCCTCAGCCACCTCATACGCCTTCGGCAAGAGCGCATTGGTCGTCCACAGCCACACATGGGCATCACGGGCCGCCAGTTGCCCCACCGGCAGTGCCTTGATCCGCGTCAGACTCATCGTCCGGTAGTGCTTCTCGCCACTCTGCAGTGGCCAGGGCGGATCGACCAGAATGGTGGCAAAGCCACCAGGCGGCAAGCCAGAGATGGTGGGTGATGAGCCAGCGCCTCGCTTCGCTACTGTGCCCGCCTGCCTGGCCACGTCACCTCGCCGAGATGCTGCTCCCCCAGCGCACCGCTGGGCTGCTTGTTTCGTCTGTTGCATGGTGTCCCTCCTTTTTTGTTCCTTACTTGCTATTTGCTCCGGGCAAGCTCGCTACCAGCTTTTCGCGTATCGGCAGCCGGTTGCCCTTATCCCATACATTCCACGAACACTCGCGTGTTGCAAGGCCTCCCAATTCAGATTGCGAAGCGACGCGACACGCCCCGACATTGACCGATTTCTGTGGTGCCACCCCAGGAAACAAAATGGACACACACGCCACTTAGTGGCCACGAAAGTCGGTGCTGTAGTTTTTGCAACAAGCAGGCGAAAACGACGCGGCACGTGGGTAAGGAATGGAGCCGAACGCTCACGGCTGCCGCTCGTCCGACCGAGCCGGTCGCTGCTGCGTGCACCGCCTGGGACGCGGCCACGGCGGGCGACGCGAGGGCGAGTGAGCCGGCCAGGTGGGACGGGCAGCTTCTGCCGTGCCGTCGCTGTCACCACTGTCCGTCACGCTAGAACTCGCATCAGGCGACGCGCTGCCACCCTTGTTGGCCTCATCCGGCCCTACAGCAGTCGGAGCCGCACCACCGCCAGCACTGGCACCGTCGCCGCTGCTGGCACCACTCCCACCATTACTGGTGTCGCGCCTTCCTCCGGCAGCCTCAGCCGCTGCGTCCCGTACTGCCTGTTCGTTGTCCTGTAGCACCTGGGCCATGGCTGCTTGCATGGCTCGGCCGGCTTCTTGGCGTTGCTGACTCAGTTCGCTGCCCAGGGCCAGGGCGGCTGCCCAGGATGAGCTGGCCGGTGCGCCTGCTCCAGCTGCTCTGGCCGCCTGGTGTGCAGAGCGCCAGCTGGCTGCGACCTCACCGGCCAGCTGGCCGGCCTGGTAGCTGCTCGGCAGCGCGGCGGACAGCGACAGCGGCGATGCGCCTACGGGCACCGGCTGGCTCGTTCCGCCGGGCGGTGCCTCCCGCCACTGGGCCAGGCCGTCGCGCACCCCGTGAACGAACGCCCAGCCAATTGCGCCCACCACCGCCAGACCGATGAGGGCCAGGATCCCGATTACGACCGTCATGATGAAACCTCCGAAGATGAAGAAAGAAAGAAGAAGAGAAGAGAAAGATGAGGAGAAGGACAGAAGGCTGGAGGCAGGGAGCTTGCCACCGGGCCGACGAAGCCGCAGGACAGCAGCCCTACAGCTGCCCGATCCGCTGCCCAGCGCCCAGCGCATACCCCGTGATGATCGCTTCGTAGAACTGGGCACCGCCGGGTGCGATGCGGGTCTGGGCCTCGGCCTGGGTGACCAGCGTGGCGATGTTGGTCAGGACCTGGGAGGTCAGGAAGGCCCGGGCCTGCTCGGCCTGGGCCGCTACTTCTGCCTGGGCGGCGACCTGCTCGATCTCCCGCCGGGTCACCCGGGCCTGGCCATTGCCCAGCACCACCCCCATCCGGGTGCGCTGAGGCGAGAAGAGACTGAGATTGGTAGAAGCCATGAGGAGTCCTTTCGAGGAGAGGAAGGAAGAAGAGAGAAGAGAAAGACGACGGCCAGGGCAGTCGCTCCCCCTGGAGTGGATCCGCTGCCACCGCCTGGGATGACACATGCGGCCCTGTGGCCGCCCAGATCACGCCATCGGCCTGTCGCACTGCCCTAGGACAGGTGCCGCGCTGGCGTCCGGTTGACCTGGCACATCTAGGAGAACCCGCCGCCATTGACGGTGTCGTGACAGAAAAGTGCGCCGTGCTGCATCTGCACAGCACGGCGCCAAACCAGTCGGTGAGAATAGGGTCCATGAGCACGCCCCCGGAGCCAGCCACCCCGCTGCCACATGGCGTCTTCCCCATCGGCGACACCACGGATGAAGCCGAGCAGCGCGCCGCACTGGAGCAGCAGGTGCTGACCGAGCTGCTTGCCCTGCGCAAGGCCTACGGGCAGCTGACGGTGCAGAAGTTCAGCACCTTCACCACCTTGCGGCAGGTCTGCGGCGGCGACGACCTGCTCGACGCCTTCTTGCTGTTTCAGCGCGAGCTGGCCCGCTACCAGCACAGCGGCCGCAACGAAGCAGCTGCCGCCTTATCCCTGTCCGCTCCGGCAGACACCGTCCTTGACCGCCTCCAGCTCACCGCCGAAGCCCTCTCACCCGAGCAGGACTGGCGCGACCAACGCACCGCCCGCCGCTGGAGTGACGCCGGCATGCCGATCATCGCCCGCGACCTGGTCTACTTCGCCCAAGTCGCCGGACGGCTCGGCACCGAGACACTCAGCATCCAGCTCGGCGGCAGCGGCACCAGATTGTTGGTCATCATCGACCAGATGACAAGCAGCGACCTACCGGCCAAGGCGCCCCTCATCCAGGTCTGGCACTACCCCTCCAGCAACAGCCCACGAGAGATCACGCTCGACCTGGAGCAGATCGCCAGCCCCCAGGTCTCACGCGACGGACTGACCATGCGCCGCCACCGCCTCGCCCTCGACCTGCCCGACACCCAGGCCGTCGAACCAGACGACGCCGTCCTGGCCGTATCCATCACCGGCCAGGACGCCCCCATGCGCACCGTCTTCTACCAAGACCACAGCCACCTCATCCCCGGCCTCCACACCCGCATGACCACCTACCGCACCATCGTGATGGTGGAGGTAGCTAGGGATGAGGAGTGAACAACACCCACCACGTCATACGAGACAGGTGGGGCAGCAGGCGACCTCCGTACACCTGCTGCCCCACCCGCACGACAGTTCCGCTAACGGGTGCTGATTTGAATCTGACGCCCCTCAGCCAAGTCCTGAGCAAGGCCGGCTACCATCGCGTCGGGCAGGTCGAGCCCGTACTTGCGTAGCGCGCTGTCAACAGCACGCCGAACTTCGGCAACAGGCCGCCCCTGCAACCGAGACCGGCGGCGGTTCAGATCATCCTCGAAACGCTTGAACGCGTTCTGAGCCATTGCTGCAATCTGGCGCTCTATATCTGAGTTGATCTCCACGTGCACGGACACCCAGCTCACGCTCCCTCATGAATCGTCGTGTTCGGGTGACGCCGAGCGGTCGCCTCAGTGACGTAACGCCCAGTGATTGCCGACCGGTACGAACCACCCGATGGCTTCGAGCCCGACGAACCAGCACGCTGCGTAACCGTCTCCCGCGGGTTGAGCCGCACCGCCCTGGCCGGGACGATGCGCCCATTGACCGCACTACGGCTAATAGATCTGGCCATATTTTCTCCTTCCTGGCAAAATACCAGAACACGAGGCATCAGACATTCAAAGGGGGGCTGCTAATTAATCGGCTAGCCGCTTCGTAGCACCCCTCCCCCGAGAACTGCTCGGGAGGACGCCTCGAAACAAGGATATTCCGCGGCACCGACATCTATTTCAGGACCCTAAATCGACATGAGCGCCCAAGCGAGACGACCTCACCGCCGCGCGGCCACCGGTGGGCACCAATCATCAACGAGGTGCAGCCGGGTAGGCTAGAAAGTTCTCTCGACCCGCTTCGCCACATCTCCACCCAGACGAGTCCCCCCACCCAGACGAGCCGCACCCTCACATGAGGAAGCCAGCCCGCTGAAGGTGTCGCGCTGGGCAAGGGTTGCACACTGCTGAGCATCCAGGCCGGCATGGTCGTGCTGGCTGGCTGCTTGGGCGATAGTACAAACGTCAGGTGGCACGATGCCGCCACACCCGCGCATCAGAAGTGACCAAACTGTTGCAAACTTTGGCGCTAGCCACAAACGACACGTGATCCTAGGCCGTTCCTTCGGTCATTTCGTCCACCCCCCGAGCGCATGCCTGCCCACTTCCCACAACGGCATCCCGTCGTCGCAGCCCCTGGACGCAGGCTCCCTATGGGCAACCACGGCAGGGAGTGCTACCTTTCCAAGTGTCCAGAAGGATCTGCGGGCCACCGGGCCCAGCGCGACGATGGAGACAGGCATGCGCTACCAGGCAGACATAGACGCTCTCAGGCGGCAACAACGCCGGCAGCTGTTGCCGTCTGGCAGTCCGCCTGGGCCCACCTCCCGACAATGGCGTCTGTCTGCTGCGCACCAGATGCGTCCACCTTGTGGTTCAGCTGTGGATCGATATTACGAGACAGTCGCTTTTCGAATGCGTCCGTGAATTTGCTCTTCACGACATAGAGACGGAATTCGAAGGAACAAAGCAAGTCGCTCAATGTATATTGCATAGATTGGTTGACTGTTTTATAATAGCAACCATCATGAGCGAAAGACCACTATCCACAAACGAGTCACCAGTACGTCAGGACGACGAATGTATAGATGCTGGTGAAGCTAAGCCAAGTACAGCGGAGTTCTGCATTGTCCTCAGAGTTCGTCTTGGCGAAATAGCAACCGTAGATCTGGAGACTGTAGCCATGAGCGAAACAGCGGAAGTTGTGCGCCCCTTGGAAGATTCTGCGTCGCTGGAGGGAGCTCTAGCGGCAGCCGCAGAGGCTACTGTCTACACTGAAGAGCTTCATAAGACCATCAGTAGCAAGTATTTTGATTCTGAACAGAAAACCACTACTCAAGTTACGAAAGATGAAGAATTGGTAAGCGCCGAAGATGCAATGAAGCAATTTTTTGGGACCCACACAGAGAGTCGTAAACCACGCTCGATATTAGAAGAAAGTAACTCTGGACACATAGCATTTCTTACTAAATTGTCAAAGCTCGAAGACCTCAACGAAGTGTGCCGCCTAATCGACGAACGTAGAGCACGTGAAGGTCGTCCTGAATTAGCCTACGTTTAGACATATCGTATTTTTACTAGTGGGACAGGATGCTGTCGTGTCTGACTTGAAAAAATTCTACTGGGAATTATATAGCGACAGGTCTTGGCTTTTACGCCAAGTAAATACGATCAAGTTAGTTGACACGAAAATATATGAGAAGCGATCAACTTACGACATTGATTGCCGAAATTTGCGGGATCGGGCCTTGCAATGCGGGATTGACCCCAACAAAGAGATCATTCTCCCACTCTGGCTCGGAGAGGAGAATACATTGATTGATCTAGATATTAGAGATGAAGACGGTGTATGCCTCCCTCTTATCAAGAGTGATGACGCTGAACAATTTATGAATATTGCATTGTGCGGAGCATTGGGCCCAACGTTTGACGACATGTCAAGCGGTGAGCAGCGAGTATGTATAGACATGGTTACTGCAATGATGAACAAACGCCCGACAACTTACTCCCAGTCGAGAATATGGAAACATATCTCTAACTCTCAACAAGCTTTCGACTTCATCAATAGCTTTTACGAAGTCAGGGGTAGGAAGTTGTACGCCATACATCTAAGTGTCCAGCAACGCTCATCGATCTCCATAATCAAAACTAGAGAGGTCATTCCCGGTCTGCAGTTTACCAATGGAAGATTAGAATTGTGGGCGAAATCGCTTGACCAGGACGTGAAGTCAAATTACATTTGCGTAGAATCTCCAAACGGAACCTGGATCTCGAAGATGTCGCTGCTGTTTGAAGGCGAAGAAGTATCTCCGGCAGACTCCGATTATAGGAGGGATTCTACACGTAATGGGCCAACTTACTCGATACAAGATAACTACTCTCGAAGTCTGCTACATAGCACTAATCTAAAATCTGGACGTAAGGCACTCATTGCATCTCAAGAAAATTTCGACGCCTGGGAGTCATTAAAAGGTAGAGCTGCCTATACAGTAGCGGTTGAACTCCAGCCGAAAAGATCATACTACCTCGGCCCCCACCTTGCCGTTTTTGCCATATCATCCGCAATATATGCTCTGTTGATGATAATTTCTTTCGCGTTTTTGAAAAGATGGATATCTGACGGCGCTTGGGTGCCTCTAAATATTAGCGCCATTGTGACTCTAATGGCAGTAATACCAACCGCCCATGCGGCAGTGTTGTTTTACGGCTCCGAACATCGCATTCTTTCGCAGCTTTATCGGCATTGGCGCTTTACTGGCTACGCATTATCGGCATTTAATCTAATTCTGGCCGCGTCAATGTCTGTTCTGCCGTTAAAAGACGGTGATGGCTATTACGTCTCTGCCGCTTGGTTATTCTCCATATCTTTAATTGGGTTCGTGACAAATTTCGTAGGGGATATGTGGTGCTTCGCGAAATTTCAAGGATTGCATCAGAAGATAGTTAATACCTCCGCCCCAGAGCATCAGACAGAAGGTTTAAACAGTAGCAGAACAACCATCGAGTAAAGTTCTGCATTCGAATTAACAGATACGACCTAGGTGAAAAACAAACGGCAGTAATCTACTTACTCTAGAGATTAGGAACCGCCATGGCTGTAGCAAAACATCACGCTGGCTGCGAAGAGGCTAAGGAATTAAGTTGCAAATGTCATTGTCGAGGAATGCTGCATCAGAAGAGTATCTTGGAGGCTGCCATTTCCTCGGCTCCTTTTAGCGGTGGATTCTGTGCAACGCTGACGGACGTGTTTGGCAGTGAGTTCAGTCATCTATCCACTCCCCCGTCCTCCGTGCAACAAACACGAAAAGGAAGAGGATGGGATCCCCTTGCGTTGTCTGCCAAGCAAAAATCCCAAGTAGAACAAAGGATTGTTGATGTCACTTTGCATGACCTTCTCGAAATTACTCATTCGCTCCGTACCATTCAAAAGCGAGGGTGGCTGAATTTACTGAATGATCTCACTGATAATTCATATCAATCGCTAAAAACCAGTATGCCATCTCACGTCTCCTCAACCTCCAGCGATGGTTACTTTTGGGCATCGATCCTCGCCTTGGTATCGGCGGCATTTCCTACCAATGGAAGTTTGTCTAGTTTGAACAATTCTAGTCATCAGAACGTACTCAGCAGATTGAACTTGTCTTTTGGAAGTAGTTATCCTTGCTATCCATACAGCCTCATTTGCTTCCCCCGAGGCAGGTCTGAAAGTAGGTTAAAGCAAATTCCTGCTATGACATCACAGAGTCTTGTCAAGAATGCTATCGATGTTGTACTCAATGCATGGAAATCTAGCAATAGCATCCATCCTACTAGTGATAAAATGTTTGTTCTCTGTCTAACAGGGTCCGCTACTTCTGCCGATCTATGGCATCATCCCAGTGCAGTGAAGCACCTGTTAAGGAGGGCTGTCGAGTTGGCGCGAAATCGTTATGCTGCAAGTTTTTCTCTCGATGGTCCATCGGGGAAAGTGGAAGACATTATCGACATTTATCTTGGCAATGAATGGCAGAGCACTGATGTCAAGTCGAACGGCGTTCATTTAGGACATCCGTGGATATAATCATTCTTCCTAAATCTGTTTCCGCTGAGTAATGTGCTACCTCAGTATACTGCTCAGTCTTCCACTATCAGGAAGGCATTGAAAGGCCAGGCCAGGCCGTAGTGGTGCATGGGTGAGTTGGGCGCCGTGAGTGGGGCAAACTGATAACCGTACCGCGTGGTCAAAGCTAGCAACAGCCTTAATAACGTCAGGGGCTCAAACTGGCACGTGTAAGGTTGTAAAGACATAGCGTGTGAGCATGAGTTGGATACCCAAAGACGCCAGCGTCGTCGCACTGATCGTGAGCCTGACTGCCATACTTGCAACCGTTGTCAATGCTGTGGCTGGACTCAGCCAGTTCTCCAGGACAGCAAAAGCCTACAGAACCATCGAATGGACTAACAGCACGCTTGACCCCGATCGAGACGACGATGCATACCAACGCCCACTTAAGGACTTAAGAGTATCCCAAGAGGCTCATCTCCTTGCTGCCCACTATGTACCGTGGTGGCGGTTCGTGGTACTTCCACTTTGGATGATCCTGGTTGGATTCTTCTTCCTTTACGCCATTGCGACTGAGAAGTATTCATCTGATGCAACCGTTGCGACGCTGTACTATCTCGTGTTCTGCGCATGGTTTGCATGGTTGTTCATCGGGAGCTACTGCGAGCGAGTGCGGATAGTTGAGCATCACAAAGCAGGCTTGCTCACCGAGCCACGCATCCCATTGTGGCGCCTGGGAAACACGGTTCTTGTTTATGCCGTTTGCTTTACTATTGCTGCCAATGCTTTTTGTGGCGCTGCGGTTCTGGCTGGCAGGCCCAAGCATTCGGATTTGCTAGCCGGTGGAGGCATCGCTGTCGGTATGCTTGCTTTTCCTGCGCTCGTACTATTCGTGAGACTGCGCGCTAAGGAGTGGGTCGACGAGACGAAAGGAGGGTCAGAGTCGATTGGAAGCAATAAGACGAATATTCCACGCTTCTTCGCAAAGTTCCTGGACTTCGATGTCTTCCGCAAGGAATCTACTAAGCAATGAATCGGTCTCGCTAGTTATATTTGCGCACTCGAACATATAATGCTAATCTAAAATTAGATATGCCCGCCAACCATCACCCTTCCCTCCACCACCGCCTCCGCAAAGCCAAAGCCGCCCTCCTCGCCGTCTCCTTCACCCTGGCTGGCATCCTCCTCATGATGCTCAATGCCTGGCTGTCTCCACTACAGCTGGGAAGTTGGCAGTGGCTGCATGCCCTACCGCTGGGCGAGCTGGGTGGGACGCTGTTTGGTGCGGGGCTGCTCTCGACGTTCTTCGAGTACACCTTCCGCCGCGATCAGGAGCGGGCGGTGACCGAGCGCTTCCGCCAGACGATCCGTGAGGAAGCACCGGCCCTGCGCGACGCCGTCATCGAGGCCTTCCGCTTCGACCGTCAGGACGTAGCGCGTATAGCCACGCCTGAACTGCTGGATGACTTGGCTCGCACCAGCCTGGGCCTGCGCTTCGGTGATCCAGCCTTCGGTCGTGAGGTCTATGCCGACATCCGCCACCAAGCCATGGCCGCCGAGGAGCGCTGGTACGACGCCCGCGTCGACGCGACCCTTGGTATACCAAGGGGTAGGAGCAGTGCTCCTACCCCGTTCTTCGACTTACGTGTCCGCTGGGAGTACACCGTCACGCCGCGGCACCGCTTCCGCAAGTTCGCCGTCGTCTCCGACCGCCAGCGCTACGACCAGCTGGTGGCTGAGCGTGGGGAGACGAGTGTGTGGTACCGCCGGCCGGTGCCCGGCCTGGCCGTCTCCGATCCAGAAGTCTTCGCCCTGGAGCAGTTCACCGTCAACGGCACACCGGTGCCGTTCTCACGGCAGGTGGATGAGGTCTCCCAGGTCTACACCGTTGATCTTGGCGAGCAGGTCATCCAGCAGGAGCAGACAGTCGTCGTCTCCTTCAGCTTCCGCACCCGCACGCTCCGCAGTGGCCATGTGGTGCACCTGGACATCGACCGCCCCACACGCGGTCTCGACGTCGAGCTGCGCTACGACCCAGAGCAAGTCGGCCAGATGCGCATCCTCGACTTTGCCTCCATCGGCGAAGGAGGACGCCTCACCCAAGTACCGAATACGCCAACGCTGCGCTACCGCTACGACGGCTGGCTCTTCCCAAGAGCTGGCATGGTCTTCGTCTGGACGCTGCCAGACGAGCAGGACGACTGGGGCGAGGTTGCTCCCGACACCGATGCCAGGCCACCACGCTCAGCCGGTAGTTCTGAGAACGCCGTCAAGGCAGTACCAGCCACGGAAGACGACGCCCGCCAAGCTCGTGCAGCCTGACGGACACCGACCAGCTGCCATGTAGGAGGCAGCTGTGGGATGGGTTGGCCCCTGCGTGGGGCGCTTGGTCAGTCGCCACCCATGACGCTCACCTCCCTCCGTCTCGGCTGACATCTCTAGATTGCCATACATGTATGGTGGTGCCAAGTGGGTGACCGCTCGACGCTGGTGCCGTGCGCGACTCCTCCTCCACCAGCCAAGACGAGCAGTGGTGGCCCATCGCCCGCCAGCTCGGTCTGCGGCTGCAGCGCGCCCGCATCGCCAAGGGCCTCAGCCAGGAGTCCCTGGCCCACGCCGCCGGCATCTCCACCTACACCTACCAAAAGTTCGAAAAGGGCGAGTCCCGCCCCGGCACCCCGATGAACCCACGCCTGCGCACCCTCATCGCCCTGGCAACGGCGCTGGACATGCAGGTGGAGGAGTTGGTGGGAGAGCTAAGCGAGTAGGTTGCAGGCGGTGTAGCGGCGCAGACACCTCGATCTCCCCTTTGGACGCCGGCTCACCGGCGTCTACTTCTCTGACGCGTTGCGATAGTGACGTTCTCCAGCGTTAAGAAAGACGCGAAGAGTCCTCCCCCGCGCTCAGGCGCAGGCACGGGTATCCCCAAGGACGCTCTGGCTACTCCTGACAGCAGGACGTAGCCCACACAGCGAAGCGCACCGCGTCGTGCCCGCATCAGATCACGATTCAGCCGCAAACAGCCCGCCAGGACGGGAGATGACTACTGGCTCATCGTACGGCGCCTTACTATCAATTGCGGCAACGCAGCCCCGTCTCTGTTGGAGGCATCCTCCAGCCCCTGTCACCCATGGCGACACCGGCGTCGCTCGGCTCTGCACTGCCATATATCCCTTTCAATCCTACGGTGGAGCCTCCCATGAGCCTGACACGCGAACTGAACAAGAAGCAGTCTCCGTTCCGGCAGCTGGTGGAAGGTTGTGCCCCCGCGCTGGCCATAGCGGGTGGCAGGTCTCCGGAAGGCAAGCGGATTGCTGAACGGCTTGGTTTCTACGAACTCGTCAAATCGCGCTCCCTGGCGCCACTGCCGGATGGAGTGACCGACGCACGGCGGCACTCACCAACTGTCGGCATGGCCTTCGACATCCGCACCAGAATGATGCTAGGCGAGTTCGAACCACGCCGGAGCGCCTCGGCGATGGGCATGGACGTCTTCAACCATCTGCTCGCACCGCTGCTGCCGAACGGCCAGCACATATCAGACGTGCTTGGCGACGCCTTCCTCGAAGCCGAGCGGCTCACCAGGGACGGCGACGACGTCGACCAGGACTACGCCAGCATCGTCTTCGCCTGGTGCGAGTCGATCTACCGCGCCGGCGGGCGGGCAATACGCAGCTCACTGGGCGAACGCCTGTCGGCAGCACGGAACGTCGATGAGGTGTACGACTCCATCCCGCCACTCATGCTCGAAGACATCGCCCGGCTGCGCATCGTCAACCAGCGTCAGATCAAGCACTGGCGCCTGCGCATGAAGCATGGGGCCTTCTTCATCTCGAACCCATCCTTCTCCGGCGACTTCTTAGTCAGTGGCGCCGACGGCGACTGGTTCATCGACGACACCCTCTTCGACTGCAAGGTCAAGGACACCATCACAGCGCCGTGGGTGCGCAAAGTCCTCATGCAGCTCCTGGGCTACCTCATCCTTGACCTCGACAACGACTACCAAGCCCAGCGCATCGGCATCTGGTTACCACGACAGGCGACAGTCAAGACGTGGACCATCGAGGAGATTCTTGGTGGTGACGCCAGCACGATACTGGCGAAGGCGCGAATGGACGTAGAGAGTGTGATGGAGCGAGGGGTGGGGGTGGTGGCGTAACGATACACGCAACGACCTACTACCGCGCAACACGCTGGTTACAGATAAGTGGAGGTAGTTCGGCGATTGAATTACCATAATGCTCGTGTATTATATATTCAGAGCTCGATAAACTATATCTAACGAAAGCACTGTAATGAACCCAACGCACGATAACACCTCTTCGAGAAAAGACTCGCGCGACCTCCTGGTCGAGTGGGCAAACAAAGCTCCAGAATGGGCGCGCTACATCGTACGAAATGTCATCGACAACAAGGCGCCGCTTGACGGTGAAAGCACAGCTACCGCGTACAAACTCTTCTTGCAGGAGAACGGACTTGAAGAACGAACACTCCCGGATGAGCCGCTGCTTATAGCCTCCAACGCCGACGCAGAGACAATTGTCCCGCTGACAATAACGTCATTGTCTGACGTCACTGGCGTCAACGCACTGGGTACAGGCAACACTATTGAGCCGGATCCTCACCTCACTATCTTGTTTGGCGAGAACGGAACGGGTAAGACAGGATACTCGCGAATCTTTAAGGCGCTTGCGGAGAGCCGCACAGTCGACAAAGAGATTCTCGGGAACATCGCGCACACTCGACCTGAGGCGATGTCAGCCACCGTCAAGTACAGACTTGGCGATAGTGATGAGCAGCGCTATATATGGCGAGGGGAAAAGGGGGTACTCCCCTTTACCAGGATGTCAATATTCGATAGCCGTGCAGTCAAACTCCACGTCGATGACAACCTAGACTATACTTACACGCCTGCCGCACTGGTGCTATTTGATCATGTCATGGATGGCATGAAGGCAGTGCAGAATACCGCAAAAAAGAACGCTGGAGCCCCTTCAACAGTACTCGATGACATCCTATCTCGGTTCGACAAAAACACCAGTGTATATCAGCATATCGCTTCGCTTAGTGCTGCAACAGACCTAGCGCACCTAAAAACAATGGCAGTCGCCGACCCAGAGGTTAACACCCGTATCGAATCGCAACGTACGAGGGTGGCCGAGCTGGAATCCAATACTATCAAAATCAGGATTCGAGAGCTGCAGCGCACTGAACAAGCATTAAGCCAAGCCTGTGAAGCCACCCGTGCGATAGAAGACTTTGACGTCGATGCATACGAGCAAGAGCGCCAGAAACTTAAGCAGCTCGAAGAGAACTATCGACTATTCCGCGATGCACTGTTTAAAGAAGCCGACTTGCCAATGGCTCCAGATGACACCTGGATGATGTTCATCGAGTCCGCCGAGAGGTATCGTCAACACCTCGATGCACATTCGGTATACGATACCGGGCGCTGCCTGTATTGTCGGCAACCATTGCAGGATGCAGCTCGCACGCTCATCGAGAAGTATTCCGAACTCCTGGAAGATAAGATCTCTGCGGACATCAATAGCAGCAAAGAACGACTCAAGAAGCTCGTTGGGAGACTAACGTCGACACAACTCTCTGATGCCAAAACACTTATACAGGAACATGCCAACTCCGACGACAAGCCCGCCTATTATGCTAAGCTCGAGCGGATTGTGAATGCGCTTGAAGTAGCAGTCGAGACTCTTTCCGCTACTGAACAACTAGCGCTGTCGGCGACCAACACCGTAAGTATTGATGGTGTAGATCTGAAAACTGAATTCGAGAACATAACGCAAGAACGTGAACAACTCCAAGATCAAGACGCAAATCGCTCCGAAATACTGCAAAAAGAGAAGCATCGCCTTTCTGAACTTGTTGCGGCGGTTGAGCTTGGCAAGTCGTGGACCAATATCGAAGAGTTTGTCACCAAGGCTCAGTGGTTTGCTCGGCTTGATAACTGCAGCGAGCAGTTTACACGCCTTACTCGCAAACTTACAGAATATTCTAAACGAGCCAACGAAAAACTCATCAACATTGATTTCGACACTCTATTTGCAGAAGAATGTAAGGCGCTCCGGGCTCCAGTAGTGAAGGTGAATCACATTGGGCGGCAAGGGCGTGCGCAGCGCAATAGAATAGTGGCCGACAATCATAAGCCTTCTGCGGTATTTTCTGAAGGTGAGCAGAAAGTACTTGCTATGGCTGACTTTCTTGCCGAAGCCCGGCTTTCTGGAGTAACAGCGCCCGTGATCTTTGACGATCCTGTTTCAAGCCTCGACCATCGTCGAGTTAGCGAAGTCGCAGAAAGAGTTGTGGCTTTTTCTGAAACAGCTCAGGTCATCGTGTTTACTCACGATATTTTTTTCACGACAAAGCTCCTGCAAATTATCGACGATACTGGACGAACGTGCGCATACTTTCAGATTTCTGACGAAAACGGTAAAGGTTTCATCGTGCGAGGAAGCCATCCAAGATGGGACTCCTATTCAAAAATCTCAAAGCGGATCAACTCGATTGTACAGGAAGCAAAGTCGTCAAAGGACAGCAATGAGCGTGACGAACTGGTTCAGAGGGGCTATAGCTTGATTCGTTCTTGGTGTGAGGTATTTATTGAGACAGAAGTCTTTGCCGGAGTGACATTGCGATACCAGCCCAACGTGCGCTTGAACTGCCTTTCGAAAGTCAAAGTGGATCTGTTGCCAGAAGTAATTCAGGTGGTCAGTCGAGTATTTAGGGACTCCTGCCGCTATATTGATAGCCATTCACAGCCATTGGTAACTCTAGGAACTAGGCCGACGCCCGCCGACCTTGAGAGCGATTGGAGTGATTTGCAGACCGCCCGAAATAATTACCGTAATGGTTAGAAATCACGAGCAGACGTATTGGATCGCATGGAGTGAGCACTCGGAGGAACGCCGACGGATACGAGTAACAGAGCAGTACAGTGCCGCTGACAGAACACGTTGAACAATCAACATCCTGCATCGTGCCACTGCGCCCCTCCGGTCCGCCTCAGCGCGCACTCGGATCGGGCTCAGCCCCAGGGGTAGCGCCTTCACCGGCACCTGTCACCCACCCCCACTCAGTGGGCCTCGAGTGACGGATACATGCGGCAGTTCAGAGTAGTGCCGCTTGAAACCGGTGGGTCACTCTGCGATCTGACCATCCACTACTGCGGCGCAGGTGAAGGACAGGTACACGCCGCCAGCGCCTGAGCATGCTCTTACCACATCGACTCGCCCTGGGAAGTTGGCCCCCACAGACGCCAGCTCCCAGGGCGGCTTTTGCGTCGCTCCTCCAACGTTCACTCATCAGCATTGGCTGCCACCACAGTATTTGTTACGGTTTCATCACAGTTGGTGACGTGTGCCACTACTAATCGTCTAGGCGGTATAGCCTCGGAGATGCAGGCAAGGACGTCTGCTGGAGTCAACAGCTCCATCGCCCTCATCCCCGAGGAGGATCACGATGAGCAAGACGAGCAAAGCAAAAAAACTGATGACAATCTGCCTCAGCGTGCCGTTAGCCACCGCTGCAGCAGTGTTTGCAGCACCAACGGCAAGTGCAAACTATGCTGTTGTGAAGGTGTTTGATACACCCGAAGTCCAATACATCAATGTGCGCAATACTGCCGACACCAGCACTAACGAGAATATCATCGATACTATCAGTGCTGGCTCCTTCGTATGGCCGATGTGCTGGATTAGTGGGAGCGCCGTCCCCAGCCCGTTCCCTGGACAGCCTGCAAGTACCATTTGGTACAGGATACCAGGATATCCGACTGGCCTGGTATCACACGCCTACCTCGATACAGGTGGCGATGATCCAGTCGTGCCGATGTGCGACCCCAACGGACCGCCTGAGGCCGATAGGAAATTCCCATTCAAGTTTGGCGGCAACGTCACCGTCTATCTTAAAAAGCCACCGACTATTCCAGAGCGCTACAACATCGCATACTTTTTCCCAAACAACCCGCACGTAGAACCGGGATTGCCAGAAATGTTGCTTGCTCACTACCAGAGAGTTGCTGGCACTCCAGGAGCCGATACGTTCATTAGTTGGAACTACTTTGTCGACTATCAAGACTTCCTCGATATCGCATATAAAATTCCCGTGGGGGGCATGGCAGGGTTTGACCCCAATCGCAATAAGGTAGATCTACCGACACACTTAGCGTTGGGGCATTTCGACATTTACCGGCTGTCGTCATCATGTTATCTCGTGTATGACTATTATAATTTTGAGGCAGGCGGCGAGTATGACATACTCCACCAAGAGGCCGTAACTGGCGCCGCTATGGAGTATAATATTTTCTCTCTAGGAGATCTTCCGAATGCACCCGCACAAGGCGGCTCCGAAGGAGCAGGTACAGCAGGTGGACAAGCCAAAACATGCAGTGAACTTGGCCTTGATAACGGAGGTGGCGGCTGGTAGTGCGGCTCTTCGCGTTTGAGCTTGTAGTAGGCAGAGCCTATGATCTGCTTGATGGGGGCATCAAAGCCTCGGGTTTGGTGGAAACTGGTTTATCTGGTACCGGTGGTTGCTCGGCCTTGTACAGCGAGTTGAGCGCCTCGGCCAGGGCGTTGTCGTAGGAGTCCCCCTTCGAACCCACCACCCACGGCCGCACACCCCGCCTACCTCAGGGCGTTGTCGTAGGAGTCCCCCTTCGAACCCACCGAGGCGACCGCCTCGCACTCGGCCAGGGCGGCCCCGTAGCGGATGGACCTGTACTGCACCCCGCGGTCGGAGTGATGCACCAGGCCACAGAGATCAGCTCCGGCGCGTTTCCGTTGCCAGACCGCCATCTTGAGGGCATCCAGAGCCAGGTCGGTGTACAGACTGGTGGAGGTCTGCCAGCCGATGATCCGCCGCGAGTACACGTCGGTGACGAAAGCGACGTACACCCACCCCGAGAACGTACGGACATAGGTGATGTCGGCGACCCACAGCTCATTGGGAGCAAACGCCTCGAAGTGGCGCTTGACCAGGTCGGCCGGGCACTGGTCCTTAGACACCGAGCGCGTGGTACGTGGTGATTTGGCGCGTCTGACGCCGCGCAGGCCCAAGTCGCCCATGAGGCGTTCGACGGTACAGCGGGCCACATGACCGGCACCGTGACGCTCGGCGATCTCAGGGCGGTTGAGCATTACGTGCATCTTGCGGGCCCCCAGCACCGAGTAGTTGTCCTTGTGGACCTTGGATATCTCCGTCTTGAGAGTCTCGTCGCGCAACGACCTGGCTGATGGGGGACGGGTCTTGGCTGCGTGAGTCACGTGCTCGGGGCGATCTTGACTCCGGCGCTGGTCAACGCCCGGCAGATCGGCTCGACCCCGAACTCCTCCTTCTTGGTCTCGATGTACTGGCAGATCAACGGGACGGGCGCTCACACTCCGCCGCGATAGACAAGCTGACGCGCTCTTCAGGATCGCGTTGGCTCTTCGCAGCTCTCGGACTTCTTTCTCCAGCTCCTTGATCCGCTGCGTCTCATCGGTGGTGGTGCCGGGCCGGGTGCCCTGGTCGATCTGGGCCTTCTTGACCCAGGTGCGTAGAGCCTCGGGGTGGACGCCCAGCTCGTCGGCGATCCGACGGATCGAGCCCTTGGCCCGCGCCGGGTCAGACAGTGCCTCCAAGGTCATCCTCGTGGCTCGCTCCCGCAGCTCATCGGGGTACTTCTTCTGTCCCATGACAGTGATCCTTCCGTGTCATCACTGCCTCCATCAAACCCGGGGCGATTCAATCAGCACGAGCCGGCGACGCGACGAACAATCGGAAGTGTCCATGCCCAGCATGGCATACACCACACGTCACGCGACACGCGGGTCTGCCCTGTCTGGACCCTCGTGAGATGAGACGCCACTAGGGTTAGTGACATGAAACTTGAGTGGGCCAAACTGGCCGTGGCCCTAGTCAGTCACGTTGCTTGGCCAATCACGATCCTTGTCGCCGTTTGGCTCCTCAAAGGACGCTTGCTAAAACTGCTTGACCCAAAGAACGTAGAGCAAATCGAAGCGGGGCTGAGCGGCGTTAAGCTGACCACCCGCAAGATCGATTTCGAACTCGACAGCGTCCGCCAAGCCGTATCGACGTCAGCACCCAGTGCAAGTCCAACTGACACTCTCGAGGAGTCCCCTTCAAAGAGCTTCGCTGAGATTGCTGCCATAGATCCCGCAGCGGCCGCACTGGCGAGTGCAGCACGATTTGAGTCGGTACTTCGTCGGCGCATGGACAAAGCGTACCGAGAGGCGCCCCAGTCACCGGAAGATCGGCGGCGACCGCAGCCAATGGGCAGGATGATCAAGGAAGCGCAAGAAACTGGCCTGCTTAGTTCTGAGGAAGCGAGCGCCGCTGAGCGACTCAATCAGATGCGCAACCAGATTGTTCATCAGTACGCAGACGTAGAGATGAGTGAGTTGCAGGCTATCGAGTTTTGTCGCCTTTCCGCTGAATTGGAGCGCGCGATCCTCGATTAGCGACTTGTTGGTTTGTATGTCCGCCACACAACACGCATCCCAGTATGTAGCAGCTCCCATCATCGGGAGACCTCGACCCCTACCCAAGCAACGACGCACCCGCCCCACCTACGCACTTCAATAGGCCCCGGCCACTACACCTTTAAACACGAAGAGCCAGTAAATTTCCAACCAACCAATGGTTTTGACTTATCAAGAATAAAGGAGGGGGCGAGTAGATTATATTCGAGCCTGTGGACAGGTTCGGTTATGCGATAAACCAACTCAATGTTTGATTGGATTAATTTTATAGAATACGTATAATATATAACGTATGTTACGATTTATCCTAAGAACCATCTTTATTATTGCCACTGGCCTCATTGGCTCAGGAATCATTATTTATGGCATTCCATACGTACTTCTCACATCACCATTCTTTGCGGTTGACGCGACTAGCACACTCAAGCAACGTTTGCCTAACGAGCACACTCGGGCTCTCGACATTCGGTATAGCCAAGGTTCACCCAAGTTCAGCCGCGACGGCCCAAGCGGCAGCGTAATTGGCTATATTTCCGATGCCGAGAAACGTCATAAATTGCTTGCTAATCAACTGTTTGCCGATTGCTCAGGTGGCTGCTCATCTTGGCAGTCATATAGCGAACTCGATAATGATGAGGCATCGGCACTGCAGAGTGACGAAAAAAGTTTGCCGTCCGGCTTGCGCAGTACCCTTCGCATGGCAACAGGAAAGGATAGCCATTGTATCGCTCGCTACCATCCTGGACCGCACAGCGAGGTATTTTGCCTGTCGCTTTCAACAGGGGCGTTTGTGTACGGGTATGATGAGACCTGAGGTATATGAGCACACTTTAGCAGTTAACTAGACTTATTTCACATGAATCCCCATACTGCGCAAATGGAGGCGATCACTACAACTCTGAGAGCCCCTCATATGTCGCATTTCCCGCCCTACATTACTCGTCTGCACTGTATCCTTACCCTTACTGACGCTCGGCAACTGGGCAATGTGCTTGACAGCCTCGCTCTCGGCATAGGCATGAACGCACCCGCCTCTAAAGGACAAGATCGGCCGGATCGTTGCGCAGGCTTACCACTGTCTCCTTGAGACGTATGACTACGGTGGAGTGTGGTGGAGGGCTATGCGCTTGACGATCTACATCGCCATCTACGAGAAGAGCAGAGGACACACACTGCTCCCCCGCCTCTTGTCATTTCTGCGCGGCCGCCAGATGCTTGCTCACCGTATCCCGCCCGAAGCCGAGCTCCAGACCGATATCGATGTAGGTACGACCTTGAGCGTAGAGCTGCTGGGCACGTTGGAGGTCATCGCTGGTGAAGTGTCGCTTGCGGCGGGGTGGTCGCTTGGCCTGGCGGCACGTGGCGCGGACGGTGGACTCAGTGACACCGACCTCGGCAGCGATCTCGTGGGCCGACATACCTGTGGGCTCAAGCCTCAGGATCTGCTCCTTCTTGGCCGCGCTGATCGGACGGCAGGCCGTGTTGCGGATACCGCGGGTCGTCGTGGTCTCGCTCGCCTGCTCGGTGGGCGCTACGCTAGCCGTGCTCGGTTCTGGAGCCACCTCACCCGCGATGAGACGCTTGCGGAAGGCGAGCAGGGGTAGCCAGTTGTTCGAGTTGATGCTGCCCAGGTGCACCACAGCATCGCTATACAAACCCTCACCACCGGCTCGGAAACGCGTCACAGAGTTCCTCTCACATCGGTTCAGTCTCTGGACTGGTTGCGGGCCTGGAGCCCGGGCGAACCAGGTGAGGCTGCTGAGCTCAACGGCACACTCACCCTGCTCATAACGGGTAGGCGGCGCTGAAGGCACGCACACGCGGTCCCAGACCATTCATGAAGGCCTCCAGGTGCAACGGCAACTCGGGGTTGATCACCCCCACCACATCCCAGTCGGGGAAGAGCGTGCCAAGCTTCTTGCCATTGGCGTAGAAGACGATGTCCTGCCCCGGCATCACTGACACCGTGAACCTCACCTGCTCCCAGGGGATCGGGGTGAAGACTCGGCGCAGCGCCTTTCTGGAGACCAGGAAGCAGGCGTCCTCCGTCATCACGGCGGTAAGCCGAGCCCCCTCACTCGTACGCAGGAACGGCACGCCGCTCCAGTGCTCCTGGTCAAGACTCGAGTCGGTCCAGAACGTGGTCGCCGCTGCGCCGTCGCCGCGAGCAGGCAGATCCCACAGAGGTATACGGGCAGTTCTCAGATCTTCGAAGACGCCCCCGATGCCACCTGCATCGGCGGGACGCCAGAAGACCTCCTGTGCCAGAGCACGTGCACGCAGAAACGTCCCCGCATCCGTGTCCGCATTCTCAAGCACCTTGGCGGTAGCCGAGTCCAGAGGATGCTCAGCCGTCGCCAGCCACCCACTGGCACCAAGACGGACAGCACGCACACGCTCGGCAGGAATAAGGGCCTCGATCGCGCTGATCAAGGCACTGAGATCCTCCGCAGGCCAGATTTCTGTGCGGAACAGGGTGACAGGAGCAGTCAGTGCCATGATGTGGGCGCCTTCAAGAATGATCGTCGCATCAACATGGCGAGTCTCAGGTGTTGCGTACATGACCTGGAACGCCACCTTGCCCACGATGACCGAGGCCAGGTACTGCCCCCATCCGGAGCAGCGGTCAACGAAACCCTGCACGTAGCGCTCAAGGAGGGCCGCCAACATGCGCTCGTCTATATAGCCCGCTGCGCGAGCCGAGGTGAGGATGTTGATGACGCGGCAGCAGTCGAAGCCCGCAGCCACTGCGGAGCCGGCGAGCATCGACACGGCGGGTACGTGCTCAGCTACGAGGCTCGAATCCGGCCATAAGCCGGCCTCGGCCTCCAGCGAGTCACACCACTCGATCGCAGAGGCGGCGTCCACAACCTCGAAGGACTCCTCCAGGAGAGTGGCCGCGACCTCCTGGCTCAACCCCGCCAGTCCAGCGCCCTCCGTGTCCCAGAGCTCAGGAGCTGCCTCGTGATACGGCCTGGCCAGGAACTCGTAGTCAGCGTGAAAGGGAGAGACAAGCATCATGGCGTCAGTGAGCACGATCGGACTCCGTCCTAGACACGAGTGTTGCTCTCAGAGCCTTTCAGACACGGTACAGGAGAACAAGATATCAACCGGGAGAATGAGGGATCAGGAGGTCTTCTCCTCTCCTCTTCTCCCGGGTCCTCGGGACCTTTGCCCTCCCGCCATGAGAAGGAGGACACTGGTCCTGTCCCGCCCCGAGTCAAGGAGCCGTCATGAAGATCACCGCCCGGGCCAAGGCCGCTCAGCCCTTCCATGCGATGAGCATTGGCGAACGCGCTGGAATCCTCCAGGCGGAGGGCCACTCGATCGCCAAGCTCAGCCTGGGTGAGCCCGACTTCGGTGCACCTCCTGCTGTCCGCGAGGAGATGTGCCGTGTCATGGATGGCCGGCCACTGCCCTACTCCCCCGCCCTTGGCCTGCTCGCACTGCGTGAGGCCATTGCGGGCTTCTACCGGGACAGGCACGGTGTCAAGATCGATCCTGCCCGGATCGTCGTAACTACCGGCGCGTCCTCGGCGCTCCTGCTGGTGGCCGCTGCCACCACACAGCCCGGTGACGACGTCGTCATCGCAGATCCGTCCTACCCCTGTAACCGACAGCTGGTGGAGACCTACGGCGGCCGGATCGTTCTGGCACCTACCAGTCCTGCCAGCCGCTACCAGATGGACCGGACCGCAGCCGAGGCGGCGTGGACTCCTCAGACGAGCGCGGTGATGCTGGCGACACCGTCCAACCCCACGGGCACGTCGATCCCCTTCGAGGAGCTGGCATCGATCTGCGCGCTGGCCCGTGAACGCAGCGCCTGGCGGATCGTTGACGAGATCTACCTGGGCCTGGCCGATCCAGACGACGACGGAACGCCGGCGCGTACCGTCCTGGAGGCCGACTCCGACGCGATCGTCATCAACTCCTTCTCCAAGTACTTCGGGATGACGGGCTGGCGCCTGGGCTGGGCGATCCTTCCCGAGGAACTGGTGCAGCCCACGGAGAACCTGGCGGTCAACTACTTCCTGTGCGCTTCGACGCCTGTTCAGCAGGCCGCACTGGCGGCCTTCTCCCCCGAATCCATCTCCGTATGCGAGGAACGCCGGCAAGAGCTTCTTGCCCGCAGGAGCATCGTGCTCGACGGGCTGCAACGCATCGACCTGCCTGTACCGGTCCTTCCCGACGGCGCCTTCTACGTCTACTTCGATGTCTCCTCCACAGGGCTCGACGCCCAGACCTTCTGTCTCCGTGCCCTGGAGGAGGCGCATGTGGCTCTCACTCCGGGACAGGACTTCTCCACGACCACGGCTCACTCCCACGTACGGTTGTCCTACGCGGCCTCCTGTGACGAGCTGCACGAAGGAATGAAACGTCTCGAAAGCCTGATCGACAGCCTGTAAATAAACAGGCATTCAACTCAATAATTACTGCATCGACCTCTGTGCAACAATTTGGTACTCACCTGTTCGCATGTTGCACACTTCTCTTTATGTCCTTGCAGCCCTTGCTCCTTTCCGTCGCGCTGGTAGTTTTTGGGGTGATCGCCACCGTCGAGATCTCCAAATCAATCCATCAGAAAGTGCGCTTGCGCCGCGACAAGGCCTCCTCCGCCCCGCACCGGGGCGAGGAGTCCACATGGAATGAGCTCACTGAGCACCATCGGCCCATCAGAGACTCCGAGCCCGATGAGTTCACCGCCGGTCCGCAGGAGCGGCTCCTGGCGATCTGCGCGCCGTACTCCCTGTGCCGCCGGGACCCGTGGGACCGTCTCGCCTGCTCCGATCTTGACGGCACACGCACCATGCTCTCGCTCGACTGGGGCGTACGCTCCCGCACCGACCTCCTCTCCCGGATCTACTGGCTCATCACCTCCGGCCACCGCAGCGGATTCAATGCGGAGCGCGCTCGCTGGGTCGATACTTCCCTGGCGGAGGCCGAGCGCCACGAGCTGCGAGAGAGTTCCGACTCGTCCTCAGATGCGTCCGAGACGCTGTGGCGCCTCGGACGCATGCTCAATAATGATCGGGACATCCGAAACGTGGACTTCTCCGCCTGGGACCTGGTCCGTGCCGCCATGCTGACACGCTGCGGATTCGCGCTGGGGTGGCTGACCGAGGACGAGACCTGGGACACGCTCACGATCCTGGATCGTGGGCTGCGAGAACGCTATCAGAGCTGGACACAGATGTCGGAGTCATTCCGGCTGGCACGCTGGTACTGGAACTCCAAGAGCGGCAAGGACGAGCACTTCAACGACCTGCACGACCTCAACCGGTCACTGGTTCTCCTCAGCCCCGACGGGCCATGGGGGATCATCGACTGGGACATCGATACCCCTGAGCCCTCGTTTCTGATCCTCGATGATCTCCTCGACACCGGCGTGGCCATGCCGCTGGGTGCGGGCGAGCGGAAGCGCGCCACACAGTGGGAGCGCTGGGTCGACGATCAGGTCATTCTCCGCGGGCAGCATCGCCCCCAGCACTTCGGCACCCGCGTCGAGCAGCACCACCGGTTCACCAAGCGAGCCTGAGGAATCGCGTCAGCGGCGACTCAGCAACGGTTCGCAGGGCCGCGCCCGCCCCTCGCCATGACAACGGCTCGGCTAGGACAAGTCAGGGTCGGACACACCTACCCGTGCTTATCAACCATCATCTCTGCTGCTCTGGTGGCCCGACGACGGCGGGTCTCGGCACGCTTCGCCTCACTGATCCAGCGCAGGTACTCGTTCCGGTGCGATGGGGGCAGAGCCGCGAATATCCTCTCCGCCGCCTCATTCTCCGACAGCGCCTCGGACAGCTCCACCGGGATACTCTCCTGCTCGTCGCTCATTGCCTCTCCTCTAACCGGTTGACAGAAGTACCACACGGATAAAAAGGTCGGATAGGGACCTGATGGCAGCCCTCTTTGCCTCCATCGCCACGACCACCATAGCCGCTCCCCCACCTCGACACCTCCGCTGCTGAAGCACACGCGCCCACGGCTCACGCGGCTAGCATCGACGCGTGCCGACCAATCCGTACGTCCCCTTCCTGCCGCCGCACCACCAGCGCGCGGCCTCACTGGTGCCCGAGTCGACGTGGTGGCAGTGGCACGGCCACCGCGTGCACATCGCGCGAGCCTCCGACCCGGGGGCGCCGGCCCGGGTGCTGCTCGTGCACGGGGCGGGCGGGCACAGCGGAGCGCTGTGGCCCATCGCCGCGCTGGTGGCCTCACGCGGCATCGACGTCAGCGCCGTCGACCTGCCTCTGTACGGACGCACGACATCACCGGATCCGGCGGCCGTGCGCTACGGGACCTGGGTCGACCTCCTCGTCGACCTTGTTGAGGCCGAGCGCGATCACCGTCCTCTGATGCTTCTGGGCGCCAGCATCGGCGGCCTTCTCGCCTATGAGGTGGCGGCCCATTCGCCGCACGTGGAGGCGGTGGCCGCCACCTGCCTGCTCGACCCACGTGACTGGCGCGCCCGAGCACATATGACGCGTGCTGGGGCACTGGGCGTCCTGGGCGGGCCGTTGTCGACGCTCGCCCGCGGAAAGCTGGCGCGCACCATGGTGCCGATGAGCGCAGTGGCGAACCTGCGGCGGATGAGCCGCGACCGCGCACTGTCCCGCCTGTGCGCCATCGACCCGCGCGGGGGCGCCGCCAGGGTCCCTCTGGGGTTCCTCGCTTCCTACCTGCGGTTCATGCACACCCCGCCTGAGCGCAACCGCACACCGTTGACGCTGCTGCACCCCGGCCGGGACGCGTGGACTCCGGTCGAGCTCAGCGCCCGGGTGCTGTCGCGTGCCGCAGGTCCGGCCGAGCTGGTGGTGCTGCGCGAGTGCGGCCACTTCCCCGTCGAGGACCCGGGAGTCACGGATCTCGTCGACGCCGTCGCCGGCCTGGCTCGGCGCCTCGGCTCACGGGACCGGGCCTAAGAATGCTGCGGGCGCGCGAATGACGAGGTCACGCCCGTGGTGGACCCGGCCGGACTCGAACCGACGACCGACGCGGTGTAAACGCGTTGCTCTACCAACTGAGCTACAGGTCCAGGTGCAGACGTTCCCAGAAGCACATTCCCGAGCTCCCGGTGCCCGCACATGCGGCTGACGGCGCGAGCCGCCTCAGCCGGAGACTTTACCGCCTCCGCCGGGCAAGCCACTAATCATCTCCACCTCTGACGGCGCAGCATGCCGCGCGGCCATTGGGGCGCCTCAGCGCCCTCGGCTGGAGACCCTGATACCGCTCCAGTGCTGCCCCATGGAGGCGGCGGAGGTTGCGTGCATGCCGGCTGTCGCGGCAGCCTCCTCCACCTCAGCGGCCTGAACGGCGCCAGTGGTACGTGCCTTGGGCGTCAGCACCCAGATGAGCCCCGCACCGTCGAGGTTGGCCTGGGCGTCCATGAGGAGGTCGGTGAGGTCGTCGACGTCGCCGTCGTCGTCACGCCACCACACGATGGCCGAGTCGGCCACGTCCTCATAGTCCTCGTCCACCAGAGTGGTTCCGGTCTCCGCCTCAACGGCCTGCCGCAAGGTCTCGTCGACGTCGTCGTCGTAGCCGAACTCCTGAATGATGAGACCGGAGGCGAAGCCGAAAGCTCCACCCGCTGTACTCGCCACGTCTTTACACCGTCCTTCTGGGCTGCGCCCGTCTACCGCTCGCCCGCTGCTGGGCGATAGGTACTAGCCCACCGCACCCGGCACCAGCCGCGCAAGTGAACACGCATGTCAGATTACCTTGAACTTTCCTTTGAAGTTCGATTCCGGCGCGGCCACCGTCTTCAAGCCCCACACCCCTCAGCCCTCAACATCGAAACCAACCCGCCATCATGTGAGTCACACCATACGTGAGGTGGGACTTTCCTCCCGTTGGGTGCAGCGTTCGCCCCGTCGCAGGTCGTAGATTAGGGCCGTCATCCACAGCGGCCTGACTTCAGGCGTACGCCAACGCCACCATCGGCGCCATCGCACGCAATGAGGCTCGGGCCGACCGCACAGACGCGAGGAAAGAGGAATCCGTGAGCCCCACCAGTGACTCCACGCCGCTCATTGACGGCCTCCTGACGAAGGTGACCGACAACGACCCAGAGGAGACCAAGGAGTGGCACGAGTCCCTCGATGCCCTCATCGCGGACAAGGGCGCCAAGCGCGCGCGCTACATCCTGCTGAGCATGCTGGCTCAGGCCCGGCAGAAGAACGTCACGGTTCCCACCGAGATGACGACGCCGTACATCAACACCATCGACGTCACCAACGAGCCCTACTTCCCCGGCGATGAGAGCGCCGAGCGCACCTACCGGCGCTGGCTGCGTTGGAACGCCGCCGTCATGGTCACCCGCGCCCAGCGCCCCGGGGTCGGGGTCGGCGGACACATCTCCTCCTACGCCTCGACCGCAACGCTCTACGAGGTCGGCTTCAACCACTTCTTCCGGGGCAAGGACCACCCCGGCGGTGGCGACCACGTCTTCTTCCAGGGTCACGCCTCTCCGGGCAACTACGCCCGCGCCTTCATCGAGGGCCGCCTCAATGAGGCGGACCTGGACGGCTTCCGCCAGGAGGAGTCCCGCCCGGCCGGCGGCCGCGGCCTGCCCTCCTACCCGCACCCGCGCCGCATGGAGGACTTCTGGGAGTACCCCACCGTCTCCATGGGGCTCGGCCCGTCGGAGGCGATCTACCAGGCCTGGTTCGACAAGTACCTTCAGGGCGCCGGCATCAAGGACACCTCCCAGCAGCACACCTGGGCCTTCCTTGGCGACGGCGAGATGGACGAGCCCGAGTCCCGCGGCATGCTGCAGCTGGCGGCCAGCCAGCAGCTGGACAACCTCACCTTCGTCATCAACTGCAACCTGCAGCGCCTCGACGGCCCGGTGCGAGGAAACGGCAAGATCATCCAGGAGCTCGAGGCCTTCTTCAAGGGCGCCGGCTGGAACGTCATCAAGGTGATCTGGGGCCGTGGCTGGGACCAGCTCCTCGCCGCGGACAAGGACCACGCCCTGGAGCACCTCATGATGGAGACGCTCGACGGCGACTACCAGACCTTCAAGGCCAATGACGGTGCCTACATCCGCGAGCACTTCTTCGGTCGCGACCCACGCACCGCCGAGCTCGTCAAGGACTGGACCGACGACGAGATCTGGGCTCTCCAGCGCGGCGGCAACGACTACCGCAAGATGTACGCCGCCTACAAGGCCGCCACGGAGCACAAGGGTCAGCCCACCGTCATCCTGGCGCACACGGTCAAGGGCTACCTGCTGGGCGGGCACTTCGCCGGCCGCAACGCCACCCACCAGATGAAGAAGCTGGCGCTGGATGACCTCAAGGCCCTGCGCGACCGTCTGCACATCCCGATCACGGACGAGCAGCTTGAGGCCAACCCCAAGATGCCGCCGTACTACCGGCCGGCTGACGACGACCCCTCCCTGCTCTACATGCTGGACCGGCGCCGTCAGCTCGGCGGCTTCATCCCCGAGCGCCGCGACGCAGGCGTCGAGCTCGAGCTTCCGGGCGACAAGACCTACGACATCCTCAAGGGCGGCTCGGGCAAGCAGGAGGTCGCCTCCACGATGGCCTTCGTGCGCCTGCTCAAGGAGCTCATCAAGGACAAGGGAATCGGCCGGCGCATCGTACCGATCGTCCCCGACGAGTCGCGCACCTTCGGTTTGGAGTCGCTCTTCCCCACCAAGAAGATCTTCAACACCCAGGGCCAGAACTACACGCCGGTCGACGCCGACATGATGCTGTCCTACCGGGAGTCCACCTCCGGCCAGCTCATGCACACGGGCATCAACGAGGCAGGCTCGGTCTCCCTGTTCCAGGTGGCCGGCACCAGCTACGCCACCCACGGCGAGCCCATGATCCCGGTCTACATCTTCTACTCGATGTTCGGCTTCCAGCGCACCGGTGACCAGTTCTGGGCCGCCGGCGACCAGCTGACCCGTGGCTTCATCATCGGGGCCACCGCCGGGCGCACCACCCTGACCGGTGAGGGCACCCAGCACATGGATGGCCACTCCCCCATCATCTCGGCCACCAACGAGGCCGTCATCAGCTACGACCCGGCCTACGCCTACGAGATCCGGCACATCGTGCGCGACGCCCTGGAGCGCTGGTACGGGCCGGACTCGGGCCGCAACCGGGACGTCATGTACTACCTGACCGTCTACAACGAGCCGATCCACCAGCCCGCCGAGCCCGACGGCGTCGACGTCGAGGGAATCCTGCGCGGTATTCACCGCATCAGCACGGCTCCCGACGGCGAGGGGCCCGAGGTCCAGCTCCTGGCCTCCGGTGTCGGAGTGCCCTGGATCGAGGAGGCCCGCCGCATCCTGGCCGAGGACTGGGGTGTCCGTGCCGCTACGTGGTCCGTCACCAGCTGGAACGAGCTGCGGCGCCAGGCCCTTGAGGTAGAGAAGGCCAACTTCCTGGCTCCCGACGCCCAGAAGCAGGTCCCCTACGTGACGCAGAAGCTCTCCGAGGGCACTGGCCCCTTCATCGCCACTAGCGACTACGACCACCTGATCCCCGACCAGATCCGCGCCTGGGTACCCGGCGACTACTACACCCTGGGTGCTGACGGCTTCGGATTCTCCGACACTCGTGCCGCCGCCAGGCGCCACTACCTCATCGACGCCCAGTCGGTGGTGGTCCGCGCCCTCCAGGCGCTGGTGGAGCAGGGGCGCCTCGACCACTCCGTCCTGGCCCAGGCCGTTGCCCGCTACGACTTGACCAACGTCAACGCAGGTACCTCCGGGTCCCAGGGCGGGGAGTCCTGATCCCTCTCGTGCGTCTATAGTTGGACGCACTGACCAATTGTGGTGCCGGTGGAACGCGGTCTTCCGTGTCCCGCCGGCACCACCATGTCTGCCGAATGAGGTCCTCCGTTGTCCCGCTCCCCGATGCTGCGTTCCGCCTCCTTCATGGCCGCGTGCCTGCTGACCCTGTCCGGCTGCTCAGTCGGCTGGACCGGCGCCACGAGAGCGTCCTCGGCTCCGCCTGACCAAGCGCACGACGCTGCCGCTCAGGAGGCCGTGGAGGAGCCCACTGGGAAGCTGGAGGACACCAGCCCGGTTGATCCGTTGGAGTTCGGGAACTGCACGTCCTCCGAGATCAGCGAGTACGACGACGAGCTGACCGACAACGACGCGGAGGACACCCGAGCCCAGGCGGAGGCCGAGGTCACCAAGGTGGTGCCCGCCTCCGACCAGGTGAATGTCACCTCCAACGAGCTCTCTACCGACCAGGTGGTCAAGGTCTCGGCGGGTGCACGGGACGTAACAATCACCGCACAAAGTCTCGTGGTCATCATTGAAGGGGAGATCGAGTCACTCACCGTCCACGGGTTCGACAACACGATCTGGATCGATGCATCCAATAAAGTCACGTTCGGCTCGGACGACGGAGACAACCTCAATTACGTCTTCTGGCGCTCCAGGCCTCCACAGTCGAAGGTGGATCCACAAGGTGTCAACATGATCGGCAAGGATGTCAACGCCCCTGTCATCCGCTCCTGCCGCTCCTTCTCATGACACCGTTCGCGACAGAGCCGAACCATGCCTTCCGGGTGTCGGCGGG